>NZ_JH594606.1:1236022-1400985 GCF_000243235.1 Gillisia limnaea DSM 15749
AGTGGAAGGGATAGAGAATGTTCCATTTGGTTTAAGTCTTGGAGATTTGGTAGGAAATGACCTGGATCTCTTTAATCCATATATAAAAGCCGTAAAGAAGGTGGGAATCCCGTGGTACAATTTGCTGGGTAATCATGATATAAATTTTGATGTGGAAAACGATATGCTTTCCGATGAAACCTACGAAGCACATTTTGGCCCCGCCAATTACGCTTTTAATTACGGCAAGGTACATTTCCTGATTTTGGATGATATTTTATATCCGGATCCCCGGGATGGAAAAGGTTATTGGGGAGGTTTTAGGGAAGACCAGTTTGAGTTTATAGAAAGTAACCTAAAGCATGTGCCAAAAAATCACCTTGTCGTCATCGCGATGCATATTCCTCTTAGTGAACCCGATGGCGTAGATACTTTTCGCGATGAAGACCGGGACCGGCTTTTTCAACTATTAAAAGAATTCCCAAACACGCTTTCACTTTCTGCGCATACGCATATTCAGCGCCAGGATTTCTTTAGCAAAGAAGAGGGGTGGCAGCAGGATAAGCCACATCATCACTACAATGTAGGGACTACTTCAGGTGATTGGTATTCGGGAAAATTGGATGAAAATAATATTCCGGTTTCCACAATGCGAGACGGTACCCCAAAAGGCTATGCGTTTATTAATTTCAACGGAAGTGATTATAGTATAGATTATAAAGTTGCCGGAAAACCTGCAGCATATCAAATGGAGGTTTTTTCGCCAAAAGTAGTTGCCAAGGGTAGGAGAACCAAGGCAGGGATTTATGTGAATTTCTTTATGGGAACCCAAGGCGATGAGGTACTATATCGAGTTGATGATGGTGATTGGAATGAAATGCAATATTTGGAAGAATACGATCCTTCCTACGTAGAAATGGTATATGAATGGGATTTAACCGAAGAATTGATGCACGGCAGGAGATCCTCTAATCCTATTAAAACTGAGCATTTATGGCGGGGTGATATTCCCACGAAACTGGAAACTGGTCAACATACAATAGAAATAAAAGCCACTGATATGTTTGGGAAAACCCATAGGGCTAAGAGTAGTTATCGATTAGCAGAACCCGTTGAGTAGTTGAGTTTAAATTTTGTGTTTCTTTTGCAAGGCCTGCCCAAAGTTCTTTATTTTTACGGGTGGGCCTTTATTTTAAAATTAATTAAGATGAAAATTATAAAAAACATATTACTTGCTTTCTTGATAATTGCTGGAGGTTGTAAGAATGATAAAGAGCAAAAACAAGAGGATCAAGGAACCAAATCGGAAGTAACAAGTATTCAGGTGCAGGGGCATCGTGGTGATAGGGGGAATTTTCCCGAGAATAGTATCCCTGCATTTATAAGTGCGGTAGAAAAAGACGTCGACGTGATCGAGATGGATGTAGTAATTTCCAAAGATAAAAAAGTAGTGGTGTCCCACGAGCCATTTATGCATTCGCTATATGTTTTGACTCCATCGGGCGAAACAATTTCTGAAGAAAATCAGGAAAAATTTAACCTTTACGAGATGACATACGATAGCATCAGGAAATTTGATGTTGGTTCTAAAGGAAATAAATTATTTCCTGACCAGCAAAAGGGAAAAACCTATAAACCTTTACTTGCCGAAGCGATAGACTCCATAGAAAATTTTATAAAAAAGAATAATCTGGACGAGGTAAAATATAATATTGAATTGAAATCTTCAGAAAATGAATATGGTACTTATCAGCCGGAACCTAAAGAGTTCGTAGAATTGGTGATGCAGGTTATTCAGGATAAAAACCTTCAGGAAAAAATGAATTTACAATCTTTTGATGTCAATATTCTCAATCAAATTCATCAAAAATATCCTGAAGTTGAAACCGGCTATTTGGTATATACTGGAGGGATTCAAAAAAACCTTGATTTACTTAAATTCCGACCGGAAATTTACAGTCCGAATTATGGATTAGTAAAAAATGCTGCTTTTGTAGATTCTATTAAAACTATGGAAATGAAATTAATTCCCTGGACGGTTAATGAGCCTGAAGTCATTAAAAAAATGATAGAGTTAGAAGTTGATGGTATTATCACCGATTATCCGGAACGGGTGCTCCAGGTATTAAATACTCAAAATTAAGATTCTATAAATTTGATTATTTAAACCCATAATTTTCTTAATTATTTTGACACACTAAAGCTTGATTTTTACATCAGTGGCTTGGCTAACCTTCAGTTTGTTTTAAATAAATCAAAAGTAAAATAGGTTATTGAGAAATGGAGCAGTCTCAAAAATGAACTAATAATGCAGTGGCCGGGAGTAAACAGGTAGCGGGACGGTTATACCTGATTAATAAAAGAACCAATTAATAAACATTAAATGAACAGGCCTTGGGGTCTACCAACAACCACAAAATCCAGTAAATAGGTTCAATGGCACTTGAAAAACCCTATAACAAAATAAACAAACAAAAAAGCAAGGCTATAGGAAATTATGTTTTTTGTATATCCGTTTAATGTCCACTCGCTGTAATGCTTGCTATAACTAACCTGTCAAATATTTTGTCCCCAAAATATCGTCTATTCAACTTGTATACGAACTCATTGAGGTATAATTGCAGGTATTTTTTCTTGATTTTATGATAGGTGCCTACAAAATTCCTTTTCTAATTATGGAAAGCTTACATTTTCAAGGGGTAAGGCTGGATATAGATGCCTTATATCGTTTTCTAAACAAGCTCAATAACCGTTGAAAGTACAAGTTAAACAGATTTCCTTTTGCTCATACTTCAAAACTTCTTGGAGGGATAATGAACAAGCAGAACTATGTCAAATTAAAGAGAAAAATTTCAAGGGTTTTGCAACGCTGAAAACTGGGGAAAACCTGAGCGTAAAGGTAAATTACTTTTAGCTCTTAGTAAATATTCACCAGAACCTGAAGGTTTAAATAGGTGTATGGTTAACAGCTATGCGAAAAAATATGATTACACTACCTTGATGAATATTAAGGATTTTAAAAATTCTTACAGGTCTGTATGTATATGGAAAAAACTCTATTGGTTATTTTGACATTTTAATAACTATCAAGCTCAGGATTATAACAGGTGTATTGAAATATTGGAAAGTGAAAATGGAGATATTGAGAAAATAATAGGGGAATTTAAAGTAATATTTTTATTTTTTACCTGTTTTTTATAAACTGTAAAGTAGAGCTTAGCTTTTATTTAATGCTCAAGTTACATAACACTTACATTTATAAAACACATTCATTCGTTTTTTGCAGCTGGCTGTAAGGTTTTGAAAAACCTAAATCCTATCTAGCACATCCTTTTTAAAGGATTTTCCAATTGGCAACTTAGTGTCGTTTTGAAGCAATAGTAGATTGCCATCTATCAATTTCAATCGGTTAAAATTTATCACATAAGACTTATGGATTCTCAAAAATTCATTCGGCAATTTTTCTAAAAAATCGGTAAGTGTTTGTGGCGTTAAGATCATCTTTTCTGTAAAGATTTTAATATAATTCCCATAGGCTTCAATATATTGGATCTCCTCGAAATTGATTTTTATAATCTTCTTATCGCTTTTTACAAATATTGAAGTGGTAACATCTTCTTTTTCAGTAGGAACTGTTTCAGCTTTTAAAACTGCTGGTTGCTTTACTTTTAGAACTGCCTGTAAAAAGCGTTCTAGCGAGAAGGGTTTCAGCAAATAATCTGTAACAGCTAATTCAAAACCTTCAAGTGCATACTCTGTATATGCTGTGGTAATAATCACATTAGGCTTGCGCTGCATCGTTTTTAAAAGACTTATGCCAGAAAGTTTAGGCATATTAATGTCCAGAAATAGGATATCTATAGACCTTTCTTGTAAGATTTCCATGACCTCAAAAGCATTTTTACAAGAAGCTATTAGTTCCAAATTTGGGATTTCCTGAATATAGCTCTCTATAATCTGTCGCGCAATTGGCTCATCATCGGCTATAATACATTGTAGATTTTTCATTTTATAAGTCGATTGCTAATTCTATATTATAGGTTTTGTCATTTTCAGTAATAAGCAAGGAATGTCTTTCGGGATACATAAGCGTTAATCGTTTTTTTGCGTTCATCAATCCAATCCCGTTTTTGCCTTTTTCCAAATTTTCTATTGCTGCCCCCATTTTATATTTGGTGTTTTCACACTTAAATATCAATCTGTCATTTACTTCTTTTATTGAAACCACTACCCTGCTCTTTTCTTCTACTGATACTCCTAAATATTTAAAAGCATTTTCAACAAATACAATAAATAGCATGGGCGCAATCTTTTGAGAAGACAAATTTCCTGTTTTGGTAAATTGAATAGCTGTGGTGTCTTCTAATCTGATTTTTTCCAAGGAGATATAATTTTCCAAATATTGGATTTCCTTTTCTAAAGGCACTAGCGTTTCTTTGGTTTCATATAAGCTATAGCGGAGTAAATCTGATAATTTCAACATTAAGCCTGGCAATTTATCTGATTTCATAACAGATAATCCGTATAGATTATTCAAGGTATTGAACAAAAAATGTGGGTTTAACTGTGCTTTCAGCAATTTTAATTCGGCTTCTTTTTCTTGTTGCCTACGCATAATACTATCTCTTGCCATTTTTAATGCAGATCCAAAGACGAGGGCCAAGATCATGATCCCTAAAAAATTAAACAACAGTTTCCATTCGAAAGCTTGGTTTTCAAATAGTGTTATAAAAAATATAGCAATCGCAGAAAAAAACAAGGTGTTCCCTATAAATAAAAGAAAAAAAATAAGCGTTTTTTTTCTAAAAAGAGGAAGTATAAAAAGATTGTTAATATAGACGGCTGGAGCTAATAACAGGATAGCGAAAAACGTAGTTAAAGCCTTGTTCTCAGCCTGTATAGTGGATAATAAAATTATAAACAGAAAAAACCATATAAAGAGGTTCTGTACAATCTTGTTATCAATCCACTTATCCAATCTTGACATTTCGGGTGTTTATATATCTTTTCAAAAATATCCAATTGCCTTTCTATTTCTGTTTTTGAATGATGAAAGGTAGGTATTCTTGTTTGAACGGCTGTTGTTTCCTGATGATGTATCTTTTATAGCCTGATCATTTTATAGTCGTAGTTTATCATTCTTTTTTTCGGAAACCCAAGAATTATTAGAGTTTTGGAGTCTCATTTAAAAATTAGAAAACTATGGTAATTGTACAAATGCTCGCACTTTTAATAATTATGCTTTTCCAAACTCTAGGATATAGCCAGACCAATACTTTAGACTCCTTTTCAGAAAAATATAATTCCCGGCTAACAGAGCAAAATACAGGAATTGGGATTTTGGTCAAAAATGGAGATAATACAGAAACAACTAATCTTGGCAATTTTAATTTCACAGAGAATAGTGTTTTTAATATTGGTAGTGCCACCAAAACCTTTACTGCTATCCTTGTATTGCAAGAGATGGAAATGGGGAACCTAAAACTTACCGATAGTATTGGCACCTATTTGACCCCGTTAAATAATGTAGATGGTTCCTTAACAATTGAAAGCTTACTTGCTCATGAAAGTGGCCTTGATGAAGTGGTTGGGAAAAATATTCAGGATATGTTCTACAAAAAAAGCGATTCGCTCTACAATGACAATTTATTGAACCACGTAGAAAAAAGCAATCCTAAAATGCTCGGAAAATTTGACTATTCCAACACCAACTATCTACTTCTAGGGAAAATTTTAGAAAAAATTACAGATCGGAGCTATTCTGATTTGTTGAGGGAACGCATTTTTATTCCTTTAAAAATGAAGAATACCTACCCATATCTCCATAAGAACATTCCAAATTTAGTGGCTCCTTTTCATGAGGAAATGGATGTTAGCGAATATTTAGATTATCGGTTTTTTGCAAATATAGCTTATGCTGCGGGGAGCATTGCCTCTACCCTTTCTGATATGGAAACATTTTACATCTCTCTTTTTGAAACCGAACTCTTACTTAAGCAGCGTACTGTAAAAATGATGGTGAAAGCTGGAAATGAAACCTATGGCTATGGACTGTTTAAAACCACCAAAAACGGGCAAACCTATTATGGGCACGGAGGGAACAATATTGGTTATGCTTTTAGAAACCAATACAATCCTGAAACCAAGGATCTGATCTTAATTTTTGCAAACACCAGAAAAATCCCGATGCGTGAGTATCTAACTAGCGATCTGTTAGCATACTTGAACAATGAGATAATAGCGCCTTTTAAAAGTGTCGATTTAGAAAATTTTGAAATATACGCGGGAACCTATTTACTTAAAGAAGCCAATCTAACACTTAAAATAGCCATTGAGGATAACAGAATGTATTTGATCTCTGAAGCCCAAGGGGTTAAAAGTGAATTGCTTCAGAAAAGCGAAACAGCTCTTTACGATACGACTGTTGGGGTGTTACTAACTCAAATTGACGGAGATAATTCTAGTTTAACCTTCAATCAAAATGGTTTTATAACCACCATAAGTAAAGTAGGTTCAGAAAACTAAAGCCCAATAATTATGCAATTGGAAATTCAAAATGTTTCAAAACGATATAGCAAAGATAAATTTGGGATCAAAGATTTTTCCATAACTGTAGAAAAGGGAATTCTTGGCTTACTCGGTCCCAATGGTGCAGGAAAATCCAGCCTTTTAAAAATGATCACGACGCTTATTAAACCTACAGATGGGATTATTACTTTAAATAAAAACAATATTGTAAAAGACGCGAATTATATGCGCAAACAATTGGGGTTTTTACCTCAAGACTTTGGGGTTTACCCTAATTTAAATGCCTACGAGTTCTTGGAATATATGGCAGCCTTGAAAGGAGTTGGTGGCAAAAATTTAAAACTGAAAATTACCCAACTACTCGAAGAATTAAATCTAATGGATGCTGCCAAAAAACCCATTGGAAGTTATTCTGGGGGGATGAAACAACGCATGGGCATTGCGCAGGCTTTGTTGAACAATCCTAAAATATTGATTTTAGATGAACCAACAGTAGGTTTAGATCCAGAGGAACGGGTTCGCTTTCGGAATTTAATTTCAGATTTGGCAAATGATTGTATCGTAATCCTGTCCTCCCATATCGTTTCAGATATAGATAGCATTGCAGATCAAGTTGCGGTAATGAAGAATGGAAAATTGATAGCAAAAGGGAATCCAGAAGACATTATTAAAAATGTAAACAATAAGGTGTTTGAAACTACTATTGATAAAGAACAATTCTCAGTTTTCAAAGCTCAGCAAATAATAGTGAGTACTAAGCGAATAGAAGGAAAAATACTTATAAGATATATTTCTGAAAACCATGTTAAAAGCTCTGTCAAGAAACAAGCGAATTTAGAAGATGCCTATTTATTCCTGACGAAAACCAATTAATATGAAATCGTTTTTCATCATTATAAAATCAGATTATTTACAACGCACAAGAAGTTATGCTTTTTCAATTACGTTATGCGCAAGTTTGGCCATTGCATATACTTTTGTGCCAGAACCAAATGCCAGCTATTCTACCATTAAGATTGGCGATTATGTTGGTTTTTATAATTCTGCTTGGTTTGGATATGTTACGGCTATTATGACGAGCATATTTTTATCCCTCATTGGTTTTTATCTTATAAATAGTGGAATTAAGAAGGATGTTGAAACAAAAGTGGGCCAGATAGTTGCCACTACTCCTATTTCGAACTTCAAATATTTGTTTTCAAAAGTTCTAAGCAATTTTTTAGTGTTGTTGAGTATCACTTTTCTTGTGTTTTTAATGAGCCTTGTTTTGTTTTTTTTATATCATGATGATTTTTCTTTTGAACTTTTTCAGTTTATAAAACCATATTTAATAATCACCTTACCGGCACTCTTTTTTATTTCTGTGATCGCCGTGATTTTTGAAGTTTTATTCGGAAAATATTCTGTGCTTCAAAATGTTTTGTTTTTCATATTTTTTTCCAGCTTGATGGTGTTTACACCTAAAACCGATGCAGCATTTTCGCTAGATATTTTCGGGAGTAAAATTGTAATTCATGAGCTGGAAGAAACCGTAAGGGGGATCACAAATGCCGAAAAAGAAATGGATCTAACAATTGGTTACATTTTGAGCAATGCAGAGCAAGCCAAGAAATTTCAGTTTGAAGGCATAGACTTCCCTATGTCTTTTATTCTCAGTAGATTGCTTATTTTCCTTTTGGGAGTAGTATTAATTGCACTGACCTCACCATTCTTTCATCGCTTTAATATTAAAGAAAAATCATCCAATAAAAAATCCAAACCTATAGTAGAAAAAACAAAAATAAACAAAGAAATTATTTTAACTAGCTTTCCAGAACTCAGAATAAATTATAGTATTTCAGCTTTGCTTAAAACCGAATTCGTGCTTTTGGTTAGAAAAGGAAATAAATGGCTATGGTTATTCAATGTGATAGGAATGATTTTATTGGCTGTTCTTCCATCGAAAATAGCACACCAAATGGTCTTGCCAGTTCTATGGTTTTTACAAGTAAGCCGACTTTCAGATTTAACCACCAAAGAGATTACTAATAACACACATTATTTTGCATTTACCTCCTACAAACCCATTGGCAGATTATTGATATCGCAATTATTGGCCGGGATTGCTTTAATGTTATTAGTAGCCTTACCACTAATAATTCGTTTAGGGCTCTCATCAAATTTTTCAAATATTCCAGCCATAATTTTAGGTGGAATCCTTATCGTTATCTTTGCAGTATTATTAGGAATCCTCTCTAAAGGGAAAAAATTATTTGAAGTCTTATTCTTTCTAATCACTTATGCAAACATTAATAGAATTCCATTTTTAGATTATTTTGGAGGATTAAAGCACCACCCATTATTCTTAGTAAAGCTTGCATTACTTATATTTATTTTGGCAGGTATTAGTTTATTGCTAAGAAAATATCAATTAAAAAAATGAGCTAAATTCTTCACTTTCCACCCCATCACATCAAGGGTCCTTCATATCATAATCACATATATAATAATATTTCCGTATTATTTAAAATCATTAGTGTCCGATTGAGGATGTTAGACCACTCCGCTTTTAGTATCCACCCCACCAACTACATATAGCAAGTTGACTTGATAATATTTTTTAGGTAATTCGGGTAAAAAACTTCTGGGTATGGAAACCAACCACGGTTTTTCAACAAGAGATATGGCCCGAATAGGTTTATTGATGCTAAATCGTGGTTAATGGAATGATGAGGAAGTAATCTCTTCAAATTGGGTAGATAAGATGGTAACTGAATGGACAAAACCTAAAGAAATAATTAAAAATCTTGAAATTGAAAATATTAAAACACCTATTGATATGGGGTACGGCTATATGTGTTGGTTACTGAACAGCAATAAGGTCAATCCAAAATTTGAGAATGCCTATACTGCATTAGGTTATTTGGGGCAAGCTATTGCAGTATTCCCGGCAATTGATACAGTTGTGATCTATAAAACAAAATCTGATTATAAGAGATCAAATAATCCGTTAAACGAATGGGCATTATTTGAAAAAGCAGTTAATATTTACGATACTGAGTAAAAAAAATCGTTTACTATGGAGAAATGAACTTTAACGTAATAAATAACCTAATTTTCTAAATATTAGTTCAATAAAATTGAGGCGAAAAAGATTTTTAAAGTTCTTCTTATAAGTTGAAGTCTCTTATTTTAATAGGATTTCTATATGAAAGACACCATCCCGATAAGTGTGTAAGTTAAAAATGAACAGGGGTTAGACTTTTTTTAAAGTCTGACCCTTTTTTCATAGATCGTACGGAACTGATTTAATATTATGTCCCAATTCCTAATAGGCATTGTCTATTTTTTTCCGACCAAAAATGCGTTGGACCTACCTATTCATAATTTAAACATTTTTTCCTTTTCCTTATTCTTATCCAAAACCAGTCGCAAAGCGTTCATATCATCACTTACTTTTTTCTCCAATACCCTGGCATAGATTTGAGTGGTCGCAATTTTAGTATGCCCTAAAAGCTTTGAAACGGTTTCAATTGGAACTCCATTGCTTAAAGTAACAGTTGTCGCAAAAGTATGCCTGGCCATATGATACGTAAGATTCTTTTTTATACCGCATAGAATAGCAACTTCCTTGAGATATACGTTCAGTTTCTCATTCGTGATTACAGGAAGCAGGGTTCCAGGAATTAAGGTTATAGGATGGTTGCTGTATTTTCTTATGAGTTCCAGAGCCGGATCAAGCAAGGGTACCTTAATAGGAGTTTTTGTTTTCTGGCGTTTTGAATAAATCCAATTATTCCCGTCAATCCCCATGGAAATATTATTTAATGTCAAATTCATTACGTCCACATAACTTATTCCCGTATAGCAGCTGAAAATAAAAAGGTCCCGAACCCGGTCCAGCCTTTCTATAGGAAATTCATAGGTTTCAAGGTTTGAAAGCTCATTAGCAGATAAAAATTCACGTTCCTTTTTTTCAAAGGTGGTCTTCCATCTTCGAAAGGGATCTTTATCGATCCATTCCATATTATAGGCCAGTCTAATCACCTTTCTCAACCGCTGGATATGCTTCATCACTGTATTATGACTCATAGCTCTTGGATGGCCTTTTGCATAATATGTACTAAGGAAATATTCAAAATCACAAAGGAACTTGTAATCCAGGTCTTTTAAATATACATCTGAAGTTTTCCTGTCCTTCTTTAAAAATTTTTGAATATATCTCTCCGTGATCCCAAAGTTCCTAATGGTTCCGGAAGCTAGAGTGCTTTCTATTTTCCTTGAATGGTAGTCCAGCAGATTTTGAAGCGTTTTGGAAGTTTCATCTTCTCCCAAGTAAAGGGTTTTTATCAACTGGGCAGTGATCTTCCCACCCTTGGACGTAAGTTCCTGATAGCATTGAAAAAAACGAGACCTGGAAGAATCCAAAATATGGTTTATTTGTTTAGCCTCAGCAGAACTGCCCTTCGCCTTCTTTCTTTCGGCGTCCCATAAATCAATTGAAATTTTACGCTTAAGACTAACCAGAACCCGTTTTTGGTTCACGGTTATTCGGGCATAAATCATGGCCTGATCATTACTAGCTTTTTTTGGATCTATCCAAAAAAGCACTGAAAATGTGCTTGAAGTTCGCATAATTGTCATCTTTTAAATTATTAAGATGAAAGTCAAATCAACTATACCTGTTCAATTTCCGAATCTGCTTAAAAAGTTAGCGATGCTAACTATTTAATTTTTAGGTAACCGAATAGCTAACATTTTATACCAAATTAAATCAATTCTTATTAGACCTTAAAACCCTAAAAACCACGCTAATCCTAAGATTTGCGTGGTTTTGTTGCTAATTGTTATTAGCTTTGGTGACCCCGGAGGGATTCAAACCCCCAACCCTCAGAGCCGAAATCTGATGCGCTATTCAGTTGCGCCACGGGGCCTTAAATTATTCTTTCTCCATCTTCTTCCTGCAGCAGTTTTCAGGTACTTTTCTCTAATTCTAGCCGCATCTCTGTTATCAAAAAGCTCATTATAAATCAATGACCAGGGTTGATATGCCTTTGTCAATTGATTCTTACCTGAATTATGTTCTACTAATCTTCGATTCATATCATCTGTCATTCCAACATCCTGCTGGTCAAACGAGACGCTATATAAGACGTAAACATAATACATTAATTCAATTTATGCGCCCTGCCCGTACCGAAAAGGCACGTTCGGAAGGGTATTCAGTTGCGCCCCGCCCGTACCGGCCGGGCACGGGGCCTTAAATTATTCAGTTATCAGTTATCAGTTATCAGTTATCAGAAAATAAAAACTCTGGACTTCTTTGCCTAATCTTGCGTACTTCTTAACTTTTTTTCAACTTTCAACTTAACTTTCTTTTTACTACCACAGATATGGTTTTCCCATCTGCTTTTCCGGTAAGTTCTGTAGAAGCGATCGCCATTACTTTACCCATATCTTTCATCCCCTCTGCACCAACTCTTTCAATAATCTCTTCAACTTTGGCTTCAACTTCAGCTTCACTAAGTTGTTCCGGCAGGAATAAACTTATTACCGCCGCCTGGTCAATTTCCGGTTGCGCCAAATCTTCTCTTCCCTGTTCTTTATAAATTACCGCACTATCTCTTCGCTGTTTTACCAGTTTTTGCAGCAATTTTAATTCCTCTTCCTCTGTTAAACCTTCCTTGGAAGCACTTTTTGTTTGAGCCAGTAAAAGCTCGCTTTTAATAGCACGTAATGCTTCCAGCTTTACGGTATCTTTAGCCCGCATAGCAGATTTCATCTCGGTCATTACACGCTCCTGTAAACTCATGGGTCTTCTATTAATAAGGATTGCGAAGATAAAAATAAAACCCGAAATCCTACAAAGAATTTCGGGTTTTATACTAAAAACATAAAGGGATAGAAATTAAATTTAATCTACATTATCGTGAAGAAATGAATTGTTACTCCTAAATTTTAATTCATCATTATCTCCATTGCCTAAAGTAGTTCTGGAAAGTTTTTCGTCTCCATGCCTGGAGTTTTCCAATTCTATTCCGGCTCGTTTATAGGCTGGTTGTTTTTCAATTTCATCCAGTTGCGCTGCATTGCTTCTAAATTTATAATTGAAATCTTTCATTTTTTTCCTTCTTTCTGCTGCTCTTTCTATTAGGCTCTCAGAAATTGGGTTATCAAATGGGTCTCCACCCTGCTCTTTGGTAGGATTTTCTGAAGGTTTTGGTGCAAGGGTTTTCTTTTCAAAAACAATATCTTCCTCTTCTGTCTTCTTTGGTACAGGTTTGGATTTTTTAAGCATTTGCTCCACTTCCATATAATCATCTAGACTGTATCGCTTAATGCCAGTGGAAGAATTTTCGGTAACAGGAATAATTTCAATGGGCTCATTCACCTCCATCTCCTTTGCAGAATCATCCAGATCATGTACAACCCTGTTATTCTGTGGCTTTTCGGTTTTTTGAACCGGTTTTGAATTCTTCTGTAGATCCTGTGAAGGGGTTTTCACCTCTTCCTTTTTATTTATCGGAAAATCAAAGGTGAACATAAACTGATCTTCCTTTTCTCCGGGATTTTCTTCAGAAGAAGAAATTTCTACACCCTGTACTCCTTCCGAAGTATCTGTAATGAGAAAATCATCTTCTGCTCCGTAATTCACTTCCTCATAGATCACATCCATATTGCGGGCGCTGGGAGGTGTGCTTAGATCCTCTTTTACTGCCTGGATCTCAAAGTCATCCTCCTCTTCCAGAGTATGAATTATTTTAGCTTTTGGAGCCGGTTGCTTTACTTCTTCTGAAGAATCTGCATTTGAATTGTATTTTTGACCAAAATTATGCTCTGCCCGTTGCTCATCTTCCAGGGTATGAATGATCTTTTTAGTTTCGGTATTTACGATCTCATTTTGGGTTTCCACATTAAATCCGGTGGCAATAATGGTTACAGCAATAGAATCTTCCAAACTTTCGTCTTCCCCAACTCCCATAATGATGTTTGCACTATGACCGGCTTCCTGTTGAATATGATCGTTAATTTCACCTATTTCGTCAATTGTGATCTCTTCTCCTCCAGAAACAATTAGCAGTAATACGTTCTTGGCGCCTTTGATCTTATTATCGTTCAATAAAGGTGAATCCAGTGCTTTAGAAATAGCATCACTCGCACGGTTTGCCCCTGAAGCGGTTGCAGATCCCATAATGGCGGTTCCGCTGTTGCTCAATACGGTTTTAGCATCCCGTAAATCGATGTTTTGTGTGTAGTGATGCGTTATAACCTCTGCAATTCCTCGCGAGGCCGTTGCCAATACCTCATCGGCCTTGGAAAATCCTGCTTTAAAACCGAGGTTTCCGTAGACTTCCCTAAGTTTATTGTTATTGATCACAATAAGAGAATCCACCTGCGCCCTAAGTTTTTCAACCCCTCTTTGCGCCTGTTCATTCCTCATTTTACCTTCAAACTGAAAAGGAATGGTAACAATCCCCACTGTGAGAATGTCCATTTCCTTCGCCTGTTTGGCAATGATTGGTGCAGCTCCAGTTCCGGTACCACCGCCCATTCCGGCCGTGATAAAAACCATCTTGGTATTGGTATCCAACATTCGTTTGATCTCTTCAAAACTTTCAATTGCTGCCTGCTCCCCAACATCGGGGTTGGCTCCTGCTCCTAATCCTTCCGTAAGACTCACGCCTAATTGAATTTTATTAGGAACCATACTGTTGTCCAAGGCCTGGGCATCGGTGTTGCAAATAACGAAATCTACCCCTTTAATTCCTTGCTGGAACATGTGGTTAATTGCGTTGCTTCCGCCACCGCCTACACCAATAACCTTAATTACGTTCGATTGGTTTTTCGGTAAATCGAATGCGATGTTTTCGAATTCTGTACTGCTCATAAATCCTGATTTACTGGTTCTATATTTCTTTCTCTCTTACTCTGCGTTATCTAAAAAATCTTTAAACTTCTCAGCCCATTTATCAAAAATGCTCTTTCTAAAGGGCTTCTGTTTTTTCTCGTCACTCATTTGATCACCTTCCTCTGTCTCCTCCATTTGAGGTTCAATTTCTGATGATTTTTCAGGCTCTTTAAACTTTACCTGTTCCTGAAATTGTGACTTTTTATGTTCCAGGCTGTTTAATACCAAACCTACAGCCGTTGCATATAGAGGGCTCGTGGTTTCTGTATCACTATTCCCGGCCAAATGTTCGTTTGGATATCCTATCCTGGTATCCATTCCGGTAATATATTCTGCCAATTGTTTTAAATGCTTTAACTGGGCACCACCACCGGTGATAACCATTCCGGCTATCAATTTCTTCTTTTGCTCCTCGTGTCCGTAATTCTTGATCTCGAGATACACCTGCTCTATGATCTCCACAACTCTTGCGTGAATGACCTTTGAAAGGTTTTTAAGGGTGATCTCCTTAGGTTCTCTTCCTCTTAATCCCGGAATAGAAACGATCTCATTCTCCTTATTTTCTCCCGGCCAAGCCGATCCAAATTTTATTTTCAGTAATTCTGCCTGCTTTTCAATAATGGAGCATCCTTCCTTGATATCTTCTGTGATCACATTTCCACCAAACGGAATTACCGCTGTATGGCGAATGATCCCATCCTTGAAAATGGCAAGATCTGTAGTTCCACCTCCTATATCAATCAAGGCAACACCTGCTTCTTTTTCTTCCTGACTCAAAACAGCATTTGCTGAAGCTAAAGGCTCCAGGGTTACCGCAGAGAGTTCCAGGCCGGCACTTTTAACACATCTTCCTATATTCCTTATGGAGGAAACCTGCCCAACTACAACATGAAAGTTGGCTTCCAGTCTTCCGCCATACATTCCTATAGGCTCCTTGATCTCTGCCTGACCATCCACCTTAAATTCCTGTGGCAACACGTGTATAATCTCCTCTCCCGGAAGCATAACCAGTTTATGAACCTGGTTGCATAGAGTGTGAATATCATCTGCATCAATCACTTCATCAGGATTTGGCCTGGTGATATAATCGCTATGTTGTAAACTCCTAATATGCTGTCCCGCTATCCCAACTACAACATCTTTTATTTTTAAACCAGAATCAGATTCTGCTTCCTGTATTGCGAGCTGAATGGATTGTATGGTTTGCGTAATGTTGTTTACCACACCACGGTGCACACCCATACTTTTGGATTTTCCAATTCCAATGATCTCCACTTTCCCATATTCGTTCTTACGACCAATCATGGCCACTATCTTAGTGGTTCCTATATCCAGTCCTACTGCAATGTCGTTCTCTTCCATACCTTATTTTTTAGTGCAAACAACCTGATTTCCAAATTGTAGATCCACCATTTTGTAAGTACTTAATATATCGTCTTTATGCGCCTTCTTATAAAAGGCTTTAAAATTGTTGAACTTATTTTCTATCCGTTCTACTTTTCCAAAAAAGAGGTCAAAATCCATTTTTCTAACCTCCAATTGATAAACTCCGCCACTCAACCTGCTTATCCCGGTGACATGTTCCGTCAAAAACTCATCGGAGTTTATATATTTTATCAAGGGATACACCTCCTCAAAATCGTTCTCAGTTACTCCCTTTAAAACAGGAACCCTTGCTGAATAGTTGGGAGAAAGCGGCATTTTCTCACCAAGTCTGTCGATGTAAAAAGCTGGTTTCCCGAGAACTCTGCCAATTGGTCGCCGTTGACTTATCCTTGTTTTTAACGTCCCCTTCAGGGTTAAATACACCTCGGCATTCTCAATCATCGCATGATTATTCAATACAGCTTCTACCCTATTCAAATCTAAAGTTTCTTTACCTACTTTTTCAAAGGCTAGTTTATTTTGTATTAACAATTTATTAACCGCTTCTTCAGTAAGATACAAGTTCTCAGTTTGGGTAAACTCAACCTCCAAATGGGATAATTCCCTAACTTCATTTCGCTTTTCGGCAAACCCATATAAGAAGACAACGAGCCCTAAAACTAGTATTGCCTTTATGTAGTTATAGTTAATTTTCATCGCTCAGCATTTTTTCCACTTCCATCACCATTTCTCCAATATCCCCTGCACCCATCATCACAACGATATCACAATCGGCATTTTTCACTTCTTCGGAAAGTTGATCCCTGTAAACCAGCTTCTTATCCTGATTGTTTATTTTATTCAGCAACCATTCTGAAGTGATTCCTTCAATAGGAGTTTCCCTTGCAGGATAGATATCCAGCAATCTAACTTTATTGAATTTACTCAGACTTTCAGCAAAATCATCGGCAAAATCCCGTGTCCGGCTAAATAGATGTGGCTGAAAAATCGCCAAAACTTTTTTCCCGGGATGCATTTCCCTAACGGCCTGATGTACTGCAGAAATTTCAGTGGGATGGTGTGCATAATCGTCGATTAAAACCAGCGTATCTGTTTTGATCCTGTAGGCAAATCGGCGTTTCACCCCCTGGAAACTATATAAAGCCCCTGCGAGTTCACTGGTTGGGGAACCATATTGAATAGCCATCGCAAGGGCTGTTATAGCATTCTGCAAATTATGTTTGCCGGGTAGATTACATTTTAAATCTCTTAGTATTGCATTGGGAGTTTTTAAATCGAAATGATAAGCTCCGTCTTTTATTTTTATATTGATGGCGGTATAATCTGAGCCATCGTTTATACCAAGCGTAGTTCCCTGAAGTTGTAACCCGCTTTGTACAAACAGCACTCCATTTTCCTGAACCAGTGCCGCAAAATCCTTAAAGGTTTTTATTAACTCTTCTGCATTGCCGTATATATCCAGGTGATCTGCATCCATAGATGTTATCGCGGCTATATTTGGCGATAAATTCAAAAAAGAGCGGTCAAATTCATCAGCCTCCACCACCATAACCTCATTTCCCTTCAGGATGAGATTGCTTTGAATATCTTCACTTATACCTCCCAAAAAGGCGGTTACCTTAGCACCGGTTTCCTTCAGCAAATGACCTAAAATGGCAGTGGTAGTGGTTTTGCCGTGGGTTCCGGCTACCGCAAGGGTAAAAATCCCTCTGGTAATTATCCCAAGTACAACTGCACGTTTCTGTATCTCAAATCCATGTTCCAGAAAATATTGATGCTGTCTGTGATCTTTAGGAATGGCCGGAGTATAAACGATGAGCGTATTTTCCTTAGCCATAAATTCCTTCGGAATCTGATTCAATTCATCCACATAATTCACCTGAATCCCTTCTGCTTCCAGACTTCTGGTAAGGGCAGAAGGAGCTTTATCGAAGCCGGCCACACTCTTATCATTGGCATTGAAATATCGCGCCAGGGCACTCATTCCTATTCCGCCGATGCCGATAAAATAAAGGTTTTGTATGTGATTTAAATCTCGCAAAAATTTTATTATTTACTGTTGTTATTTATTCCGGTGTCTCCAAAAGCCATTTTTCTATTTTCTCTTTGATTTATCAATTTTTCAACTTCATCTACAATTGCCGAGGTTGCATTTGGCAGAGCCAGTTTTTTTATATTTTCTGATAACTCCTGCTGCACGTTTTTAGATTCCAACAAGGAAAGGATGGTATCTTTAAATTTTTCAACCAGCTCCTCTTCTTTTAAAACCACCGCGGCTTTTTTATTAGCAACGGCCATCGCGTTTTTTGTTTGATGATCTTCAGCAACATTGGGCGATGGAATAAAAAGCACAGGTTTACCCACTATACAAAGTTCTGAAACGCTCCCCGCTCCAGCCCTGGAAATGATAACATCTGCAGCGGCATAAGCCAAATCCATTCTGTTTAAAAAAGCATGAGTTTGAACCAGATCAGTGTCAAATTTTTTATATTCCTCATAATAAAGGGAACCGGTTTGCCATATTAACTGCACATCCCTCTCTTTAAATAAAGGTTGAAAAGCCTCTATTAAATGGTTCACCCTTCTGGCTCCAAGACTTCCACCTAATACCAGGACTGTTTTCTTATTTTCCTTCAGCTTAAAAAAGCTTTGTGCCTCTTTCCTTTTTTCAGAAATCCCAAGAATATCCTGTCTTACCGGATTTCCTGTTTTTTTGATCTTATCAGCAGGAAAAAACTTTTCCAAATTGTCATAAGCAGTGCAAATAATAGTTGCGTGGTTCCCTAACAACCTATTTGTGACACCCGGAAGGGAATTTTGCTCCTGAATAAGTGAAGGAATATGTTTAGAACTTGCAACTTTTAGTAAAGGCCCACTCGCAAATCCACCTGTTCCTATCACAACATCTGGATTAAAATTCTTAATGATTTCATTAGATTTCCAAAGGCTGCTAACCAACTTGAATGGAAAACTCATGTTTTTTAAACTTAACTTCCGTTCTAGTCCTGTGATCCATAATCCTTCGATCCTATAACCCGCCTGTGGCACTTTTTCCATTTCCATGCGACCTTTTGCTCCCACAAAGAGAATTTCTGCACGTGGAAACCTTCGCATTATCTCGTCGGCAATAGCGATGGCAGGATAGATATGTCCTCCTGTTCCACCTCCTGAAATTATTATTTTCAATTGCCTCTTCATATCGCTTCACTTAAAATATCCAGTGGGTTTTCATCTTCCCTATCTTTTTCTTCTGAAAGTTTTTGCTCTTCTCTTTTTACGCTTACACTCAACACAATTCCAAGGGCAAGGCAGGTCATCCAAATAGAAGTTCCCCCGCTGCTTACCATTGGCAAGGTTTGTCCGGTAACCGGAAATAATTCTACGGCCACAGCCATATTAACCATCGCCTGAAAAACAATGGGTAATCCTACCCCCATCACCAATAATTTCCCAAAAACACTGTTGGCCTTTGTCGCCACAATAACAATTCTAAATAGCAGCATTAAATATGCAAGCATCACTCCAAACCCACCAATTAATCCCATTTCTTCCACAATAATGGCGAAAATAAAATCTGACGATGACTGAGGCAAAAAGTTGCGCTGAATACTTTTTCCAATTCCTGCACCGGCTATTCCTCCCCGCGCAATGGCGATCTTGGCTTTTTCTATTTGATAATCGGCTTCCGTATCTTCATCATTTGTAAAATTTTCAATTCTGCTGGTCCAGGTATCTACCCTGTTTGGAAGCAATCCCGGGAATGCTTTTGCTGTCAATACAAAAATGCTTAGCAGCAGCAACCCGGCTCCAACAATTACCCCTATGTATTTCAAAGGATATCCTCCTAAAAACACCAATACCATCACCATTGTAAAAATGATAGCGGTTGTGGAGAAATTGGCCGGTAAGATCAAGGCCAGCACCACAAAAACCGGCATCCATAAAGGCAACAGGGTTTCGGTAAAAGTGACCGTTTTGTCTTTTATCCTTGTTAAATACCTTGCCACATAGGTCATTAATACTACAGAGGCCAGGGTTGAAGATTGAAAAGTGACTCCTACCACCGGGATCTGTATCCAACGGCTGGCATTGGAACCTTCTATAGTGGTCCCCTGGGCAATGGTATAAATAAGTAAAACAATTACAACCGGAAGCAGCAGTATAGACAAGCCCTTAAAGTAGTGATACGGGATTTTATGTACAGCAAACAACAGGCAGAACCCCAACAATAAATGGAAAAAATGAACTACCAGGTAATTGAAGGTGCTTCCATCTCCATATAAATAGGCAATATTACTACTTGAACTATACACCGGCAGAAATGAAAATATTGCCAACAATGCGGTGGTAGCCCAAATAACCTTATCTCCTTTAATATTTGAAAAGATGTTGTTCATTCGTATCCTTTAATCTGTTTTATATCTAAAATTGACTATAAATTTCTCACGGCATCTTTAAACTGGCGTCCGCGGTCCTCGTAATTCTCGAAAAGATCAAAACTCGCACAGGCCGGGGATAATAAAACTACATTTCCTTTTTCCCCTAATTTGTAGGCTATTTTAATCGCCTCTTCCATGAACTGAGTTTCTACCATAATATCAACACAATTTCCAAAGGCTTCAAAAATCCTGGAATTATCTACGCCAAGACAAATAATTGCTTTCACCTTTTCATTTACCAACGGCAATAATTCAGAATAATTATTTCCTTTATCTACACCACCTACGATCCAGATAGTTTCAGATTCCATGCTATCCAGTGCATAATACGTTGCATTGATATTGGTTGCCTTGGAATCATTTATGTAGAGTACATTATTGATTTTAAGCACTTTCTCCAACCGGTGTTCCACGGCCTGAAAACCTTCCATACTGGCACGGATAGTTTCTTTACGAATCTTTAATAAGTTTGCTACTGTAGAAGCGGCCATTGCATTTTTGGTGTTGTGTTTCCCTTCAAGTGCTATTGATGATGTTGGCATAATAAATTGGGTGTTTAGGGTATTTATTTTAATATTATTATCTTCTAAATAAGCTCCTTTTTCCAGTTTTTTCTGAAGTGAAAAAGGCAATTTTTGAGCTCTTACTGAATGGGTGTTTAGCCATTCAGTAATTATATTATCGTCTGCATCATAAATAAAAAAATCCTCTTCAGTCTGATTTTTTGTTATTCTAAATTTTGATGCAACATATTCATCAAGGTTGTAATTATACCGGTCCAGATGATCTGGTGTAATATTGGTTAAAACAGCGATATGTGGTTTGAAATCCACGATCCCGTCCAGCTGAAAACTGCTTAATTCCAGTACATACCAGTCAAATTTCTCTTCGGCCACCTGTTTGGCAAAACTATCTCCTACATTTCCGGCTATTCCCGCAGAAATTCTGGCATTTTTCAGGATATGATGTATCCATTTAGTTGTGGTCGTTTTCCCGTTACTCCCGGTAATAGCAATAATCTTTGCGTCGGTATATTTTGAAGCAAATTCTATTTCCGAAACCACCGGAATTCCTTGAGAAACAAGTTTTTTTACGATCGTTGCAGAATCCGGAATTCCGGGACTTTTCATAATGATATCTGCATCCAGGAGTTTAGATTCTGTATGTCCTCCTTCTTCCCACTCCACCTTCAACTCTTCAAGAACCGATTTGTATTTTTCCTTTATTTTTCCAAAATCCGACACAAACACCTCAAAACCTTCTTTTTTAGCCAAAATAGCCGTTCCTGCCCCGCTTTCGCCGGCACCTAGAATTGCTATTTTTTGTTTGTGGATCATTTGATTTATTTTCGTGTGTTTTTGTTAATTGCCTTTTTTTATTTGAACTATTACTTATTTCTATTTTTTCCCAGTGATTGATTCCAGGATCTTGCTGCTAAATCTCCTTCCGTTTACCCAGTCCCTAAAGGGAAAAGAAGGATTTATCTTCATCCTTCAAAAGGTCTTTTTTCTTTATTCTAATATCTCAAATCTAACCTCTTGTTCCTACCTCAGCTTCAAAGTCACCACCGTTACAATTGCAAGGAAAATTCCAACGATCCAGAATCGAACTACGATCTTGCTCTCATGATATCCCTTCTTTTGATAATGATGATGAACCGGAGCCATTAAAAATATGCGTCTTCCTTCCCCGTATTTTCGCTTTGTGATTTTAAACCACATTACCTGCATTACTACAGAAAGGTTTTCTACCAGAAAAATTCCGCAAAGAATTGGAATGAGTAATTCCTTTCTGGTAGCGATAGCCAAAACAGCGATAATCCCACCAATTGTCAAACTACCGGTATCCCCCATAAAAACCTGCGCCGGATAGGTGTTGTACCAAAGAAAACCTACTAATGAACCTGCAAAAGCGGTAATAAAAATTGTCATTTCCCCGGAACGCGGGATATACATTATATTGAGATAATCTGAAAATATGATGTTTCCTGAAACCCAGGCGAAAATTCCCAGGGTGAGCGCAATAATGGCAGAAGAACCCGCAGCCAAGCCATCGATTCCATCGGTAAGGTTTGCTCCGTTTGAAACGGCTGTCACAATAAAGATCACGATAGGAATAAAAATTAGCCAGGCATAATTTTTAAGAGCAGGGTCTATCCAGGTAATTAGGTTGGCATAATCAAACTCGTTATTTTTCACAAACGGAATGGTAGTGGTTGTGCTCTTTTCCTCTTTTCCTGAAGAAACCGCTTCATCCTCTAAAAGCATTTGATTGGTAAATGCAGGAGTATTGGTTTCCTCCTTTACTGTAATACCCGGATGAAAATACATAGTTCCTCCCACAATAAGTCCTAAGCCTATTTGACCTATTACCTTGAATACCCCTTTTAATCCTTCTTTATCTTTTTTAAAGGTTTTAATATAATCGTCAATAAATCCTATGGCTCCCATCCAAAGGGTGGTAATTATAAGCAGGATCACATAAATATTTTCCAGCTTTGCGAACAGCAATACCGGAATAAGGGTTGAAATAATTATAATAATACCACCCATCGTTGGTGTTCCTGCCTTTTCACTTTGCCCTTTCAATCCAAGATCCCGTACGCTTTCTCCCACCTGCTTCCTCAACAGATAATTGATGATCTTTTTTCCAAAAATAGTAGATATTGCCAGGGACAAAATAATTGCCATTGCAGATCTGAATGAAATAAATCCAAACAAACCGGCCCCGGGGAGGTTATAATTCTTATCTAAAAAATCAAATAAATAGTATAACATATCTTCTATCAATAATCCTTTTCAAGGGATCTTATTTATTTTTCAAGCTGGCTTAAAAAACCAGTTACTATTTTTAAATCGTCAAAATCGCTTCGTACTCCATTTATCTCCTGATAGGTTTCATGTCCCTTTCCGGCGATGAGTATAATATCATTTGGCTGCGCCAGTTGACATGCCGTTTTAATGGCTTGCCTTCTGTTAACAACAGTCATTGTTTTTTTGAAATTTTGAGGTTCAACCCCCTTTTCTACTTCTTCCAGAATCTTCTCTGGATCTTCTGTACGTGGATTGTCACTGGTGAAAATTACCCGGGTACTCAACTCTGAAGCGATGTGCCCCATTATAGGCCTTTTTGTCTTGTCCCTGTCTCCGCCACAACCTACAACCGTGATCAATTCCTCGTTTTTTGTACGGATAGAATTTATTGTTTCCAATACATTTTTAAGAGCATCGGGAGTATGGGCGTAATCTACAATTGCAGTGATCTTTTGTTTAGAGATCACATATTGAAACCTTCCGCTTACCGAATTTAATTCACTGATAAAACGAAGATTCTCCTGTGTTTCCAAACCTAAGAGTTCCCCGGTGGCATAAATGGCTAAAATGTTATAGGCATTAAAATTCCCTATAAGTTTTGACCATAGATCGTGACCGTTCACTTTCAGCAATAACCCGCTAAATTGATTTTCCAGTATCTGCGCAGTATAATCGGCATAGGATTTTAGGGCGTAGGTGTATTTTTTAGCTTTTGTATTTTGAAGCATGACCTCTCCGTTCTTATCATCGGCATTGACCAGCGCAAAAGCAGCAGCCGGAAGCTGATCAAAAAAGGATTTTTTCACATCCCTGTATTCTGCGAAGGTTTTATGATAATCTAAATGATCATGAGAAAGATTGGTAAAGATTCCGCCTGCAAACTCCAATGCGGTAGTTCTATCCTGAGCAATTCCATGCGAACTAACTTCCATAAAACAGTATTCAACACCCTCTTCATTCATTTTCTTTAAATAAGAATTTATGGTAAGGGAATCGGGGGTGGTATGCGTTGTTGGATAAGTGGCTTCTGCAATTTGAACGGTAACAGTTGAAAGCAATCCCACTTTATAGCCTGCTTTGGTAAATAAATGATATAATAAAGTAGCAATGGTGGTTTTCCCATTGGTACCTGTTATACCCACAAGCTTTAAATTAGCCGAAGGATTGTCATAATAATTGGCAGCCATAAAAGCCAGTGCTTTCTGGGAATTTTCAACCTGAACATAGGTGATTCCATCCACAATATCCTTTGGCAACACTTCACAAATGATGGCTAAAGCACCTTGATTAACCGCCTTGGTAATGTATTCATGCCCATCTGAAAGTGTTCCTCTCACGGCCACAAAAACATCATTGAACTCAACTTTTCGGGAATCAAACTGGACCGCGTTAATATGAACTGAAGTTTTTCCAACAACAGCTTCCATTGAAACCCTATACAATATGTCTTTTAGTACTTTCAACTTAAACTAAGTGCTACTTTTTGATTATTCCTGATTTTTTCTCCCGGAGGAACCGACTGGTTTTTCACATTCCCATCCCCTGTTATTTCTACTTGTAAGCCAAGGTTTTCCAGCAGGGAAATTGCATCCATAACCGGCATCCCCACAACATTTGGCATTCGTTGTTTTACTTCCCTGGAGGCGGCAAAATATTTCTCAAAATCTTCAGAAATATCATCATGATTTACTTCAAGGGATTCCAGTTCATCCTCTACCGGAGTATCTGTATAAATTTTTTGAGCGATTCTTTTAAAAACAGGTCCGCTAACGTCTGCACCATAATACCCGATACTGTTCTTAGGCTTATGGATAATCACTATGCTTGTATATTTTGGATCTTCAGCAGGAAAGTATCCTACAAAAGAAGAAATATAGCGCCGGTTTGAAGCCCAGTCATCCATCCAGTATTCGGTTTGTGCAGTTCCGGTTTTACCAGCCATTGAAAAATTAGGGGAATACAGACTTTTTGCGGTACCGTGTTCAACCACGTTTTTAAGCATTGCCTGCACCTTGTCTATTGTTTCCTTTGAGCAAATGGCAGGGTTGATAATTTCCAGGTCATTTCGAACTATGGTTTTATCCCATTCCTTGATCTCTTTAATAAACCTTGGTTTTACCATGACGCCGTCATTTGCGATAGCATTATAAAATGTAAGGGTTTGTAATGGGGTGATTTGGATACTTCCATATCCATACGCCATCCAGGGAAGGGAAATCGCCGACCAGGTTTTATCACCCGGGCTTGGTATATAAGGAGTTCCTTCTCCTTTTATAGAAATTCCAAGTTTTTGGTTAAGATTCATACGGTTAAGACCGTCTATAAATTTTTGAGGCTTGTCCTTATAATTGTCGTATATAAGCTTAACGATCCCAACGTTTGAAGAAACTTCAAAAGCCTTCGCGGCAGTAATTTTTCCATAACCACCGTGTTTTGAATCCCTAACTTTAGCCCTTCTTATGGTCATGATCCCATTTTCCGTATCTACCACGGTACTGGTATCTATCACTTTATCTTCCAGCGCAACAACCATCGCCATCAATTTAAATGTGGAACCCGGCTCATGAGTTTCCCCTACCGCATAATTCAGCTTTTCAAAATAAGTACCCTGAGAGGTTCTTCCCAAGTTCGAAATAGCCTTGATCTCTCCGGTTTTAGTTTCCATAACCACCACAGTTCCGTGATCTGCCTCATATTTTTCCAACTGTGCCAACAATGCGTGATGTGCTATATCCTGAATATTAACGTCTATGGTAGAAATAACATCATAACCATCTTTAGGCTCGACTTCATTATTATCACTAATGGGTTTCCACTGGCCTTTGGCAATCTTTTGCTTTAGCCGGTGCCCGTCTGTTCCCTGTAAAAAAGGACTAAATGCCCCTTCAAGTCCCACCCGGGTGGAATAACCCTGTTCATCTTTCCTGTCGTAACCAACAGTCCTGGCAGCCATTCCTCCAAGAGGGTGCTCCCTAACTGTTCGTTGCTCTGTAATCATTCCTCCTTTATAAGTCCCCAAATTGAACATTGGAAAACTTTTTACTTTCAAATATTCTGAATAACCTAAACCTTTTGCAATAAACAGGTACCGGTGTTTATTAACCCTTGCTGTACGCAAGGTTTGCGACCAATAGGATGGGTTTTTACCCAACATTGCGGCCAGACTTTTTGAAAGTGCTCCTATATTTTCTTCGAAATTTTTATCTGAAACAGTAACCGCATCAAAACGGATATCATATTTAGGAATAGAGGTTGCCATTAGATTCCCGTTCACATCATAAAGATTCCCCCTGTTTGCAGGAATAGTGAAATTCCTGAAGGTTCGATCTTCTGCAAGCTGTTTATATTTATCACCTTCTACAAACTGAATATTGAGCAACTGTATAGCTACCGCCACGGCAAATATGAACAGGCATCCTGCTACAAAATACAAACGGTTTAATATGTGCTTTTCGGTTGTTGCCACTGCTAGTCTTCGGTTATTTTTATTTTTATCTTGTACGGAGGCGTTTCTGAAGGCTTCACCCCTCTGTTCGACATTTTAGCGGTAAGGGTAGATTCCATTTTGAGTTTCATCAATTCCGATCTTTTTTCTACAAACTCACTTCGCAACTCCCGCACTTCATTATTTAATTTGGCAATAGAATGCACTTTACGCTCTGCACTGTGTGAAAAAGCGATCATTACTATGGCCAAAAAGGTGCAGAAAACTATAAACCGCCAGTTCTTAAAAGCATCATTGCTAATAAGAAAATTCGCCTTTAATATCCCGTAGATTCCTTTTTGCATTTCTTTTCTATTTCTTATTCAGAAAAAATCCACTTCCTGAATTGAGCTTACAACTTTTTAGCAATTCGAAGTTTAGCACTTCGGGCCCTGTTGTTTCTGTATATTTCTTCGGCAGTGGGAACTATAAGTCCTCCCGCTTTTTTAAATGGAACCGATATATTTCCGAAGAAATCCTTTTCCGGCTCCCCTTCAAAAAGACCACTCCTTATATATCTTTTAACCAGCCTGTCTTCCAGGGAATGGTAGGAAATTAGACTCAGTCTCCCCCCCTTTTTTATAAGGTCCTCCGTTTGCAGCAAAAACTCTTTTAAAGCTTCGATTTCCTGATTAACCTCAATCCTGATAGCCTGATATATCTGAGCCAGTATTTTATGTTCTTTCTCCTTGAATAAAAAGGGCCGAAGGATTTCGTTTAAACGTTCACTGCTTTCAATAGGAGATTCTGTTCTTGCCTTTACGATTTCCGAGGCTAGCCGTGGAGCGTTCCGCAAATCGGCATACTCATAAAATATCTTTTTTAAATGATCCTCATCATATTCATTAATCACCTCAAAGGCACTCAGGCTACTTTTTTGATTCATTCTCATATCCAGTTTAGCTTCAAAACGGGTAGAAAAACCGCGTTCTGCAACATTAAACTGATGGGAGGAAACCCCAAAATCACCTAAAATCCCATCCACTTCCTTCACCCCGTAAAATCTCAAAAACCGTTTTATGAATCTGAAATTTTCATTTATAAGAGTAAATCTGGGATCGTCAATTTTATTTTCAAGCGCATCAAGATCCTGATCGAAGGCGTAAAGTTTTCCCTTTTCTCCCAATCTACTCAAGATCAATTTAGAATGGCCACCACCACCAAAAGTGACGTCTACATAAACACCATCCGGCTTTATGTTTAGGCCATCTACAGACTCCTTTAGCAATACAGGGTTATGATATTCCATTAAATTCATCATTTCCCATGACTTCTTCGGCGAGATCGGCAAAATCATCGGCCGCAGCGTCAATGGCATTTTCATATTTATCTTTATCCCAAATCTCAATAATGTTGATCGCCGAAGACAAAACAATCTCCTTATCGATTTTGGCAAAACTCACAAGGTCCTTTGGGATCAACAATCTTCCATTAGCATCAACTTCCACGGTTTTCACACCTGCAGTGAACCTCCGGATGAAATCATTATTATTCTTTTTGAATCGGTTCAACCCATTTACCTTTTGCATAAGCTTATTCCATTCATCCATTGGATATAGCTCCAGACACGGCTGAAAAACAGAGCGTTTCAAGACAAATCCATCCTGCAAAAGTGGGGACAATTGCTTTTTTAATGCTGAAGGAACCATTAACCGGCCCTTAGCATCAACTTTACATTCGTATGTCCCTATCAGGTTTACCACTTCAATTCTTTAAGTATCAAATATATTGAAATTATTACCACTTTCTACCACTTTCTACCACTTTGTTGATAAGTTTCTCCACCTACTTGACTGAAACACTACTAAATAGCGCTAGTTCATTAGATTTCAGCACCTTGGTTTCCCGGGAAGAAAATTTGACTTTTTTTTCAATAATACATCCTGTTTTCAGCACAAAAGCTTTAGGTGCAAGAAGAATGGATTACGTAAAAAATGATTATACTTGTGCTTAAATCGCTATATTTGCGATTGCAAACCGCAAAGGGCATAGATGGAAAATAATTTACAAAAAGAAGGAAAGTTCACATACCTTGAAAAAGGAGAAGGACCTCCAATAGTTATCTTACATGGACTTATGGGCGGATTGAGTAATTTTGACGGAGTGGTAGATTACTTTCCGAAAAAAGGATATAAAGTCATTATCCCGGAATTACCATTATACAGCATGACACTCTTGCAAACAAGTGTTCAAACATTTGCAAAATATCTTAAAGATTTTTTAAAGTTTAAAGGATATAAGGATGTTATTTTGCTTGGCAATTCCCTTGGTGGCCACATCGCATTACTTGGAACCAAAATGTATCCGGAACTTGTAAAAGGATTGGTGATTACAGGAAGCTCGGGCTTATATGAAAATGCCATGGGCGAAAGTTACCCGCGCCGCGGAGACTACGAATTTATCAAGAAAAAAGCTCAGAATGTCTTTTATGATCCCGCAACTGCAACCAAGGAAATAGTAGATGAAGTGTATGTTACAGTAAGTGACCGTAACAAATTAATCAAAACTCTTGCTATTGCAAAAAGCGCGATTCGCCATAATATGGCAAAAGATTTACCGAAAATGAAAACCCCTACCTGCATCATTTGGGGTAAAAATGATAATGTTACACCTCCCGAAGTAGCTCAGGATTTTGACAAATTGTTACCAGATTCCGATCTTTACTGGATCGATAAATGTGGACATGCCGCTATGATGGAACACCCTGATCTTTTCAATGAATTACTGCACAACTGGTTGCAAAAAAGAGGATTTTAAGACGCTTCAAAATGAAAATAAAATCTTCTGAATTTGTTATAAGCAACAGTGAAGTCAGCAAATGTCCTGACAGCAAACTTCCCGAATACGCATTTATTGGCCGAAGTAATGTAGGGAAATCCTCCCTTATCAATATGCTTACCGCTCGTAAAAGTTTAGCAAAAACATCGGGAAGGCCCGGAAAAACTCAACTTATAAATCATTTTTTGATCAATAGTGAATGGCATCTGGTAGACCTTCCCGGATACGGGTATGCCAGGGTTTCCAAATCCATAAAAAATACCTTTCAAAAATTTATAACTGCTTATTTTGAACAAAGAGAACAAATGTTGTGTGCGTTTGTTTTAATAGACAGCAGGCATAATGCCCAGGCAATAGATTTGGAGTTTATGCAATGGCTTGGAGAACATTCTATCCCCTTTTGCATCATATTCACAAAAGCAGATAAACTTAAGCCAAAAGCTTTGGTGCGCAATATTGAAGCCTACAAAAACAAAATGCTGGAGTTCTGGGAGGAAATGCCAAAGCATTTTATCACGTCGGCAGAAAGCGGTGTTGGAAGAGAAGAAGTGCTTGAATATATTGAAAACCTAAATAATCAATTCATAAAGTAGCCCGCACAATTTTTTTCTGAAACGAATCACGGATCAATTATTTCAATATCCCTTATTTACATCATCTATTTACATCATCGTATAATTGATGTCTGAATTTTGAAATTCAGGCAACAAAAAAACTGTCAGAAAAAATGATTTCCAACAGTTTTTTTTGTAATAAAATCAAACTTTATACAACCTATAATGCAGCAACGTGTTTTGCAAGTTTAGATTTAAGGTTAGAAGCCTTATTATCATGAATGATGTTCTTCTTAGCCAATTTATCTATCATAGATACCACAGATGGATAAAGTGTTTCAGCTTCTTTCTTATCGGCCTCGCGCAATTTTTTGATCGCGTTTCTGGTAGTTTTATGCTGGTAGCGGTTACGTAGACGTTTTACGTCATTGCTACGAATTCTTTTTAACGCTGACTTATGATTTGCCATTACAAATAATTTAATTAAATTTTTTAAAGTAGTCCGTAGGGGAATCGAACCCCTGTTACCAGGATGAAAACCTGGCGTCCTAACCCCTAGACGAACGGACCATTATCGTTACAAAAAGGAGCCTACCTTTCGGCAGACACACTTGCCTCTCAACAAGCTGTTGCAATTTAAAATTGCTATCGTAGTCCGTAGGGGAATCGAACCCCTGTTACCAGGATGAAAACCTGGCGTCCTAACCCCTAGACGAACGGACCATTTTTTCTTTAACGCGGATGCAAAAATACAACTATTTTTTAATGCCGCAAATGTTGATCTATCTTTTTCTGAAAAAAATGCAAAATAGATAAAACCTTATTTTTTTGAGCATCGCAAGAATATTTCAAATCAACTTTAAACGCCTAATTATTAGCCTTCCCACAGTGCTAGGTACAAATTCATCTAATTTATAGCCGCTTTGTTTTTTTGATGAATTTGGAAATCCCGAAACCTCTTCAGGTAAATAAGAAAAAAATGCTCCCTTCAAAAAAGAATAAACATCATTTCTTAATAAGCTTTAATAAGCCTTTGCAAATAGAACTCTTTGAGAGGAAGGATTTCCTGTTAGGATACATTTCCCATCTTCCATTTTGCCATCTATTGGGATAAGTCTTATGGTAGCTTTTGTTTTATCTTTAATCTTCAACTCGGTTTCTGAAGTCCCATCCCAATGAGCAGAGATAAATCCACCTTTAGTTTCCAGAACCTCTTTAAATTCCTCAAAATTTTCAACTTCGGTAATATGAGAATCCCTGTAATTCTTTGCTCTCTCAAATAGGTTTTCCTGAATCTCTATCATTAACCCCTTCACTTTTTCCACTACCATGTCCTGAGGAACGACCTCTTTGCTTAAAGTATCTCTTCTGGCAAGCTCTACGCTGCCCTTTTCCAAATCCTTAGGCCCTATTGCGATTCTTACCGGGACGCCCTGTAATTCATACTGTGCAAATTTCCAGCCCGGTTTGTACGTATCCCGATTATCAAATTTTACCGAAATCCCTACTTCTCTAAGTTTTTCGGCCATCTCATTTGCTACTACCGAAATTTGCTCCAACTGCTCTTCCCCTTTGTAAATTGGAACTATAACCACCTGAATAGGCGCCAAATTTGGTGGCAAAACCAACCCCTGATCATCACTATGCGTCATGATAAGAGCACCAATCAATCTGGTTGAAACGCCCCAGGAAGTAGCCCATACGTATTCCTGCTTTCCTTCTTTTGATGTGAATTTCACATCAAAAGCTTTCGCGAAATTTTGACCCAAAAAGTGGGATGTCCCGGCCTGAAGAGCCTTTCCATCCTGCATAAGCGCTTCTATACAATACGTTTCCAGGGCTCCTGCAAAGCGTTCATTTTCTGATTTGACCCCTTTTATCACCGGGATAGCCATAAAATTCTCGACAAATTCAGCATAAATATTATTCATTTGTTCCGCTTCGGCTATCGCTTCCAATTTGGTTTCATGAGCGGTGTGCCCCTCCTGCCATAAAAATTCAGCAGTCCTTAGGAATAATCTCGTACGCATCTCCCAACGAACAACGTTTGCCCATTGATTGATAAGAATAGGCAAATCTCTGTATGACTGCACCCAACCCTTATAGGTATTCCATATAATCGCTTCAGAAGTAGGCCTAACAATGAGCTCTTCTTCCAGTTTTGCCTCGGGATCAACGATGAGTTTGGACGGGTTATCCGGATCTGTTTTTAGCCTGTAATGAGTTACTACCGCACATTCTTTGGCAAATCCTTCTGCATTTTTCTCTTCAGCCTCAAAAAGACTCTTGGGAACAAAAAGTGGGAAATAGGCATTTTGATGACCTGTTGCCTTGAACATTCTGTCTAATTCTGCCTGCATTTTCTCCCAGATCGCGTATCCATAGGGCTTTATAACCATACATCCGCGAACAGCCGAATTTTCGGCTAAATCTGCAGTTACTACTAATTCGTTATACCACCGGGAATAGTCTTCCTTACGTGTAGTTAATTTCTTACTCATTTTCTATATATTGGCATAAATATTGCAACTTTTAACAATGTTGTGTCTATGTTAAAGGTGCAACTAGTTAGCGCAAAACTAACTATTTTTGTAATGTTCAACAATAAAAAACACAGCTAATGGAACTTTCTAATATTATTTTAAAGAAGATACTTTTTTTCATGGCTCCTGTGTCTTTTCTTTTGTTGGCATCTTGTGGCTCCTACGAGTATTCCGGTTATGAACGTGACGGGATTTACGGAGAGACCAATCGCACTTACCAGGAGCAGGAACAAAATGCAACCCAAGACAGCAACAGCAGTTATTATAAAAATTTATTTTCAGAAGAAGTAGCACTTTACGGCGAAGTACTCGCTGAAGGTGCCATCTTTACAGATGTTGAAGGATATACCTCTACAGGGGACTATGATCCTTCTAATGCAAATCAATCCAATTATCAGGGCGGTAATGCTCCCTGGGGAGAGGATCCAGACCAGTACACGGTCAACTTTTACAATTTAGGATTTAATGGTGGTTTATACAATCCCTTTTGGGGAGGTGGAATTTACGCGTTTGATCCTTATTGGGGGCCTGGCTTTTATGGTCCAGGATTTTATGGGCCAGGATATTGGGGCCCTTGGGGTATAGGAAGCAGAGGATTCTTTCCAAATCATTTTGGATTCGGATTCGGTGTCCACCCTTTTATTTATGGAGGATATGGGTATTACAATCCGTATAATTTCCACGGAAACAGATACGATAATTACAGGAATAACGTTGCCTATAATACAGGTAGAAGAAATTCTGTTTCAAACTTTAGAAACAACAGGGTAGAGAATTTAAGAAATGCAACCTCCTTAGGTGATAGGGGAAGAAGCTCCAGTTACTCCAGAAGTATTCGGAATTTGAGAAATTCAAACGACGATTATGGAATTTCCAGAAGAACCTATTCCAGAGAATATCAAACCAGATCCAATACAAATAGTCCTTACAGATCAAATCGATCAGGGACGATCAATAGATCATCCCGAAGTGGCGATACGTATTCCAGGTCTTCAAATAATACCAGAAGCTCCGGAACAGTAAGGTCTTCATCACCAACCAGAAGTTCTGGTACGGTTAGAAGTTCAAGTAATACCGGTAGAAGTTCCGGTAGTACCAGATCATCTTCAGGAGGAAGTTCTTCCAGAGGAAGAGGAAACTAAAATAGGATTTAAAAGTGATTTAAAATTTTATGAAAAATCTATATACCTTAGTCATAGCCTTATTGGCTATGACTTTTTCACAGGCACAGGATATTACTGATGCGGTAAGATATTCTTCAGAAGAACTTACAGGGACTGCAAGATTTAGAGCTATGAGTGGTGCCTTTGGGGCGTTGGGCGGAGACCTATCTGCACTGGATATAAATCCAGCAGGATCGGCTGTTTTTTTGAACAGTTTCGCTACGGTTACTCTCAATTACAATCAACGAAATAACGATACCCGATATTTCAACGGAATCACCTCCAACGAAAATTCTGAGATCAATTTTGACCAGGCAGGAGCTGTTTTGGTTTTTAACAGTAGGGATCCTGAAACCAAATGGGGGAAATTTACTTTAGGAGTTAACTATTCTCAAACCAACAATTTTGATGATAATTATGTTGCCCTTGGAACAAGCTCTACCTCCATTGACGAATATTTTTTAGGGTATGCCGATGGAATTCCACTGGAGTTTCTTGAAACCCTTGAAAATGAAACCATAACCGATCTTTATCGATTTTTGGGTGAAGATCAGGGGTTTGGCGCACAACAGGCATTTCTTGGATTTCGGGGCTTTATTCTAAATCCTGTTTCCAACGATATAGAAAACACTTCATATACTTCAGCACTAGGATCTGGCAGTTTTAATCAGGAATATTCGCTTGCTTCCACAGGGTTAAACGGAAAATTCTCTTTTAACTTTGCTTCAGAATTTAATGATTTTCTCTATTTAGGAGCCAACTTAAATTCCCACTTTTTAAATTACGATCGGGGAACGCGCCTTATTGAAACAAACAATAACCCTGGCAGCGAAACAAACGAAGTTATTTTTACCAATAATTTGAGCACCACCGGAAATGGATTTTCTTTCCAGCTGGGAGGCATCGCTAAATTAAATGAAACTTTCAGGGTAGGACTTTCTTACGAATCCCCAACCTGGTTTACAATTTCCGAACAAACAACCCAGCGTTTGGAGACCTTTAGCAATGAATTCAATGAAAGGATTGTGGTAAATCCTAATGTTGTAAATATATATCCAGATTACAGATTAAAAACCCCAGGAAAACTAACCGGAAGTTTAGCAGTTTTATTTGGTACGACCGGGCTTATTAGTTTCGATTACTCCTATAAAGATTATTCCAGTACAGAATTACGACCAACCGGTGATCCGGAATTCATGTTTCAAAACAATTTGATTTCTACTGATTTAAAAGCTGCATCAACCTATAGATTTGGCGGAGAATATAGATTGCAGGACTGGAGTTTAAGAGGTGGATACCGTTTTGAAGAAAGCCCTTATGAAAATGAAGCAACCCTTGGCAATCTAAATGGCTATTCCCTGGGTTTAGGCTATAACTTTGGAAATATTAAACTAGACTTGGCCTATGATAATACTAAAAGAACAGATAATCCTCAATTATATCAGGTAGGTTTAACCAACCAGGCGAATATACAAAGGGATTTTTCCAGTGTCATTCTTTCCTTAAGCTTTGGAATTTAAATTAATAAACAGTCCGGACTTCAACCAAGTCCGGACTTATCGTATTAGGCTAAAATTTCCACTATACTCTCTAATTGCACCGGAATCCGGATCCTTAAATTCAACAAGGAACCAATAGTCATCTGCTATCATTGCTTTCCCGTTAAAATTTCCATCCCAACCTCCGGAAGATGGATTAAGCTGTTTCAATAATTTTCCGAAACGGTCAAAAATAAACACTTTTGAAATGGAATTGCTGGCATCATTTACAACATTCCAGGTATCATTATATCCATCGGAATTTGGAGTGAAAAATCTTGGGTACCCAATAAGCCTGAATTGTTGAGAGGTGGCATTCCCGCACCCGTTGACTTCCCGTGCCGAAATTGTGTGATTTCCGGGAGCAACATTATTAAAAGCCGGATCCGTTTGCCAGGGTCCATTATCAAGCTGATATTCATACGATGTCTCCCCTCCAATTCCACCAATAGCATTTCCGGTAACTCTAAAGTCATTTTCAAAATCATTCCCCTCAATTTGAACCAAAACCTCCTGAGGAGGCGAAAATAGCTTTAATTCTGTAGAAAATTCCTTTGTACACCCCGTAACCAGATCGGTGATTTTCACCAAAATATTCTGCTCAATGGGAACCTGAACGATGTTATAAACAGGATTTTCAATTCCATCCCCATCAGGATCATTAAACGGAGTCCATTCATAGCTATAATTTGAACCCAGGTCTTCCCCAATTGATATTGAACCAGCCAGGTTCCCATTTAGATCAATACATACAGCAGTTATTTCCGCTATTTCAATAGGAATAGGAGTTTCAATTTGAAGCCTGAATTTTACAGGAAGGGAACTGCATCCGGATCCTAAATTAGTGATAGTCGCAATGATTTCCTGATCATCTTCACTTTCAAAAGCTGCTGGATCAGAAATTGGTGAATCATTTTCAAAATTAGCCTGAGAGGCATAAAAGTTTAGTGAAAACTGCTCTGTTGTATTCAAATAATTTTGAAGCAATTCCTCCCTTGCCAAATTCAGATTAAAAAATGCTACATTCCCACTATTACAAATTTGTAAATCCTTTGGGGTTGTAGCTACTGGTAAATCAAAAAATTCGATCAACACTTCATCCTCCAGCTCTGTACCTGTATTCCCATTGATGGTTATCACCTTATACAACCCTGTTTCAGTAACGGTATAATTATCTCCGGATTCATTCGGAATTAGTTTGAAAACATTTAAAACATCATCAAAAACATACCATTCATAACGAGTGGCGATCACATTTTCAGCAACAAGTTCAACCACATCATTTTTACAAACTTTCTGGTTGTCACCTAAAATATTCACGATGGAGCAATCTGTTTCCCCTGCCGAAGGACTGGAAGTATTGGTTTGCTGCAAACTTATGTAACCAGCAGCTTCTGAAAAATTGGTGATTAAAACCACATAAATCTCTCCTCTTAAGGCATTATTAATGGAAAAAGTTTCAACCGCCGAGGGTAAAAAACTACAACCTATCGTATTTTGAGCTGTTAAGGAGGTATTTTCACAAAAGGCATCCTCCTCCTGAAAGGGACCCCAAGCGATAAAGTCTACATCCAGGAGAGCTCCCGAGCCATCGGGATTTACAGTTTGGCGTATTTGGAAATCCAGGTTACCGGGTTCTTCAATTTGCAAATAAAACCAGGCAGGATAAGGTTGGGTTTCAAGGCAGCCATAATTTGGACCGCTTTCTGCCCTGGCAACATTTCCATTAACCCTGCTTGAGTTTTGAAAAACAAATTCTGTAGTTCCGGCACAAAATGGCTGAATACTTCCGCATCGATCGCCCTGAGAAAAAGAAATCCCTGTACCCGTTAAAAAACAGGTTATAGCGATATAGAGAAAGTGGAAATTTTTCATAAAATATAAAGATGCAAAATAAGGAATTCAACGCAACTTCAAGTATCTGGAATTGCGTATTATTTGCTCATAACGGTAATAAATACCTATCTTTGCAAGCCATTTAAAAAGAATACGACTACAAAACAAAAAAGTCCTATGAAGATAGATAAAATAGACGAACCCTTAGATGATATTGGCGATGCTTTTATAAGTGCAAACACCAATACCCCAATGAGAAAGGATGCTTTTGAAAAGAGCGATGCCGAAAAAATTGAACTTATTCATGAGGATGTTAAAAATATCCTTACCACTTTAGGTTTAGACCTAACCGATGACAGCCTAAAAGGCACACCAAATAGGGTTGCTAAAATGTTTGTAAAGGAAATTTTTGGTGGGTTGAACCCAAAGCTAAAACCTAAAGCCTCTACATTTGAAAACAAATACAAATATGGAGAAATGCTTGTAGAAAAAAATATTACGCTTTATTCTACCTGCGAGCATCATTTACTACCCATAGTAGGAAAAGCACACGTGGGATATATTTCCAACGGCACTGTAATTGGCCTTTCTAAGATGAACCGTATCGTTGATTTTTATGCTAAAAGACCTCAGGTTCAGGAACGACTTACTATGCAAATAGTTAAAGAATTACAGGAAGCTCTGGGGACAGAGGATGTTGCCTGCGTAATAGATGCCAAACACTTATGCGTGAACAGCAGAGGGATTAGAGATGTTGATAGCAGCACGGTTACCAGTGAATATGGCGGTAAATTTAAAGATGCCGAAACAAGAAGGGATTTTCTGGACTATATCAATCTGGAAACCAATTTCAATTAACCATAAGATTATTTAATGGCGCTTTATAAAGAACAAAGTTTAAAGATCTACAATTCAATGTCGGGTGAAAAAGAACTTTTCACCCCTATTTCTGAAGGGAACGTAGGAATGTACGTTTGTGGCCCCACGGTATACAGCAATGTACACCTGGGCAACTGCCGAACCTTCATTTCTTTCGACCTTGCCTTCCGCTATTTAAAGCATTTGGGGTATAAAGTACGCTATGTAAGGAATATTACCGATGCCGGGCATCTTGAAAACGATGCCGAAACCGGAGAAGACAGGATTGCAAAAAAAGCAAGACTCGAGCATATTGAACCTATGGAAGTGGTGCAACGTTACACTATAGATTTTCATACTATTCTTCAAAAATTCAATAATTTACCACCAAGTATTGAGCCTACAGCAACGGGGCACATTGTAGAGCAAATTGAAACCATTAAGAAGATCATTGAAAAAGGCCTTGCCTATGAAGTAAATGGATCGGTTTATTTTGATGTTTTCAAATTCAATAAGGACCATCATTATGGGAAATTAAGCGGAAGAGCGATAGAAGATATGATCGCTAATACGCGTGAGCTTAATGCACAAAGCGATAAGAAAAATCCACAGGATTTTGCTCTTTGGAAAAAAGCAGAACCGCAGCATATTATGAGATGGCCATCTCCATGGAGCGATGGATTTCCAGGCTGGCATTTGGAATGTACCGTAATGAGCTCCAAATACCTGGGGGATGAATTTGATATTCACGGCGGAGGAATGGACTTAAAATTCCCTCATCATGAATGCGAGATCGCACAAGGAGAAGCCGCCACCGGAAAAAACCCGGTACATTACTGGATGCATGCCAATATGCTTACCCTCAACGGTAAGAAAATGGCAAAAAGCACCGGGAACAATATCCTGCCGGAGGAGATTTTTACCGGTAAAAATGATAACCTAAGCAAAGCTTTCAGCCCTTCTGTAGCCAGATTTTTCATGTTACAGGCTCAATACAGAAGCATACTCGATTTTTCCAATGATGCCCTGCTGGCAAGTGAAAAAGGTTTTAACCGATTGATGGATTCTTATCGAAGCATTGATCAACTTCCAGCTTCATCCACGTCTTCCTTTTCTGTTTCTGAATGGAAACAACGGTGCTATGATGCGATGAATGATGACTTTAACAGTCCTGTATTGATAGCAACACTTTTTGAAGCTGTGAAATTCATTAATTCGGTTAAAGAAGGCGAAGGAAAGATTACCCATTCAGATTTAGAATTACTGAAATCTTCCATGCAGTCCTTTATTTTTGAGGTCCTGGGATTATTAGATGTTGCCGTTGCCAATGAAAACAGCAGCGCAAAACTATCAGGAACAGTAGAACTGTTGATAAAATTAAGAGCTGAAGCAAGAAATAACAAGGATTTTGCAACCAGTGATCAAATTCGGGATCAATTGCTGGAATTAGGAATTCAACTAAAAGATGGAAAAGAAGGAACCACCTTTTCTGTGGATTAGATTATAATAAAAAAAATCAGGTATGTTGAAAAAATGGGCAACCTATCCATTTATACTTTTGGTAAAATTTTATCGAAAGGTAATTTCTCCATTAACTCCTGCAACCTGCCGTTATTCTCCTACCTGCTCACAATACAGCCTTACAGCCTTACAAAAACACGGGGTTTTTAAGGGAGGCTGGTTGAGTTTAAAACGTATATTAAGCTGCAATCCCTGGGGAGGTTCCGGATATGACCCCGTCCCTTAAACACTATCCGCAAAATTCATTTTGTATTTATTGCTAAACGATGCAAATATGTATCTTTACATCTATAATCTAAAAATCACTACATGCTTTTTAACGCAATTGTCTGGAGTCCGTCAGAAGGATTAGATCTGGGTTTTTTCACATTACATTATTACAGTTTAATGTTTCTAATTGCCTTCGGACTTGGTTGGTATATCATGAAAAGCATTTATGTCAAGGAAGGGGTTTCTATTGAAAAACTTGATTCGCTTTTCATATACACGGTTCTTGCAACCCTTATTGGAGCCAGGCTGGGACATGTGATATTTTATGATTGGGATTACTTCCAGCATCATCTGCTGGAAATATTTTTACCTGTTCGTTTTGAGCCTGAATTTCAATTCACCGGATTTAGAGGTTTAGCAAGCCATGGAGCGGCAATAGGAATTATTATTGCGATGTATTTATACCGCAAGAAGGTATTGGATAAGCCGGTACTTTGGATACTGGATCGTGTAGTAATCCCGGTTGCCAGTGGAGCTATATTTATAAGGATTGGAAATTTCATGAATTCCGAGATCATTGGAAAACCTACTAATAGCGATTACGGAGTAATTTTTGCGAATTTGGGAGAAGATTTTGCCCGCCATCCTGCGCAACTTTATGAATCCTTTTGTTACCTGTTAATATTCCTGGCCTTATGGTTTATCTACTGGAAAACAGATAAAAAAGAAAAATTAGGTTATATTTTTGGATTATTTCTAGTATTGCTTTGGGTAGTAAGATTTTTTATAGAATTCCTGAAAGAACCTCAGGTAGGAGAACGCGCCATGTGGGTACTAAACACCGGACAGTGGCTTAGCATTCCATTTATCCTTGCAGGATTGTATTTTATGTACCGTCCCACAAAAAGAAGACAGGTTTAATCCCTATTGAGGATTTAACCCGACTGACCGTCGGGCAGGTTCCCCTTCCATATAGCTATTGGGATACCTCGAATTTTTAAAAGAATTTCCCCATTAATACCGCATAGGCCCGCCCGTACCGTTTGGACGGGCTTGCCACGAAGTTCTTGATTTTAGAATAAAAAGTTTTATATTTAATTTATTTTGAATTTAATTGGTCGTCAAATTTGACTCTAAAGACAAGCTGTAATGAAAAAACCATCCAATTTATTACTGGCATTTATAATTTCCGGTTTATTGTTTTCCTGTGGAGATGAAACCAAAGAATCCAGTATTGAAGTTCCTGAAATCGAGTTTACAAAAGAAGGGGAATTGTACTTGCTGAAACAGGCTGACACTATTAAAAAAGTGGATATCGAAATTGCCGATACAGAATACGAACGGCAAACCGGACTGATGTACAGAAAATCAATGGAAGAAGATCAGGGAATGCTTTTTATCTATCCAAACGAAGCTCCCCGCAGCTTTTATATGAAAAACACCTACATCCCTCTCGATATTATTTTTTACGACAAAGACAGTAGCGCAGTAAGTTTTCAGGAGAATGCAAAACCACTAGATGAAACCTCATTGCCATCGGAAAAACCCGCCCAATTCATTCTGGAACTCAATGCAGGCAAAGTAAAGGAATGGAATATAGAGCTGGGGGACAAAATAGATTTTAAACAACTGGAATAAAATTTCATTTTAATCGCAGCCGTAAGTTTAATCCCTCAATGCCCGCTCGTTCTTGGACCGGATTTAATCGAAATTATATATTTCTTCATTTTACATACCTGTAAACTTGCTCCCAGGTAATTGATAAAAAGGCTAAAGCCCGTTCTTGTTTCCAGGAACGGCCTTTAGCCTTTTTATTTAGCATGTCCATTAGTTATTTTAAACAATGTGGTTTGCCTTAAACACAGGAACCGTATTCCTGATCATTCCCCTTTTACATAAACACTAACACATAAGAAAAGGCTGCCTAATGGGCAGCCTTTTCTTATGTTGTATATTATATATTCTTATACAGAGGCTTCCTCTTCGGCCTCTTTCTCTTTCTTTTTATCTTGTATTTTAGCTTTATCTGTAACGCTGTCGAACATAATAGGAGTTGCGACAAACAATGATGAATAGGTACCTACAATAATACCAATGATCATCGCGAACATAAACCCACGTAAACTTTCCCCTCCAAAGATGAAAATAGCAAGTAAAACTATTAAAGTGGTTAAGGATGTATTCAATGTTCTGCTCAAAGTGCTGTTAAGAGCGCTATCTATTGTTCTGTTTAAAGGCCAGGTGGTATGTTCATTCACAAATTCCCTTATCCTGTCAAATACAACCACGGTATCATTCAGCGAGTAACCAATTACCGTTAATATCGCAGCGATAAATGCCTGGTTAATCTCCATGCTGAAAGGCATTAAGTTATAGAACAATGAGAAAATACCAAGTACAATAATCACATCATGCATAACGGCTGCTACAGCACCAATACTAAATTGCCATTTTCTAAATCGCAATAAAATATACAGGAAAACAACAACCAGGGACCCCAATACCGCCCAAAATGAATCATTTTTAATATCATCGGCAATAGTTGGACCTACTTTCATAGACTTCATAATTCCAATAGAGCGTTCAGATGCACCTATGGTGAAATCCTCATAGGTAACATTTCCTGGTAAATGGGGTTGCAAAGCCTCATACAGCATTTCCTGAATTTCATTATCTACATCTTCTCCTTCGTCTTCAACTTTATATTTAGTAGTAATTTTTAGCTGATTGTTACCGCCAAAGGTTTTTGCTTCAGCACTACCAAATACCGCTACAAGATCCTTTTCAACATCTGTAGAATTAACAGCTTCATCAAAACGAACCGTATACGTTCTTCCTCCTACAAAATCTACTCCCTCATTTAATCCATTTATGAATAAAGAAACAACACTTATCAAGATTAATACTCCGGAAAAAGCATATGCCAACTTACGTTTAGCAAGGAATTTTATGTCCATATTCTGGAATAAATTCTTGGTAGCAGAAGTTGAAAAATTTAATGATTTACCATTTTTACCATATCCATCAATAAATAATCTTGTAATAAAAATCGCCGTAAATAAAGAGGTAGCAATACCTATTAATAAAGTAGTAGCAAATCCTTTGATTGGACCAGTTCCTAAAATCAATAATATTAAACCTGTTAAACCGGTGGTAATGTTAGCATCCAAAATAGATGATAGCGCATTGTTGAAACCATCCTTGATCGCATCTCGTTGCGATTTTCCTTTTGCGAGTTCTTCCTTAATCCGTTCAAAGATTAGCACGTTTGCATCTACAGACATACCAATGGTTAAAACAATACCCGCAATTCCAGGCAATGTTAATACGGCTCCAAGTCCGGCTAGAATTCCGAAGATAAAAAGGATGTTTACCGCTAGAGCAACATCGGCAAACAAACCGGCTTTACCATAGTAAAACACCATCCATATCAACACAAAAATCAAAGCGATAAGGAATGATAAAACACCACTATCTATAGCTTCCTGCCCAAGAGAAGGACCTACAATTTCACTCTGAATGATATCTGCAGAAGCTGGTAGTTTACCTGCTCTAAGCACGTTTGCTAAATCCTGACCTTCTGTAATTCCAAAATCTCCTGTAATCTCACTTCTTCCGCCACTAATTGGCCCGGTAGTTACTCCTGGTGCAGAATATACAGTATTATCCAGAACAATGGCGATATTGCTTTGTTCTGCATAAGCCTTTCCGGTCATTTCCTCCCAAATCCTGGCTCCTTTCCCATTCATTTGCATAGAAACAGCTACCCTTCCTAATTGATCATAGGTTTGAACGGCATCTGTGATCACATCTCCGGTTAATGGAGGTGTATTTTCACGGTTTCCTTGAATAGCATACAGTTCTGCCACATTTTCTTTAGGAACTCCCCAGGCAAATTTTGCATATCGCAATTGAGCCGGAAGCAACGAGCGCACTTCAGCTTTGTTTAAATATTCTCCAACCTTTGCGGTATCTTTTGCCTGAAATGTTGCCAGAATTGCACTCCCCTGAAAACCGGGAGACACCATTAGATCAAGTAAAGGATTGTTTCCTGCAGCTTGTGCTTCTGTCGTATCTTCAGCACTAGCAAGCAAAGCTTCAATTTCATCCTCTTCAGTTCCACGTATTGTATCTGTTGCAGTTGTATCGGTTATCTCCGTATCTGTTGCAGTTTCTTCTGTTAGGGTTTGAGCTAAAACATTATTCGCATTTACTAGGAAATTCCCGAAATCGGTGTTTTTATAAACATACCAGAATTCCAGCTGCGCAGTGCTTTGAAGTAAGGTTTTAACACGGCTAATATCCTTAGCCCCGGGAAGTTCAACAAGTATTCTTCCCGAATTCCCTAAACGCTGAATATTTGGTTGAGTAACTCCAAATTTATCGATACGCTTACGCAATACTTCAAATGCTGAAGTAATGGATTCGTTTACTTTTTCCCTGATGATAGGTTCCACTTCAGAATTTGACATTTCAAAGTTAACCTGATCACTTAATGTTTTATTGGCAAATACATCTGGAGAAGCTAATTTAGCCCCTTCAATTCTGTTAAAAGCCGAAAAGAAAAGATCGATGTAATTATCCTGACTAGCTTTCATTTCAGCATCTGCCTCTGCAAGTGCCTTATTGAAAGCGGGATTACCGCTGTTATTTGCCAGTCCCTTTAAAATGTCCTTAACAGAAATTTGAAGAATAACATTAATTCCTCCTTTAAGGTCGAGACCTTTATTCAATTCCTTTTCTTTTGCAGAAGCATAGGTAATTCCTGCAAAAATCTCTTCACTCCCAATAGAATCAAGATATCGTTCCTTAACAAGGTCCCTTTGTACCGTATAATCTTCAACATCGGTACCTACCTGCTGTATTGCATACTCGTCTGCCTTATCCTCTACATTGCTTGCAATGAAGGTAAATGATAACTGGTATATACACACCAATCCAAATAAAACAGCAAAAATCTTGATCAATCCTTTATTCTGCATTCTTCTTTCTTATTTATGGTCAAATTTTAAAACGGACAAATATAGGATTTCATAATTCAAATCCCAATTATTTTTTTTTGAATAATTTAACTTTTAAACATAAAAAAGACCATTATAAAAATGGCCTTTCTTATGTTTCGACTCAGGGCCGAATGTATGTGATTTTGTGCTTAAAGTTTAAGTAAATCATTGGTTTTTTTAACCCCTTCAGCACTTTCTTTAATTTTGGCTTTTTCTGCATCGTTCAATTCTATTTCAACGATACTTTCAATACCATTTTTTCCAAGTATTACCGGTACTCCTATGCAAATGTCATTTAATCCATATTCCCCTTCCAGCAAAACAGAGCAAGGAAACATTTTTTGTTGATCACAGGCAATTGCATGAACCAAAGAAGAAACTGCAGCTCCAGGCGCATACCAGGCACTGGTTCCAAGTAATTTCGTTAAAGTTGCACCTCCTACTTTAGTATCTTCCGAAACCTGTTCCAGTCTTTCTTTCGATAAAAATGCAGATACAGGAATAGAATTTCTGGTTGCCATTCTTGTTAAAGGAACCATTCCGGTATCACTATGCCCCCCTATTACCATCCCGTCAACATCTGAAGCTGCACATTCCAATGCCTCGCTTAATCTAAATTTAAAACGAGCGCTATCCAAAGCTCCTCCCATTCCAATAATCTTATTTTTAGATAAACCTGTTGTTTTATGAACCAAATAGGTCATAGTATCCATAGGATTACTAACTACGATCATTACGGTATCCGGTGAATGTTGTATAAGTTTAGAAGAAACATCTTTTACAATCCCGGCATTAATTCCTATTAATTCTTCCCTTGTCATTCCGGGTTTTCTTGGAATACCACTGGTAATTACCACCACATCACTTCCTGCAGTTTTAGAATAATCATTGGTGCTTCCCGTAATTTTCGAATCGAATCCATTCAAGGTCGCGGTTTGCATTAAGTCCATTGCTTTTCCTTCTGCAACGCCTTCTTTGATGTCCAACAATACAATTTCTGAAGCAAAGTCTTTGATTGCAATATATTCTGCACAACTGGCACCTACCGCACCTGCTCCTACTATGGTAACTTTCATTTTAATTAATTTTAAGGATTTATTATTCTTTTTCGTAAAAATACAAATTCAGTAAAGGTTTCTTAATAATAAATGGTTAAAGAATTATTTTATTCGGTAATGCAATCCAATATTGGCATTGAATAAACTTCCTGCGGTAAACATGGTGCTCACTTTAAAATTATCGAAATAATAGTTGAAACCTATATCTCCTTTAAATTTAGCTTCATTCCCACCTATAGCAGTGAGGGACTCATTCAATAATCCCAGACCCGGTCCAGAACCACCCATTTCATAATCAAAATTAGAATTTGTTACTCCTACAGCACCAAAAACTTCAAAAGTGTCATATAACTTAGAACCCATCAATTGGGCTAACCATAAATTTGCATTTACATCAATCCTGTTTAATTCGGCAATCTGTATATCAACAGGTATGAAAGCATAATCTACTTTAAAGTTGCTATAGGTAACTACCGCGGCAAATTGGAAATCTTCAGGGTTAAATCTTCGTTCATAGTATTGGGTAAAATTATGCTTCAGCCCTATTCCATAGGTACTGAAACCTACATCGTTAATTATTATAGAAGGTAAATATCTTGCAGCAATCTCGGTTCCATAGGGCAAGCCAACGGTTACCTGAGGAAATGGATGGATCAATACTTTTTTGTCCAGACCTTCAATAGCATCAAACGAAAAGTTCTGGCCGAAAATACTACCTTCAAAAACTGCATCAGAATCCCCCCCAAATACGGTAGGAAGAAGTGCATTGCTTCCTCCCTGTAAGGTTAAAATGGAAAAGTCACTGTTAGAGGATACCTTATTCTGTTTACTCTTGGGAATGAACAGGGCATTTCCATGTACGGAAAATTCTATCGTCCATTCATCCATAGCACTGGCGGAAGAAAACCAACCTGCACTGGATTGAATTGCGGCTCCTTCGGCACCTGGCGCAGCAAAATTATCTGCCACTAGCAGCATATCGTTTATTAATAATTGTTGATCTGAAGGAGTGGATTGGGCGGTGGTACCATTATATATAAGCAAAAAGCACACTACCGGGAATAATTTAACGTAGTTTCTCAAGATTATGGGTTTTAGTTCGGGTAAAAATACTAAAAAATCATTCCTTTTATTTAAGGAAAATTTAAATCTGTAAAATATCATGAAAAAACCCGCCTAACGGCGGGTCTAGTTCCTGATAATAAGTTGTTTGCTTATACATCAATATTAGCATACACAGCATTCTTTTCTATAAACTCTCTTCTTGGTGGCACTTCATCCCCCATAAGCATAGAAAAAATTCTGTCTGCCTCACTACTGTTATCAATGTTAACTTTTCTCAACATTCTAAATTCTGGATTCATGGTAGTATCCCACAATTGTTCAGCATTCATCTCTCCAAGACCTTTATAACGTTGTATCTGTACACTGCCGTTAAAACTTTCTGCAATTGCGTCACGTTCTTTTTCGCTCCATGCGTATTGTTTTTTCTGACCTTTTTTTACTAAGTAAAGCGGTGGCGTAGCTATATAAATATGGCCATTTTCCAAAAGCTCCTTCATATACCTATAAAAGAAGGTAAGAATTAGGGTTTCAATGTGACTACCATCTACATCGGCATCACACATTATCACCACTTTGTGATATCTTAATTTTGACAAATTCAAAGCTTTACTATCTTCTTCAGTACCAATAGTTACCCCTAAAGCTGTATATATATTTTTGATCTCTTCGTTATCAAAAACCCTATGTCTCATCGCTTTCTCCACATTCAGAATTTTACCCCTTAACGGTAAAATAGCCTGAAAATTCCGGTCTCTTCCCTGTTTTGCTGTACCACCTGCCGAATCTCCCTCGACAAGATATACTTCACATTTTGCAGGATCCTGTTCAGAACAGTCGGATAATTTCCCCGGTAAGCCTCCTATGCTCATCACGGTTTTGCGCTGTACCATTTCACGCGCTTTCTTAGCGGCGTGACGAGCTTGAGCAGCAAGAATTACCTTTTCAACAATTATTTTTGCATCGCCTGGATTTTCCTCCAGGTAATTCTCCAGCATTTCTGAAACCGCTTGAGAAACAGCTGCTGTAACTTCCCGGTTTCCTAATTTAGTTTTGGTTTGACCTTCAAACTGAGGTTCAGCGACTTTTACCGAAATAATGGCGGTAAGCCCTTCACGGAAATCATCTCCTGCAATTTCAAATTTTAATTTATCCAGCATTCCAGAAGCATCTGCATACTTCTTCAAGGTAGTGGTAAGTCCTCTTCTGAAGCCCGCCAGGTGTGTTCCTCCCTCGTGCGTATTAATGTTATTCACATAAGAATGAAGATTTTCGTTAAAGGAAGTATTATAAACCATCGCAACCTCAACAGGGATATCATTTTTCTCCCCTTCCATAGAAATCACATCCTTGATAATAGATTCCCTGTTTCCATCCAAATACCTAATGAATTCCTTTAAACCTTCATCTGAATGAAATGTTTCTGTGGGAATCGTACCATCTTCAGCTTCCCTACGCTCATCTGTTAAATAAAGGGTGATCCCTTTATTTAAAAATGACAATTCCCGCATTCTGCTGGCTAGCGTATCATAATTAAAATCTACTGTTTGTTCAAAAATGCCTGGATCCGGCTTAAAAGTTATTACGGTACCTGCAAGATCGGTTTCACCTACAGATTTCACGGGATAGAGCGGTTTCCCGAACTCGTATTCCTGCTCCCAAATTACTCCATCACGATATACCGTAGCCGTTAAATGCTCAGACAATGCATTAACACAACTCACACCTACACCGTGCAAACCTCCTGAAACCTTATATGAATCTTTATCAAATTTACCTCCGGCACCTATTTTGGTCATGACAACCTCAAGTGCAGAAACACCTTCTTTTTTATGAAGATCTACAGGTATTCCCCGTCCATTATCCTCAGTCCTTACAGAACCATCTTTTTGAATTGTAATCTTAATAGTGTCACAGTGACCGGCCATGGCCTCATCTATAGAATTATCCACCACTTCATACACCAGGTGATGCAAACCTCTTACACCGGTATCTCCAATATACATGGAAGGTCGCATGCGCACATGCTCCATTCCTTCCAGCGCCTGGATACTATCTGCGGAATAACTGTTTTTCTTCGCTTCTTCGCTCATATATAATTCTGTTAAATTTCATGATTTTACATAACAAACAAATATAAGAAAACCCCTACTCCTATTAGCCTGAAGCGCTTCGTAATACACTTAAGTTATTAACAATTTGTGTAAAAAACCTTGTTTTTATACTTCCGTTTTTTGATTCTTTAATAACACCACTGAGAGGCTGTTTTTAGCGATATGTGTGGTATTGGCCCTTCCACTGGGATCTTTATCTTCCTGCCATTTTGGGATCCAGGTTTTAACAGAATTTGCCGCACTTTCCTGTGGAAAAAATCCATGAAAAAGTTCTCTGTAAAAATAAGCTTCTTTGGTTTTTGGCGTGTTAATGGGATATTTAGATAAAGCGGTTTCCAACTCCACGTCGCTCACTTTTGAAGTTGCATATGCAATCAAGCTATCTATCCAGCTATATCCAACTCCATCACTAAATTGCTCTTTTTGTCTCCACAAAACCTCATCAGGTAAAAAAGGGGTTTCGGGAGTATCAAATGCCTTTCTCAAAATATATTTTTCTATTCCGGAATGGGTAACCGGCATTTTATGCTCCGGGGCGATTTCCATAGCCGTCTTTAAAAAAGCTTTATCCAAAAATGGAACCCTTGCCTCTATCCCGTGGGCCATCGTCGATTTATCTGCCCTTAAACAATCTGCAGTAGACAATCGTTTCACCCTTCTAATGGTTTCTTTCTGAAATGCTTCCGCGGATGGTGCATTTTTAAAGTATAAATACCCCCCAAAAATTTCATCGGCTCCTTCTCCCGAAAGCACCACTTTAATCCCTTTTTCAGAAATAGCTTTTGAAAGAAAATACATAGGAGTACTTGCCCTAATGGAAGTAACATCGTAGGTTTCCAGGTGCCAGATCAATTTTTTAATTATTTCTATTCCTTCCTCAACCGTGAAATGAATTTCATGATGTTCGGTTTTAAGGAATTTTGCTACTTTTCTTGCCGCTATCAAATCCGGAGCATCCTTATCCAAACCGATTGAAAAAGAATGAAGTTTTTTTCCCTGACCCTCCAAAACCCGTGCGGCGATAGAAGATGTTAGAGAGGAATCCAATCCTCCGCTCAATAATACACCCAAAGGAACATCGGCCATCAATCGCTTTTTTGTAGCTTCTATAAGTGCTTCCCTTAACTTCACAAGATCTGCTTCTTTCTTACATTTTTCCTCCCGATACCATTCCGGCTTGAAATATTGAACAAAACCGGTTGCAGCCGTGTAATAATATCCCGGAGGGAAAGCTTCAAAGCTCACGCATTGATCTGCCAGTACTTTCATCTCACTTGCAAACCATAAGGCACCATCCTCATCTTTACCATAATACAAAGGCTTTACCCCAATAGGATCCCGGGCGGCGATAAAATCTTTCCCATCTACCACGACAAAGGCAAAATCTCCATCTAGTTTATTCAAGAAACCATATCCGTATTTTTCATATAAATGGACAATAACTTCTGAATCCCCGGTTGTTCTGAAGGTATGGCCTTTTAATTCATTCTCTTTAAGGGATTGGTAGTTATATATTTCCCCGTTATGGATCATCCATGCCGTTGTAGTTCCCTGAATTGGCTGTATCCCGGTATTAATATCCATAATCGCCAGCCTTTCATGGCTCAAAATTGCTCCTGATTCGGTAACATGAAAATCACTTTCATCCGGTCCACGATGGCTCATTCTTTTAGATAACATCTTTAAGCTTTGCACTTCGGCTTCTTTTTTTCCAATAATCGCTAAAATTCCGCACATAATAATTACTTTTAATTGAAAGGCAAAAATACCAACATTAATATCATTATAAAACACAATAGTGTTATTTGGTTACAATTTGAAACATATAAATCTCAAATAAGAACTAAAAGAAATCTATGAATACCTAAAAAGCCTAAATAGATTTTAAATGCAATTAGCCGTTTTAAATCCCTTATCTTAAAATTAAATTCATTTAAAAAAAACTTCCAGTTTTAACATATATTAAATACTTCATTAACACCTGTGCTAAAGCCTAAACAGTATCTTTAATCCAAATCTTAAAAAAAATTAACAGTACTATGAAACAAATATTTTTAATCGCATTAGTTGCCATGTTTTCATTTCAAAGCAATTCATTTGCTCAGGAAACAGAAAAACCAAAAGAAATTCCAAATTTCTCAAAATTGGATGCCAGTCCTATGGATTTGGTGATTTATAAAAACCAAAATGACGAGGTAATCGCAAGGGTGATTTATAGCCGTCCACAGGCAAGAGATCGGGAAGTTTTTGGGAAACTGGTGCCTTATGGAGAGGTATGGCGTACGGGAGCGAATGAGTCTACCGAGCTTACCCTATATAAGGACATGAAAGTTGGGGATGCAGAAGTTAAAGCAGGGACCTATACTATTTATACAATTCCGCAGGAAAATGAATGGACTGTTATTTTAAACAGCGATGTTCATACCTGGGGTGCATATGCGTATACCGATAAAAAAGATCAGGTTCGCATAAAAGTTCCTGTGAGAAATTCTCCTACAACTATTGAATCCTTTTCTATGGCTTTTGTTCCAGGGGAAAATGGAGCCAATTTATTGATGGGCTGGGATAACAAATATGTTGAGATCCCTTTTAAATCTATCAATTAATAAGAAAGAGTTATCTGTTTTGATCAAAAGCGGTTAAAAGTTAATTTAATTGACTTTTAACCGCTTTTTTTATGGGATATTAAGATATTTGTGGGTTTGAAGTGAGACTTTCCACCTGGGATTTTTCATCACGTACTCCACGATTAAAGGAATCATTTTATCTCTTTTACTCCATTCCGGCTGAAGATATAAAATACAATCTTTATTAACCTTATCTGCCTGTTCCTCTGCGAATTTAAGGTCATGGGCGTTAAAAACAATCACCTTTAATTCGTTTGCTACTTCGTATATTTCTTCTGTAGGCAATTTTATTTTCTTGGGAGAAAGACATATCCAGTCCCAAATACCGGTCAATTTATAGGCTCCGGAGGTTTCGATGTGAATTTGACAACCTTGTTTTTTGAGCAATTGAGTTAAAGGATCCATATTCCAGGTTAAAGGCTCTCCACCTGTAACAACGACCGTTTTACTATACTCCACAGCATTTTCAATTATTTCACCAATGGCAGTTGGCGGATGTAAATCTGCATTCCAGCTTTCCTTCACATCACACCAGTGGCAACCTACATCGCAGCCGCCTATTCTAATAAAATAAGCTGCTGTTCCCTTATGAAACCCTTCCCCCTGTATGGTGTAAAAAGCTTCCATTAAAGGCAGCATGATTCCTTCATCCACTAATGTCTGTTTCTCTTTTGTAATCATAGCGTGCAAAGATAAGGAAACTTAAAGACCTGCTACATACATTAATCAATTTTAGGAATGCCCTTAAAAGTTCTTCTTATCCTGGAATAGACTCCTGTAAATTCAAAATTTTCCTTTAATTTGAAGTGTTGGAAAACCAACTCGAAAAGGATCCGTAAAACCTATGATTCAAAAGGAGTTGTTAAACAAATTTCCCCCTGGATGAAGCACCTAATTCCTATATTATTTTCCTGTTTATTTTTGATATCCTGTTCTTCTGCGAAAAAGTTAAACAGGCAACTAAGCCAGCAGTTTAATGCTGAAGTTTTTGAGAAAAGTTTCACCGGTTTTATGGTTTACGATCCGGGGAAGAAAAAAGTCCTCTTCGAATTAAATTCTCAGAAATATTTCACTCCTGCCTCTAACATCAAATTACTCACTTTTTATGCGGGTTTAAAAGTGCTGGAAGATTCCCTTCCGGCATTGAAATATGCGGTGAAAAATGATTCCCTGGTTTTTTGGGGAACCGGTGATCCTTCCATGTTATATTCAGATTTACCGCAATCAAAAGCAGTAAGCTTTCTAAAAAACAGAAAAGAAATATTGCAGTATCTCCCTCCTGTTTTTACTGAAGAACATTTTGGTCCAGGATGGGCCTGGGATGATTATAACTCTTATTATTCTGTTGAAAGATCTGCATTCCCTATTTATGGAAACTATGCGGTTTTCGAATTTTTCCCCGGTAAACCATTTCCTGTGAGCAGCCCTGCAATTTTCAAAAGAAATTTAATTCCCCATCAGGAAAATTCAGAACGAATCCGAAGAACCCTGGAAAAAAACACATTTCTTTATAAACCCTTTACAGAAGAGAAAAGGTTTACCCAAAAAGTTCCTTTCAAATATTCAGATGAATTATTTGCAGAATTGCTTGGCGACACGCTTCAAAAGCCTGTTGAGATCCTCAAAATAAAGCCTAAAGATCTTTCTGAAACAAAAACTATTTACAGCATAGCTTCCGATAGTCTTTACAAACAAATGCTACAACAAAGCGATAATTTTTTGGCCGAGCAAACCCTGCTGATGGTTGCAGGAAAAATTTCAGACAGTCTAAAGACCGATATCGCCATTTCTCATATTCTGGACCAACACTTACAGGATCTCCCGGATAAACCCAATTGGGTAGACGGATCGGGATTGTCCAGGTATAACCTCATAACTCCCCGCAGTATGGTTTTTCTCTTGCAGAAAATTGCTGAAATTATGCCTTCGCAACGACTGTTTTCACTTTTGCCCGCCGGAGGAAGATCTGGCACCATCAAAAACTCTTATCTGGCCAGGGAACCGTACATTTTTGCAAAAACTGGAACTCTAAGGAACAATCACGCTTTAAGCGGATTCCTGAGAACCAAAAGCGGAAAGGTTTTGATCTTCAGCTTCATGAATGCTAATTACCCGGATTCTTCCGCAGAAATTAAAAAACAAATGGAGTTAATTCTAAATGGTATCCATGAAATTTATTGACATTCCTTTTAAGGAAAAGAGTATCCGGGAAAATTCACGCTTTTGGAAATCACATCCTGTTTGGAATTAATTCCCTTAAATTAGACACATATAATTCAATTAAAAAATAGCAGCGCATGCAAAGAAGAAATTTTTTAAGGAACATTGGGATGGGCGGGTTTGCAGTATCACTTTCCTCTTTTATATCACCTGCCGGATTCTCTTCAATTCCCACAGCCAATTCCAATGAACTTTTGCCAAAAGGGTTGTCTATAGGAGATACCATAGGAATCGTGAGCCCGGCATCTGCAATTTTTGAATCAGAACCTTATGAGATCGCTGTTGAATCCTTTGAGGCAATGGGTTTAAAAGTAAAATTGGGTGAGTTTGTAACTAACAGGTTCGGGCATCTTGGTGGAAAAGATGAAGAACGCGCAAAAGAATTCAATGATATGTTTCGTGATCCGGATGTAAACGCAGTGATCGCCTTAAGAGGAGGTTCGGGTGCTGCCAGGATTCTGGATAAGATCGATTATGAGGCAATTGCAAAAAATCCGAAGATCTTTATTGGCTACAGTGATATTACAGCTCTCCATCTTGCAATCTATTCCAGGACTGGTTTAGTAACTTTTCATGGGCCGCTTGCCGTTTCTACCTGGAATAAATTTAGCTATTCAATATTTAAACAAATGCTGTTTGATAAGCAGGCACTATTACTTGAAAACCCGAAAGATATTGGCGATAATTTAACCCAGGTAACAAACAGAATAAGAACAATTACACCCGGAATAGCACAAGGAACTTTGCTTGGAGGAAACCTCTCTGTTTTAACCGGAATAATGGGTTCTCAATATTTTCCTGCTCAGTGGGAAAATAAGATCCTGTATCTCGAAGATATTGGAGAACAAATTTATGCTATAGATAGAATGATGACCCAATTAAAACTGGGCGGAGTTCTGGATAAAATTTCCGGTTTCGTATTTGGGAAATGTACCGGTTGTGATCCGGGATCCGGATATGGATCTTTCACTCTGGAAGAAGTGATAGACCATTATATCAAGCCGCTGAAGATCCCCGCTTTTTCCGGAGCTATGTTTGGGCACATAAGCGATAACTCCACTATCCCAAATGGTTTACGGGCTGAGATCAATGCCGATAAAGGAACCATACAAATGCTTAATCCGGCGGTAAGGTAAAATCGGAAAAATGCTGTTCACATAAAAAAGTTTCATGTTCAATAAAAATACCGGGGCACTTACTTCGCTTTTATTCAACAAATTGGGATTTCTTAACTCAAAAATCTGCTGAAATTAGAAAAACACCGCTACTCAATTCCCAATTTTATAATAACTTAGTAGTATGGAAGACCACCAAAAGTTTATTGAACATATTCAAAAGGGCTACACCACCAATGGAGATTATATACGTATGGGTGCAGCGATGCTGGATGGAGCAACTTTTCCTGAGGCAGAGGTCAAAATCCCATTAAAAACCTTAAACCGGCACGGTCTTATTGCCGGAGCAACGGGAACCGGAAAGACAAAAACCCTGCAGATCCTTGCTGAAAATTTATCGGAAAAAGGAATTCCTGTACTGATGATGGATATAAAAGGGGATTTAAGCGGTATTGCCATGCCAGCTGAAAAAAACGACAAATTAATAGCACGTCACAAGACAATAGGTTTTGATTTTGAACCTATGATCTCCCCGGTTGAAATAATGAGTTTGTCTATGCAGCCGGGGGTGCGTCTGCGTGCAACTGTAAGTGAATTTGGCCCGGTCCTTTTATCCCGAATCCTGGATCTTTCAGAAGCACAAACCGGGATTCTTGCCATTATATTCAAATATTGTGATGACAATCATTTGGCTTTGCTGGATTTAAAAGATCTAAAAAAGATAGTCCTCTTTGCAACCGATGAAGGTAAAGAAGAATTTGAAGAGAGTTATGGCAGCATGTCTAAAATATCCACCGGAACCATTCTGCGGAAAATAGTCGCTCTTGAACAACAGGGAGGCGATTTGTTTTTTGGAGAACCTTCATTTGATGTTCTGGATCTTGTTAGAAAAAACCCGGAAGGGAAAGGATATGTAAATATTATAAGGCTGAATGACATTCAGGAAAAACCAAAATTGTTCTCCACTTTTATGTTGAGTCTGCTGGCCGAAGTTTATACCACTTTTCCAGAAAAAGGAGATAGCGATAAGCCGGAATTAGTGCTTTTTATAGATGAAGCACATCTTATATTTAAAGAGGCTTCAGGAGCATTGATGGATCAATTGGAAAGTATCATAAAACTCATCCGCTCCAAAGGAATTGGAATATTTTTCGTCACCCAAAACCCAACAGATGTACCCAAGGAAATATTGAGCCAGTTGGGGTTAAAAATTCAGCATAGTTTAAGGGCCTTTACCGCAAATGACCGAAAAGCAATAAAATTAACGGCAGAAAATTATCCTATTTCAGAATTTTATGATACCAAAACCGTGCTTACCTCGTTAGGAATAGGAGAAGCACTTATTTCGGTACTAGACGAAAAAGGACGTCCTACTCCATTGGCAGCAACTATGATGAGGGCCCCCGGAAGCAGGATGGACATATTATTACCAGAAGAATTAAACAGTATTATTAGCAATTCCTCCTTAGCGGCTAAATACAATAAAAGTATAGATAGGGAAAGTGCTTATGAATTACTGGAACATAAAATAGAAAGAGCTGAAAAGGAAGATGCCAGGGAAAAAGCAAAAAAAGATCGGGAAAAAGTAACACGTACCTCATCCAGAACTTCCGGAAGAAGCCGGAAGAGGCAGGATCCAATTATCAAGGTTTTAACCAGCGCTACATTTATAAGAGGCGTGATGAGTATACTAAACAAAGCATTTAAATAAACCCAGGCACTTAAAGCATGAAAAAAATAAGCATTCTACTAATAACAATAGTTTTTATAATTGGTTGTAATCGGGAATCATATCCATTTCTAATTGACAATACAAGGGTGGGCCAACTCACAAAGGAAATTCGAATCAATCAATTGGACTCTATTTTCCCCAATGATTCTATAGTAAGAAATATCTCGGGAAATGAATTTCTTAACTCCACGAACAATATAGAAATCTACGATAAAGATGGCTCGCCGCTTCTTATTCTGGAACCGGTTCAACAATTTGATACGTTAAGTACCATTGGATATATTCAGATTTTGGATCCCAGGTATGAAACCCTGAAAGGGTTAAATATAAATAGCAACTTTGGCGATGTTGTAGAACAATACCGAATTTCCAGAATTGAAAACACATTGAATTCAGCTGTGATATTTATAGACGAATTGAATTTATACCTCACCATAGACAAGCGGGAATTACCTTCCAGCCTAAGATATGATACCGATACACGGATCACGGCTTCTCAAATACCGGATAACGCAAAGATCAAATATTTTATGATTAGCTGGTAATGCTGCTCTTGTTTAGGAAATGTTAATGTCAAAGTTGGTTAAATTTCTTTGGTTACCTTTACCCTCTAACCAATAATTTACATTATGATTAAGATTTTAGCAGTTATCATGTTAATAGGAGGTGCCATATCATTAGTAATGGGCGTTCTTGGAATTTTTGGAAGTTTAGCTTTAGCGATAAGCCCCTGGCCGTTGGCCATTTTAGGTTTTGTATTTTTTATAGCTGGAATTTCCATGCTGAAATATAGAAAAGACACTGATGAGGTGGCTGTAGCTAATAAAAAAGCAGAATAATTTTACTCTTGGGTAGCAAGTATATTCTTTAGGAACAGCCATTAAAATGGTCTACTTATCTTTATATTTGCTACCCTACTTTATTTAAAAAAAATGCAACTCACCCGTATAAATAAATATCTAAGCGAAGCCGGTTTCTGTTCAAGACGTGAAGCCGACAAATTAATTGAGCAGGGACGAGTAACCATAAACGACAAGCTTCCGGAAATGGGAACAAAAGTAGCCGAAAATGATGTTGTAAAGGTAGATGGGAAAACTATTATTAATCTGGATGAAAAACCTGTATATCTGGCATTTAATAAACCAGTTGGTATAGTTTGCACCACAGACACGGGAGTTGAAAAAGACAATATTATAGACTACATCAACTATCCAAAACGTATTTTTCCAATTGGAAGACTTGATAAGGCCAGCGAAGGTCTTATTTTCTTAACAGATGACGGGGACATTGTAAACAAAATTCTGCGCGCCAGGAATAATCACGAAAAGGAATATATAGTTACAGTAAACAGGCCATTAACCTCAAATTTTCTTCAACGAATGAGTATGGGAATTCCTATTCTGGATACCATGACTAAAAAATGTGAGGTCGAGCGTTTGGGAAAATTCGATTTTAAAATCATTCTCACACAGGGTTTGAACAGGCAAATTAGGAGAATGTGTGAATATCTGGGATATGAAGTTACAAACCTGAAACGCACCAGGATTATGAATGTTGTTTTAGACATTCCAACAGGTGAATGGCGCGACTTAACATCCAAGGAATTGCAAACAATAAATTCCATGGTTTCAGAATCTGAAAAAACAGAAAAACCTGTTCAAAAGAAGGAATCCGTTCGAAGATCAGATACTCAGGAAAAAAAAGAGAATAAAAAACCTTCTAAGCATTCCGGGAACACTCGAAGTTCATCAAAAAACAAATCTTAACAAATTATTGGCGTTAAAAAGTCATTAAATCTTCATAATTTTAAAAAGAACTAAAACTACTTGATAATATGACAAATAAAATTCAGCCATTTCACCTGGCGATTCCAGTTCAGGATTTAGAGACGAACCGAAGTTTTTACCGGGACACACTAGGTTGTATTGAAGGTAGAAGCAGCGATCATTGGGTTGATTTCAATTTTTTTGGACATCAGTTGGTAATCCACGTTCAGGAACCAGCTCCTTCTCCAACTCCCAAAGGCAATATAGTAGATGGAAAAGATGTGCCAATCCCACATTTTGGTGTTGTTTTGGAATGGGATGTATTCCAGGATTTTTCAGAAAAACTGAAAAGTAAAAATATCGAATTTGTAATTCAACCTTACATTCGTTTTAAAGGGAAAACAGGAGAACAGGCTACTATGTTTTTTAAAGATCCTTCTGGTAATGCCTTAGAATTTAAGGCCTTTAAAAACATTGACCAGCTTTTTGCAAAATAAAATTATAGATGGATAGACTAAAACCCTCTTTAGTACGTCAACTTTTCGTACTGCTGTTAATTATATTTTTAGGGCTTTTAATTTTTAAGGAAATCGTTCCTTATCTCTCCGGTATTCTGGGAGCCATCACATTATATGTTATTTTAAAAAAGTGGATGGGGAAACTTTTGGCAAGGAATTGGAATAGATCTTTGGCGGCAGCTGTATTAATTATAGGTTCCTTTATTGGAATTTTGATTCCCATCTCGCTAATTGTCTTTATGCTTTCCTCCAAAATTGGGAAAGCGGTAGCAAATTCAGAAAAAGTTATTACTGCCATTAAGGATCAAACAAATAAAGCTGAAGAATATTTTGGATACAGCCTTAGCAAGAGTATCGACAGTTCTGCCATAACAGATTGGGTATCTACCAACTTACAGAGTTTAGCCGGCGGCACTTTTAATGCATTTATCGCCATTGGAATCATGTATTTTTTGCTTTATTACATGTTAGTCAATAAAGAAAAAATGAAAGAATTGCTTAACACGCACATTCCTTTAAATGATGAAAATATTAGATTGGTAGGTGTGGAAAGCGATATTTCGGTTCGTTCCAATGCTCTTGGAATTCCATTAGTAGCCATAATTCAGGGGGTAATAGCATTAGTTGGATTTCTTATCTTTGGTGTGCCAGATCCTTTTTTCTGGTTTGTAATTACTGCTGTGGGCTCAATGATCCCGTTTATTGGAACAGCAATTGGAATAATTCCGGTTACCTTGCTTTTATTATCGCAGGGACAAAACTGGCAGGCTATTGCAATTCTTATCTATGGATTTGTTGTGGTAGGCTCCACAGATAATCTTGTACGCTTGTATATTTTAGAAAAACTTTCAAGCGTTCACCCATTGATCACACTTTTTGGTGTGGTTGTAGGCATACCCCTTTTTGGATTTATTGGACTGATATTTGGACCCCTTTTAATATCACTCTTTATGTTGATCCTTAAAATATACAAGACGGAATACGGAAATGAAAATCAAAATTTATAAAATTAACCATTAAAAATAGACGACTATGTTTGGTAAAAAATCTAAAATGATTGATGAGGAATACGTAAGTGGTGAGATCACCAAAATAAATGATGGCGATGTAGATATGGCTGTAAACAGTCACGAAGCAATCTCAGATAAAATTCTTAATTCAGGTGTATTAAAAAAATATACAGAGCTGGGTAAGGTTATGTTTGGGATGCTGAAGGATTATCGCAAAGGAGTTTACACCAATGTTCCCTGGTTTACCATTGCAGCGATCGCATTTTCCTTTCTTTACATATTAAATCCATTTGACCTGATTCCCGATTTTATTCCTGGAATAGGGTATATAGACGATTTTGCAGTATTCACTTTCGGGCTGAAATTTATAGAATCTGATCTGCACAAATATCTGGACTGGAAACTGGAGGAAGAGTAATTTACTTTGACTTACAACAAATGAGTTAAGTTCATAAAAAAAGCCGCAAAATGCGGCTTTTTATTTTAAATATCAATTAGACATTAGATTTTTCTTCTGTGATTTTCACGTGCCAACAGCGTGTTTTTAAGCAACATAGAAACTGTCATTGGCCCAACTCCACCCGGAACCGGAGTAATATACGATGCTCTTTTACTAACATTTTCAAAATCTACATCGCCTTTTAAAACATAGCCTTTTACTGCGTTTTCATCTGGCACTCTTGTAATCCCAACATCTATTACAACCGCATCATCTTTAATCATTTCGGCTTTTAAAAAATCGGGGATACCTACAGCAATGATAACAATATCTGCCTGGGAAGTAATTTGGGTAATATTCTTTGTGAATTCATGAGTAAGTGTAACCGTAGAGTTCCCGGGAAAACCACTTCTTCCCATTAAAATGCTCATTGGGCGTCCAACGATATGACTTCTCCCTATTACCACCGTATGTTTCCCTTTTGTAGGGATATCATACCTCTCCAGCAATTCCAATATTCCAAAGGGAGTAGCCGGGATAAAAGAACTCATATCCAGTGACATTTTCCCAAAATTGGTTGGGTGAAATCCATCCACGTCCTTTTCAGGATCTACGGCCATCAAAACTTTTTGTGTATCTATTTGCGGGGGAAGAGGCAACTGAACTATGAAGCCATCAATATCATCATTTTCGTTGAGTTCTTTAATTTTGGCCATCAATTCCAGTTCGCTTACCGTAGAGGACAATCTGTATAAAGAGGATTCAAAACCAACTTTCTTGCAAGCCTGAACTTTACTATTCACATAGGTTAAACTTGCTCCGTCGCTTCCAACAATTATAGCAGCCAGATGTGGGACTTTTTCTCCCAGTTGCTTCATTTTTGTGACCTTTAGAGCAATTTCATCTTTAATATCATTGCTTGTTTTTTTACCATCCAGGATTATCATTTCAGTAATCGGTATTATAATTTGTTAGCTATAAAAGTCCGTTGATCTTTTTTTTTGATTTCTCAATCGGGTATTTGAGGATAATTATTTCATCCCTTTCATCATCTGCATCATCTTTCTTCCGCCACCACCCTGCATCATCTTCATCATTTTTCCCATCTGCCCAAATTGCTTTAATAATTGATTCACCTGCTGAACCGATGTACCTGAACCTTTTGCAATTCTTTTCTTTCTGGATGCGTTTATAAGAACAGGAGTACTTCGTTCTGCCTGAGTCATGGAATAAATGATCGCTTCTACGTGTTTAAATGCATCATCATCAATATCCACATCTTTTAACATTTTTCCCGCGCCAGGTATCATTCCCATAAGGTCTTTCATAGACCCCATTTTCTTTATTTGATGTAATTGAGTAAGAAAATCGTCAAAACCGAATTGATCTTTCGCAATTTTCTTCTGAAGTTTTCTTGCTTCCTCTTCATCATATTGTTCCTGTGCACGTTCAACAAGGGAAACCACATCACCCATCCCCAGGATCCTATCGGCCATACGGGAAGGATAGAAAACGTCTATCGCATCCATTTTTTCACCGGTACCAATGAATTTTATTGGTTTTTTTACAACCGATTTAATGGAAATAGCGGCACCACCACGGGTATCACCATCCAGTTTTGTAAGAATAACCCCGTCAAAATTCAGTCGGTCATTAAAGGCTTTCGCAGTGTTAACAGCATCCTGACCAGTCATAGAATCTACAACAAATAAGGTTTCATTTGGTTTGATTGCGACGTGGATATTTGCAATCTCTGTCATCATCGCTTCATCTACTGCCAAGCGACCTGCGGTATCTATTATTACCACGTCATGCCCGTTTTGCTTTGCAAATGCAATGGCAGCCTGAGAAATATTAACAGGATCTTGATTTCCTTCATCACTAAATACAGCTACCCCTATTTGTTCACCAACTATTTGTAACTGATTTATCGCCGCCGGTCTGTAAACATCACAGGCAACCAACAAAGGATTTTTAGATTTTTTAGTTTTGAGATAATTTGCCAGTTTTCCCGAAAATGTGGTTTTACCACTCCCCTGTAAACCGGCCATTAGAATTACTGAAGGTTTTCCGGAAAGATCTATCCCGGCAGCTTCGCCTCCCATCAATTCGGTAAGCTCGTCTTTTACGAGTTTTACCATCATTTGACCAGGTTTCAAGGCTGTTAACACATCCTGTCCCATGGCTTTTTCCTTTACCGTGGTGGTAAATTCTTTAGCAATTTTATAATTCACATCGGCATCAACAAGTGCCCTGCGAACTTCCTTTAAGGTTTCAGCTACGTTTACTTCTGTAATCTGGCCATGTCCCTTAAGGATGTGTAAGGCATTATCTAACTTATCGCTTAAACTATCGAACATAATTCTACTTCTTATTTAAGTTGACCGCCCTTTTCCAGCGGTTTGCAAATTTAATGATTTGATACTGAAGTGAAAAGTTTTATTTTCGGTTTTCTGTATGTTTCCGCTTCACAGGTAAGGATGGTTACATTCTCTCCGGAACCTGTATTCCTAATAATCCAAATGCCGACTTAATTACCTCTCCTACTATTTTTGACAACTGCACTCTGAACTTTTTTTCAGCTTCATTATCGGTTCCCAAAATGGTCACGTTCTGATAAAAGGAATTGAATTCCCTCACCAGATCGTAGGTGTAATTAGCGATTAATGCCGGACTGTGATTTTCTGCAGCCAGCTGGATCATTTCAGGATATAAAAGGATTTGCTTTATAAGTTCCTTCTCCTTTTCGTGTAATTGGTAGGATTCAGGAATAGTAGATTCTTCAGAATAATCAAAATCTGCTTTTCGAAGAATAGATTGAATACGGGCATAGGTATATTGTATAAATGGGCCCGTATTTCCCTGAAAATCTACCGATTCTTCGGGATTAAAAAGAATTCGTTTTTTGGGATCCACTTTCAAAATATAATATTTCAATGCTCCCAATCCAATCATTTTATGCAGTTCTGCCTTTTCCTCTTCTGAATATTCATCCAGCTTTCCAAGTTCTTCTGAAATGGTTTTCGCCGTAAGGGTCATTTGCTCCATCAACTCATCTGCATCTACTACGGTTCCTTCCCTGCTTTTCATCTTCCCTGAAGGCAGATCTACCATCCCGTAACTAAGGTGAACCAGGTAATTCGCCCAATTAAATCCAAGTTTATTCAGAATTAAGAACAGGACTTTAAAATGATAATCCTGCTCGTTTCCAACGGTATAAACCATTCCGTCTATATCAAAATCTTTTACTCTTTGAATTGCTGTACCTATATCCTGCGTCATATAAACCGCAGTACCATCACTACGCAATACAATTTTTTCGTCCAGGCCTTCATCAGTAAGATCTATCCAAACACTTCCATCCTCTTTCTTATAAAAAACTCCTCTTTCAATTCCCTGAGCAATAACATCTTTTCCAAGTAAATACGTATCGCTTTCGTAATAATTTTTATCAAAATCAACTCCGAGATTGTTATACGTTTCTTCAAACCCGCTGTAAACCCATTGGTTCATTTTTTCCCACAAAGCGATCACTTCAGGATCTTGGGCTTCCCATTTAAGAAGCATTTGCTGTGCCTCTTTAATGATTGGCGCTTCGGCTTTTGCTTCTTCCTCAGTTTTTCCCTGAGCGATTAATTCTGAAATTTGTTTTTTATATTCCTGATCGAATTTTACATAGTAATTTCCAACAAGCTTATCTCCTTTTAGTCCCGTAGATTCCGGTGTTTCCCCGTCTCCAAATCGCACCCATGCCAGCATGGATTTACAAATATGGATTCCACGATCGTTTATGATTTGCGTTTTATAAATCTTATTCCCTGCAGCCTTCAAAATTTCGGCTACAGAATATCCCAAAAGGTTATTCCTTACATGTCCAAGATGCAAAGGCTTATTGGTGTTTGGGGAAGAATACTCGACCATAATGGTTTTAGAGTTATCAGAAAAGCTAAGCTTTCCAAAATCCTTCTTATTTTTGGTCTCATTAAAAGAATTCAAATAGAAGGAATCGCTTAAAACAAGGTTTAAAAACCCCTGAACGACATTGAACTTTTTTACTTCGGCAACATTTTCAACAAGAAATTCACCAATACGCTGCCCTAACTGAACCGGGTTCGTTTTTACCTGGCGCAGCATAGGAAATGTTACCAAGGTTATATCCCCTTCAAAATCTTTTCGGGTAGGCTGAAATTCAACCTGTTGTATCTGAACATCATACGTCTTTGCAACTGCATTTTTAACCGCCTGTTCAATGGTTTTTTGAATATTCATTTTAGATTGTTTAACCTTTTTTCAAAACTTAATAAGAGGGCAAAGATAATGGAAAATACGGGCAAGAGATAGTCCTTTAGCCTCAAATCATTATCTTTATAAAAAAATGTTATGCTACTGAACATAAGTTACAATCAGCCAAAAATTCGGGAAAAAATCAATGCTGAAGTGGGTGCTCCTTTTACCCTTTTGCAACGCTTTAAGCTAAATGGAACGGGTTCTCCAAAACTCCATATTACCACTATGAGCATTGATATCCATAATTTAATGGTTTTGGACAGGAATGCCAATATATGCAATGTTGAAATGCGGCCCAACGGAATTATCGTGATGTTCCGGTCTTTATTGGAGACCTATGCATTGGTAATCCCGTATTATAAATTAAACCTTTATAAAGGGAAAGCAGAAGAATATTCGATCTACAAAGATCATTATTTCATCAAAGTAAAAGCAGATAATGCCAAGATTCACCAATACTTTAAAAAAATCCTGGATTACAGAAGTGACAATGCTCCAACGCAGGTGGAGGATATGCAATAACCTTAAATTTACAAATCAATTTTTTTAGCAGTCTAAAATTAAAGGTAAAATGATTTTCTAATAATTCAGTAATCATTCTGCAGGTGCACCTTTGCGGCAAAAAAGAATGGAATTGTTTATCTATGTTTTTGCCGCTTTATTTTCTGTAATTAATCCACTTGGTACCGTTCCTATATTTGTAGCACTCCCTCAGGAGGATTCTTCTTCAGAAAGGTCCAAAATATCCCTGCTTACTTCTATAAATATTTTCGTGATCCTTCTCATTTCCTTCTTTACAGGACGCTACCTGCTCCAATTCTTTGGGATCAGCATAGAATCCTTAAGAATTGCCGGCGGACTTATTATTGTAACTTCTGGTTTCGCTTTGCTTACAGGATCTTTTTCAAAGCATAAAGGAATGGACAAACGGAAGGTAAAAGATGATGCTTATCAACGGGAGGGAGTATCCTTAACCCCACTGGCGATACCTATGCTTGCCGGGCCCGGCTCAATATCTCTCTTAATTGGGATGTTTGAAGAATATGATGGAAATTTGGAGAAATTAACTACTGTACTCGCCGTTCTTGCAGTTTGTACCGCCACGTTTCTAGTCCTGAAGAGCTCTCACTACATAGTGAGGATACCTGGGTGCTTCAGGAATAAATGCAATTTCAAGGATAATAGGATTTATTGTAATCGCAATTGGGATAGAATATATCAGCTCATCTGTAATAGCAGTTTTAGGGAGCGTTTTAAAGTAAACCTTTGGTTATCTTTTTCCGAAAGCGACACCTCCTACCAATGCCAGAATACCTAAAGCGATCATTGCATAAGACTGGGTTTTGTCTCCTTGCGCTTCAATCTTTAGAGGCCCGGCTTCCATTAGTACTTCCGGAGTTATTAAAGTATATAATCCATAACCCACCAAGGCTACTCCAACAACTAATAAAACTATCTTAAGGGTGTTGTTCATCTTGCTTAAAACTTATTAATTTAAGTGAAAGTAGACAATTTATTCCTAAATTATGAATTATTAAAACTTTCTATGAGAATTTTACTTACCGGTGCCAATGGCTATATTGGATTAAGGCTTTTACCTCAACTATTGGAACTTGGACACGAAGTGGTTTGTGCCGTAAGGAACAAAAACAGATTATCTGCCAATAAAGAATTGCTTTCAAAAATAGAAATAGTTGAAATAGATTTTCTTGAACTCCCTGAAACCCCCGCTGCGATCAAAAATATTGATGCAGCATATTATTTGATCCATTCTATGTCCGGATCTATGGAAGATTTTGACGAACAGGAAGCACAATCGGCTAAGAATTTCAATAAACTAATGGCAGAAACTTCGGTAAAGCAAGTAATTTACCTTAGCGGAATCGTAAATGAAGAGAAACTGTCCAAGCACCTTCAATCACGTAAAAGGGTAGAGGAAATTTTATATCAGGGTGATTTCAAATTAACGGTTTTAAGAGCAGCCATAATCGTGGGTTCCGGAAGTTCTTCCTTTGAGATCATCAGGGATCTTTGCGAGAAATTACCTGTAATGATTACCCCTCAATGGGTAAGAACAAAGTGCCAGCCAACTTCAATACGCGATGTTCTACTCTTTCTTACCGGCGTGCTTGGGAATGAAAAATGTTACAATGATTCTTTTGATATTGGAGGGCCCGATGTGCTCTCTTATAAAGAGATGATGCTACAATATGCTGAAGTGAGGGATTTGAAATTGTACATTCTGGATGTCCCGGTAATGTCTCCTAAAATATCTTCTTACTGGCTGTATTTTGTTACCTCGACTTCCTATAAACTTGCTGTAAATCTTGTAAACAGCATGAAAGTGGAAGTGATTTCTAATGACAAAAGGCTTGAGGAAATCTTAGGACTTAGCCCCATTTCATATAAGGAGGCGATCAAACTGGCATTTTATAAAATCGAACAAAACCAGGTAGTTTCGAGCTGGAAAGACTCCATGAGTAGCGGAAGATTTAGAAAAAACCTTAATAAATACATTCAGGTGCCTACTTTTGGCTGCTTAAAAGATGGGCAATCGATTAAGATCGAGAATCCGGAAGAAGTCCTGGAACGCATTTGGGCTATTGGCGGATTAACGGGTTGGTATTATGGAAACTGGCTATGGAAAGTACGTGGGTATCTAGATAAGGCTTTTGGAGGTGTAGGACTTCGGCGCGGACGAACTCATCCTTCTATTATTAATGCGGGTGATTCTCTGGATTTCTGGCGAGTTTTGCTTGCAGATAAGGAGCAAAAACGACTTTTGCTTTTTGCCGAAATGAAAGTTCCCGGAGAAGCCTGGCTAGAATTTGAAATTGATGACAAAAACGTGCTTCATCAAACCGCTACTTTTCGGCCTAAAGGAATTTGGGGCAGAATTTACTGGTATTCCATGTTCCCTTTGCATTATTTTATATTTGAAGGGATGCTTCAAAAAATTGCAAAAGGCGATAAAAAATAAAGAATGGGGATTTAAAATCCCCATTCTTTAATAAACAAAATCAAGCCGCAAATATCTATTCATTTGGCAGGAAAACTTCGGCCAACATGCATCGGGCACTACCGCCACCGCAGGTTTCAATAGTATTTAAATTTGAACTAAGGATCTCACAATATTTTTCAATGGCATTTATTTGCCCTTTTGTCAAACTTTTATGAGCAGTATCGCTCATAATAAGATATTTTTTGCCATTGGCCCCGCGAACCTGCAACATGTTACCTGCAAACTCATGAATTTGAGCCTCGGTAATAGGAATAATTTCTTTCCCGTCCTCCTTTAAATGTTTTCTAACATTTTTTCTCTCCTTAACATCATCTATACAATCCAGGCAAATTACCGCAAACTCTTCGGCTATACACATCATAACATTGGTGTGATAAATAGCTTTTCTCTCTCCTGATACGTCCTGAAATGCATTAAAAACGACAGGAGTGTATTCAAAATCCTCGCAAAACTCAATAAGCAAGTCTTCATCGGCTCTTGGAGACAAAGCACAATACGCTTTTCTATTAGCTCTATCCAGTATCAAACTTCCCGTACCTTCCAGATAAACCTCTTCTTCTTCAGCTTGCGTATAATCCACAACCTCATCAATTTTAAACCCTCGACTTTCCAGAACTTCAAAAAATTCCATGCGTCGTTCCTTTCTTCTGTTCTCTGCAAACATAGGATAAAGTGCAACTCTTCCATCATTATGAAAGGAAACCCAGTTGTTTGGAAAAATGGAATCCGGAGTGTCGAGTTCCTTTTTATCATTTACAACGATTACATTCACTCCTACTGTTTCCAGTTTTTCTACAAAAGCATCGAATTCCTCCTGAGCCTTTCTATTGATTTCTTCCTGCTTTAGCTGAAGATCTTCCTGAAAATAATTGTTTACCGCGGTTTGTTCATTCATTCTAAAAGCCACCGGGCGAACCATTAATACGGTATTTGTTGTTTGTTTCATTATTTTTTATTCTCTTATTAATGGCAATGTTGAACATCTTAAAAGCCCTTCCTGCTTAGAAATTTCAGCATAAGGAACCTCTTCTACCTTAATACCCTGTTGGCGTAACCAGGTATTCAATCGGGTAAAATTCTTTTCTGAAATTACAACATCTTCTGAAATACTAAAAATATTGGAATTCATGTTATACATGTCATCCCGGGTTATTTCAAAAATATTTTCCTTTCCGAAGAGATTCACCAACCATTCATATTCTTCTTCAATTAAAAATCCGCCTTTATAAATAATCGCTTTATCTTTTCCAACCGGCTGAAAGCAGCAGTCCAAATGCAACGCATTATCCCTGGCCTCGTCATTTGATTTTCGAAGACTAAAGGAAACGACTTTCTTATTAGGGAATAATTCCTGAAGAGCCTCCACCGCTTTCATATTGGTACGTGCAGTTATAAATTCCTTATAATCGTCTCCTTTGTAGGTGCCAACAAGAATGTAATCTTTATACGGCATTACATCTCCTCCTTCTATATGCGCATCTTCGGGCAAGGTAATTACTTTTTCAGGGTCAATTTGGTCTATAACGTGATTGATGGCTTCAATTTCCTCATCCCTATCTGGTAAAATATTAGCTTTTATAAATTTATCCTCAATCACAAAAGCGATATCACGGGTAAATATCTGGTTATAATCCTCGATAAGATTAGGCCTGAAGACCTGTACATTATATTTTTCAAGAACAGCGGCTACGGCTTCCATTTCAAGAACCATATCCTCTTCTTTAGGATAGGTGCCGGATTTTATGAACTCCGCCGATTTAGGGTCATAGGCTTCCTCAAGTTTTGGAACTGGTCCATTACTTTTAGCAGTGCCTAACACTACTGTCTTCAAAGGGGCGGTTTCACTTGTTATATTTAATTTCAACATCGCTGTTTCTCATTTTCTGCAAATATAAAAAAAGCTCCGCTGGAAAAGTATCTTTTAAACTTAATTGAAAAGTCTTTTTTCGGCAATTTCAAGTTATAATTGCAAAAGGCCAAATTGATTTTATTTTTTGTATTGAACTAATATAACCAACTTTTTAACCTAAAATTGTTGATCATTTCTCAAATTCACTTGATGATTTTAATCCTTTAGAGCATAAAAAAAGCTCCATAATAAAATGGAGCTTTCGTATAGTACAAACTTATTCTTTTTTATCTATTCTCCAATTGCTTGAAACTACGAAGATTTTCTCCTATATAAACCTGACGAGGTCTTCCTATTGGTTCTTTACCCAATCTCATTTCTTTCCATTGAGCGATCCAACCGGGCAACCTACCTACAGCAAACATTACGGTAAACATCTCTGTAGGAATTCCCATCGCGCGGTAAATAATACCTGAATAGAAATCTACGTTTGGATATAATTTTCGCTCTACAAAATAAGGATCTTCCAGGGCTGCTTTTTCAAGGCTTTTTGCTATATCAAGAATTGGATCTTCTACTCCAAGAGCATCCAATACTTCATCTGCAGACTTTTTAATTATTTTAGCACGAGGATCAAAGTTTTTGTAAACTCTATGTCCAAATCCCATCAATCTAAATGGATCATCTTTATCCTTTGCTTTTGCAATAAATTTAGAAGTATCGCCACCATCATTTTGAATTTCTTCAAGCATTTCTATAACTGCCTGGTTCGCCCCCCCATGAAGTGGACCCCATAGTGCAGAAACTCCAGCAGATATTGATGCGAATAAACCGGCCTGAGAAGAGCCCACCAACCTAACGGCAGATGTAGAACAGTTTTGTTCGTGATCTGCGTGAAGGATCAATAATTTATCCAGTGCATCTACAACGGTTTGATCCAGTTTATATTCCTCTCCTGGTTTTTCAAACATCATTTTTAAAAGACTCTCCACATACCCAAGATTCGTATCACGATTGTTTAAGGCTTGATTATTTCTTTTTCGTAGCGTCCATGCCGCAAGGGTAGGAAACTTAGCCAAAATCTTAACGATGGCCTTGTACATATCCTCCTCAGAATCTACATTGACAGATTTTGGATTAAAAGCTATAAGTGCACTTGTCAATGAAGACAAAATCCCCATTGGATGAGCAGAGGAAGGAAAACCATTGATGACTTTCTGCATATCCTCATTCACTTCACTTTGACCTATAATATCGTTCTTGAAATTATCTAGTTGTTGCTTATTAGGTAATTCTTCAAAAATCAACAGATATACAACCTCGAGGAAATCTGCCTTTTCCGCCAGCTCCTCAATAGAATATCCCCTATATCTAAGGATTCCTTTTTCTCCATCCAGGAAGGTAATAGCGCTTTCACAACTACCCGTATTTTTAAATCCCGGATCCAGGGTTATTGCTCCCGTTTCTCCTCTTAAACTCTTAATATCAATGGCAACTTCATTTTCTGTTCCAATGGTTACCGGGAATTCATATTTCTTCCCATCTATCTCTATCGTAGCAACTTTTGACATACTATTATTATTACTTTTTGTGATTAATCTTAGGAATGCTAAAATACAAAAAATCGTTCGAAAACACTGCTATATAGGGTGTTCAATTTTAGTTAAAAGAGAAATAAAAGTAGTTTTTACAACTATTTTTATCAATTTAGAAATAGCGCATGCGCTTTCTACGAAAAACGAATATTTGAAAGGAAGTATTTTAAACTTTAAAAGCCCCTCCAAATTGGAGAGGCTTTTTATAGTACTGAATTTTTTTTATATTTTAAAAGCTTTCTCCTGCGGAAAATATCCCACGCTGCCCAATTCTTCTTCAATTCTCAATAACTGATTGTACTTTGCCATACGGTCACTTCTGGAAGCAGATCCTGTTTTTATTTGACCTGTGTTTAAAGCAACAGCAAGATCGGCAATGATACTATCTTCAGTTTCTCCGGAACGGTGAGAGATCACAGAGGTATACCCGGCATTTTTAGCCATATTAACAGCCGCAATGGTTTCACTTATAGTGCCTATTTGGTTAAGCTTTATAAGGATTGAGTTCCCTATACCTTCCTTTATTCCTCTTCCCAATCGCTCAACATTGGTTACAAATAAATCATCTCCTACCAACTGAACTTTATCGCCAATCTTATCGGTTAAATATTTCCATCCTTCCCAATCATTTTCATCCATTCCATCTTCAATGGAGATAATTGGATATTTGGAAGCCAATTCAGCAAGGTAATCTGCTTGTTCTTCACTGCTTCTTATTTTCCCTGAAGCTCCTTCAAATTTGGAATAATCATATTTCCCATTTTCATAAAATTCGGCTGCAGCACAATCCAAAGCGATCATCACTTCATCTCCGCCTTTATACCCTGCGTTTTTAATCGCAAGTAAAATGGTATCAAGAGCGTCTTCGGTTCCATCTAAGGTAGGAGCAAATCCACCTTCATCTCCAACTGCTGTGCTCAATCCTCTATCGTGAAGCACTTTTTTAAGATTATGGAAGATTTCTGTCCCCATTTTCAGAGCGTGTGAAAAATTCTTCGCCTTTACTGGCATAATCATAAATTCCTGAAATGCTATAGGCGCATCACTGTGGGAACCTCCGTTTATAATGTTCATCATAGGCACAGGCAGCGTATTTGCGCTTACTCCACCTAAATATCTGTACAATGGCATATTCAATTCATTGGCCGCCGCTTTTGCTACAGCCATCGAGACACCCAGAATAGCATTAGCCCCCAACTTTGCTTTATTTGGAGTACCATCCAATTCGATCATGGCCTGATCGATTATATTTTGATCGAATACTGAATAGCCCAATAGCTCTTCTGCCAGGACTGTATTCACATTTTCAACCGCTTTTAATACTCCTTTTCCCATGTAATCACTTCCTCCGTCACGTAGCTCTACCGCTTCATGTTCGCCAGTTGAAGCACCGGAAGGCACTGCTGCTCTACCAAGAATACCATTCTCTGTTGTTACATCTACTTCGACTGTAGGATTTCCTCTTGAGTCAAAAATTTGACGGGCGTGAATATTGATTATTACACTCATAATTCTTTATTTATTATTATTTTCTAAAACAGATAGCAATATACGAATACATGTCTTGATTCACCAGTAAAACAGCAGGTTTTGACTCAAAATTATACGAAAACGATTTCGATAAATCAGTGCTAAAAAAGGCTATTTAGCGAAAGCATCCCAATAAAACCGAAGCCCTAAACCTATTGAGGAACTATTTGAAAAAGTTGTCCTGATATTATATTCTGAAAAATCCAGTTTCTGAAAGGCTTCATCGGTATTTAAAAACATATAATGAACTGCTAAGGAAAACCAATAGGATTCGGTCTTTAGAGCAAGTCCCTCCAAACCTATAGAAAAGCTCCAAAAGGAAACCGGAGCTGAAGTTTTTTGTCGTTCCTGGAGGCCGTAATCTCCATTATTCATCAAAAATAAATAATCTCCCCTGGCTCTTACCGATCCTATATGATATTTGGGAGAAAAAGTAAGAAAAGCATCATCCTTTCCAAATTTCAATTTTGGTGAAAGCGTAAATAAAGAAGCATTAAAACTTTTTTCAAGTCGCTCTAAGGATTGTGCGTTTGGATCGATAGGATTTAAAATATTTTGATCATTTAATGCTCCAAAATATAAATCGTAGCCAATTTCCGGAGCAAAGAATTTCCACTGGTAAACCTGGGCACCAACATTAAAATTACCTATGGAATTATTACTAAATCCTGTATTTCTGTAATATTCAAATCCACCGTAAAGGACGGGGTGGGTTTGAGCAGACACATGAAAGTTAATTCCCAGAAAAAGAACACAAACAATTACTTTGAAAGGAGCCATCCTAATCTTAGTCCAATAATTGGTGAAAGATATGAACCGCCAAGGTTATTAAAACCATAGCCTGCTCCTAAGTTAAGATCTAATTTAAACCCGCTTCCATAATAACGTTGTAATCCCCAAACCGGACCTATTACTCCGCCAAAATCTGAAGACAATTGCAAATCCCCAATTATAGGATCTCCAAAATCAATACTTCCATTTAGTGCAATATAATTTGCGCTGTTATTATCTATATTTTTGTTCTTTCCCAACCTTTTATCAAAATTGTAATAGTAACGATACTGGGTGTGGGCATTCAGAAATATACCAAATTCTGTATCTCTGTTAGACCCACCCGAAATTCCAAATCCTGTTCCTGCACGAAGGTCCAGCGTGGTATTATTAGAAAGCCCCATTTCATATTCCAAACCCGGAAGTAAGAAATTAACCGAAAACAACTTTTTTTCAACATTGGCCTGGCTTTGCGCATTTACATTAAAACCAATAAACACAAGAACAACAAATAGTAATTTTTTCACAAGGGGATTGATTGATTATTGGCTGCTAAATTAGTAATATTTAAAGTTAAAGCAAAAAAAGGGAGCAAAATGATAAATTTTGCTCCCTTTTTTTGCTCTAATTACTTATTTATCAATTTTTTACCAGTTTAATCCTTTCCATAAATTCATCGAATAGATAGGCCGCGTCATGTGGTCCAGGGCTCGCCTCCGGGTGGTATTGAACTGAAAAACAGTTTTTATTTTTCATCCTCATTCCTCCAATGGTGTTATCATTCAAACAAATATGGGTGATCTCAAAATCCAGATGAGCAGCAGTCTCTTTTTCATCTACAGAAAATCCATGATTTTGAGAAGTGATCTCGCCCTTTCCGGTTAAAAGATTTTTCACCGGGTGATTGATGCCCCGATGTCCATGGTGCATTTTATAGGTTGAAATCCCATTTGCTAAAGCAATAACCTGGTGTCCAAGACAAATTCCAAATAGCGGATGATCATTCTCTAAAATAAGCCTTGTCAATTCGATAGCTTCAGCAAGGGGTTTTGGATCTCCCGGTCCATTGGAAAGAAAATAACCATCAGGATTCCAATTGCTCATTTCCTCATAGGTTGCGTTGTAAGGAAATACCTTAACATAGGCATCCCTTTCAGCAAAATTACGCAGGATGTTCTTTTTAATTCCAATATCCAATGCGGCAATTTTATAAGATGCATCTTCATTTCCGAAATAATAAGCCTCTTTCGTAGAGACTTTTGAAGCGAGTTCAAGACCATTCATATCCGGAACTTTCGCCAATTCTTCTTTTAAACCAGCAATATTGTCCACATCTGTAGAGATAATGGCATTCATAGCTCCATGTTCTCTAATATAGGTCACTAAGGCTCTTGTATCCACATCGGAGATTGCAAACAAATCGCTCTTGTTTAAAAATTCTTCCAAAGAATTATCTGCTGCAGGTCTTGAATAGTTATAACTAAAATTCTTACAAATCAAACCAGAGATCATTGGCTGATAGGATTCATTTTCATCCTCACTCACTCCATAATTTCCAATATGTGCATTGGTAGTAACCATAAGCTGCCCAAAGTACGATGGATCTGTAAAAATTTCCTGATAGCCTGTCATCCCGGTGTTGAAACAGACTTCTCCTACTGCACTTCCATCCTTATTTCCAACAGATTTACCGTGGAATATTGTTCCATCTGCCAGTAATATTATTGCCTTTTTTCTTGTTTGATATTTCATCTGTTATTTTATTGTTTTAGGAGACTCCCAATAGCTATCGGGAGTAACATCGATATAATAAGTTCTCTGTGCGAGAAAATTTTCCTAATGAATGTTTCATAACTAGCTATGTAAACTTTCTGAGGTTGTTGGATTGGCTAAAGTACCATATCCAGGTTTCGCGAAAATAGTATAAAATAATTATATAAAAAAAAGGATAAACCTTGACGGCTTATCCTTTTTTAAATTGTGATGTAAAAGAATCATTTCTAAGCTTCTTTAGTATCATCTTTTTTATCTCCCTTAGATTCAGAAGGTTTGGTTTCAGCTTTTGGAGCAGTTTCTTCGGCTTTTGGAGCAGTCTCCTCAGCTTTTTTCTTACCCGCTCTACGAGTTGACTTTTTCTTCTCAGGTTTGGTTAGGTTATAAATTTCGTTATAATCTACCAATTCGATCATCGCCATATCTGCATTATCACCAAGACGGTTTCCCAATTTGATAATTCTGGTATATCCACCTGGACGATCTCCAACCTTTACTGCCACATCACGAAATAATTCGGTAACCGAATCCTTGCTTCGAAGCTTGGCAAAAACCAATCTTCTGTGATGTGTAGTATCCTCTTTTGATTTTGTTACCAAAGGCTCTACGAACTGCTTTAAAGCTTTTGCTTTTGCAACAGTGGTATTAATTCTCTTATGTTCAATTAGGGAGCACGCCATGTTTGCCAACATGGACATACGGTGTGCTTTTTTCCTGCCTAAGTGATTTATTTTTTTTCCGTGTCTCATTACTATTCTGTTTTAGACCTAATTTCAGAGTGAACTAAAACTAGTCTTTATCCAATTTATATTTTGATAGGTCCATCCCAAAGTTTAAACCTTTATTGTTCACAAGCTCTTCAAGCTCGGTCAAAGATTTTTTACCAAAGTTTCGGAACTTCATCAAGTCATTTTTATTATAGGATACCAAATCACCAAGGGTGTCAACTTCAGCAGCTTTCAAGCAGTTTAGCGCCCTTACCGAAAGATCCATATCCACTAATTTAGTTTTTAGCAACTGTCTCATGTGAAGGGATTCCTCATCATAAGTTTCAGTTTGTGCTATTTCATCCGCTTCAAGAGTTATGCGCTCATCAGAGAACAACATAAAGTGATGAATAAGTGTTTTAGCAGCTTCGGTTAAAGCTTCTTTAGGGTGAATAGATCCATCGCTTACGATCTCAAAAACCAATTTTTCATAATCGGTTTTTTGCTCTACACGAAAGTTCTCAATACTATATTTTACATTCTTGATTGGGGTATAAACCGAATCTGTAAAAATAGTACCTAAAGGTGCGTTTGCTTTTTTGTTCTCTTCTGCAGGAACATAACCTCTACCCTTTTCAACAGTAAGTTCCATATTGAAACTCACTTTTTTATCCAGGTTACAAATCACCAAATCTGGATTCAGGATTTGAAAACCGGAGATAAATTTTTGAAAATGACCGGCAGTAAGCTGATCCTGACCTGAGACAGAAATTGTAACGGCTTCGTTGTCTATTTCATCAATTTGCCTTTTAAACCTTACTTGTTTCAGGTTTAAAATAATTTCTGTTACATCTTCCACCACGCCAGGGATTGTAGAGAATTCATGATCAACTCCTTCAATACGAACGGAGGTGATTGCAAATCCTTCTAATGATGATAACAGGACTCTTCTTAAAGCGTTACCAACAGTTAATCCGTAACCTGGTTCCAAAGGACGAAATTCAAATTTCCCTTCGAAATCGGTGGAATCAATCATTATAACTTTATCGGGCTTCTGAAAATTTAGTATTGCCATATTACGACTTCTGTGAATTATTACTTCGAATATAATTCGACGATGAATTGTTCATTAATGTTTTCCGGAATTTGAACTCTACCAGGTACAGAAACATAAGTTCCAAGTTTGGTTTCGTTATTCCAGGTAATCCACTCATAGGTTGCACTTGAGTTGGAAAGTGAATTTAGAATTGCTTCTAAAGATTTCGACTTTTCTCTAACCCCAACTACATCACCGGGATTTAATTGATAAGACGGAATATTTACCAATTCACCATTTACGGTTATATGCCTGTGAGAAACCAATTGTCTTGCTCCGCTTCGTGAAGGAGATATCCCCATTCTATACACCACATTGTCAAGACGTGATTCACACAATTGCAACAACACTTCCCCGGTAATACCGGTTGCACGTGTTGCCTTTTCAAACATATTTCTAAACTGACGCTCTAATATACCATAGGTATATTTCGCCTTTTGCTTTTCCATTAACTGGATAGCATATTCAGATTTTTTACCTCTTCTACGGTTGTTCCCGTGCTGTCCGGGAGGGTAATTTCTTTTTTCAAAAGACTTGTCATCTCCGAAAATTGCTTCGCCAAATTTACGAGCTATCTTAGTCTTTGGACCAGTATATCTTGCCATTTTAAATTTTGTGTTTAAGAAAGCGATTATGAATTAAGGTCACTGTCCTTCGATAATCTGGGTGCTTTCCCTGTTTATACTTATTGTTAATTAAACTCTACGTCTTTTTGGAGGTCTACATCCATTGTGTGGTAATGGAGTAACATCAATAATTTCAGTTACTTCAATCCCTGCATTATGAATAGATCTTATTGCAGATTCCCTTCCGTTACCCGGACCTTTTACAAATACCTTTACTTTACGCAATCCTGCTTCATGCGCTACTTTCGAAGCATCTTCAGCAGCAAGTTGTGCAGCATAAGGAGTGTTTTTCTTTGATCCTCTAAAGCCCATTTTACCGGCTGAAGACCAGGAAATCAAATCTCCTTTTTTATTTGTCAAAGATATAATAATGTTGTTAAAAGAAGCAGTAACATGCGCTTCTCCATTGGACTCAACAATTACTTTACGTTTCTTTTGAGCTGTTTTAGTTTTTGCCATCCTACTTATTATTTAGTTGCTTTCTTCTTGTTGGCAACTGTTTTTCTTCTTCCTTTTCTCGTTCTGGAGTTATTCTTCGTTCTTTGACCTCTTAACGGAAGTCCAGATCTATGACGAACACCACGATAGCACCCAATGTCCATAAGACGTTTGATACTCATTTGTACTTCTGAACGAAGTTCTCCTTCAATTTTGAAAGCACCTACAGTTTCACGAATACGACCGATTTCATCATCGTCCCAATCAGAAACTTTCTTACTTTCATCTACGTTAGCCTCCTTCAGGATTTCCTGAGCTCTGCTCTTTCCAATTCCGAAGATATAGGTCAAAGCTATAACTCCGCGCTTTTGTTTTGGTATATCAACACCTGCAATTCTAGCCATAACTTATCCTTGTCTTTGTTTGAATTTCGGATTCTTTTTGTTTATCACGTAAAGTCTGCCTTTTCTACGCACAATCTTGCACTCGGCACTTCTTTTTTTAACTGATGCTCTAACTTTCATCTTAATTAATATCTATACGTTATTCGAGCCTTTGATAAATCGTACGGGCTCATTTCTAATTTCACTTTATCCCCGGGCAATAATTTAATATAATGCATTCGCATTTTACCCGAAATATGAGCGGTCACAACGTGACCATTCTCCAGTTCTACCCGGAACATAGCATTTGATAATGCCTCAATGATTGTTCCGTCTTGTTCAATTGCTGATTGTTTTGCCATAATTACGCTATTGCTTTTCTGTTTTTTCCAGATTTCATCAAACCATCGTAATGCCTGTTTAACAAATAAGAATTTACTTGTTGCATAGTATCAATCGCAACCCCTACCATAATTAGTAAGGAAGTACCTCCAAAGAACAATGCCCAACCCTGTTGTACACCCAACAGTTGAACTACAACAGCGGGGAACACCGCTATTAAAGCAAGGAAAATTGAACCCGGAAGGGTAATTTGTGACATGATCCTATCCAAAAATTCCCCTGTTTCAGAACCTGGGCGAATGCCGGGTATAAACCCACCACTTCGTTTAAGATCATCTGCCATTTTATTGGTAGGTACTGTAATTGCTGTGTAAAAATATGTAAACACAATAATTAACAAGGCGAAAACCAAATTGTACCAAAACCCAAATATATCACTAAACGCAGCTGCGATACCTTGTGAGGTCTCTCCTTCAGAAAGGCCTGCTACGGCAGCTGGTATAAACATAATAGCTTGCGCGAATATTATTGGCATTACACCGGAAGCATTTAATTTAAGAGGTATATACTGTCTTGAACCAAATACATTCTTCTCATATCCACCGGATGCTGTTCTTCTGGCATACTGCACCGGGATTTGACGAACTGCCATCACCAGCATTACAGATGCAAGAATAATAAGGAACCAAATTACCAATTCTATTAAGATCATAATTAAACCACCATTAGATTCGAAAACCCTGGAAGCAAATTCCTGAATAAAGGCCTGAGGAAGGGTGGCTATTATACCAACCATTATCAATAGAGAAATTCCATTTCCTATTCCTTTATCAGTGATCTTCTCACCCAACCACATCGCAAAAATAGTTCCTGTGGTTAATATAATTACTGAAGAAGCTACAAATGTAACGGTATCTCCAAGTAAAAAGGCGCTTTGAGGCAAAGTAGCAAAAAGGTTATAAATATAACCAGGCCCCTGCACTAAAGTAATTGCTATCGTTAACCATCTCGTTATCTGGTTGATCTTTCTTCTACCGCTTTCTCCTTCTTTTTGTAATTTTTGCAAATAAGGAACCGCAATTCCCATAAGCTGCACTACAATGGAGGCAGAGATATATGGCATAATCCCTAATGCAAAAACGGAAGCATTAGAAAAGGCACCACCGGTAAACGCATTAAGGAGGCCTAAAAGACCTCCATCAGTTTGACTGGCCAGATTGGACAGCTGTGAAGCATCTACCCCTGGCAAAACAACCTGCGCACCAAAACGATAAACCAACAGCAAACCAAGGGTCACTAAAATTCTATTTTTTAGTTCCTCAATTTTCCAGATATTTTTAAGAATATTGATAAATTTCATCGTTTATCTATTATAAAGTAACAACTTCACCTCCGGCAGCTTCGATAGCTTCCTTTGCTGAGGCAGTAAATTTATGAACAGATATTTTCAACGTTGCTTTTAATTCTCCTCTACCTAATATCTTTACTAGTTCGTTTTTTCCGGCTAAACCATTTTCAACCAAAACCTGCATATCAACGGCATCTTTAATCCTACCGTTATCTACAAGCATTTGAAGTGTATCAAGGTTAATTCCCTGGTACTCTTTTCGGTTAATATTGGTAAAACCAAACTTTGGCACCCTACGTTGAAGCGGCATTTGACCACCTTCAAAACCAATTTTCTTAGAGTAACCAGAGCGGGATTTGGCACCTTTATGACCACGGGTAGAAGTTCCTCCTTTACCGGATCCTTCTCCTCTACCTACACGCTTATTATTACTTTGAACTGAACCTTTTGCAGGTTTTAAGTTACTTAAATCCATGTGAATTTATTATTTTGTTTCCTCTACGGAAACTAAGTGTTTAACTTTATCTACCATACCAAGGATATTTGGTGTGTTTTCGTGCTCTACTACCTGGTTTAATCTTCTAAGACCAAGTGCTTCTAAAGTACGTTTCTGGTTTTGAGTACGTTTGATTGCACTTTTAACCTGTGTAACTTTTATCTTTCCCATTTTATCCTTGAATTAACCTTTAAATACTTTATCTAATGTAACTCCACGTTGCTTCGCTACAGTTTGGGCACTCCTCAATTGTAATAAAGCATCAAAAGTAGCTTTTACCACGTTATGAGGATTTGAGGAACCCTGATTTTTTGAAAGTACATCGTGTATACCCACAGACTCCAATACTGCACGTATTGCTCCACCGGCGATTACTCCAGTACCTGTTGCAGCTGGCAACAATAATACTCTTGCTCCACCGTACTTCCCTTTTTGTTCGTGAGGGATGGTTCCTTTGTTTAAAGGAATTCTAACCAAATTCTTTTTGGCATCCTCTACACCTTTGGAAATAGCATCGGCAACTTCTTTAGATTTTCCTAAACCCTGGCCTACTACACCATTTTCGTCACCTACTACTACAATCGCAGAGAAACCAAATGCTCTACCACCTTTTGTAACTTTAGTAACACGTTGTATACCTACCAAACGGTCTTTTAATTCAAGACCCGCCGGTTTTACAAGTTCTACATTTTTATAATCTTGATACATATCTTTTTAGAATTTTAGTCCTCCTTCACGGGCACCATCGGCCAACGATTTAACTCTTCCATGATATAAATAACCACCTCTATCGAAAGAGATTGTTTCTATACCGGCTTTTAACGCCTTTTCGGCAAGATTTTTACCAACCAAAGTTGCTTTATCAATCTTGTTTCCTTCTGCCGAAGTTACGTCTTTATCTCTTGAAGAAGCTGCAGCCAAAGTTTTTCCTTCCACGTCGTCTACTATTTGAGCATAAATTTCTTTATTACTTCTAAATACTACCAATCTTGGACGGCTTTGAGTACCACTAATATCCTTTCGAATACGCTTCCTTATCTTTTGTCTTCTATCTTGTTTTGAAAATGCCATATCTAAAGTCTATTAAGCTGATTTACCAGCTTTTCTTCGTAATTGTTCTCCTACAAACTTAATACCTTTTCCTTTGTAAGGCTCTGGAGCCCTGAAAGAACGGATTTTAGCTGCTATCTGGCCTACCAGTTGTTTATCATATGAAGTCAATTTCACGATAGGGTTCTTACCTTTATCTGAAATTGTTTCAACTTTCACTTCAGGAGCCAATTCAAAAACAATATTATGCGAGAATCCAACTGCGATTTCCAATCTTTGTCCTTGATTTGATGCACGATAACCTACACCTACAAGTTCCAATTGCTTGGTAAACCCGTTTGCTACTCCCTCAATCATATTATTTACCAAAGAACGGTATAACCCGTGCTTTGCTTTTTGGTCCTTCTTTTCAGAAGATCGCTCAAAAGTAATAATTCCATCTTCAATTTTAATGTCGATGTCACTATATTCTTGCGTTAATTCTCCTAATTTTCCTTTTACCGTCACAATCCCGTCCTTAACGTCAACTGTAACGCCTTGTGGGATGGTGATTGGGTTTTTACCTATTCTTGACATTTCTTAAGTCTTTAAGTATTAGTAAACGTAACAAAGAACTTCACCACCCACATTTTCGGCTTTGGCCTGCTTTCCAGTCATCACCCCATGAGAGGTAGAAACTATCGCAATTCCAAGTCCATTAAGGATACGTGGTACTTCGTTTGATCCGGCGTATTTACGTAAACCGGGTTTACTTATTCGCTGAATATTCTTTATTACTGACTCTTTAGTAAGTTTGTCGTACTTAAGTGCTATTTTGATGATCCCCTGATGGGAATTTTCTTCAAATTTGTAACTAAGAATATATCCTTGATCGAATAATATTTTAGTGATCTCCTTTTTAAGATTAGATGCTGGTATCTCTACTACACGGTGGTTAGCAAGTACGGCATTTCTAATTCTTGTTAAATAATCTGCAATCGGATCTGTAGTCATTTGTTTTTATTTGCGAAGGTGGTTTTTCAATCCCGATAGCTATCGGGTGAAACCTTCCTCCTGTTAAATCTTAATTACCAACTAGCTTTTCTTACCCCAGGGATTAATCCCATATTGGCCATTTCTCTAAACATAACACGGGAAAGTCCAAACTGTCTCATATACCCTTTAGGTCTTCCTGTTAATTTGCATCTATTGTGCAATCGAACAGGAGAGGCATTTTTTGGAAGTTTCTGCAATCCTTCGAAATCTCCGGCTTCTTTCAAAGCCTTTCTTTTCTCTGCATATTTCTTCACAGTTTTTTGTCTCTTAACCTCTCGGGCTTTCATTGATTCTTTAGCCATAATTAATTCTTTTTAAAAGGTAAACCTAGTTCCGTTAACAATGATTTTGCTTCCTTATCTGTAGCTGCATTAGTTACAAATGTGATATCCATTCCGGAGATTTTATTCACCTTATCGATATCGATTTCTGGGAAAATAATTTGTTCGGTAACACCTAAGTTATAATTACCTCTCCCATCAAAACCAGTTGCTTTAATACCACTGAAATCACGAACCCTTGGAAGGGCCGATGTGATTAAACGATCCAGAAATTCATACATTCTATCACCACGTAAAGTTACTTTGGCGCCAATTGGCATCCCCTTACGAAGTTTAAAAGAAGCAACATCCTTCTTAGATATGGTTGATACGGCTTTTTGACCGGTTATTGCAGTTAATTCATCTACTGCATAATCAATCAATTTTTTATCTGCTACAGCAGCTCCAACTCCCCGGCTCAACACTATTTTTTCTAGTCTTGGAACCTCCATGATATTGGAGTAACTGAATTCTTCTTTAAGAGAAGACATTACTCTGTCTCTATACTCTTGTTTAAGTCTTGGTACGTATGCCATAACTAAATTACTTCATTAGATTTTTTGGAAAATCTCACTTTCTTACCGTCTTCAGTCTTATAACCAACGCGGGTAGTATCACCCTTTTTATCTATTAAAGATAAGTTGGAAATATGAAGCGGAGCTTCCTTCTTTACTATTCCTCCTTGTGGGTTAGATGCGCTTGGCTTCTCATGTTTGGAAACCATATTCACACCTTCCACGATTGCTTTGTTCTTTTCCCGAAGAATCTTTTGAACCTTTCCCTCTTGACCTTTATGGTCACCAGCGATAATTCTAACTGTATCTCCGGATTTTATTTTAAGCTTGTTCATCATACTATGTATTAAAGCACCTCTGGCGCTAATGAAACAATCTTCATGAATTGTTTATCACGAAGCTCACGGGCTACAGGGCCAAATACACGTGTACCGCGCATTTCACCAGCTGGATTCAAAAGAACACATGCATTATCGTCAAAACGGATATAAGATCCGTCTGGTCTGCGCACTTCTTTCTTGGTACGAACAACAACTGCTGTTGAAACCGCACCTTTCTTAATGCTTCCATTAGGTGTGGCTTCTTTAACGCTGACAACTATTTTGTCTCCAACAGAAGCGTATCTTCTTTTTGTACCCCCTAATACCCTAATCGTCAAAACTTCTTTGGCGCCGGTATTGTCTGCTACTCTTAATCTAGACTCTTGTTGTACCATTTTATTTAGCTCTTTCTATAATTTCTACTAATCTCCAACATTTAGATTTACTCAATGGACGTGTTTCCATTATTTTTACTGTATCTCCAATGTTGCAGTCATTTGTCTCGTCGTGTGCCACGTATTTCTTCGTTTTTAAAACGAACTTTCCATACATGGGGTGTTTTACCTTTTTAACTTCAGCAACCACTATGGATTTCTGCATTTTATTACTGGTAACTACACCTATACGTTCTTTTCTTAAATTTCTTTTTTCCATCTTTCAGCAGAATAACACTTATTGTTGTTCTCTTTTTGTTAACTCTGTAGCAATTCTAGCTATAGATCTTCTTACAGCACGAAGCTGTATTGGGTTCTCTAATGGCGAAACTGCGTGAGCCATTTTTAAATCTGAGTATGCTTTCCTGGTTTCACCAAGTTTTTCCTGCAATTCTGCTACAGATAATTCTCTTACTTCTGATTGTTTCATAACTTCTCTAAATTAAGCTTGATAATCTCTAGCTACAATAAACTTGGTTTTTACCGGAAGTTTTTGTGCGGCAAGTCGCAAAGCTTCTTTGGCCACATCATAAGGCACCCCTCCTATTTCGAAGAGGATTCTTCCTGGTCTAACAACTGCTGCCCAATATTCTACAGCACCCTTACCTTTACCCATACGTACCTCAAGAGGTTTCTTGGTAATAGGCTTATCTGGAAAGATTTTGATCCATAATGAACCTTCTCTTTTCATATAACGGGTCGCGGCTATACGCGCTGCTTCTATTTGACGTGCAGTAAGGAAATTTGAGTCTAATGATTTAATCCCAAATGTACCGTTTGAAAGTCTATGCCCCCTTTGGGAGTTTCCTTTCATACGGCCCTTTTGCATTTTGCGATATTTTGTTCTTTTAGGCTGTAACATTTTTCTTTACTTTAAAAGATTACTTTCTACGACGTGACTTGTTACCACCTCGTGCGGCACCGGGTCCAGGTTTTCCACTACTTTTTTGCTTGTCCATGCCTACAAGAGGGGAAAGATCTCTTTTACCAAATACCTCACCTTTCATGATCCACACTTTAACACCTAATCTACCATATGTGGTATGTGCCTCAACTAAAGCATAATCAATATCGGCTCTAAAAGTTGACAAGGGAATTCTACCATCTTTGTAGCCTTCTGAACGTGCCATTTCAGCACCGTTCAACCTACCTGAAATCTGGATTTTAATCCCTTCAGCATTCATTCTCATGGCAGCTGCGATGGCCATTTTTATTGCACGACGGTATGAGATTCTATTCTCAATTTGTCTTGCAACACTGGAAGCTACTAAATGAGCATCCAATTCTGGTCTCTTGATTTCAAAAATGTTAATTTGAACTTCCTTGTCGGTAATTTTCTTAAGTTCCTCTTTCAACTTATCTACCTCCTGTCCACCTTTACCGATTATAATACCGGGTCTGGCAGTGGTGATAGTAACGGTTATAAGTTTTAGAGTACGTTCGATAATTACCCTGGATACACTCGCTTTAGATAAACGAGCATGGATGTATTTTCTAATCTTATCGTCTTCGGCCAATTTATCGCCGTAGTCATTTCCTCCGTACCAGTTGGATTCCCATCCTCTTATGATACCAAGGCGATTCCCGATTGGATTTGTTTTTTGTCCCATACTCTTCTTAGCTTTGTGTATTATTGTTAGCTCCAAGCACTAATGTAACGTGGTTGGAACGTTTTCTTATTCTGTGAGCACGGCCCTGTGGTGCAGGACGCAATCTCTTTAACATACTACCTCCGTCTACACGGATCTCCTTCACAAATAATTCAGCTTCTTCTATACTTGCGTCCTCATTTTTGGCTTGCCAGTTTGCAATTGCAGACAATAACAATTTTTCCAATTTACGAGATGCATCTTTAGAGCTAAATTTCAATATTTGAAGCGCTCTTTCTACTTTTTCACCACGAACCAAATCTGCGACTAAACGCATCTTCCTAGGTGAAGTAGGGCAGTTATTCAGTTTTGCAAAAGCTAATAATTTCTTAGCTTCCTTTGTTTGCTCTGCTTTTTCTCTTTTACGAACTCCCATAGCTTCAGTTATCTTTTACCTTTATTTTTCGCACCTGCGTGACCTCTAAAAGATCTTGTAGGTGAGAATTCCCCTAATTTATGACCTACCATATTTTCAGTTACGTAAACAGGAACAAATTGCTTCCCGTTATGTACCGCGATGGTTTGCCCAACAAAATCCGGAGTTATCATTGAAGCCCTTGACCAGGTCTTAATAACAGCTTTCTTCCCGGACTCAACATTTTGGGAGATTTTTTTATCTAGTTTATAGTGAACGTAAGGTCCCTTTTTTAATGAACGTGCCATATCTTATTATTTCTTTCTACGTTCTACAATATATTTATTACTCGCTTTTGTTTTAGATCGGGTTCTATAACCTTTAGCAGGTATACCTTTTCTAGAACGTGGGTGACCACCGGAAGATTTCCCTTCACCACCACCCATTGGGTGATCTACAGGGTTCATCACAACCGGTCTTGTTCTTGGTCTTCTACCCAACCATCTGCTTCTACCAGCTTTACCAGAAACAAGCAATTGATGATCCGAGTTTGAAACGGCTCCAATAGTAGCCAAACAAGTGGTTAATATCCTTCTTATTTCCCCGGAAGGAAGTTTGATAACAGCATATTTACCATCTCTTGCCACTAATTGAGCAAAAGCGCCTGCACTACGAGCCATAACAGCTCCTTGTCCTGGACGCAATTCAATACAAGAAATAACAGTACCTAAGGGTATTGTATTAAGCGGCATTGCATTTCCAATTTCAGGAGCTGCAGTTTCTATATCAGAAACTATATTTTGCCCAACCTGAAGTCCATTTTGAGCAACAATATATCTTTTTTCGCCATCTTGATAATTCAATAATGCGATGAAAGCCGTTCTATTTGGGTCATACTCTATAGAGGCAACAGTAGCAGGAATCCCATGCTTGTCGCGTTTAAAGTCGATAATCCTGTAACGTCTTTTGTGACCACCACCTTTGTAGCGCATGGTCATCTTTCCTTGACTGTTTCTACCACCTGACTTTTTAATCGGAGCTAATAAACTCTTCTCCGGCTTATCAGTAGTAATGGCGTCAAAACCATTAACTACTCTAAAACGCTGCCCAGGGGTGATTGGTTTTAATTTTCTAACTGACATTTTTTAATCTTAAAGATTACTATATAAATCAATAGTTTCACCTTCCGCCACCTGTACATATGCTTTTTTATAAGCACTTGTTTTACCAGTGATCACACCTGTCTTTGTATAACGGGATTTGCGATCTGGACGGACATTCATTGTGCGAACTTTAGTAACTGAAACACCATAAGCAGACTCTACTGCGTTCTTAATTTCAATCTTATTCGCCTTATTATTAACAACAAAGGAAAAGCGGTTATTCAACTCGCTATCTGCTGTTGCTTTTTCTGTAATAATAGGTTTTATTAAGATACTCATACTGTTTATTTACTTAAGTTCAACTCAATTCCTTCTAAAGACCCCTCTACAAACACAAGATTATTTGCGTTTAGTATTTTGTAAGTACTTAATTCTGAACTACTTACAACCTCAGAGCCCTTTAAATTGCGTGAGGACAAATATACATTTTTATTTGAGTCACCCAACACTATTAGAGATTTTTTACCTTCAACTCCCAAACCTTTCAAAACGTCGATAAAGTTTTTGGTTTTTGGAGTATCAAATTGAAAATCTTCTACAATTATTATCGCCTTATCCTGAGCTTTAAGAGAAAGTGCAGATTTTCTTGCCAACCTCTTTAAGTTCTTATTAAGTTTGAAACCATAGTTTCTTGGACGTGGTCCAAAAACGCGGCCTCCACCTTTAAAGATTGGAGATTTAATACTACCGGCACGTGCTGTACCTGTTCCCTTTTGCTTTTTGATCTTACGTGTACTTCCTGCTATTTCCGCACGCTCTTTTGCTTTGTGCGTCCCCTGGCGCTGATTTGCCAGGTATTGTTTAACATCAAGATACACCGCATGATTGTTAGGCTCTATTCCAAAAACAGCGTCAGAAAGGTTGACCTTTCTACCTGTTTCTTTTCCTTTAATATCTACAACTGCTATTTCCATTACTTCTGAATGATTACATACGAGTTCTTATGTCCTGGAACACATCCCTGAACAACAAGCAGATTCTTATCTGAAACCACTTTTAAAACCCTTAAGTTTTCTACTTTCACTTTTTCTCCACCCATTCGTCCAGCCATGCGCATCCCTTTAAATACCCTTGCCGGGTAAGATGCAGCACCAATGGAACCCGGGGCTCTTAAACGGTTGTGTTGACCGTGAGTAGCTTGACCCACACCACCAAAACCGTGTCTTTTTACAACACCCTGGAAACCTTTACCTTTACTTGTACCGGAAACGTCAACAAACTCGCCCTCGGTAAAATGTTCAACTGTAATGGAATCTCCTAATTTGTGCTCTCCTTCAAATCCCTTGAATTCAACGACTTTGCGCATTGCTGCGGCTCCGGCTTTTTTAGCATGCCCTGTGGCAGCTTTATTAGCAGTCTTTTTGTCATCGAAACCAAGTTGAAGAGCTTCGTACCCGTCGACCTCTTTGGTTCTGACTTGGGTAATTACGCACGGCCCAGCTTGTATAACGGTACATGGAATGTTTTTTCCATTCTCGTCAAAGATGCTGGTCATGCCTATTTTCTTTCCTATTAACCCAGACATAATTATTAATTATTAATTAAACTATTTATTTAAAAATATTCAGGACCGAAAATACTTTCAGTCCTGAATGTATTTTTACCGTTTTTCCTTTGCGAAACGCTCCGGACATGTTTTTTTGGATTCAAAATTCAAAATTCAAAATTCAAAATCTTGAACCTTGAATTTTTTCATCACACCTTGATCTCTACTTCTACTCCGCTAGGAAGCTCAAGTTTCATTAAAGCATCGATGGTTTTAGATGAAGAACTATAAATGTCCAACAATCTTTTATACGAGCTTAATTGAAATTGCTCTCTTGCCTTTTTATTAACGTGAGGAGATCGCAACACTGTAAATATCTTTTTATGTGTTGGCAATGGGATTGGCCCGGTTACCACAGCACCCGTAGATTTTACGGTTTTTACGATTTTTTCTGCAGACTTGTCTACCAGATTGTGATCGTACGATTTTAGTTTTATTCTGATTTTCTGACTCATATCCCTTTAATTAATCGTTCGTTGTACCCTTAGCTGCTTTTATAACTGATTCTGAAATGTTAGAAGGAGTTTCAGCATAATGAGAAAATTCCATTGTTGAAGTCGCTCTACCGGATGATAATGTTCTTAATGTGGTAACATATCCAAACATTTCAGAAAGAGGAACTTCTGCTTTAATCACTTTTGCTCCAGATCTGTCGGACATGTCATTAACCTGTCCTCTTCTTCTGTTTAAATCTCCTACTATATCTCCCATGTTTTCTTCAGGAGTTACAACTTCTACTTTCATTATTGGCTCAAGAATAACAGCACCTGCCTTTTTAGCAGCAACTTTATACCCCATTTTAGCAGCCAATTCGAACGAAAGTTGATCAGAATCCACAGGGTGGAATGAACCATCTGTTAATTCAACTTTTAAAGTATCCATTTTAAATCCGGCCAATGGACCAGCTTTCATAGCTTCCTTAAATCCTTTTTCTACAGAAGGAATAAATTCCTTAGGAATACGACCCCCTTTAACAGAGTCTACAAACTGAAGGCCTGGACCTTTAAAGTCTTCATCTGCGGGTGACATATTAAATACGATATCACCAAATTTACCACGACCACCAGATTGCTTTTTGTAAACCTCCCTGTGAGTTGCGCTTTTAGTAATAGTTTCTTTATATTCCACCTGAGGTTGCCCTTCATTAACTTCTACCTTGAATTCTCTTCTCAAACGATCTACAAGAATTTCCAGGTGCAATTCACCCATTCCTGAAATAATTGTTTGTCCTGAATTTTCATCGGTTTTAACCTGGAATGTAGGGTCTTCTTCTGCAAGTTTTGCTAAAGCCATACCCATTTTATCAACATCAGCTTTTGTCTTAGGTTCTACAGCGATACCAATTACCGGCGCAGGAAAGGACATAGATTCTAATGTAATAGGATTCTTCTCATCTGTAAGCGTATCTCCGGTTTTAATATCTTTAAAACCAACAGCAGCTCCAATATCTCCAGCCTCAATTCTATCTATAGGCTCCTGTTTGTTAGCGTGCATCTGGTAAATACGTGAAATACGCTCTTTCTTACCAGAACGATTGTTTAATACGTAAGAACCTGCATCCAGCGCTCCGGAATATACTCTAAAGAAAGCCAAACGTCCTACGAAAGGATCGGTAGCAATTTTAAAAGCTAAGGCAGAAAAGGGAGAATCAACATGTGGTTTACGTGATTCTTCTTCTTCGGTATCAGGGTTAACACCAATAATGGCATCAACATCTACAGGAGATGGTAAATATCTCATCACCCCATCCAACATCATTTGAACTCCTTTATTTTTAAAGGCAGAACCACACATCATTGGGATTATAGACATATCGATAGTTGCAGCTCTTAGGGCAGCAATTATTTCGTCCTCAGTAATAGAAGCTTCGTCTTCAAAGAATTTTTCCATGAGAGCTTCATCGTAGTCTGCAACAGCTTCAACCAATAAAGTTCTGTATTTATCGACATCGGCTTTTAATTCCTCGGGAATATCTATAACCTCGTAGGTCATTCCAAAATCATCCTCATTCCAAACGATGGCAGTCTTAGAAATAAGATCTACTACTCCTTTAAAATTTTCTTCATCACCTATTGGAATTTGCAATGGAACCGGGTTTCCACCCAACATGGTTCTTACCTGATTACAAACGTTGAAAAAATCAGATCCCTGACGGTCCATTTTATTAACAAACCCTAAACGTGGAACTCTATATTTATCTGCTTGTCTCCATACAGTTTCAGATTGTGGCTCTACACCATCAACCGCACTGAATAAAGCAACCATACCATCCAGAACACGCAATGAACGCTCTACCTCTACAGTAAAATCTACGTGACCAGGAGTATCAATAATATTTACAGTATATTCTGTATCTCTATAAGTCCACTTACAATGAGTTGCAGCGGAAGTAATGGTAATACCTCTTTCCTGCTCCTGCTCCATCCAGTCCATAGTAGCGGCGCCATCATGCACCTCTCCTATTTTATGACTTACACCGGTATAAAATAAGATACGCTCTGTAGTGGTGGTCTTACCTGCATCAATATGAGCGGCAATACCTATATTTCTTGTGAATTTTAAATCTCTTTGTGCCATTTTGTTTAGAATCTAAAGTGAGAGAATGCTTTGTTAGCTTCAGCCATTTTATGAGTATCTGTTCTTTTCTTAACTGCAGCACCTTCTTCCTTGGAAGCAGCGATAATTTCTCCGGCCAATCTTTGAGCCATAGATTTCTCATTGCGTTTCCTGGAGTAAGAAATCAACCACTTCATTGCAGTTGAAACCTTACGGTCCGGACGAATTTGCATTGGTATTTGAAAAGTAGCACCACCTACACGTCGACTTCTAACTTCTACGTGAGGCATTACATTTGAAAGGGCATCCTTCCAAACTTCAAGAGCTGATTTTTCTTCGTCTTGTTTTTTCTCTTCTACTATTGCAATAGCATCGTAGAACACTTTAAAGGAAACCGATTTCTTACCATCCCACATCATCATGTTTACAAAACGCGTAACCAGTTGATCATTAAATTTTGGATCCGGTAAAAGAGGCCTCTTTTTTGCCTGTCTTTTTCTCATTTCTTCTTTTGAGTTAATTGTTAAGGTTAAAACACTTGAAGCCTTAAGCTATTTTTTGTCTTAACTTCTAACGTTTGTTTTACTTCTTAGGGCGTTTTGCTCCGTATTTTGATCTACGCTGAGTTCTTCCAGCCACACCTGCGGTATCTAAAGCACCACGAACAATGTGATACCTAACTCCCGGTAAATCTTTTACCCTTCCGCCTCTAACCAATACTATCGAGTGCTCTTGTAAATTGTGTCCTTCTCCGGGAATGTATGCGTTTACCTCTTTACCATTTGTTAACCTTACCCTTGCAACTTTACGCATTGCAGAATTAGGTTTCTTAGGCGTAGTGGTGTAAACACGCGTACAAACTCCCCGACGTTGAGGGCACGATTCCAAAGCAGCCGATTTACTCTTCTTGGTTATTTTGGCTCTTCCTTTTCGTACTAATTGTGAAATTGTTGGCATAATTTCTTCTACACTAATTATTGTTAAAAATTACCTCCCTATTTTTTAGGGTTGGCAAAGGTAGAAATAAAAACCATTTATTCAAACGATAATTCATTAATTTTCAGAAGAATCTCCACTTAAATAATAATGAACTATAAAAATTGGAACTCTTATGGGTATCCCCAATTAGAAATTCAGCACTCTTTATGAACAACCTTCAAAATAAAGAGTTAAAAGAAAAAACAGCTTATGCAGCAGAAATTTAAATCAAACAAAATTTTTCTTTTTTTTAATACAAAAAAATGGCTGATTTAAAAATTCAAACATTTAAATATCAACATTTTATGTTTTTATTTCATTTTCTAAACAAATTGAATATTGCAAAATAAACTAACAGCCATCAACCATCTCATTATCATCTTCAATTTTATTCCCAAAAGATTAACTATTTAATAAAAAATCTATTTTATGCCTAACCTACATCTTAAAGCTTATATCTATAATATTTTAACGCTCCTTAAAAATAACTTAATTAATACTTGCTATATTAACATGTATTTACCATTTTTGGTATGGCTAATTCAAATAAACTAAACATGAACCCAAAATTAAATGGAATTTTAACGCTAATAATAGCGTTTGTTATGCAAATAGGCTTTGCACAACAGCAAACGGTGACGGGAACCGTTACCGATGAAAATGGCCTCCCCCTTCCGGGAGTTAACATCGTTATTAAAGGTACTTCTACAGGAGTGCAAACAGATTTTGATGGATATTATCTCATTGAAGCATCCCAGGGAGATATACTGGTTTTCTCATTCCTTGGATATACCAAAACCGAAATTGCTGTCGCAAATCAAAACACCATCAACGTTACTTTAGCTCCAGGTGCTTCAGAACTTGATGAAGTCCTGGTGGTTGGGTATGGCACATCCACAAGAAGGACCTTAACCGATAACATTGCCTCCATCTCTGCAGATGAAATAAACGAAGTTCCGGTCCCTAGCGTACAAAGCGCCTTAGTTGGAAAAGCGGCAGGAGTGCAGATAACTCAGGTTAACGGAAAGGCCGAATCTGGAATAAAAATAAGAGTGCGTGGAGTTTCTACCATTTCCTCTTCTCAGGACCCTTTATATGTTATTGATGGAATCCCATTGATCAACAGCGATGAAAACATCAATGATTCCCCCATAAACCCGCTTATAAGTTTAAACCCTAATGATATCGCATCCATTGAAATATTAAAAGATGCCTCCTCTGCTGCTATTTATGGCGCAAGGGGAAGTAACGGGGTTGTTTTAATAACCACAAAAAGAGGAAAATCAGGAGCTACAAAAATCTCATTAAATACTTCCTCCGGATGGAGCGAAGAGACCAATCGTCGTGATTTTATAAACACCGAACAATATGTGGAACTCTTTACTGAAGCCTATTTAAATGCGGGCTTTACAGAGGAAGATGCCTTTGCCGATTTTAATTCTTTTGCTGAAAATGAAGCAGATTGGCGTGATGGTGCGGTTGACACAGATTGGCAGGATCTTGCATTTGTAAACGGTTCTGTAAATGATTTAAACGTAAATGCTTCAGGAGGATCTGATAAGACACAATTTTTTCTCTCTTTAGGCTACAATAAAACAGTAGGTATTATTCGAGGAAATGATCTTGAACGTTATAATTTCAGAAGTAATGTAGATCATCAGGTTTCAGAAAGATTTAAAGTAGGCGTTACTTCCAGCATTGCTAAAACGCAGATAAACAGGTTAGCAAATGACAATTCATTTGCAACACCGTTACAAGCTATAGCGCAAATCCCTTTTACCAGGCCTTATTTAGACAATGGATTACCCAATCCCAATACCCTATATTACAATTTCTTAAATCAGGAAGTGAATGCTGAAAACAAAACCAGTATTTGGAGAGCTATCGCAAATGTTTTTGCTGAATTTTATATCACTCCAAGTCTTAGCATTAGATCAGAACTCGGATATGATTTGAATGTTCAAACCGCTGAAACTTTTGACGGCCGTTTGACCGAATCTCAGTCTGTAGGAGGATTTGCTGAAGCGCAAAGCGTACAAAATGAGAAATATGTTATAAATAATTATTTCACTTATTATACTTTGCTAGGTGAAAATACAAACCTGGAGGCCACCGCGGGGATGTCTTTTGAAGATGACCGAAGAAAAGCTCAATTTGTGCAAGGCCAGGGATTCCCATCAGATGATTTGCGAACCGTGAACAGTGCTGCGGAAATCGTAGGTGGAGGCTCCAGTAGAACCGCATTCACATTTGTATCTTATTTTGCAAGAACTAGTTTAAACATATTGGATAAATACCTATTAAAAGGAAGCGTTCGTTATGACGGCAGTTCAAGATTTGGGGTAGATGAGCAATACGGATTTTTCCCGGCGGTTTCCGGAGGGTGGATTGTTTCGGAAGAAGATTTTTTAATGGATAGTGAAACGCTATCCCTGCTTAAACTAAGAGCCAGCTGGGGAGTAACCGGAAATGCAGATATTGGAAATTTTGCTTCCAGAAGTTTATTTGGAGGTGCTTCTTACAATGGAAGACCTGCACTTAATCCAAGTCAACTTGGAGATCCCAGCCTGAAATGGGAAAACACCATTCAATATGATCTTGGGATCGATTTTGGCCTCTTAAACAACCGCATTTCGGGGAGTTTAGATTATTACAATAAAACTACAGATGATTTACTATTAAATGAACCTATCCCCTCTACTTCAGGGTTTACAAACATCACCAGAAACGTGGGAGAAATTCAAAATACCGGAGTAGAATTGGTAATAGACACAAAAAACATAGTTAGCACCAATCTTAACTGGTCATCATCTTTCAATATTGCATATAATGACAACGAAGTAACCAACCTTCCTGGAGGAGACATCATCTCCGGACAAAACATTGTTCGGGAAGGAGAAGTCCTTGGCTCCTTATTTATGGTAGAATTTGCCGGAGCCGATCCAGAGAATGGAGATGCATTATTTGTAAGGAACACACTTAACGATGATGGCTCCAGAGACCGAAGTTTAACCAACGATTTTAATGAAGCTACAAGAGTTGTTTTAGGTAGTCCCTTCCCGGATATTATCGCAGGTTTTACAAATAATCTATACTATAAAAATGTAGATTTTTCCTTTACCTTTCAAGGACAATGGGGAGCGTCTATATATAATGCCGGAGGAAGATTTCAATCTGCCAGTGCAGATTTCTTCGATAATCAATCCTCAGATCAACTTGATAGATGGCAAGAACCAGGAGATATAACAGATGTGCCTCAAGCAAGATTATTTGGCGCCAACGGAACGCAAAGTTCTTCCAGATATTTGCAAGAAGCAGATTTTATTCGGCTTAGAAACATCACCCTGGGGTATAGTCTTCCTTCAAGTTTTACAAATAAAATTGATATAGACCGTTTAAGAATCTATTTTACAGCTGTAAATCTATTGACTTTTACAGATTATGACGATTATGATCCGGAATCTACCTACGATGTTCAGGCAAACAGCAACATTAATGTAGGAAATGCTTTTTATTCTGCCCCACCTGCTAAAACTATGACTGTAGGAGTAAACTTCGAATTTTAAAAAAGAAATTATGAAATCAATAAAAACATTAAACCTTGGTATCCTCCTAATGGCCTTTATTTTTACTGGCTGTGATGATAATTTAGACTTAGAACCCGAACAAGATCTCACTCCGGAAGCTGCCTTAGGATCTGCAAATAACATTCAAAATCTCCTGGTAGGAGCCTATGATCTAGCGGGCCAAAACGAAATATTTGCTGGGAGTTATAATTTAGCTTCAGAACTAATTGCAAATACTGGAGAATTGGCTTGGCGAGGTACCTTCCAAGGTCCTGCAGAGTTCAATAGAAAACAAATTACAACAGGAAATGGATTTGTAGCAGATTATTGGATAACCTCCTATGCTGTTTCAAATCAGGCAAATCTAATATTGGAAAATCTGGATAAATTTGAAGAGGAAGAAGAAGCTGCCAGAGTAGAAGGAGAAGCAAAATTCCTAAGAGCTGCAGTTTATTTTGATTTATTGCGCTTCTTCTCCTTACCATACAAAGCAGAAGGTGGGAATTCTCAATTAGGAGTACCTCTTGTTACCACCGGAGTGAGTGATGCGTCACAAATTGAATATCCATCCAGAAACACGGTGGAAGAAGGTTATAATTTTGTGATCCAGGATTTGACCGATGCTATTTCCAAATTACCTGGAAGCAATCCAATTGATGATTTTTACGCAAATAAATTTGCAGCAGAAGCCTTATTGGCAAGGGTCTATCTTCAGCAAGGAAATTACCAAGGTGCATTAGAAGCTTCTAACAATGTTATAGAAAGTAATTCTTATTCTTTAACCGGAAATTTTGCTGGAGCTTTCAATAATGACGGGAATTCTACTGAAGATATATTTGCATGGCAAATCACAACACAAGATGGAGTGAATGATATGAATGTATTTTGGGCTACTAGAAAATTTGGAGGTAGATCTTTGACTGGAGATGTAACCATAGAAGAACCTTATTTCGCAGTTTTCAATGATGAGGAAGATGACAGAAGTATGTTTTTTTATACAGGAGACGATACCGGTACCTTTTCTACAACTAAATGGCAAAATCAATTTGCAAATATTCCATTCCTAAGATTAGCGGAGATGTACTTGATACGTGCAGAGAGTAATTTTAGGCTAGGCAGCTCTTTGGGCGCTACACCCGTAGAAGATATCAATACCCTTCGCAATAGAGCCGGTGCTCTTACTCTTTCATCTGCTACGTTAGAAGATATTCTTGAAGAACGAAAAAGAGAATTAGCTTTTGAAGGATTTGCATTACACGACGTAAAACGCTTAGAACAATCTATAGATGGATTGCCTTTTGATGCAAATAGTTTGGTATTGCCAATACCTCAAAGAGAAATGGATGCAAATCTTAATTTGGAACAAAACCCAGGATATACAAATTAAGGTTAGAAATAATAATATCACCTTAAAAAACAAAAATTTTATTGGAAATAATATTTTCAACAGACAGTAAAACTTTAAGCTCAAACAATCTTCAAAAGCCACCCTCGAGAAATTTTGGGTGGCTTTTTTTTATGGGCCTGGGCTAAAAGTTTTCATTTTGTACTATCTTCGCCCCTATGGAAGATAACACCACAATTTTTGGAATAAGAACCGTGATGGAAGCAATTCAAAGCGGAAAGAACATTGATAAGATCTATATTCAAAAAGGGCTTTCTGGCCCCTTATTTCAGGAGTTGCAACACCAAATAGGAAAAGAGGGTTACAATATTTCCTATGTCCCTGTAGAAAAACTTAACAAACTCTCCAACGGAAATCACCAGGGAGTAGTTGCGAAGATTTCGCCAATAAAATTCCAAAATATGGAAGATATTGTTCAGGAAATCCTTGAAGATTCTTCAAAAACCCCATTATTTCTTCTATTGGATCAAATTACCGATGCCCGTAATTTTGGAGCTATTATCCGGACTGCAGAATGTTGCGGGGTTCACGCGATAATTGTTCAGAACAAAGGTGGAGCTCCTGTAAATGCCGATACGGTAAAAACCTCAGCCGGAGCTGTTTTCAAAATACCAATTTGTAAGGTGAATCATATCAAAGATGCCATTTATTATATGCAGTCTTCAGGAATTCATGTAGTAGCGGCTACCGAAAAAACTGAAGATAATTTATACACGGTAGATTTTAAACTTCCTACTGCTTTAATTATGGGTAGTGAGGAAAAAGGGGTTAATCCATCGGTTTTAAAAATTGTGGATTCCAAAGCTAAATTACCCATGTATGGAACTATTGGTTCCCTAAATGTATCTGTGGCTTGTGGCGCCTTTTTATATGAAATTGTGAGACAACGGATTTAAATGAGATGTGAGGAAATAAAGACAAGGAGGAAGCCAAAAAAAAAAATATAAAACACGAATGCACCTGCATACCGGCAATCAGGCTCGATACTTTTTTTAAATTTCCAAATCAAATTAAAATCCCAACCCAACGAATCCTGAACTAAGGAATTAACTAATTAACAAATCTTAGATTTTAAATCCCGAACTTTAGGTCTTTATTTCTCTTCAGACTTTTTATAAAAATATCTGTAGCCAGTTGCCGGGGATTCCTCTTCCGTATCATCTTCCAATGATTCGGTTTCAGGCAAACTTTCAACAAAATTCCCATTATCATCAAAATGCCTCATAAAAGGGTCGTCGTCTTGATTATAGTCCGGTTTTTCCCATTCATATTTAGGGGGTTTTACAATCCTTTGCTTGTAGATAAAAGCAAATGCCAATCCTACCAACAAACCAGATAAATGTCCTTCCCATGAAATCCCGGGATCTACCGGTACGACAAACCATAACATTCCACCATAGAGAAAAACCACTATAAAAGATAAGGCGATCAACCTATAATAGCTTGAAATTATTCCTTTAAAAAACAAGAAGGAAGCCAGAAGATAAATCACCCCACTTGCACCAATATGATTGGAGGGTCTTCCTATCCCCCAGGTAAACAGTCCTGCAAGCAGAATTCCAAAAAGTAAGATTTGCCAGGCGATCCCTCTGTAAAAATAAAAAAGCGCCATGGACAACACAAATAAAGGAATAGAATTGTTAAACAGATGTTTAATGTCTGAATGAATAAAAGGGGAAAGGATCACTCCTCTTAGCCCTTCCAGGGTACGGGGTCTAACTCCCAGATAATTAAAATCAAAACCAAACCGGATCTCAACCCAAAACACGATCCAAATGAGCAAAACAAACACTATGGGATAGCCTATAACCCCGGAAGAAAAGACAAAAGGTTCAGAAGTTTTCAAAGTTGTTTGGTATTAAATTGATGTTGACCAGATTTAGAAAATATCCAAATGCAGTTATCAGCGTTTTTTCAATATTTGACATTTAATCAAGTAATTCTTAGTAAAGCCCTTATTTATAAGTTATCCTTTAGCTTTTTCAATGGTACTTTTCATTACTAATTTATGAATAATATCATTAAAAAAATGCGGGGGAATCTATCATTAGTAAAAAGTTACAAGTAGACACTCAATTCCCATATTTGAGAGCAAAAGCTATGCTGAAAAAAGTACTTTGACAAATTGGCAACTTCCCCGAAAGCATCTGGAAATTATTTTAGTTGTAATGTGAATCAGTATCTTTGCATTATGAATGAACCACTTGCAGAACGGCTAAGGCCTAAAAAATTAAGTGACTATTTGAGTCAGCAACATCTTATAGGTGAGCAGGGTGCTTTAACCAAACAGATCAAACAGGGAGCCATTCCTTCTCTTATTTTATGGGGACCTCCAGGCGTTGGAAAAACCACGTTGGCTAATATTATCGCTATGGAAAGCGGCCGCCCTTTTTACACGTTAAGCGCGGTAAGCAGCGGAGTGAAAGATGTGCGCGAAATAATTGAAAAAGCGAAAAAAAATGATGGTCTTTTCACTACAAAAAACCCCATTTTATTTATAGATGAGATCCACCGTTTCAGCAAATCGCAACAAGATTCTTTGTTGGGTGCTGTCGAAAAGGGATGGGTTACCCTAATTGGAGCCACTACAGAAAATCCCAGCTTTGAAGTGATCTCAGCACTGCTTTCCAGATGTCAGGTTTATGTTTTAAAACCTTTTGGAAAGGAAGAATTAATCGCATTGATAAAACGTGCGATGGAAATCGATCCCATCATCAGGCAAAAACAGGTTAAATTAACCGAAACAGAAGCTTTACTGCGATTATGCGGGGGTGATGCCAGGAAACTGCTTAATATTTTCGAATTGCTCGTAACCTCTTCTGAAGGGCCTGTCGAGATTACCGATGCAATGGTTAAAACACAAGTTCAGCAAAACACCGTTTTATATGACAAAACCGGTGAGCAACATTATGATATTGTATCAGCTTTTATAAAATCAATACGCGGAAGTGATCCAAATGCAGCGGTCTATTGGTTGGCAAGAATGATTGAAGGTGGAGAAGATGTTAAATTTATTGCACGCCGCCTGCTTATCCTTGCCAGTGAGGATATTGGAAATGCAAACCCAACAGCCCTGGTTATGGCCAATAATACGTTCCAGGCTGTAACTACCATTGGATTTCCTGAATCCAGAATCATTTTGAGCCAATGTGTGATCTACCTGGCTACTTCGGCAAAAAGCAATGCCTCGTATATGGCAATTAATGAGGCCATGAGCCTGGTGAAAAAGACAGGGAATCTTTCGGTACCGCTTTCTTTGCGAAATGCTCCAACCAAATTGATGAAAGATATGGGTTATGGTGATAACTATCAATATGCCCACAACTATAAGAATAACTTTACTCAGGCTGAATTTCTTCCGGAGGAGGTGAAGAACACTATTTTATATAATCCCGGGAACAATCAGCGGGAGAATGCTCAAAGAGAATTTTTGAAAATTCGATGGAAGGATAAATACAAGTATTAACTTAAAACCGAGGGGTTTTTAGGTCATGCTATTGATTTCATTGCTGCTTTTCATACAACCTGATTTCGGTAGAATTGGTTTCTTTATTCAGAATTTCAACAACCAGGTTTCCCTTCTCGTCAAAATTAGCGATCCCCTGTGCGGTAATTGAAGAATAAATGAAGCTGTTATTACTTTTAGAAGCTATTAATGAAGCAAATGGCTCTATCATTCCTTTCTGAAAAAAATTATATCCATCACCCGATTTCTTTAAAAAATAGGTTCCCTGGCCCATAGTAAAAGTCATCTCTTGAGATGTGGCCAAATCCTTTTTACCTGTGTTTTCTTCAGCAGAAATTTCATTATTTTTTAGTGCTGCTGGAATTGCACTTACTTCAACAATACTGTCTTCCTCCTTTTCAATTACTGAGGGAATTGCACTAACTATCACTATACTATCTTCTTCTTTTTCGTTTACCGAAGGAACTGCACTTACTATCACAATACTATCTTCCTCCTTTTCTGTTACGGAAGGAACTGTACTTACTACAACTGTTTTTTTCTCTATTATTTCTGATGGTTGGTAGTTGTAATTTAAGGCTGCAATGGATACGAATGCATCCCGCAGCGCTTCCTGATAGGCTGTTTTAAAATCCTTCTCCCTGCTCCTTCCCTCTTCAGAAACAAAAACTTTTTTATTCTGGCAATCCTTCAACACAACCACCAATTTGGTCACAAAAAGACCTGATTCGTTTTCCACATCAGCAAAAAGAGCATTGCACCGGTTGTTATTAAGGTCTTCGGGGAGTTCTCCGTTTTCCATATAGGCTTCAAAACCATATTTATCAAAGAGAAATTCGGTTAAGGAATTCAACTGAAACAAATCCGGTTCCTTATTAAAATTGTATTCTTCCGGGACGATTACATACTTAAAAGAATTGAGCTCCTGAGCAACAGAAACAACTGAAATCATACAAGTGAGAATTAAAAAAAGCGCCTTTTTCATCTGTTTATTTTATTGTTTTAGAGGAATCCCGGTAGCTATCGGGAGGAACATCCATATAAAAATCCCTTTATGTGATAAAAACGTTCTAATGGATGTTTCGTTACTTATTTAGTATAAATTGAAATCCCAATTGAACTGATTGGTATCGCGATTTTGCAAGGTTAAGATACCCAAATAAATTATCTGCAGCAAGATAGAAATTAAATTTCTTTAATTGGGTGGAAAGTAACAATCCAACATTTGTATAGGAAAAATCATCCAGTGTGTAGGCCACTTTAATTCTTAAATTAGGAATCACCTTCGTATCATAATAGGTAGACAATGCATATTTTAATGAACCCGGTCTTTTAATCCCAAAAAGATGAATTCCGACCTTATTCTGATAGATTTTTTTTGTTTGTATTCGATAATCACAGGGTGGGCAATCTTCTCCAAATCTAAACTGCAGGGAAGCGTTTAATTTAAAGGGGCGCCAGGTCACATAGGATTCATTTAGGGTTTCATCCACCAGGTTTCTATCAACCTCATCTTCAAATTCATCCCAGTAAGGAAAGGCTGCGCCGCTGGGCCCAATTCCCGGAAAAAGAGGCTCGATTCCATCTGTTTGGTAAGTTCCTTTATAGGTATAATTTTCAACATCATCTCTTTGAAACATCAATCCCAAATCCTGAATTGAACCTGTGACTATCAAATTATTCTGAATTTTATAGGTGGCTCCCAAATCTATTCCGACTCCTATATTCCCACCAAAAAAAGATTTGCTCAACAAATCTTTTGATGCTTCCTGAACGGTTTGATTTTCATCCCTTAGCGTAGTAAAACCAGAAGTATTAACACGAACATCTATATCCTCTGCAAAATGCCGGTAATAATTTGGACCTTCGGGGGTATTTCGGGTTAGGAATATTCCGGTATTATTTACACTTTGTACGTTAAAAATTCCAGAATACATTTTTACTCTTGCCCCTACCGTGAGTTGGTTGTCTATTTTTCGGTTTAAACCCAAATGATAAACCGTTAGAACTTCCCCGGTAAAAGAAACATGGGAAAAATCAAATGGAACATTGATATAATTGGCATTCCCCTGGCTCACCAAAATAGCAGGATCCTTAGGGAAATAAGCGAATAGATCCATTTCCTGATAAATTCCGGCAGAAAAGTAATCATCTTTATTTAGGCGCCACCCCATGGATAAAATCTCAAGTTGTTCCTGGGCCGTAAAATAATCCTTACTTGTAAGCCGGTTAATGGTACTTGTAACCCTTTGATTTACATTTGGATTGGAATCATCAAAAATATCAAACAAATTAACTCCTGAAGATCCCGCAGATAAACTTATATGAGAAAATAACGGAATCCCGAAATGTCCATCAAAATTCACGATGGCCCCGGGGTTGCTCATCAGGGTTTGTGGGAGATCACTCACATTATAAAGGAGTTGTTTATTTTGGCCCTGAGACAGTAGCATGATAAAAAAACTACTTAGGGTTAACAATAATCTCATGAGCTAAAATTGAAAGGAGAATAAACCTTTAGATTGAAATTTTAATTCTCCTGTAAAAGGTTCAGAATTAGGTAAAACCTCGATTTCTACTACCATTTTAATACTTCTGCGTATCACCCCTATTTGAGCTTGTTCAATAAGTTCAATTCTCTCTGTGGTAACCGGGCTAGACATACTGCCCGGATCAATAGGAAAATCAACACGGTGCTGAACATTATTATTTTCAGAAAGAAAAAAAATGCTATTGTTGAAGGACTGTGGAAATGAATTAATGTATTTAAAACTAAATTCCACTTCGCTAAGATCATTTTGAATATAATCATCATCCAGAAATTCAAGACGAACAGTATCACGAATTATGGTTTTCTGGTTATTTGTTATTGGATCTCTAAAATCCACTTCATCCACATCAAAAATAAGGAGATCAACCTGTAAATCGGGTTGAAGGGTAATACTTTCTGCCTGATCCAGATCTATATCTTTCACACAGGAGGTTAGACCTGCAATTAAAAGCAGAAACAAGTATGTTTTAAGGATAGGCTTTGGAAAAGACATTTAGGGCAAAATTTCTTTTATTTTAACGAATATAGGGATTCTTTATTGCTATAAATACATCCGAAGTTCTTTTAACTTTTGAATTGTAATGGACTCTGAAACTTCCTTTTTTTGGTAATAATCAAAGTAAACAGCCTGCAATCCCGCATTTTTGGCACCTACGATATCTGCAGCATAATTGTCGCCTATCATAATACTATTTTTGGGTAAAGCTTTAGATTTACGAAGTGCTCTGTCAAAAATATGAGGATGGGGCTTTTTCACTCCTGCCTCTTCGGAGGTAGTTATGGTGGAGAAATAATCAAAAATATTTGAATTCACCATTTTTGTTTTCTGAACTTCCTGAAATCCATTTGTGATTATATGAAGTTGATACCTGGGTCGCAGGTATTCCAAAATATCCTGTGTATCTTCCAACAAATGACTATAGGTTGGTAAAAACTGAATATATTTATCTGAAAGAAGATCAAGGGTTTTCGAAGAAATTTTAAACTTAAGGAGCTTAAAGCTATCCTTTAATCTTCCAGACCTTAAAGACTCCTTGGATATTTGATTGTTTCGATACAATTCCCAATAATTGCTATTAATTGGGACATAGGCTCCTAAGAAATCCTCCAACTCAATATTTATTTTTTCTTCTTTAAAAATAGCTTCAAAAGTGAGCGCAGAATTTTTATCAAAATCCCATAAGGTGTGATCCAGATCAAAATAGACGTGTTCAATATTATTAAATTTCATGAATTTGTTTTAACAGTGAGTAATAAAAGGCATTATTGTAATATTCTGAAAAATCACGGTTTTTAAAAATAGAAACAAAAGGTGCCTGTACCAGTTTTAATTCTCTCATAATACCGGTTATGGTATGCTGAATCTCTTCTGAAGATCTTTTGTGACAAACCTGGGAATGAAAAACATAAGGGTGTATTCTTAATGGAGTAGTGACTTCCATATTGATGTCGTAAAACAAGTAAGGAGTACTGGTTCCAGCTCTAAAACCAATGGTCTCGGGATATCCCATAGAATAATCATTAGCGATCTCCAACTCATTCAAATAACTGTAATGTTCCGGCAGCATTAAATTATACCTGCTGTTTAGAACGTTTTGTAAGGGTCCGTGGATAATATTTTCAAACCGCTTTTTTTCCAGCTTAAGCGCCTGCATCTCCTGGACAGCAAAATAGCCAAGGCGCAAACCAACCTCGGAATAATCTGCCGCATATTTAATTATAGATTTATAATTGAGACGGTTGTGATTGATATTCCTGTCATAAATATTAAAATCGCTTAATTGGAACATGAAAACCATTTTCACCTTGTGCTCCTTTATAATTTTTATGAGATCATCAAAAACATTGTAAGGATCCTTTTTTAGTCTTAGCAAAACTTTTATCCTGTCGGAAACTTTTGAGATTTTTAAGTGCCCCATATCTATGGCTGTTCCAGTTAGGCTTCGAAGGAATCCCTTGTTTTTGAAATTGAAGACATGGCTCACGGAAATTATTGATACCGATTCATAATTCCGTTTTTTAAAGTCGATTTCAGCAAAGCGAAAGGCCAAAATCTTTTTGAATTTATACGCCCACACATCTATAACCGGACTGTGGAGAAAACCTTCCTTGTAAGCTAAGCTTTCAGAAGAAGGAAAACGGCCCAAATTATCCTTTACGTGCGGCAGGTATTCCTCATAGCGCGACAAAAGATAGAACGAGGCTGCAAAAATATCAAATGGAAGATCACTATTTTCTGAAACACCGAAAAAGCATTTGCTTTCTTCCCAGGGCTGAACCTTAATTTCCAAATCACCTAAACCTTGTTCAAACAGAAGATTTACATTTTGAATAAAAAGTTCATTTCCAAGCCGTTTTTTACCGTAGGAAATTTTTAGGTCTGGGTGAGCGATGAATTCCTCTATTTTAGTTGTGAATTTGATCTCAATTCCAAGAACCTGGGTGCATATATGCTTAAAAACATAGATTATCCTTGGGGTGACCTTACTGGTATACATTAAAAGCATGTTTATTTTGCGTTACAACAAGCCTTCATCGGCAAAGCTAAAATAGGATTTTTCAGTAACAATAAGATGATCCAGAACTTTAATATCCAGGCTTTCGGCTGCAGTTTTCAATTTGGTGGTAAGCTGTTTATCTGCCTCACTGGGATTTAAATTTCCAGATGGGTGATTATGGGCTAGAATTAGTGAAATAGCACCCAGCTCCAACGCTCTCCTCAAAGTAATCCTAACATCCACTAACGTACCGGTAATCCCACCTTTGCTAATTTGAAACTGTTCTATTATTTTGTTGGCATTATTTAAATAAAGAATCCAAAATTCTTCGTGAGCCAATTCCCCTATAATTGGTTGTAGCAATTCATAAACCGAATTGCTGGAGGTTATCTTCACCTGCTCCAGGGCTTCTTCGGTCCTTCTTCTTCTACCAAGTTCCATGGCAGCAATTATACTTATGGCTTTGGCCTCCCCTATTCCTTTGAAAGTCATAAGTTGTTGTACCGAAAGCTTTCCCAGTTGACTGAGATTGTTCCTATGCAAAGAAAGTATCCTTTGGCTTAACTCTACCGCGCTCTCATTTCTATTTCCAGAACCTATTAAAATAGCGATAAGCTCGGCATCGGTTAAAGCTAACTTGCCTTTTTGGAGTAGTTTCTCGCGAGGCCTGTCCCCGGAAGCCCAGTTTTTAATACTAAGAGGTGCACGTTCAAGAGCCATTGTTCATTTTTAACTAAAGATAAAAAAATGAACCCAATATTCCTGTTCTAAAAATTAAAAACCTGAAAATCAAAATCTATGGATTTAATTATTAGGAAATCCAGTCTTTTATCTCCTCAAATTTCAGACCCCCATAATTGCCCGAACTCATCAACAAAACAGCTTTTTCTGAATAATCCAACGTTCTAAGATATGTCTGGAATTCCTCTGCATTGGTATACACAAGAAGATCTTGCCTCCCAAAAGCTTCCAGAATCTGTTCTTTTGAAAGCATCGCTAATTTTTTTATTTCCAAGGCTTCCGGAGAATAAAAAACAACCGCTTTAGCCGCAGGATCAAGGCTGTTTTTATATTCCTTTAAAAATTCAGGTGTCAAACTGCTATAGGTATGTAACTCAAGGCAAGCGATAAGTTCTTTATTTGGGTATTGCTCCCTAACAGCTTTTACAGTTGCAGTTACCTTTGAGGGACTATGAGCAAAATCTTTAAAAACAACAGTAGTTCCAGTTTCATATATTTTCTCCAACCGTTTTGAAGCCCCTTTAAAGGTGGAAATTGCCTCATAAAAGTCATTCTCATCTACACCCATATGCTGGCAAATCCATTTAGCACCAGATAGATTATTAAGATTATGGGCTCCAAATATTTCAATTGGAAGATCGCCCTCGGGAGTATCGAGCATGGTTACCCCATCCTCAATCCTATAATTTGGAGTGTGATAAGCGTGTTTTCTTATTTGATTCGTGGTTGCATCAACAATTTTGGTCAACTCCGGATCTTCTTCGTTGTAAACAATTATTCCGCCGCTAATAATGGAATCCACAAAAATCTTAAATTGCTCCTCATAAATTTCATAGGCAGGAAACACATTGATATGATCCCAGGCAATTCCGCTTAAAAGAGCAATATTTGGTTTGTAGAGGTGAAATTTTGGTCTTTTATCAATTGCTGAAGATAAATATTCATCCCCTTCCAGTAAGATAAAATCATTTTTTTCGGTAAGATGGACCATGGTATCGAAACCTTCCAATTGAGCACCTACCATAAAATCCACTTCCTTCTCGTGATAATGCAGTACATGAAGTATCATCGAAGTAATTGTGGTTTTACCGTGGGAACCACCAATAACTACCCTGGTTTTATTTTTGGATTGTTCAAAAAGAAATTCGGGATAGGAATAAATTTTAAGTCCTAACTCTTTGGCCTTTACAAGCTCTGGATTATCTGCTTTTGCGTGCATACCAAGGATGACAGCGTCAAGGTTGGCTGAAATTTTTTCTGGAAACCAGCCCAAAGTCTCAGGAAGTAATCCGGATTTCTTCAATCGGGATTTTGAAGGCTCAAAAATAGCATCATCACTTCCGGTAATCCTAAAGCCTTTTTGATGCAGCGCCAGGGCTAGATTGTGCATAGCACTTCCCCCTATAGCGATAAAATGAAGATTCATAAAATTTGAATTTCTGCAAATATACTTATTCTCTCAGGAAAACTAGTGCCGGAAATTCGGATAGAAAAAGATCCGTGAAAACCAGCAGGCTAACCAGGAAGGCTGGTTAAATATGTAAAATGAAGAGACAACCGGCATTTCGATTAAATTCCGCTTTCGGAAAGGGCTGGAACCGGTGAAACCAATTAGATTAGCACAAGCTTTCGAAACATCTAAAAGAAGAAAATATCAAGTCTTTGGATGGAATCCCGGCAAACGGAAATGGCGGGCATCTGGGAATTATAACCAACGGCGGGATTAAAGCTGCTGGATTCTTTTTTTCTCAAGTTCAGCTTCTTTAAAATTATCCCTAAGCGTTAGAGCCTTATCAATGGATATAATAGCTTCAGATTTATTCATTAATAGAGCTTGTAACTTAGCTTTATTAAAATATGCCCATTCCAGCGAATAAATATCATTATAACCAAAATTGTCGATATATTCATTTAGCAGTTTTAAGCCATATTGTGGATAAACTTCAAGATCTGATGCTGCTTTACCCAGTTCGTAATTCAAAATATTACGCTTCTTTTGGCTCGTTAACTGTTGATGGGCTTCAAGTGCTTTTTTAAAAAAACCTTCTGCTTCCGCCAAACCTTTATCCTCTTTAACGATAAAAGCCTGGGCCAGAAAATAATCAACTTTATTCAAGTCCTCCAGTTCATCAGCATATCCCTGCGCCTTATCTATACTCCCACCCAGAATTCCTGGTAATTTAATATATAATTCGACAAGAACTCTTCTGGCTTCTACGTGCTTAGGATTTAATTCGACCGCTTTTTCAAGATATTTTTTTATATCAGAAATATAAATCACGGACTGGATTTTTGAAACACTAAGTGCTTTCATACCAAGGGCTGCGCCATATTTAAAACTATAATCGGCAATATCGGGATGCATTTGAACCAGGTTTTTATAAAAAGCAATAGAGGTATCCCAATCTTTTTCAAAACCTGCTATATCACCCAGGTAAGCTAAAGCGACTGCATCGTTGGGATTTTCAGAAACCCTTTGATGGAGTAATTTTTTAGCGGCTCCAAGTTTGCCCTGATCCATAGCCGATTGAATCTCAGAAATAGAGGACTGGGAATAACTTCCCAAACCCAGGAATAACATAAATATTAAAAGTGTATTTTTCATATGGCGAATATATATTTAAATACATATCAGTTTACTATCCATTTGAACCTCTATATGTTGATATTAACAAAAGCTTAACTGCTTATACATTGATTGTTAAATTAGTACTTAAAAATTTTAGTATTGTTGAAAATTATTGCAATATTTGCGTTGCCTATCGAGGCAGCATAAAACTCAACTTTATTCATGTCAAATTTAACACCTAGCCTATGCAAAATTTTACTTTAGGAAAGAAAGGATATTCTATGCTCCTTTTTGCCCTTATTTTATTAATTGGAAGCTCGCCCATTTACGGGCAAACTGACGACTGCCCCACCGTCACTGGTACGCCTTCCTCCCAAACATTTTGCTTTTTAGCAACTGTAGAGGATATCGCGAGTGATGGTAATGCTGTTTATCAAACAGCAAACAATACTACTGATACACAACCTATTCCTGAATCGGAATTATTAGCTAATGGGAATTACTTTGCTGGTTCAACATCTGGCGACTGTGCTAGAATTGAAATAACAGTAACAGTAAATAACGCTCCAAGACCTTCCAATACTATAACCAATAGTGTTGTTAGTGGATTTGAGTTTACAACGTGTACTCCAGCCAGCTTTAACTCTGCTAATTTAGCAGAGTTATTCGTGGCTCAACCTAATTACCGTATTGAGGTTTATGATTCTGAGAAATCAACCACTCCAATAGTAGGTGACACACTTAGTACTGGAGATAGCTATTTTGTTGGTCAAGTTCCAACCGCAGATGCAGCGCCGGGTTCCTGTCCTTCATTTAGAGTTGCAGTTGGTTTCAATCCTAACCAAATTGAAGCACCTATCGCCGAAACACCACAGATATTTTGTGAGAATGCTACAGTTGCAGATCTTGTTGCCGAAGGAACCTATGATGACACTCAAGCAATCAGATGGTACAGGTCACAAACTGCAAACTCTCCTTTGCCAGACAACACCCAACTTATAAATGGCCAATCCTATTTCGCTGCCCAGGTTGTAAATGAAAGAGGAAGCCCCTTACCTCCTTGTGAGACTCCTACTGGCGATAGAGCTCCTGTTCGAGTTGAATTAACAGAACCTATCGTAATTAACACTCCTGAACCAGGAGAAGTTTGCGAAACAGATGTAGATGCTACGTTCCCTAGTGAAGATGCTATTCGTAATTTTTACTTAGGTTTATTAGAGTCTGGAGTTCCAAGAGATGGAACTTTTAGTCCAGATGCGGGTCAAATAGCTCAAATGTATCAAAATGATTCAGATGGTTTGGGGGACTTTACAACTACTTATACTGTAGGTGAAGGAAGCTGTCAATCTTCTGTAGACCTTACTGTAACCGTTGTAGGAGTTCAAGATGCTAACGCAGGAACAATTGAAAACATCGAAGTTCCTTGTGGAAGTACAGAAATAATTGTACTTGACAATTCAAGACTTAGCCAAGATGCAACCCGCGATGGTACTTTTACCGGAACTGGTGTAAATGCTGAAGGTAATTTTGACCCTGCTGTAGGACCTGGAACTTATACTATTACTTACTCTGTAGGTGATGGTTCTACTTGTACTACTCCTGGAACTTCTGATACTACTACTTTTGATATCATTGTAGGTACCGAGGCTTTTGATTTCGGAACTCCTGAAACAGGTATTGTTTGTGAAGATAATGTGGACGCTACTTTTCCAAGTTTTGATGAAATCAGAAAATACTATTTAGGTCTTTTAGAGGCAGGAACTCCGAGAAATGGAACATTTGATCCTACTCCTAGAGAATTATCTGCAATGTATCAGAATAATACAAATAAAGTTGGAGATTATACAACTACCTATACTTTAGGTAATGGAGATTGTCAATCTTCAGTAATTCTTACAGTATCTGTAGTGCCAAATCAAGATGCAGAAGCTGGGATTATAGAAGATATTACTGTTCCTTGTGGAAGTACAGATGTTGTGGTTTTAGATGACTCTATATTAAGTGATGATGCTACAAAAGGAGGAACCTTCTCTGGAACTGGTATTAATGCAGATGGTAATTTTGATCCAGCTGTAGGTCCAGGAAGTTATGAGATTACATATTCTGTAGATGATTCTGCAAATTGTGTTACTCCTGGAACTTCTGATGCAATAACATTCACAATTACTGTTCAAGGAACCGATTTAGGAGCTCCTATAGCATTAGAAAGATGTATTACAGAAATTCGAGGTTTTCAAACCAATCCTGCTGCGGCAATTGCATTATTTAATGATGCCTTAGCGGAAAGAGGAATTACAGATTTAACTGGAACTTTTACTCCAAGTTTACAAATAGTAGGAGGTCAAATTTTAGCTTTTATACAAAACCCAACTGATACAGCTACTTTTGTAACTACTTACAGTATTACATCTGCTTGTGGAGATAGTTCACTTCCTATATCATTAACAATTAACAATACTACCTCAGCAAACGCGGGAAGTATTGAAGATGCTATAGCGTGTACAGGACAATCTACTCTAAACCTATTTAGTTTATTAGATTCAAACAATCCTAATGGAGGAACTTTTACTTCTGGAAATGGATCTATCACTGATGGGATTTTAGATGTTACCAACACTGGAACTTTTAACATTACTTACACAGTTAGTGAAAGTGATCTTGAGTCTTGTCTAAGTGGATCAAATAGTACAGATTTTACTGTTACTGTTTCAGAGGGAACAACTTTACCTTCTCCAGAACCAGCTATTGTATGTGCAGGAAATGTTGATGCTCTTTTTCCTAGTTTTGATGAGATTAGAAAATTCTATCTTAATCTTTTACCTTCAGGAACTCCTAGAAATGGAACTTTCAACCCTACTCCTAGAGAGATCTCTGAAATGTATCAAAATGATGCAGATGGACTGGGAGATTTTACAACTACCTATACTTTTGCAAATGGATCTTGTGATCAAATAGATCTTACTGTAACTGTTGTTGATTCTCGAGATGCAATTGCAGGAACAATTCAAGATGCTACAGCTTGTACAGCTCAAGGAACTTTAGATCTTTTCAGTTTACTTACTGACTCGAATATTTCAGGTGGAACATTCTCTAATGATAATGGAGTGATCGCTAATGGAGTATTTGATGTATCTGTTATTGGTGATTTCAATATTACTTATACTGTTGCAGAAAGTGATTCAACTACTTGTTTAAACGGAACAGATTCTACAGAATTCAACGTAAGTGTGACTGAATCTACTGTAGCAAATGCTGGAGATGATTCAACAATAACTTTTTGTTCTAATGAAGAAAGTGTAAATCTTGCAGATTATTTAGATGGAAACACTATGCCAGTTGGAGTTTTCACTGGATTTGAAGATGGAATGTTTAATCCTGCAGATAACTTAGGTACAACTACCATTACATATACTGTAGATTATTCAACCGACGATGATGTTTGTACAACTGGAACAGATACTGCTACATTTACCGTAACAGTTAATGAACCACAGGATGCAGACGCTGGTGATGATATTACTGCTAGCTACTGTGAAGATCAGACTGATCTTGTAGACTTAAGAAGTTTACTTTCAGAAACTAATAGAAACAGAGGTTCTTTTAGCACTCCTTACGAAGATGGGATGTTTAATCCATCTGAAGCAGGATTGGGTGAAGCAATAATTACTTATACCATTAATGGAGCAGAAGATTGTGCTATTGGTACAGATGAAGCTACAATAACTATTACAGTTAATGAACTTCAAGATGCTAATGCAGGAACAATTGAAGATGCTACAGCCTGTACAGCTCAAGGGACTTTAGATCTTTTTAGTTTACTTACTGATTCAAATATTTCAGGTGGAATTTTCTCTAATGATACCGGAGTGATTGCTAATGGAGTACTTGATATATCCAACGAAGGTGACTTTAACATTACTTATACCGTGTCAGAAAGTGATGCAAGTACTTGTTTAAATGGTATAGATTCTACAGATTTCACGGTAAGTGTTTCTGAAGGAGATGCTAATGCTGGAGCAGACAACAGTACTGTTGTTTGTATGGCTGAAGTAGATAATTTTAGCACTGCGCAAGTTAGAAGCTTATATTTAAGTCTTTTAGAGGCAGATGTAGATAGAAATGGAACTTTTAATCCAACTATTAATCAAATTATCGCTCAATATCAAATTAACAAAATAGGAGATTACACTACAGTCTATTCTGTTGAAGATGGAACTTGTACAGATTCTGCATCACTTACTATTACTGTAAATGAATCTACTGCAGCTAATGCTGGAGACGATGTGAATCTTACTTTCTGTTCTACGGAAGACAGCATAAATCTTGCTGATTTTTTATCTGACGCTGCTGCAATGAATGGAGCATTTGAAGGCTTTGAAGATGGAACGTTTAATCCTGCAAATAATGCTGGAACTACAACTTTCACTTATACTGTTGATAATTCAATCGATGAGGATGTATGTACTACCGGAACAGATACTGCAACTTTTACTATTACTGTAAACGAACTGCAAGATGCTAACGCTGGTGGACTTGTTGAAGTGACCTATTGCATAGGACAAGATGAAGATATTGACTTAACCACTATACTTGGAAGCGATGCTCTGTTAACAGGTTCTTTTAGCACTCCTTATGAAAATGGATTTTTTAATCCTTCTGAAGCTGGAGTAGGTGAATTTGAAATCATATATACGGTAGATGGAGCAGCTGATTGTGCTATTGGTACAGAAACAGCTACTATCACAATAACTGTGAATGATGTACCTGCTGCTCCTACAGCAGAAGCAAATCAATCTTTCTGTCTAATCGATAATCCAACAGTTGCAGATATAGATGCAACAGGGGACAATGTAATTATTTATGCAGATGAAGCTCTAACTGAAGAAGCGATTGCAACAACTCCTTTGGCAAACAATGCGGTTTATTACGCAGTTGCTACGGGTGACAACGTTTGTAATTCTGAAGCAGTAACGATTACAATCACTTTAACCGATGGAACTGCTCCTACCCTTCAAATGGAAGGAGATGAATTCTGCAGAAGTGATAATCCTACTATTCAGGATCTAGTTAACAACCTTAGCGGAAGTGGAATCCAGATTTATCAAGCTTCAACTGGAGGAACTGCTTTGGCAACCTCAACAGCACTTGTAGACGGAGCTACTTATTTTGCCTCAGGAACCGATGCTGGCGGATGTGAAAGTTCAGAACGACTTGGAGTACAGGTTGAAGTAGCATTTTGCGGAATACCAGAAGCCTTCTCTCCAAACGGGGATAACATAAACGATAGGTTTGTAATCCCGGATATCGCAATTGATTTCCCTAATTACACCATTGAAATTTTCAACCGATGGGGTAACGTAGTATTTAAAGGAAATGCAAGTACCGGAGATTGGGACGGAGTTTCAAACCAGTCGGGAACTTTAGGTGATAATGTATTACCTGCAGGAGTTTATTTTTACATCTTGAATTACAATGATGGACAAACTGCCACGATTCAGGGTAAAGTATACTTAAGTAGATAACCAAAGGATAAACACTAAAAAGAAATGAAAAACACTATAATTAAATATTTAATCTTTACAGGCATTATCCTTTTTTCTCTAAAAGGTATGGCTCAACAAGATCCGCTGTTCACTCAATATATGTATAATATGAGTGTGATTAACCCTGCTTATGCAACCGATAATCCCGGTATGCTTAATCTTGGTGGAATTTATAGATCTCAATGGGTAGGAATTGACGGTGCACCAAGCACCGCCAGTTTCTTCGCTCATACTCCGGTAAGCGAACGCATTGAATTGGGTTTATCGATAGTTCACGATGAAATTGGGGATGTTATCAAAGAAAATAATATCACTGCCGATTTCGCTTACGTACTACCCTTAGACGACAATAACAACAAGCTTTCCTTTGGTGTCAAAGGTGGAATAACAACTTTTGATGGAGATCTGTCTCGTTTGGTAACAAACCAACCGAATGATCCTGCCATGCAAAACTTAAGTGAAGTTTTTCCTGTTTTTGGAGTTGGGGCGTTTTTATTTGGAGAAAAGTACTACTTAGGACTTTCTGCACCAAACCTCTTTACTTCTAAACACCTTGAGAATGAACAAGGTTTAAGATCACTTGGAGAAGAAAATATACATTATTTTCTTACTGGTGGGTATGTATTTGATCTTTCAGAAGACTTCAAACTTAAGCCTGCATTTATGGCAAGAGGGGTTGAAGGAGCACCTTTATCTGTAGATATTACTGCAAACGTTCTAATGTTCAACAAACTTGAAGCCGGTATTGGGTATAGATTTGGAGACTCCGTAACAGGACTTGTTAATTTTGCGGTTACTCCGGGATTAAGGGTTGGTTATGCATATGACTACACAACCTCAAACTTGAGTAGTTATAATGACGGGACACACGAAATCCTTTTATTGTTTGATCTGGATTTATTCGGATTATCAAAAGGATATGACAAATCACCTAGATTCTTCTAAAAACCAGAGACAACATGAAAAAATTATATAGTTCAATTTTAATTATCCTAATAAGTTTTTCGGGCTTTGCACAAAATTCCGAAATTAAAAAAGGTGACCGATATTTTGCTTCAAGAGCATATATGGACGCTGCCGATGCTTATGAAAAGGTAAACGACAAAGACCAGGAGGTCCTTCAAAACTTAGGAGATGCATACTTCTACACCAATCAATTGGTGAATGCAACTGATGTTTATAAATTGTTATTTCTAAGACATGAAGCAACCGTGGCAGCTGAATACAAATTCAGATACGCTCATGCTTTGATGGGAATCGACAAGGCTAATGAAGCAGATACTTATTTTACTGAATACTATGGTAAAGATTTCAATTTTGAAAAATTCAGAAAAGAGCTTGATACCACCGTATCTCACGTATACACCACCCAACAAGTCATGAACAATGCTGCATCTGCAGATTTTGGAATTGCTTATTATGGTGATAAAGTAGTATTTGCCTCCACAAGAAATCAGGAAAGGCCTATTTATCCCTGGGATAAAAGACCTGCCCTTGATCTATACACCGCCGATGTTAGCGATGATAAAACTTTAAGCGGAATTGTACTTTTCCCTGGCGATATCAATACAGATTCTCACGAAAGTTCTGCTACGTTTAGCCAGGACGGAATGACAATGTATTTTGATAGAACCAATGAAAAAAGGGTAAAAGATTCAAGCGATGTAAAAGTTGCCCACATTAGAATTTACCGTGCTAAGATGGTAGATGGCAATTGGACCAATATAGAAGCATTACCTTTTACAAGTGATGACTATTCAACAGAGCATCCAAGCTTAAGTCCAGATGGTACAAAGTTGTATTTTGCCAGTGACATGCCTGGATCCAAAGGATCCTTTGATATCTATGTGGTCGATGTAAATGCAGATGAAACTTTTGGGACTCCTCAAAATTTAGGCGCCGCTGTAAATACAGACAAAAGGGAGCAATTCCCTTTTATAAGTGATGAAAATGTGTTATACTTTTCTTCCAATGGACATCAGGGATTTGGTAATATGGATGTTTTCAAAACTGAAGGAGATTTTTCTGAAATCACAAATCTTGGAACAAGTGTGAACAGCGGAAGCGATGATTTTGCATTTGTAATCAAAGAAGGTGATGACGAAGGATGGTTTGCTTCTAACCGAAGAGGAACAGACAACCTTTACAACTTTACAAGAAAAGACTATACTCCTCCTGTGGTTGAGATTGACGATAGAGAAACAAACCTTGAAACAGGAAGACAACAATTAAGAGGTGTTGGAAATATTTATTTCGATTTTGACAAATCTACCATTAAAAAAGAGTCTGAAGTTACTCTTGATAAAGTGGTTGATATTATGAAGAAATATCCAACTCTTGAAATTGAAATAGGGTCTCACGCAGATGCCAGAGGATCTGACAAATACAATATGGCTCTTTCTGAAAGACGTGCTGCTGCTACACTTGAATATCTTGTAGAACACGGTATCGAAAGAGAACGTTTAACCTCTAAAGGTTATGGCGAAAGCATGCCATTGAATGACTGTACTCAGCCAACCGGATGTTCTGTGGTAGAATATGCCAAGAACAGACGAAGCGAGTTCACTATTATGAATTAAGGCTTGCAACTAACTAACCAACCAAAAATGCCCCGGGAAACTGGGGCATTTTTATTTTACTTTAATTCCATTATAGGAATTCGGTCATCAAAATTTAAACCAGTTTTAGATGCTATAGAACACCCTAACCTAAGGAGAAAACAAAGACCCTATAGCTGCCAAATTAATGAATAGACTTAGAAGCAGTAAAAGCAAGGATAAGAAATATCTTATTTTTTAGGAGGGTAGCCTTTTAAAGCTTTTTGCACCATAAGCTTTAATTGGGCTTCCCTATTTTTAGGAGAAGAATTTTTATCGAACTGGCTATCTACAACCGCCTGCCAAATAAGAGAATCATTTTTTACATCGATAAAATCCAGGGTTAATCTCAAATAAGTATCGGGACCTCCTATGGGAAATCCGCCAGAAACGCCTACACCTACATTACCTCCGCCACCTCCAACTCCTATTCCTATATTATTCCCGCTTGCCGTTTCATATTCTGAAGCGTAAAAATTGATATAGATATCAGGATTTTCAGAAAAAGAAATTCCTTCGGAAGCCATTTCTGTTTGTAAAATTGATACTAAACGCTGTTCATCCAGCTGACTCACCCGAGAGTCCAGATCTGGAAAAATCTTATAAGAGTTTATGTTATTAAAAGATGTGTTTTGGTCGTAGTCATAAACAGCCCTTGGGCCATTGCAGGAAGAAAAAACTACTAAGACAAGAAAATATTTTAAATATTTCATGGGATGATTTTTAATAAAGTTACATAAAAATCATTCCATGAAAATCCTGATTAACAAAAAATCAACTAGCCCGGATCAGGCTCAAAAAAGAAATATACTGAATTTCGATGAAATCCAGACCCAACACTAATGGCAGCTATCGGGGTACTAAAACCCGCTCTTGGGATTAAACAGATTCCTTATTTAGCATTTCCCAAAGTTTGTCTTTTAATTCAACTAAACCTTGTTGTGCAACAGAGGAAATTAACAAATAAGGCGCTTTTAAGTCCTTATCCAAAATCGCCTTCAATTCCGTCTTCAATTCCTCATCCAGCATATCGCATTTTGAAATTGCTACCAGGCGATCCTTATCCAACATTTCAGGATTATAACGTCTTAATTCATCCAGTAAAATTTCATATTGTTTAACAATATCGGGGGCATCTGCAGGGATTAAAAACAAAAGGGTAGAGTTTCTTTCAATATGTCTTAAAAACCGGTGCCCAATTCCTTTTCCTTCAGCTGCACCTTCAATTATACCCGGAATATCGGCGACTACAAAGGTTTTAAAGTCTCTGTATTCCACAATTCCCAGGTTGGGTTTTAATGTCGTGAACTCGTAATCGGCGATTTTTGGTTTTGCAGCGGTGATTACCGATAGCAAGGTAGATTTTCCTGCGTTGGGAAATCCCACTAATCCAACATCTGCAAGAATTTTCAATTCCAGCGTAACATCTACCTCTTCCCCATCCATTCCCGGTTGAGCATACCGCGGAGTTTGATTAGTAGAAGATTTGAAATGATTATTTCCAAGTCCACCCTTACCGCCTCTGGCAACCACAATTTCCTGACCATCCTCGGTAATCTCATGTAATATCTGCTCGGTTTCTGTATCTCTAATTACTGTTCCCAGTGGCACATCGATGTATTGATCGGCGCCATCTGCTCCTGTACTGGTCTGTTTACCGCCGTGTAACCCATGTTCTGCGCGAACGTGTCTTTTAAACTTTAGATGAAACAAGGTCCAGAGATCTTTATTTCCTTTTAATATAACGTGTCCTCCACGCCCTCCATCCCCTCCATCGGGTCCTCCTTTGGCAACATATTTTTCCCTACGCAAATGCGCAGAGCCCTGACCTCCTTTTCCGGAAGCCACATGTATTTTTACATAATCAACAAAATTCCCTTCAGTCATACCCGTACTTATTGTCGTTTCAAAAAAAACGAACACTTTATTATATTATAATTTTACAGATTACTCTGCCTGTATTGAATCTATTACTTTACTTATTCTTTGAGTTATATCATCTATAGAACCAACCCCATCTACACCAAAATATTTATCCTGTTTCAAATAATATTGCTTCAAAATAGCGGTTTCTTCATAATAAACCCTAATCCTATTTCTAATGATGGATTCATCGGCATCATCTTTCCGTCCGGAAGTTTTACCGCGTTCAAGCAATCGTTCCACCAAAATCTCATCATCCACCTCCAATGCTATCATCGCAGAAACCTCTGTATTTTTCTCAGCCAGCAAAATAGATAAAGCTTCTGCCTGAGCTGCGGTTCGCGGAAAACCATCAAAAATAAATCCTTTTGCGTCTGGATTTTTATCCACCTCTGCACCAAGCATCTTAATTGTCACATCATCGGGAACCAATTGCCCTTTATCCATATACGATTTGGCATTTTTACCAAGTTCGGTTTCATTCTTTATATTATACCTAAATACATCTCCTGTAGAAATGTGAATAAGTTCATATTTATCCTTTAAAACGCTGGCCTGAGTTCCTTTTCCTGCACCAGGAGGACCAAATAGCACCAAATTTGTCATGTTCTCTTTTTTAAGTTTATATATCTGGGAAAGGTTGCGGCCTAAACCATTATAATCCAAGCCATAACCAACAATAAAATCATTTGGGATCTCCATCCCTACATAATCTATCTTAAGCTTCTTTTTGTAAGCTTCAGGCTTAAAGAACAAGGTAACAACCCGGTACCCTGAAACTCCATGGTTTTTTAAAATCTTATCAATTGCAGTAAGAGTATGTCCAGTATCTACAATATCCTCAATAACAATCACTTCTCTTCCAATTAGGGATTGATTTAATCCTAACAAAGTTTCAACATTTCCGGTAGTTGTAGTACCTTCATAAGACCCAAGTTTCACAAAAGCAACCTCGCAGTTCCCTTCAAATCTTTTAATAACTTCTGAAGCAACCATAAAGGCACCATTAAGTATGCCTAAAAAAACAGGGGTAATTCCTTCATAATCCCTGTTTAATTGTAAACTTATTTTTTCTATCGCTGAAGTTATTCTGTCTTCAGAAATAAATAGCTCAAACTTTAAATCGTTTAACTGGATCAATATGCTAATTTTTAAAGGAGCAAAGATAAGGATTCTAAACAATCCGTGCTTATAACTAATAGATTGATTTCTTACGGATTCGCTCGTTATTCCATCTTAAAAAATTATTTTTGCATAAATTACTACATGCTTATGATCAACTATTTTTCATCCAATTTTAAATTAGGCATCTTAGGTGGTGGCCAACTTGGAAAAATGCTGCTTTACGAAACCCGTAAATATGACATTCAAACCCTCGTAATGGATCCCAGCGAAGAAGCGCCCTGTAAAATTTCAGCGAATCAATTCATAACAGGTGATCTTATGGATTATGATACCGTGCTGGAATTTGGAAGAAAAGTAAATGTTCTCACTTTTGAAATTGAATCGGTAAACGTTGAAGCTTTAAAACAGTTGGAAAAAGAAGGAATTAAAGTCTATCCTTCGTCTGATACCCTGGAAAAAATAAACGATAAATCTGTTCAGAAAAAGTTTTACAAAGCAACTAATATCCCCACGGCAGCCTTCAATATTTTTAATTCAAAAGCTGAATTCCTAGAAGCTGAAAATACCGGGAAAATTAAATTGCCTGTGGTTTGGAAAAGTGCCACCGGTGGTTATGATGGACGAGGGGTACAAATCATAAAGTCAAAAGAAGCATTAGAAGGGATAGCTGAAGGAGTTTGTATTGCCGAAGATTTAATCCCTTTTAAAAATGAACTCGCTGTAATTGTAGCCAGGAATCCTTCAGGAGAAATGAAGACATTTCCTGTGGTAGAGATGGAATTTCATCCCACCGCAAACCAAGTGGAATATGTTATTTGTCCTGCCAGGATTGATGAATCCATTGCAAAAAAAGCACGAAAACTGGCCGAATCTGTTTCCAAGGCATATCAACATGTAGGTTTACTTGCAGTAGAAATGTTCCAGACGGAAGATGATGAGATCATTGTAAATGAAGTAGCCCCAAGACCTCATAATAGTGGGCATTACAGCATTGAAGCAAGTTACACCAATCAATTTGAACAACATTTGCGGGCGATATTGGATCTGCCTTTGGGAAATACAGAAAATAAGGTGAGCGCCGTAATGGTTAATCTCGTTGGAGAAGAAGGACACACAGGTCCCGCAATTTATAAAAATATTGAAGAAATACTGAAAATGCCAGGTGTTACTCCACATATCTACGGAAAAAAAATCACCAGACCTTTTCGGAAAATGGGCCACGTGACCATAGTGAATAAGGATATGCTCATAGCCAGAAGCACTGCGCAAGCTGTGAAAGATGCTATTAAAGTTATAAGTCAATAAATAATTGAATCTAACAGGGAATACGCACTATAAGATTCTATAAAGAAAATAGAAATGAGTAAAGTAGCAGTAATAATGGGAAGCACCAGCGACTTACCGGTTATGCAGGATGCCATAGATATACTAAAAGAATTTGATATTGAGGTAGAGGTGGATATCGTTTCGGCACATCGTACACCTGAAAAATTATTTGATTACGGTAAAAATGCTCATACCCGTGGGATCAATGTCATTATTGCCGGGGCAGGTGGAGCCGCACATTTACCTGGTATGATTGCATCCTTATCTCCCCTTCCGGTAATTGGGGTCCCCGTAAAATCCACCAATTCTATAGATGGCTGGGATTCTGTCCTTTCCATTTTACAAATGCCCGGCGGTGTTCCCGTAGCTACCGTAGCATTGAATGGTGCCAAAAACGCAGGGATTCTTGCGGCTCAAATAATTGGTGCTACAGATAAATGTATGTTGGACAAGGTTTTGTTTTATAAAGAAGGCTTAAAACAGAAAGTTATAGAAGGTGCAAAAGAATTAAAAAAATAAGAAGACCACGCAAGCGTGGTCTCCCTCAGTAGTACTGTTTTGCCTAAAAATATTATTTATTAACCATTCTAAATATATTAATCTAAACGTACTTAAGTAACTACTTTTCTATAATCTTATACCGTTTGAAAGTTACAAATATATAAATTTTCAATATATCACAATCAAAAATGTTAAAATATTTACCAAATACGTTATAAAAAAATTAAAATATGCCAACTTTATTTGATAACCCATTACTCCTGGAGTTTTCTTTTGCGCCGTTTTCCAAAATAAAAAATGAACATTTTAAACCTGCAATTTTGAGATCCATTGAAATTGCAATGTCCGAAATTGACGAAATTACTTCCTCAAAAGAGATTCCAACTTTTAAAAACACCATTGAAACTCTGGAATTTTCGGGGAAGCAACTGGATTTGGTGACAAGTATCTTCTATAATCTGAATTCAGCCGAGACCAATGACGAAATTCAGAAGATCGCTCAGGAGGTTTCACCGGTTCTTTCTGAATTTAAAAATGATGTTATCCTGAATAAGGCACTTTTTGAAAGAGTTAAAACGGTTTATTTACAAAGGGAATCCCTTGAGCTTACTATAGAACAGCAAATGTTGCTGGATAAAAAATACAAAGCATTTTTAAGAAACGGAGCCAATCTTTCTGAAGCCAAAAAGAAAGAACTACGGGAAATAGATAAACACTTATCTACTTTAAGCTTAAAATTTGGAGAGAATGTTCTAGCTGAGACCAATAGGTTTGAACTTCTTATCACCAAAGAAAGCGATCTTGAAGGCTTGCCAGAATCTGTAAAAGAAGAAGCTGAAGCAACTGCAACAGAAAAAAACAAGAAAGGTTGGATCTTTACGCTGGAATATCCAAGCTATATCCCCTTTATGAAATATGCTAAAAACAGAGAACTTCGAAAAGAACTGGCACTTGCTTTTGGCGCAAAAGGTTTTCACAATGACGAACTGGATAATAAGCAAAATGTACTTCAAATAGTTAATTTAAGGTATCAAAGAGCCCGGCTTCTAGGATTCGAAACGCATGCAGATTTTGTTTTGGAGGAACGAATGGCAGAAAAACCGGAAAAAGTAAAATCTTTCCTCTCGGAATTATTGACAAAAGCAAAACCCGCCGCACAACGGGAATTTAGTGAACTTGAGAATTTCGCCATAGCACTTGATCAAATCGATCGTCTTGAAAAATGGGATTCGGCTTACTACGGAGAGAAATTGAAACAAAAACTTTTTGATCTCGACGACGAAAAACTGAAACCCTATTTCAAACTGGAAAATGTCATCAACGGCGTTTTTGAGGTTGCAAATAAATTATATGAACTTAATTTTGATGAAGTTTTAGGAATTGACACCTATCATCCCGATGTAAAAACATATCAGGTAACAGATGGAGAGAACAATCCGGTTGCGTTGTTTTATGCCGATTTTCACCCCCGTCCGGGAAAAAGAGATGGTGCCTGGATGACCGTTTATCGCCCACAGTATATACGAAATGATAAAAACTTCAGACCTCATATTTCCATTGTTTGCAATTTCACAAAGCCCACCAAAAAATCGCCTTCATTATTAACCTTTAATGAGGTTACAACCCTGTTTCACGAATTTGGACATGCCTTGCATGGAATGCTTGCAGATACTACTTACCCAAGCCTTTCCGGAACGAGCGTTTACTGGGATTTTGTAGAGTTACCAAGTCAAATGCTGGAAAACTGGTGTTATGAGCAGGAGGCGCTTCAAATCTTTGCAAAACACTACGAAAGCGGAGAAATTATTCCGGAGGATCTTATTGAAAAAATTAAAAAAGCCGCCAATTTTCATGAAGGAATAGCAACTGTGAGACAAATAAGCTTCGGTATGCTGGATATGAGCTGGCATGGAATTGATCCTTCAAATATAAAAGATATCAAAACCCATGAAGATGCCGCCTTTGAACCTACAAAATTATATCCAAATGTACCTGAGAATTGTATGAGTACTTCGTTTTCTCATATCTTTCAGGGAGGTTATTCTTCTGGTTATTATTCCTATAAATGGGCGGAAGTTCTCGATGCAGACACCTTTGAATATTTTCAGGAAAATGGAATTTTCAGCAGGGAGGTTGCACAAAGATTTAGAGATCATGTGCTTTCCCGGGGAGGAACAGAACATCCAATGACATTGTATAAACGTTTTAGAGGGAAAGAACCTCAACCCGACGCTTTATTGAAAAGAGCCGGATTAATGAAAAAATAACAGAGCAATATAGGTTAGCGGTAAAATTACTAACATTTAATCTTTAGATTTTTCCCCCGTTCGGTCCAACTTTTTGCTATTTTTGGGGATATTATGTTAAATGCCTATGGCTACAAATCAAATCGACCCAACAAAATGGGTAGATAAATATTCCGATTACCTCTTCAATTTCACTATTGTAAGGGTAAATGACAGGGAACTTGCGCATGATTTAATTTCCGAAACTTTTCTGGCGGGTTTAAAATCCATGAAAAATTTTAAAGGAGAAGCTACCGAACGCACCTGGCTTATCTCGATTTTGAAGCGCAAAATTATCGACTATTACAGAAAGATCAATTCTAAGAAAGGGCGGGCAGAAGTAAAAATAAATTACAGCGATGATTCCAATGAAGGAGACTGGCTGGAAGAACAGGCTCCGGATAGGTTTGACAAGACCGCTGAAGATATCATGGAAAATGAAGAACTGGGCCTTGCAATTCTGGATTGCATGGAACAGCTGACGAAAAAACAGGCTGAAATTTTTAGAATGAAGACCATTGAAGGTCTTGATACGGAAGCTATATGTAATGAGTTTAATATCACTCCGTCTAACCTTTGGGTTATAATCCACAGAGCGAGAACTACCCTAGCTCAATGTTTGGAAAAAAACTGGTTTTAAATGACAAAAAGAAAATCATTATTTATCGACTGTTCAGAAGCTGCATTTAACTGCGATAAGGCACAATACAACGAAGCATCGTTTTATGAAAAGATCAAAATTCATTTGCATATCTTGCTTTGTAAACCCTGCAAAAATTATACTAAGAAAAACACAAAACTCACCAAACTTATTGCAAAATCTAACCTGAAAACCTGTTCTGAAGATGAAAAAAAGGTTTGGAAAGAGGAAATTAAAAATCAATCAACTAAATAAGAATTTCTAAAACACTTAGGGTCAACCACCAAAAAATCGGGATTGCTTCCACCCAAAACGAAGAATAGAATTCTCCCTGGTTGATCCTGGATTTCTTCAGAAAAATAAAAGCTATTAATCCTACAATTACTACACTTAACACTTCAGGCAAGGAAGTCTCCTGCTTCAAAAATTCCGTCAAAATAAAAAATCCTATCAGGATGGCCCCGAATATTTTTGAGCCTTTTACTCCTAATCTTTGAGGAATGGTTCCCAATTGTATCATATCAAATTTTAAATCCCTTATTTCAAATGGCAGCATTACAACAATGACAAAACAAAACCTTTGGAAAAATTCGAGAAAAAGATCCCACTGTAAGGAGTTCCCAGAAGAAAAAGCAGGCATTATAACTGTAACTCCCGACACTACAAAAGCAATTACATATACCTTAACCCCATTTAGCCCTCTTAAATTTCTATTTTCGCTAAATACGGGAATTGCATACAAAAGGATGAAAACACCCATTATTCCGGCAAATATCAAAACCGCAACCGGCTGTAGAAATGAGAAATAGATAAATGTAAGGAAGCAAATCAAGGAGAAGATCTGAATAATCCGGAGGTTTTTTGCCAGGCTTCTATGATGAAGTTTCGCAATTCCTGCATACTTCACAAAGTTATATCCTGTGATTGTTCCGAAAAAAACAAAAAAAAGAAAATTTTGCCTCAAAGAAATATCCAGGCTTTGAAAGGTTATTGCCGTAAGGCAGACTACAGCTAAAGAAACATGAATACTGCTGTTTAAATAAAAATCAAACGCTCTTTTTAGCATCTTTTCAATCGGCTTTTTGAATAAAAAACTTCGTTATAAGGTTTCATGAAAATCTTAACAAGTTGGTTGTCTGAAATGCTAAAAATCTACGTTTAAATATGTAATTTTGCAGCACAAAACACAACTTTATTTTAATGAGAACAGATTCTTTTGCCCTAAGACATATTGGCCCTGATGAACTTGAATTACAAGACATGCTTTCCACTGTGGGTGTCCCAACTTTAGATCGGTTAATTTACGAAACTATTCCGGATGATATCCGCTTAAAAAATCCGCTGGATCTGCCTGCAGCATTAAGCGAAAATGAATATGCCCAACATATTGGGGAATTAGCTTCTTTAAATAAAGTTTTTAAAACCTATATAGGTTTAGGATATCATCAGGCTATTTTGCCCGCTGTTATTCAACGTAATGTTTTGGAAAATCCAGGATGGTACACTGCCTACACTCCGTACCAGGCAGAAATTGCACAGGGAAGACTGGAAGCATTGCTTAATTTTCAAACTATGGTAAGTGATCTTACCGGCATGGAACTGGCAAATGCATCTCTACTGGATGAATCTACCGCTGCAGCCGAGGCTATGGCGTTGCTTTTTGCTGTTAGGGAGCGTGAACAGAAGAAAAATGAGGTTATAAAGTTCTTTGTTTCTGAAGAAGTACTGCCTCAAACCATCTCTTTATTAAAAACAAGAGCCATACCGCTAGGAATAGAATTGGTTATTGGAGATCATTCAGAATTTGATTTTTCCACGGAATATTTTGGAGCAATTCTTCAATATCCTGGAAAATCTGGTGTTGTTCACAATTACACCCAGTTTGTTGCAAAATGTAAAGAAACCGAGATTAAAACTGTAGTTGCGGCAGATATTCTAAGTCTGGTAAAATTACAGGCTCCGGGAGAACTTGGAGTTGATGTTGTTGTTGGAACCACCCAACGTTTTGGAATTCCATTAGGATACGGTGGACCGCACGCGGCTTATTTTGCAACTAAAGAAGAATATAAACGAAGTATCCCCGGAAGGATTATTGGGGTTACAAAAGACATGAATGGCAACCGTGCCCTAAGAATGGCACTTCAAACAAGGGAGCAGCATATAAAACGCGACAAGGCGACATCCAATATTTGTACTGCCCAGGTTTTATTAGCTGTTATGGCCGGTATGTATGCGGTTTATCATGGTCCTAAAGGTTTAAAATATATTGCAGATACTGTGCATTCATCGGCAGTAACTTTAGAGCAAAAGCTGAAGGAATTAGGTTATGAGCAGGTAAATCCCTCTTATTTCGATACCATTCAAATAAAAGCTAATGCTTCAGCTATAAAACCTATTGCTGAAAAAAATAAGATCAACTTCTATTATCCGGATTCTGAAACAGTTGTTATTGCACTTAATGAAACAACCAATATTCCAGATTTGAATAAAATTGTTGCTGTTTTTTCTGAAGCTGCAGATAAATCTAAATCAACTATAGAAAAACTGGAAGAGGGCACAACAATTCCGAAGGAGATTGAAAGAAAGAAGGAATATCTTACCAATGAGGTCTTTAATTCCTATCATTCTGAAACTGAATTGATGCGTTACATCAAAAAACTGGAACGTAAGGATCTTTCCCTTAACCACTCAATGATCGCTTTGGGATCTTGTACGATGAAGCTAAATGCAGCTTCAGAGATGCTTCCTTTAAGCAATCCAAAATGGGGGAACATTCACCCTTTTGCACCTGTAGAACAGGCCGAAGGTTACCAGATCGTATTAAAAAAACTGGAAGACCAACTTACTGAGATCACAGGTTTTGCAGGTACTTCCTTACAGCCAAATTCCGGAGCTCAGGGAGAATACGCGGGCTTAATGGTTATTCGCGCATATCACGAATCCAGAGGAGATTCTCACAGGAATATTTGCCTTATCCCGTCATCAGCTCACGGTACCAATCCTGCATCTGCAGTAATGGCCGGTATGAAGGTTGTGGTGACAAAAGCAACCAAAGAAGGAAATATAGATCTTGACGATCTAAGGGAAAAAGCAATAAAACACAAGGATAATTTAGCCGCATTGATGGTTACTTACCCCTCCACCCACGGAGTTTTTGAATCTTCCATCCGGAAGGTTACAGCGCTAATTCATGAGAATGGCGGACAGGTTTATATGGATGGCGCAAATATGAATGCACAGGTAGGACTCACAAATCCCGGTGCCATTGGTGCCGATGTTTGCCACCTGAACCTTCATAAAACTTTTGCGATTCCACATGGTGGTGGTGGCCCAGGAGTAGGTCCAATATGTGTTGCAAAGCAACTACTACCATTTTTGCCGGGAAATCCGGTGATCAAAACCGGTGGAGAACATGCAATTACCGCAATTTCTTCAGCACCCTGGGGATCCGCTTTAGTATGTCTTATTTCTTACGGATATATCACCATGTTAGGGAGTAAAGGTTTGCAGAAAGCAACAGAATATGCGATCCTAAATGCCAATTATATAAAAGCCCGCTTAAAAGAACATTATCAAACCTTATATTCCGGAGAACGTGGAAGAGCAGCTCATGAGATGATCTTGGATTGCCGTCCGTTTAAAAACAACGGAATTGAAGTAGTCGATATCGCCAAAAGACTTATAGATTATGGATTTCACGCTCCAACAGTATCTTTCCCGGTTGCCGGAACTTTAATGATCGAACCTACAGAAAGTGAAAGCAAGGCAGAACTGGACCGTTTTTGTGATGCTTTAATTTCTATAAGACAGGAAATAAGTGAATCTTCCACAGAGGATGAAAACAATATTTTAAAAAATGCACCCCATACAATGCCTATGCTTACTGCCGAAACCTGGGAATTCCCATACAGCAGAAAACAGGCAGCTTTTCCTTTGGAGTATGTAGCCGATAATAAATTCTGGCCAACTGTAAGAAGAGTGGATGATGCTTATGGAGACAGAAATTTAATATGCACCTGTGATCCTATCGAAGAGTATATGGAAGCTTAAAGAAAATTGTAATTAATGTTTGAAAGATTCTTATAAGAACTGCATAATAATTTAATTGTTAATGATATTTTCAGCGTAAAACATCAATACTACAAATAAGAATATTTTTTCCACTTTGCTGGTCTAAACTAAAATTGCTTTTAGTAATTTAGTTAAAGAATTCACAAATTTAAGTCGTCTCAATGAGTATTAAAATAACAGGTATAGGCAGTTTTATTCCTAACTTAAAAAGAAAGAATTCAGACTTTTTAAAGCAAGAATTCAGGAATACCGACGGATCTGCATTCCCTCATGCAAATGAGGTTACTATTGAAAAATTCAAAGCAATCACTGGAATTGAAGAACGCAGGTATTTGGAAGAGAATTTAAGCACTTCAGATATGGCGACGGTTGCTGCACAAAGAGCGATTGAAGATGCGGGAATCGACCCTGAAACTCTCGATTATTTAATTGTTGCTCATAACTACGGAGACGTAAGATCCGGAAGTGTTCAAAGCGATACCGTACCCAGCATTGCTACCCGGGTTAAACATAATCTAAAGATAAAAAATCCAAAATGTGTTGGATATGATGTGTTGTTTGGCTGTCCGGGCTGGATCGAAGGGGTTATACAGGCGCAAGCTTTTATAAAATGCGGAATGGCAAAGAAATGTCTGGTAATTGGCGCAGAAGCGCTTTCCAGGGTTGTAGATAGGTATGACCGGGATTCTATGATCTTTTCAGATGGCGCAGGAGCAACAGTGCTGGAAATTTCGGATGAAGCAGGTGGAATTTTAGCCCACGAATCGGCTACATACGCATATCAGGAAGCCAATCATATCTTTTTCGGGAAATCGAATCTTCCGGGGGAGGTTGAAGATACCCGCTATATTAAAATGAATGGTCGCAAGATCTACGAATTTGCCCTTACCCAGGTTCCCGGCGCGATGAAAACTTGTCTGGAAAACAGCGGTAAAACAATTGGTGATGTCAGGAAAATATTTATCCATCAGGCCAATGAAAAAATGGATGACGCCATAATAAAACGTTTTTACAAATTACATAAACTTCCTGTCCCGGAAAACGTAATGCCAATGAGCATCCAGGAATTGGGAAATAGCAGCGTAGCCACTGTACCTACATTATTGGATCTTGTGATACGCGGAAAAATAAAAGATCAGGAATTAAAAAAAGGGGATGTTATTATTCTGGCCAGCGTTGGTGCCGGAATGAATGTTAACACCATCGTATATCAATACTAACATGTACGAAAAGACCTTTCCTACCAAAAGATTTAAAAAAACCCTGGAATTTTTAGAAGAAAACGTTCCTCCCCCAGCAAAAATTCTGGATCTGGGAGTGGGAAATCCTTTTTCTGAAATAATGAAACAAAACAAGTATCAGGTTACCAATACCAAGGGTGAAGACCTCGACCTTGATACAAATGCTGTAAAATCGAATGAATACGATCTTGTAACTGCTTTTGAAATTTTTGAGCACCTGGTGGCTCCCTTCATTATTTTAAAAGATATTCAGGCTAAAAAACTGGTTGCTACCGTTCCTTTAAAAGTATGGTTTTCTAATGCCTACCAAAATAAAACCGATTTAAGAGACCGGCATTTTCACGAATTTGAAGACTGGCAATTCGACTGGCTTTTGGAAAAAGCAGGATGGGTGATTAAAAAACGTGAAAAATGGACCAACCCCGTAAACAAAATCGGTTTCCGGCCCTTGCTTCGAAAATTTACCCCGCGTTATTACGCGGTTTATGCCGAAAGGCCTTAGAAATTTAAGTAGGTCCTTCCGTTCGAATTTCCCGATATTCTCCAATTTTCGCTAATCAGATTATTGTATTTTAGCAAAAAACAATCGCTTTCTTGAAACTATATATCGTAATTCCTGCATATAACGAGGCTGAGTTTATAGGAAAAACACTTCAGTCTTTGGTAGCACAAACCAGGCTTCCGGAAAAGATTGTAGTTGTAAACGATCAATCTACAGACTTAACTAAGGAAATCATCCTGAATTTTGCTGAAAAATACGACTTCATATCCCTTGTAAACACCACTTCGGAAGGGGAACATTCTCCCGGAGGTAAAGTAATTCGCACATTCAATCAAGGTTATAAAACCCTGGATGAAGATTATGACATCATCTGTAAATTTGATGCAGATTTGGTTTTTCCTGAAAATTATCTTGAAAGCATAATCAACCTATTTGAAGAAGATACTTCAACCGGGATGGCAGGGGGTTTTTGCACCATTCTTAAAAACGGGAATTGGGTGTTAGAAAATCTTACCGATAAGGACCATATTCGGGGCGCATTAAAAGCGTACAGGAAAGAATGCTTTTTGGATATTGGCCAACTTCGGCCTGCGATGGGCTGGGACACTGCAGATGAGCTTCTCGCTCAATTTCACGGCTGGAAGATAAAAACCGACACGGAATTAAGGGTGAATCATTTAAAGCCCACCGGCGCCAGCTATAACCTCACTTCTAAATATAAACAGGGAGAAGCCTTTTACCGACTTCGGTATGGATTTTCAATCACCCTGATCGCTTCCGTTAAGCTGGCATATTTAAAAAGGAATTTTGGTTTATTCAACAATTACCTAAGCGGCTATTTTAAGGCAAAAAAAGAAAAGCAGCCCTTTCTTGTTTCCGAAGAAGAAGGCCGCTTTATAAGGAATTTACGCTGGCAAAAAATGCGGCGCAAAATATTTTGAGAATTTATAAAAGGAATAGAATTGTTACTTATTCTTATCTAACATAATATAAAGAGGTGTTCCCGTTGCCGCATTGGGATTTGAAATGCCAAGAATTGCCGAAATCGTGGGGGCAATATCTATAATTTCAGAATGCTTGAACGTACTTCCCTGAGGCACACCGTTTCCGAAGAAAATAAGAGGGGCATGGGTGTCATAATTAAATCCGCTCCCGTGAGTAGACCCCGTTACAGAATAGGAAATCACCGAAGGTTTCAATACCATAATAACATCTCCACTTCGTTTTTGATTAAACCCATTTTGAACCAATTGTGCTGTTCCTTCAGAAAAAGTTGCACTTTGCATTTGAGTTCTGGTATAGACATTATTCACCTGTGGATATTGTAAAATAAAATGTGCAAGTGCGTTTTCAAGATCAGATGCTCTAATATCTGCTTCCTGAAGTGCTGTATAATCAAAGAAAATCTGGGAATTATACACTTTTTCAATGAGATCTGCATTATCAAATTCTTCCTCAACAAAATTTTCCAACTTGGTTTCAAACTCTTCATTGTCAAAATAACCAGATGGGACATTCACCGTTTTTAAATACGAGGGAACGTCCACCCCACCATGATCCGAAGTTAAAAACAAGGTGTAATTCCCTTCTCCAACCTGTTCATCCAGGGCGGCCAATAACCTGGCAAGATCAAGATCAAGACGCAAATATGTATCCTGAACCTCCTTGGAATTTACACCAAAATTATGTCCTATATAATCTGTACTGGAATAACTTACGGTAAGAAAATCTGTATGATCATCTTTTCCAAGATCTTCAGCTTTCATAGCTGCAATGGCAAAATCTGTAGTAAGGGTATTTCCAAAGGGCGAAATTTTCACACGCTCAAATTTGTTCTTTTCTGTTGAAAGTGCTGCCAGATCATAAGGAAAAGTGGTTTGTCCGTCGAAGCCTTCTTCAAAATCGTTGAGATCGGGTCCACTTTCTGTATAGGCTTCAATATCACCCAGAGTATTCCACGTTTTTATGTACGAAGCTGCTTTTCCTGAATTATTAAATTCATTTACCCAATTCGGTAATTTTTCCATGTAAAAGGTACTGGTAATCCATTTTCCTTCATCACTCCCGTGAAACCAATATGCTGCATTGGCAGTATGTCCGGCAGGTAAAATAGCTCCACGATCCTTTATACCTACTCCTATGGTTTTACCCTTCATTTGGGTGAACAATCTATTTTCATCTGCCACCGTAGTCGCGATCATTCGATGTGGCGACATTTTACCTGCATCGGTAGAAGTTCCTACGGACTCAACAGAATCGTCGCCGGCATTATATACTTCCTTTTTTTCAAACTTATTATACCATCCATTTCCTATTATTCCATGGTTTTGAGGGGTTGTACCCGTAAAAACAGAAGCGTGTCCCGGGGCAGTGTAGGTAGGAATATAATTAAAATGGTTATTTTTAAAAGAATAGCCTTCATTTATTAGCCTTTTAAATCCTTCCTGGCCATATTTATTCCAAAAGCGCGTGATATAATCATAGCGCATTTGATCTACTACAATACCAACTACAAGTTTAGGTTTTTCATTATCGATAGGTGATTTTTTTGGGGTTTGAGCAAACAATGACGTAAAGCATAAGAAAAAAGCAAAAAGTAACACGTAATTTTTCATAGGTATAATTAAAATATCGGTCCTCAAATTTACTAAATACTGGGGGTTTAAGTTTAATTCTACGTTAAATTGTTTCCCCGTAAAATTTAGTATTTTAGCTTTACAAAAATTCATAGATGAGGTACCTCAATTCGATTGGTGAATACTTTTTAATGTTAAAGGGCGTATTTGGCAGAATGACCAAACGATCTGTTTTAAAAGAGCTTATATTCAAAGAGATAGATCAACTTATTATTGGCTCATTAGGCATCGTTGCTTTTCTATCCTTTTTTATTGGTGGTGTTGTTGCCCTGCAAACGGCATTAAACCTTAACAATCCCTTAATTCCAAAAACCCTGATTGCATTTGCTGCAAGGCAATCGATTATTCTTGAATTCTCCCCTACATTTATCTCTATTATTATGGCTGGGAAAGTAGGGTCTTTTATAACATCCAGCATTGGCTCTATGAGGGTTACAGAACAAATAGATGCCCTGGAAGTCATGGGAGTGAATTCTCTCAATTATTTGATTTTTCCTAAAATCATTGCAATGCTCACATATCCCTTTGTGATTGCCTTATCTATGTTTTTGGGGATAGTAGGAGCTTATTCTGCTGCCGTACTTGGTGGTTTTGTTGGAGCCGAAGAATTCATCGAAGGACTTCAAACCGATTTTGAAGGCTTTCAATTATTTTACGCATTTTTTAAAACCTTTCTGTTTGCATTAATTCTTGCAACCATTCCTGCTTACCATGGTTATTATATGACTGGTGGATCCCTGGAGGTAGGAAAGGCCAGCACCACTTCATTCGTGTGGACCAGTGTGGTCATTATCGTTACCAATTATATTGTAACCCAATTATTACTTAGCTAATGATAGAGATTAAAAATTTAAAAAAGAGATTTGGGGACGAAGAGATTTTAAAAGGAATTGACTTTGTTTTTGAGACCGGCAAAACCAATCTTGTCATTGGCCAATCCGGATCAGGAAAAAGTGTCCTTTTGAAATGTATGTTGGGACTTTTCACGCCAGAGGAGGGAACTATTGAATACGATGGCAATTCTTATTCAGATTTTACCGATGAAGAAAAGCGGGCACTTAGGCAGGAAATAGGAATGTTATTTCAGGGAGGGGCTTTGTTTGATTCCATGACAGTGGAAGAGAATGTTATGTTTCCGTTAAGAATGTTCACGAAAAAAAGAAAGAAGGATTTGCACGAAAGGGTGAATGAGGTCTTGAAAAGAGTTAACCTGGAAGATTCGGCAAAAAAATTCCCTTCAGAAATAAGTGGAGGAATGCAAAAAAGGGTTGCCATAGCCCGTGCAATAGTTAATAAACCTAAATATTTGTTTTGTGATGAGCCAAATTCCGGTCTGGATCCACATACGGCAACCATTATAGACAACCTTATTCACGATATCACCGTAGAATACGATATCACTACTGTAATTATTACCCACGACATGAATTCCTTACTGGAAATTGGAGAGAATATAGCTTTTCTAAAAGACGGAGTATTGGCATGGAAAGGTGACAAAACCCAAATTTTCAAAACCGATGACAAAACGGTAACAGATTTCGTTTACACATCCGATTTATTTAAAAAAGTGCGGGAAGCGCAAAATCAGGGTCTCTAATTAATTCAGGGATTTTACCGCCAGGGTATCTAGTTTTAACCTAAGGGTTAACCATTTCTGAATTTTTTCAGCCTCGGCATTTTTTATTCTACTATTAATATTTTGTTTCCAGGTGATATTAAATGTGGGAATTGTATCTATTTTTGAAAAGTTAGTAGAAATCATATTAGCAAAGCTCAAATTGGATATATTAGAATAATTCACTTTTACTTCCTCGCTAATCTCTTTAAATGAAAAATCCCCCTGCTTATATTTGAGCAACTCATTTTCTAAAAGTGAAATTTTGGAATCTTTATTTTCAATTACTTCCTGATTCTTTACATACAAATCCTCCAGAATCCCAGTTCGAACCTGGGTAGACAGCAAGGCCATATCACCATTTGCACCGGAACCCTGATGCACGATAAGCGTAGATTCATTAAGAGCTTTGACATCCTTTAATTGTTCTTTCCAGGTTTGAATGGTTTCTTCAGGCACCGGAGCCCCTATTAAATAAACCTCAATCTCATTTTTATTATAATCCAGAGCAGTTTTAATTTTCTCTGTTCCGGTATACCGTACAACTTCCGTCAGGAATTCCTTCGCACTCGTTTCAAAAAATTGTTTCTGTAAAAGGTTTACAAAAAGAATAATACTCGGGATCATTACAATAATAGCGATCGTGGATGCAATTTGGGCCGTGCGCTTTCTTCTTTTACTGTTTACATATTTTACCAAAGGAAAATTAAGCAGTTTAGAGACTACAAATGTAGTAAGCGCTATAAAGACAGCGTTAATGGAAAAGAGGTAGATTGCCCCCCCTGCATATGCCCAGTTTCCAATTGCAAGACCATAACCAACGGTACACAAAGGAGGCATAAGTGCCGTCGCGATAGCTACTCCAAAAATCACACTTGCAATGGTGCCCCTTTTTGTTTTAGCTACAATCAAAGCCAGTCCACCAAATATGGCTACCAGTACATCCAAAATTGTAGGATATGTCCGGGCGATTAATTCCGGGGTTTCTTCTGTTATTGGAGAAATCAAAAAATAGATGTAGGCTGTTAATACACTAAGAAATACCATCACCCCAAGATTGATAAAAGATTTTTTTAAAGTCTCCACATCATTGATGGCTACAGATAATCCTACACCCACAATAGGTCCCATAAGAGGAGAAATAAGCATCGCTCCAATCACAACCGCGGTACTGCTTACGTTTAAACCTATAGAGGCCACAAATATGGAAAAGATTAGGATCCACGCATTATGCCCTTTAAAGGAAATATCCTTTTTAATAGCTTCTAAAGTTGATTCTCTATCGGTATCATGCCTTATATCCAGCAATTCTGATACAAATGCCTTAACACTTACCCATATCCCACCTACCTGTGAAAACTCATTTTTTTTAGGATCCTGTAGCGGAGTTTCACTACTGAAATTATCCTTATTTTCCATATTTATCCTAAATTTTCACCAAATTTCTCCATCACTTTGCTCCTGATCTCTTTGATCTCCTGTTCCTTTTCTTTTGGAACAATCATTAAAACTTCCATATCATCCACTATAATATAATCATCAAGCCCATCTACGACTACCACTTTTGGCTTGTGGGTATAGATTAAATTCCTTTTTGAGCCCATTGGAAATAAATGAGCGCTTATTACTGCATTTTCATCTTTGTCCTTTGCAAGTTCTTGATATAATGCCCCCCAGGTCCCAAGGTCATTCCAGTCAAATGAAGCCGGTTTCACACGTACGGCATCCGATTTTTCCATTACTGCATAATCAACAGAAATATTCTGGGTTTCCGGATATGTTTCTTCAATAAATTCTTCTTCCTCAGTACTGTTCAGTTTTTCGATTCCTTTTTCAAAAAGCCCTAGCATTTCCGGCTGATACTTTGAAAATGAATCAATAATAAAGGAAACCTTCCAAATAAAAATTCCTGCATTCCATAAATAATTCCCTTCTTCAAGGAATTTTTTGGCGTTACGAAGGCTCGGCTTTTCAGTGAATTTATCTACTCTATAAAAACTTTTACCTTCTTCTTTTTCATATTTAATATATCCAAATCCTGTATTGGGAGTAGTAGGTTTAATTCCAAGAGTGATCAATATATTTTCACGGGAAGCCTCTTCAAACGACTTTTTTATATCCTTGATAAAATTTTCCTGTTGTTGTATCCAGTGATCACTGGGAATAACCACCATCACCGCATTCTCATTCTGCTTATTGATCTTTAATGCGGACAACAATATACACGGTGCGGTGTTGCGCAATGCAGGTTCGAGTATAATTTGAGCAGTAGTAATGTTGGGCAATTGCTCCTTTACAAGATCCAGGTAACTTTGATTGGTAAGAATAAGGATGTTTTCCCTTGGAACCACATGTGCGAGCCGCTTAAATGTGCGCTGTAGCAAGGTTTCCCCGGAACCCATCATATCGTGGAATTGTTTTGGAAACGCAGCAGTACTTACCGGCCAAAACCTGGAACCCACTCCTCCGGCCATTATTACCGCATAATAATCCTTATTATAATTATCCATTCTAATAAATTTAAAATTGAAGAAAACCTTACCCTACCAACAATTCCACCTGGGCATTAGGCTGGAAAAGATATACCTTTCCTGTTTCCACTTCAAGACATTCATATCGTTTCCTGAGCTTTTGGCCTTTTTTAAAAACTTTTCCATTATAAATTTTGAACAGTCCTCCGGTGGGAAGCTCAAAAATATAATTTTTGTCATTCTCGGGGTCAAATTTTTTGAGGGCTACAGAAAGGTGTGCATCTGTATCACTGCTTGCCTTCGGGTTTTTAAAATGATTTGCAATTATTGGTAACAATTGAATTGGAAAAATCTCAGGTCTTATAAATGGCAACATCATTTGCTGAAACGTAAATTTCCACTCATTCCCATGTGGTTTAATAGCTCTTCCAAATCTCTCAAATGCCAATAAATGGGATATCTCATGGATTAAAGTTATTAGAAACCTGTATTCATTCAAATTGGCATTTACAGTTATTTGATGAATTCCATCGGGCATTCTTCTATAATCTCCATGTCGTGTTACCCGCTCGTTTACAATTTTGAGATGGACCCGATGTTCCTTGACCATCTCAAAAACGGGAGATACTGCATGACTTGGAAGGTATTTTTCTAATATATCACTCATCCATTTTTTACCTAGGGAGTACTATTGGAAACCTGTAACAGTTTTCCGTTGTAATATTTATTCGCTGTTAAACTAAAATCTACAATATACTGTGCCATTTCCTCTGCCTTTATCGGTGCATTATATCCCGGAAAAGCCTCTTCCAGCATTTCGGTTTGCACGGCACCAAGAGCAAGTACATTAAATGAGGGACCGTCCTCTTTATATTCTTCAGCCAGCATTTCTGTAAGGCTAATAAGCGCTCCTTTGCTTGAGCTATAAGCAGAAAGTCCCGGAAACTTCATACTCCCCTGTACTCCACCCATACTGCTAATATTCACAACATGTCCGGCTTTATCCATGAAGGGAAGAAGTTTTTGAATTAATCCAACTACTCCAAACACATTGGTGTCATAAATCCTTTTAAACTCCTCCATACTGGATTCTTTAAAAGGTTTATTAAGAATTGCTCCGGCATTGTTGACCAATACATCTACTCTTTTCCATTTTGACTGAACAAATCCATAAACCTCCTGCAAGGAATCTTCCTTGGTGATATCGCAGGATAAAGCAGTTACATTTTCAAGTTCCAATTCTTGCACAGGCTGAATGTTTCTGGATAAAGCCAACACCTTATGTCCTGTATTTGTAAATAATTTTACCATTTCCAGCCCTATTCCGCGGCTGGCACCAGTAATTACTATATGCTTCATTATTAATTGAGTTTTATTTCTTTCTCTGAAGTATTTGTCATTTTAAGCAGTCCTGGGATAACTTTTTCAATGAGATTTGCCATATGAGAAATGTCCATTTTTTCGGCTTCATCAGAAACATGATGGTAATACTCATAATTGGTAAAATCAAATGTGCTTATGGTTTGAGCAGGCACCTTAAATTCCTCATAAAAAGAATAATTATCACTTCGTTTAAAAAGATTGTATTCTTTGGCTTGTGGCAAAAACCCAAGGATTTCAGCTTCAGAATATTCATTAAATTTTTCAGCTAAATTGGAATTTTCATATCCTGTTAGATAAGCAAGATGATCTTTACCTTCCATTGGAACTCCAATCATTTCGAAGTTTACCATCGCGTACAGGTCAAGATCTTCGGAATTTAAACGTTTAGATATATGCTTTGCGCCCTCTAACCCCATTTCTTCTGCAGAAAAAAGTATAAAAAGAAGGCTTCTTTTATTATTGTTCAATTTTGAAAATTGACTGGCCAGCTCCATTACGGCAACCGTTCCTGCAGCATTGTCATTAGCGCCATTTGCAATGGAATCATTACCCACAGCTTTGCCTATCCCAATATGGTCATAATGGGCACCCAGGATTATAAATTCCTTTTTCAGTTCCGGATCGTTTCCTTCCAGAAAACCAATGACGTTAAAACCGGTTCTATCGGCAACTTCAAAAGAATCCCTGTAGGTTTCATAGTAAGGTTTAATATTGTTTTCTTTGAAAAAGGCTTCGATATAACCCGCAGCTTTATCAATTCCCTCAGTACCGGTTTGACGTCCCTTTAGTTCATCTGAAGCTAGGAATTCCAGTTTTTCTTTTACCGATGATTCGCTTATTGTAATATCAGAAAGAGTTGTGCTTTGAATATTTTCTGAAATTATCACTTTATCATTATTAGAATTCTTTGCAGAATTACAGGAGCCTAATGTGATCAAGGCCGCAAATACACTAATTTTAAATATATTTTTTCTCATAAAGTTAAAGATAAAAAAATCCCGCCATAGAGCGGGATTTTGTATAGATTTATTCCGATTTTGAAAAATATTTAAGCAAGCATTGTTACCGGGTTTTCCAGGTAGTTTTTTAAAGTCTGAAGAAATGCTGCTCCAGTCGCTCCATCTACGGTCCTGTGATCGCAGGCCAGAGTAACTTTCATGGTATTTCCAACAACTATTTGACCGTTCATCACAACTGGCTTTTCCACGATAGCTCCTACAGAAAGTATTGCTGAATTGGGTTGATTTATGATACTAGTAAATTCAGTAATTCCAAACATTCCAAGATTTGAAACCGTAAATGTACTTCCTTCCATTTCCTGGGGTTGTAGTTTTTTATTCCGTGCTTTCCCTGCAAGATCCTTTACATTGGCTCCAATTTGAGTCATAGACATTTGATCTGCATATTTAAGCACAGGCACTACAAGTCCATCTTCTACCGCTACAGCCACACCCATATGGATATGCTTCGCAATTTTCGTGTTCTCCCCTGTCCATTGTGAATTAACCCTTGGATGTTTTCGCAGCGCCATAGCCGAAGCTTTGATCACCATATCATTAAAGGATACTTTCACATCTGGCAATTCATTGATCTGTACTCTTGAAGCCATTGCTATCATCATGTTCACCTCGATAGTAAGGTAATAATGAGGAGCAGTAAATTTAGATTCCCCCAATCGTTTCGCAATGGTTTTGCGCATTTGAGAATTTTTTATATCCTCAAATTCCTCTTCCCCGGCAGGGACATACGGTTTGACGGCAGGTTTTTCAGCTGCCGTTTTCTCTGCGGTCGCAGGTGCTGAAGCTGTTTTTTCTGAAGGCTTATAGCTTTCAATATCTTTTTTGACAATACGGCCATTTTCACCGGAACCATCAATATCGGCCAGATCGAAACCTTTGTCCTCGGCCATCTTTTTGGCAAGAGGAGAAACAAAGATTCGACCACCATCCTTTGTTTTCGTTTCTTTTTTGCTTTCTTCTGAAGTATCCTTATCAGAATTAGCTGACTCTTCTTCTTTGGCTTTTGAAGATTTTTCTTTTGGTGCGCCAGAAGATTTACCAATATTAGAAACATCGGTTCCTTCGGGACCAATTATCGCCAGAAGGCTATCCACTTTAGCGGTTTCACCTTCCTGGATTCCAATTTTAAGAAGCACGCCATCGTAGAAAGATTCAAATTCCATCGTAGCTTTATCTGTTTCAATTTCAGCTAAAATATCACCTTCCTCTACTTTATCACCTTCTTTCTTGATCCATTTAGCAACTGTACCCTCTTCCATGGTATCACTCAATCGCGGCATGTTGATAACCTCGACCCCTTCAGGGATATCTCCGGCACCAGACTCTTCATCAGACTCTTCATCAGACTCGTCATCAGAATCAGTTTCCTCAGTTTTCTTCTCAGATTTATCTTCTTTTTTTGCTTTTGGCGCTTCGCTGGATTTATCTTCAGATTTTTCACCACCTTTTAACAATGCAGAAATATCCTCGCCTTCTTCACCAATAATGGCTAAAAGTGTATCTACAGGAGCTGTTTCCCCTTCCTCGATACCAATGTGCAGCAAAACTCCATCATAAAAGGACTCGAATTCCATCGTGGCCTTATCAGTTTCAATTTCAGCTAAAATATCGCCTTCTTCTACTTTATCCCCTTTTTTCTTCAGCCATTTTGCGACCACACCTTCTTCCATGGTGTCGCTCAATCTCGGCATATTTATAACTTCAGCCATAATTTACTCTATTTTAGTTGATAAGAATGGATAATCCTTTTGCTCATAAACCACATCATACATCACATTTTTATCCGGGTAATCAGATTCATCAGCGAATTTTTCGCACTCGCTCACTAAATCCTTTACACGCTTATCTATTTCTTTGATCTCCTTATCTGTGGCGTATTTTTTATCTTTTATAACATCCAGTACCTGGGTAATTGGATCGATTTTCTGATACTCTGCTACCTCATCTTTTGTTCGGTATTTTTGGGCATCACTCATAGAATGACCTCTATACCGGTACGTCTTCAATTCCAAAAATGTAGGACCATCTCCCTTACGAGCTCTGGTTATGGCCTCATCCATAGCCTCTGCAACTTTTACAGGATTCATCGCATCTACAGGACCACAAGGCATTTCATAACCATTTCCTAATTTCCAGATTTCGGTACTCTTTGAAGTACGGGCTACAGATGTACCCATTGCATAACCATTATTTTCTACACAGAACACTACCGGCAAATTCCAATTAACGGCCATATTCAAAGTTTCATGAAGAGCACCCTGCCTGGCGGCACCATCGCCCAAAAAAGTTAGGGTTACCGCATCCCGTTTAAAATATTTATCCGCAAATGCAAGACCTGCTCCCAAAGGAATTTGTCCACCTACAATTCCGTGACCTCCATAAAAGCGGTGTTCTTTAGAAAAGATGTGCATAGAACCCCCCAATCCCTGGGAAGTACCGGTCTTTTTTCCGTAAAGTTCTGCCATCACACGTCTTGGATCAACACCCATACCAATAGGTTGTACGTGGTTCCTATAGGCTGTGATCATTTTATCTTTGGTAAGATCCATAGCGTGTAAAGATCCGGCCAAAATAGCTTCCTGACCGTTGTACAAGTGCAGGAACCCCCTTACTTTTTGCTGAATATAAACCTGCGCCAGTTTATCTTCAAACTTGCGCCAAAACAGCATATCCTCGTACCACTTTAAATAGGTGGCTTTGGTAATTTTCTTCATTTACAAATAAATTTAAGACCGGACAGTGGATTTTGTCTGGCGGATAACAAAAATACTATTTTCAGTAAGAATGGAAAACAGTTTTAATATTAAAAAAACGAAAACGTTATAGAAAGGTATTATCGAAGGCTAATGGCAGTAAATTCTTTAAAGATTCAGACCTTACAACTTTTCCGCTCGCGCCCATAAAATACATCTCTATAGGTTCATCCTGTTTGACCTCATACTCGGCAATAGCCTGGCGGCAGGCTCCACAGGGTGGCACAGGAGTAATCATGCTGTGCATTAAGGATTTGGCAGAGATCACAAGTGTTTTGATTATTGCATCAGGATATTTGGCGTTCGCATAATAAATCGCAGTACGCTCTGCACAAAGTCCTGAAGGATACGAAGCATTTTCCTGGTTGCTTCCGGTAATAATTTCACTATTATCCAACAATATCGCAGCTCCCACGTGGAATTTTGAATAAGGAGCATACGCCTTATCCCTCGCCTCTATGGCCGCTTCCATTAATTCTTTTATTTCTGCAGGAATGTCTTCGAAAGAATCGTAGATATCCAAATTAGAAGTAATCGTAATTGATTTCATTAAATATTTTTTTCGCAGCCCCCTGAATTCAGACTTATATAGAATAAAGTAAGGTAGGAAACTATAACTTAGACCTACTAATAATCTGCATATTGTTCACCAAAATTAAATGTCAATCCAAATCTTAGAGTTCCATCAAGCGGGCTGACGACATTAGAGGTAGAAAACAAATAAGAAATATCGATGATCACCGGAGCATATTTAAATCCCGCACCTATTGCGACAAACTTTCTTGAGCCTTTGGTATCGCTCTCATTAAAATATCCTGATCTTAGGGAAAAGGCTTCTCTAAAAACATACTCAGCCCCCAAAGCCCAGGTAATCTCTCTCATTTCTTCCCCAAAACCGCCCGGAGCATCTCCAAAAGATTTGAATATTCCCTGAATTGAACCTATATCATTATATCTTTGTTCATCCTCACGATCTATATCTCCATCCCCGTCAAAATCCTGAGGAGTTGGCACAAGCAGTTTATTAAATTCTACGTAGGTACCTAACTTGTTGTCCACATCAAAAATAAATTCAAATCCCGCACCGGTTTTTAAATTTGTAGGAATGAAATTTTCCTGTCCTACTTCGTCATATTTTATTTTTGGCCCAATATTGGAAATATTGGCACCTGCACGAAATATTCCGTCGAAATTGGAAAATACTATAGGCTGGGTTTGGTAAAATGCGGCGATATCAACTCCAAAAGTAGAGGCCGCAGTGGCATCTTCACTATTTACGGCAAGTTTTAGATCAGATCTAAGATACCTACCGGCAACTGCCATGGAAAAATCATCACTTAACCGCAAGGAATAAGAAAGGTCCAGGGTAAGCTCATTTGGACTAAGCAACAAAGGTTGCTCCTCAAAACCACCTTGGGTTTCAATAGATCCTAAACTGAAAAATCTTAAACTTGCCGCTAATGCGCTTCGCTCATCAAGTCTATTAAAATAAGTAAGGTTTCCTAAAAATATATCATTCACAATATTGCTTAAATAAGGAGTGTAGGAAACGCCTATTCCCTGTTTACTGTTTATAAAAGCAAATTTGGCTGGATTCCATTGTTGTGAAAATGCATCGGCAGAAGTTGCAACCCCCTGATCACCCATTCCTGCTCCCCGTGCATCTGCCGCGATCAACAAAAATGGAACTGCGGTTGTGATAACCCTATCTCTCTCCTCCTGCGTATACCCCGGAACATTCGATAATAAGGCAACCCCAAGGACTAAAAGTGTAATTTTTTTCATCACATTATTTAATGTTTAACAAATATATATTTTTATTCTTGTTAAGAGAATATCTCATATCAAATTCCAACTAAATTTAGTCAGAATATTTAAATAAGTTACTCTTTTATAACTATTATCCTTCTTAATTATTGCATATATTCACAATTAGCGCCGGCCATAGACAGGTTATTTGCTGAATTTTTAATTTAATTACAGTTCCAAGGGACGATAAACCGAATCACCTCTGCACTTATCGTAAAGAATATTAAGTATTTACATGTTTTCGAAACAAATAAAATATTCTTGTACTTTTGGCGTTAATTACTATATTGCAAAGCCTAAATTACTACATAAAGAGAACATAATATGAGGACGAATGTTGCCTTTAAAACACTATTGACTATCGCTATAGGCGCCAGTCTTTTCAGCTGTAACAAATCGAATAATTACAAAAATAACTCCCGTGCTACCGGTTGGGATATCAATTCCAAAGACGGTGGATTTCAGTACAATACAGATTATAAGGAACAGGAAACAGGGCCAGGCCTTGTCTTTGTAGAAGGTGGAACCTTCACTATGGGACGGGTTCAGGATGATGTGATGCATGACTGGAACAATACTCCAACCCAGCAACACATTCAGTCGTTTTACATGGATGAGACCGAGGTTACCAACATGATGTATATGGAATACCTGGACTGGTTGAAAAATGTATTTCCTCCCAGTCAGGAAAATTATAGAAATATTTACAACGGTGCAGTTCCGGATACTCTGGTGTGGAGGAATCGTTTAGGATTTAATGAAACCATGGTAAATAATTACCTGAGACATCCTGCCTATGCCAATTATCCGGTGGTAGGGGTTAGCTGGATCCAGGCAGCCGAATTCAGTAAATGGAGAACCAACCGCGTGAATGAATTAATGCTGGAGGACAAAGGATACATAAAAGAAGGAGCCCGATATAATGATATTGATGCAGCCACTACTTTTGACACTGAAACCTATTTAAATGCTCCATCAAAGGTTTATGGTGGAAATGATGAAATAACCAGAGGCGGAAAAAATGCAGATAAGCTAGGAACTGCATCCGACAGTGCAGAAGCCAAGAATATCTACATCCAGCGAAAAGATGGGGTGCTACTACCTGAATACAGACTTCCAACTGAAGCCGAATGGGAATATGCGGCATTAGGACTTGTAGGAATACGAAGCTATAATGTTTACCGCGGAAGAAAAAAATATCCCTGGGATGGACAATACACCAGATCCGGAGATGTAAAAAGACAAGGAGACCAACTTGCCAACTTCAAACAGGGTGCAGGAGATTATGGCGGAATTGCAGGTTGGAGTGACGATGGTGCCGATATTACTGCGGAAGTGAAATCTTACCAGGCCAATGATTTTGGATTATATGATATGGCAGGTAATGTTTCTGAATGGGTTGCAGATGTTTACAGACCTATAGTAGATGATGAATTCAACGATTTTAACTATTATCGCGGGAATGTTTACACTAAAAATGAAATTAATGATGATGGTACTGTAAAAATTGTTGCTCCTGATGGAGTTGTTTACGACACTTTGAGCAATGGAAAAATTGTAGCTCGTGCACTTCCCGGAGAAATAGCTCAGACTCCTATCACAGAAATGGATTCCTATTTAAGAACCAATTTTGATAAAAGTGATAACCGCGATTTTCGTGATGGTGACAAAAGTTCTTCCAGATACTACGAACCATTCAATGAAATATCCAGCCCTTCAAAAAGGATGTACAACTCTCCGCAGTTTGCAACTTCAACAGATAGTTTAGGGAATGTAAAACCTGAAAATGATAAAACAAAAAGAACCTCCCTTGTTAGTGACGAGGTAAGAGTATATAAAGGAGGCTCCTGGAGAGATAGAGCTTATTGGCTGGATCCTGCACAAAGAAGATATTTCCCTCAGGATATGGCCACCGATTACATTGGATTTAGAAATGCGATGTCCAGAGTTGGATCTAAATCAAAAAATGAAAATAAAACAGCAAGAAATTAAATTCTTGTAAACTTGTAAAAGACGGTTTAGGAAGTAAAGTTTTCGTTTAGCTGAATTCAGTTTGAAAATAATTGAAAAGGCTATCAAATTTTAAAACTCCGGTTTTAAAATTTGATATAAGACGAAAGCATAACTTTTTAAACCGTTTCTTTTTTTTATAATTTTAGCTGATGAAAATTGAAAAATTACACAAGCTTTTTCTTCAAAGTAATGGAATTGCTACAGACACACGTATCCTTAAAAGTGCTCAACTTTTTTTTGCTTTAAAAGGGGAAAATTTCGACGGAAATAAATTTGTTGATCAGGCACTGGAAAAAGGCGCCGGATATGTCGTTCTAGATGATCCCGAATTTTTAAAAAACGACAAATGCATTCTGGTGTCTGATGTTCTAGAAACCCTTCAGCAACTCGCCAGTTATCATAGAAAATATTTGGGAATCCCAATTTTGGCAATTACCGGGAGTAATGGGAAAACCACCAGCAAGGAACTTATTAATTTGGTTCTTTCAAGGAAATTCAATACAGTTGCCACTGCAGGCAATTTAAACAACCACATAGGGGTCCCGCTTAGCCTTTTGTCTATGAACAGCACAACAGAATTCGGCATCATAGAAATGGGCGCAAATCACGCCAAAGAGATTGAAAGGCTCTGCGGGATTGCTCAACCGGATTACGGCTACATCACAAACTTCGGAAAGGCGCACCTCGAGGGTTTTGGAAGCATTGAAGGAGTCGTAAAAGCTAAAAGTGAGCTTTATGAATATGTCAAAGCGCAGGGCAAACTACTCTTTCTAAATGCAGATGACCCAATTCAGCAAAATCACGTATCCTATAAAAACACATTTTCTTTTGGAACTTCTGGCAATGCAGATGTAGTTGTGGAATACAAAGATAATTTGCAAACAGCAGAGGTAATTCAGCAAGACATCGTCTACAAAAGCACTTTGACCGGATCATACAATTCAAGGAATATTGCCGCTGCAATTTGCATTGGACTCTATTTTAAAATACCGGCTGAGGAGATCGCGAATGCGATAGCCTGCTACAATGCACAAAACAATCGGTCGCAAATCGTGAAACTGGGAGCTATCACTTTATTAATGGATGCTTACAATGCTAATCCTACCAGTATGACCGCAGCACTGGAGAGCTTTCATAAATACCCGGCAGAAAACAAAACGGTAATTCTGGGCGATATGTTTGAATTGGGAGAAACTTCTGCAAAGGAACATCAGGAAATAGTAAACCTGGTAGAAACAATGAATTTTAACAGGGTCTTCCTTGTTGGAAGCAATTTCAATAATTCAAAGTGCCAAAATGAAAAAATGAAAAAATTCGAAAACTTTTCGCGTTTGGCAGAAGAAGTAAAAAAAACCAATTTTGGAAATTCCTATATCTTAGTAAAAGGGTCAAGGGGAATGGCACTGGAACGCATTCTGGATGTTTTGGAGTAAAAAAACAGTTTACGTATTTAAAATTTTACGAGACTACTATCAAAGAAGGAAAATCCAAGAAAGAAATTAATTTTTGTGGGTGATACTGGATTCGAACCAGCGACCCCTACCTTGTCGAGGTAGTGCTCTAAACCAACTGAGCTAATCACCCAAGAATTTTATTATATCACGAAGATATTAAAATTTAGCATCATTCCTGAAATGAAAAAAGCCATTGCTCCAATATTTTTGCCTGGTCCACAACAATCATGCTTGATCCGGAACCCCCGAAATCAATTCCTGAAATTTCTATGAAAACTCTTCAAACAAAAAAAGCTCCCTTTTCAGGAAGCTTTTTCTTAGGTGGGCAATGAGGGATTCGAACCCCCGACCCCCTCGGTGTAAACGAGGTGCTCTGAACCAACTGAGCTAATTGCCCGCTATCGCTTGATTGCGGATGCAAATATAGACTACTTTTTGAATACCACAAACAAAATTTAAAAAAAAATTAAATTATTTCTGCAACGGTAAAAGTACTGCCTCCAACATATATTACGTCATTCTTTTCTGCTTCAGACAAAGCTTTTAGATAGGCATTTGACACTGAAGAATATACACTTCCAATGAGTTTAAATTTCAATGCCTGATCACTCAAATAATCAGCATCCATTCCCCTTGGAACATTTGGACGACAAAAATAATATTTTGCCCCTCTTGGGAACAATGGAAGTATTTTTTCCAGATCCTTATCATTAACAACTCCAAGAACTATACGCAATTTCTTGAAATCCTCTTTTAATAATTGCTTTATCACATAAACTAGACCTTCGGCATTATGAGCTGTATCACATATCACCTTGGGGTTTGCTTGCAAAATATCCCATCGGCCACGCAATCCTGTATTTTTTTTAACCTTCAGCAGGCCTTTATAAATGTTTTCCTCAGAAATATTAAATCCGGTATTATTTAATTTCCGAATTGTTGTTACAACCGTCTGTATGTTTTTTACCTGGTACTCGCCTGTGAGGTCTGAAAAATAATTTTCAGAATTAAGATCTTCAGCAAAAATAATTTCTGAATTTAATCGCTTCGCAGTTTCACTAAAAACAACTTTGGTTTCCAACTGGTTTTCTCCAATCACAACAGGAATTCCGGGTTTGATAATACCTGCTTTTTCAAATGCGATCTCCTCCAGCGTATCCCCAAGCATTTGTACATGGTCCATCCCTATATTGGTGATTACAGAAAGGATTGGGGTGATAATATTTGTAGAATCCAGCCTTCCTCCCAATCCAACCTCTACGACCGCAATATCTACCTTCTCCCAACTAAAATGATCGAAAGCCATCCCAACGGTCATTTCAAAAAAGGAAAGTTTATGATCCTCTAAAAATGATCTGTTTTCATCTATGAAACGGGTCACGGTATCTTCAGGAATTTCTTCCCCATCAATCCGTATACGTTCTCTAAAATCCTTTAAATGAGGCGAAGTGTACAAACCCACTTTATATCCGGCTTCCTGCAATATCGACGCCAGCATATGACTGGTGGATCCTTTTCCATTGGTTCCGGCTACATGGATCGCTTTAAAATTAAAATGAGGGTTGCCCAGTTTTTCAGAAAAATCAAGAATATTGGTGAGGTTTTTTTTGAATGCATCGGCACCAATTCGCTGATACATTGGCAACTGCTGAAACATCCATTCCACAGTTTGAGAATAATCTGGCACTATTCAGACAATTTAAAGTTGTAGGTAATGGTTCCCACCTGCTTGGAAGGAGCTTTGGCATCGCTGTTAAATCTTGTTGCAAGGGCAGCACGCCTTGCAGGATCTGTCAAACAAGGAGCGTTATTGGTAGTTCCCTTAACACCCGGAATTGCTTTTGTAACCTGTCCGCTTTGATTTACTTCAATTTGAACAACTACAAGACCAGATTCATTACAATCCTGAATTATTCGTTCTTTATTCAAAGCACGTCTACCACCTAACCTGTAATTCCCATCTCCATCTAGTCCCATTCCATTTCCATAATAAGAACTGGCATTGGGATCTCCATCCCTGCTTCCTTTATCGCCGGCGGCCTGGTCATTACCTTCCCCGCCAGAGGCAGTTCCGTCACTTCTCGGACCATTTAAAATACTGCTAAGAGCATCGGAAGTAGATTTTTCGGGAGTTGGATCCGGTTGTTTTACTGGCTCCACTTTTTTAGGCTCTACAGGTTTTTGCTGCACAACAGGTTTTTTTTCTACTTTCTTTTGAATAACCGGGGCTTCATCAATTTCCTGGGTAACCACTTCTTCCACAACCGGTTTGGGCTGAGAAACAACCGGACTGGTGGTAGGTTTAGGAGCAGATTTAACCGGCTCTGTAGGCTGATTTTCTCCCGAACCAACTTCAGAAGTTCCAAAATTAATAGCGATTCCTCTTTCCGGTGGGGGATCCAGATATTTTAATCCGAAGAAAATCAACAATAAAATAAGCAACACGTGTAGGGTTACCGTGATGGCAAGAGATTTTTTTTCGTGTTTCGTATCTATAAGGCTCACTTATTTCTGGTTCTAAATTTTAATTAACCTTTTCAGGTTTCACCGCAAGTACTATTTTGTACCTGTTTCTATTTGCAATATCCATCACGTTCACCGCTTTTTCAATTGGCACACCTTCTTCAGCGCGTAAAATAATCGTTGGATCGTCCTCACCCGCCAATTTTTGCTTGAGCAGGCCTTCCAAAGCTGAACTACTCACCCGTTCATCATTGATATAAATTTGAAGGTCCTTCGTGATACTTACAGATAAGCTTTGAACATTGGTTGTTTTCCCACTTGCTTTTGGCAGGATTAAATCAAGAGCTTCCGGAGTAATCGCCGGAGATGTAAGCATAAAGAATATCAATAACAGGAAAACAATATCTGTCATTGAACTCATACTAAAATCGGCGCTAACTTTATTTCTACTTCTTAAATTCATATTAAGCAGGTTCGTTTAGCAGGTCAAGGAAATCTACCGCGGTAGCTTCCATTTGATGCACTACTTTGTCGGTTTTCACAACTAAATGATTATATCCTATATAGGCTATAATACCAACAATTAATCCGGCAACTGTGGTTGTCATCGCGGTATAAATACCCTCTGCAAGAACTCCCATTTCCGCCTGACCACTACTTGTAGCAAGGGCGTGAAATGCTAAAACCATACCAATTACAGTTCCAAGGAACCCAATCATTGGTGCAGCACCTGCAATTGTTGCCAGGATGCTCACATTTTTTTCAAGTTTATACACTTCCAGTCTTCCTGCATTTTCAATAGCCGTATTAATATCCTCCAACGGACTCCCAATTCTGGAAATCCCTTTTTGGGTCAATCGGGCCACAGGGGAATTTGTTTGGGCACATCTAATCTTAGCCGATTCGATATTCCCGTTCAAAACACTGTCCTTAATTTGCAGCATAAAATTTTGATCTACTTCCGTAGCGGCCTTAATTGCAAAAAGCCTTTCAAAATAAATGTACACTGCTACAAACAGTAAAATAAATAAAATACCGATAATAATCTGGCCGCCCAAGCCACCACTCATCATCAAATCAAACAACGAAAGGGTTTTTTCTTCTACGACCGGCTCTACCTCAAGGGCTGTTTGTGCCAGGTCATCCTGCTGGAAAAAGTATAGCATAAATTGATTTAGGTTTTTAAGTGTAACGTGAGAAACTATTTTTAATTGTAAAAAATTATATTATACAAGCTGTTTTAACGCAATTTCAAATGCAGTCCGGCTAATATTTGTCTTTGAACTATTATGATCGAAGGTATTTTGAATCGCATTCTTTATAGTAATGGAAGTATCATTAAAAATTGCCTCATCGGTCATTTGAACCTTGCGCTCCATGAAATACGCAAACACGCGGGCCATCCCACAATTTGCAATAAAATCTGGTATCACGCTTACTTTTTCATCTATATGCTCCATTACAGGACCAAAAAAGATTTCTTTATCTGAAAAAGGAACGTTTGCTCCGCTTGATATAACCTCTAGTCCGCCTTCTATAAGCTGCTCAACCTGAGATTGATTCACCAGTCTTGAACCTGCACAAGGCGCAAAAATTTCAGCATTTAAACTCCAAATTTTTTCATTCATTTCTTCAAATGGGATCAGGTTGGGGTGTTTTAAGGTATTCCCATCTTTGTTCAAAAACAAATCCTTGATCTCCTCAAAAGAGAAGCCGTCTTCATTTATTAATCCGCCAACTCTGTCTATAATACCTATAACTTTCACACCCATTTGCGAAAGATAAAATGCTGCAGCAGAGCCTACATTACCAAAGCCCTGCACGATCGCTCTTTTCCCAACGAGGTCACCCCCGTAAATATCATAAAAATGTTTTACCGCTTCGGCAACACCGTACCCGGTTATCATATCGGCAACCGTATATTTTCTGCTTATATCCGGAGAAAACTGCGAATTTTCCAGAACTTTGATCACTCCGTGTCGCAATTGACCAATCCGGTTGATCTTATCGGCTTCACTTGGCTGAAAATGACCATTGAAGACTCCTTCCTGAGGATGCCATACCCCACATTCTTCTGTTATTGGAATAACCTCATTGATTTCATCAACATTCATGTCTCCACCTGTACCGTAATAACTCTTTAATAAAGGGGCAACCGCCTTGTACCAGCGCTCTAAAACGCCTCTTTTCCTTGGATCGGCAGGATCAAAATTGATTCCTGATTTTGCACCTCCAATAGCCGGGCCGGAAACGGTGAATTTTACTTCCATGGTTTTAGCAAGGGAAAGCACCTCATTCATGTCCAGGCCTTTTCTCATGCGGGTTCCCCCGCCAGCAGCACCACCCCGTAAGGAATTTATAACAGTCCAGCCTTCAGCTTCAGTTTCACGGTCTTTCCAGTTAAAAACTATTTCAGGTGGTTTGTTTTCGTATAAATTCAGTAATTCTTTCATGTATTATTCAGTTTGTCCGCAAATATAAAAAACTAACCGCCCCCTTTCCTGATAAATTGGGAATTTTAAGGAATAAAAATCACTCCTCACCTACCTGTGTTTTTAATGACCAAATTCCGCTTTAATAAATATTGAACAAGACAATTAATGCATTGTAAAGCGCATGGATAAGAATCACCTGAAAAAGGCTCTTATTAGTATAATACAGGTAGGCTGTTGCCAATCCAAATATAAAATGAGTAATTATAAAAGTTGGGAAATGTAAAATCCAGAAGTAAAACGCGATAATCAAAATAACCCAAAGCCTATTATTTAATAGTTTTTTAAGGTTATCCAGTAATATTCTTTTACTGAAAAACTCTTCCATTATAGGAACCATTACCACTGAAGATAAAATTTGATATCCAGAAAAACTTCCTTTGGTGTTGTTGCCAATAAGTACCTTTTCTATATAAAAACAGCCAAATAGGACAACAGCCAGTAGGAAACTTGTAAGTACTTGTTTGGCATCGAAAAACCATTTTCCTTTCTTGAAATGTACATCGCATATTTTTATTGACAGAACAATAACAATAATATATGTTAAATCAGTTGTTGCAGAAACACTAAAATCTTGCAGAAAAAAAGTGGCTATTAAAATTAAAACCAATGCTAAAACTGGCAACAACAAGGCTAAAAAGAGCAGTTTTAATGTCATTTTGGCCTCTATTAGGAAGGTAAATATAGCATCCCCGAGCTATGATCCTGCATTGCTCCGGTTACCGAACTCAAAATATTGATCTCCCCCCTTAGCCAAAGCACTCCAAGAAATCCAAAAATGAGTGCTTCTTTAAAATTGATTATTTCTATTGCAGGGACTACAAGTTTGGTGGTGGTCATTTTTTTTAGTTGCTGAATTAAAAAAACATTAAAACAACCTCCCCCGGAAACCAAAACCTCTGTAGCAGTATCGCGCCCCAGTTCCTTTGAAATTTGTAACGCTATATGCATACAATATGTGCGCAAAACAGAAGGGATATCACTTTCATATTTTTTTAGAATAGGAAATACCTCTTTATTAACCCATTCTATCCCGAGTGATTTGGGTGCGGGCAACTTATAAAAAGATAAGCCTTCCAGTTCCTCCAGCAATTCGGGATTTATGTGGCCTGATCTTGCTAGATCTCCATCTTTGTCATATTCAAACCCCAGTTTTTCAGCATAATAATTCAATACCGTATTCACAGGACAAATATCGTAGGCTATCCTTTCTCCACCTACAGAAGTTGAAACATTGGCAAATCCGCCAAGATTTAAACAGTACCCGTATTGAGGAAACAGCAATGCATCTCCCACAGGAACCAGGGGAGCTCCCTGTCCGCCTAAAGCCACATCCTGAACACGAAAATCACAAATCACTTTTTGTCCTGTGAAAATAGCCAGTTCCGGAAGGTTTCCTATTTGAAGTGTAATTCCATTTTCGGGTTCATGTTTTACGGTATGCCCGTGGCTACATACCGCATCCAAATCTGTAATTTCATGTTTTTTAATAAATTCTGATATAACTCCCGCCAGGTAAGTGGTGTAGTTTTCATCCAGAGCCTTCAACTCTTCAATACTGAAATTGATTGCCTGTGATAATTCCTTCTTCCATTTTGATGTATAGGGAACGGTTTCAGCAGTTAATATCTGAAATTCCCAATGCTGCTGCTTTTTGAAATGCAGGTATGCCAGGTCAATTCCATCCAGAGAGGTACCGGACATTACTCCAAGTACCTTAAATTCATTTTTTTTCATATTCTCAAAAATAATTATTCTTTACTGAATAATAGCCTTCAAAAACTTATCTTTGTTGTCAAAAAATTGATTTTTCAAAAAATATATACTTAATGGACTTTAAACTTACAGAAGAACATCTAATGATTCGTGATGCAGCAAGAGATTTTGCGAAAAGTGAATTATTAGAGGGTGTGATTGAACGGGATGATAAGCAAGAATTCCCTGCTGCCCAGATCAAAAAAATGGGAGAACTTGGATTTTTAGGGATGATGGCTTCTCCACAATATGGCGGTGGTGGAATGGATACCGTGGCGTACGTATTAGCGATGGAAGAGATCTCAAAAATAGATGCTTCGGCCTCTGTGGTAATGTCTGTAAATAATTCCTTGGTATGTTGGGGTTTGGATACCTACGCCAATGATGCGCAAAAAGAAAAATATTTAACAAAATTAACCACCGGAGAAAAATTGGGTGCCTTTTGTCTTTCAGAGCCTGAAGCCGGTAGTGATGCCACTTCTCAAAAAACTACGGCTATAGATAAAGGAGATCATTATATTCTTAACGGTACAAAAAACTGGATCACAAATGGAAATTCAGCCGATTACTACCTGGTAATCGCTCAAACCGACCGGGAGAAAAAACATCACGGGATCAATGCTTTTATAGTTGAAAAAGGTTGGGCCGGTTTTGAAATAGGGGTCAAGGAAAATAAACTTGGAATTCGCGGGAGCGATACACACTCGTTGCATTTTAACGATGTAAAAGTTCCTAAAGAAAACAGAATAGGAGAAGATGGTTTCGGATTCAAATTTGCGATGAAAACCCTTTCCGGCGGAAGAATAGGAATTGCAGCACAGGCTTTGGGAATTGCAGCCGGCGCTTATGAACTGGCATTGGAATATTCCAAGGTAAGAAAAGCATTTGGCACCGAGATTTGCAACCATCAGGCTATCGCCTTTAAACTTGCAGACATGCATACTTCTATTACAGCCGCAAGACATTTGGTTATGAAAGCTGCGTGGGATAAGGACAATGGCGGAGATTACGACCTTTCGGGAGCTATGGCTAAGTTATATGCCTCTAAAGTGGCCATGGATGTATCGGTTGAAGCTGTTCAGGTTCACGGTGGGAATGGTTATGTTAAGGATTATCACGTAGAACGTCTTATGCGGGATGCAAAGATCACTCAGATCTATGAAGGAACTTCTGAAATCCAGAAAATCGTTATTTCAAGGAGCATCTTAAAAAAATAAAATACTTTTTAAATAAAATCTAAAGCAGCCCCAAAAGGCTGCTTTTTGTATTTAAATATTTCCTGGAGTTTTCAGCAAAAAATGTTTAACTCAAAAAATGCATATTTCATACTGCTTCAAAATCCTTCTTTATTTTGTACTTCTCCAACAGATAGTTTCAATATTATATTTCCCTAAAAAGAAATCCTTCTGCTCATTTCCCCCCCTTTCTCCGTTATCAAATTCTCAAAATACATCCATCTAAATATGAAATTATCATTTTATATGAATTAAAATCATATTATTGAATTTAATTCATTATTTATGAATAATCCTTTCGTTATTAACAAGTGTTTAGATATTTTAGCTATTATATTTTAAATTAAATAGTATGAAACCAAAGCAACAGGGACTCTACTCCCCGGAATTTGAGCATGATAATTGTGGAGCAGGATTTATTTGCAATTTAAGAGGAAAGCGTACCAATGACATAATTCATAAGGCACTTGATATATTGATTCGATTAGAGCATCGGGGCGCTGTTAGTGCCGATGGAAGAACGGGAGATGGAGCAGGTATTCTTATAGAAATCCCCCATGATTTCTTTAAAAAGGAGTGCGAATTTGAGCTTCCGGAATTCAATGAATATGCCGTGGGAATGGTTTTTCTTCCACCCTCCTCAAACCAGCGGGAAATTTGTAAATCGCAGTTGGAAGAGAAAATACGGAATCAAAATCTAAAGATCATTGGCTGGAGAACTGTTCCGGTGGATAAATCTTGTCTTGGAAGCATCGCTGCATTAACCGAACCTTATGTTGAGCAGATCTTTATAGGAAGAGATGAAAATCTTACAAAGGAGGAATTCAATTCCCGGCTTTATGCAGCACGAAAAATTGCAGAACATGAAATAGAAGCATCAGAACTTTCAGAAGCCGATTACTTTTATTTGCCAAGTTTATCCACCAATACGATTATTTATAAAGGCCTTCTAATGCCCCAGGATATCAATATCTATTATCCAGATTTGAACGATCCACAGGTGGTTACAAAACTTGCGTTGGTACATCAACGATTTTCAACAAATACCTTCCCAACCTGGGATTTGGCACAACCCTTTAGATATATGTGCCACAATGGTGAGATCAATACCCTTCGAGGAAACCTAAGCCGGATGAAGGCCCGGGAAGAACTTTTTGACAGCACTGTTTTTGGAGATTCCCTACAGGCCATCTCTCCTATTACTGCTGAAGGAAAATCTGATTCCGCGTCCATGGATATGGTTTTGGAATTTCTTCTACATACTGGAAGGTCTTTGCCGGAAGCGATTATGATGATGGTACCGGAAGCCTGGGAAAAAAACCCTTCCATGAGCGATGATAAAAAAGCTTTTTATGAATACAATGCCTGTATTATGGAGCCCTGGGACGGACCGGCTTCCATTCCTTTTACAGATGGAAATTACATCGGCGCACTTTTAGACAGAAATGGCTTAAGGCCATCAAGATATACCCTAACTAAAGATGGATATGTGGTAATGGCCTCCGAGACCGGAGTTATGGATATTGCACCAGAAAATGTAGACCTTCATGGTCGGTTGGAACCGGGTAGAATGTTCCTGGTAGACATGAATGAAGGTAGGATTATTGGAGATGAAGAATTAAAAACCAAGATTGTAAACCGGCTTCCATACCGGGAATGGCTCGATGAACATTTGCTCCCGCTTTCTAAAGTTCCGTATACAGGAAATAAAACCCCGGTCGAGAAAATAAATTTTAAAACACGTCAACGGCTTTTTGGTTATACCCTGGAAGATATCGCAACTATAATTACTCCAATGGCAACGCAGGGAAAAGAAGCAATAGGCTCCATGGGAGCTGACACTCCGCTTGCCGTACTTTCAGATAAACCTCAATTGCTCTTCAACTATTTTAAGCAATTATTTGCACAGGTAACCAACCCTCCCCTGGACGGGATTAGGGAAGAAATCGTGACAGATATTAGCCTTTCAATTGGAGAAGACCGGAATATTTTCAATATTTCTCCTCTGCAATGTAAAAAGTTACGCATTCAAAATCCGGTTATTTCCAATGAAGATCTGGATAAAATAAAATATATAGATCAGCCCGGATTTAAAACCAAATCCATTTCAATATTATATGAGATTGAAAAAGGTCTTAACGGACTGGAAGCCCGTCTTGATGAAATGATAACCGAAATTAATGCTGCGGTGGATGATTCATGCAATATTATAATTCTTTCAGACAGAAATGTAAATCCTAAACTTGCACCTATTCCATCTATTTTGGCGTGTTCATTTGTACATCACGGGGTAAAGAAACACAACCGGAGATCTTCTTTTGGAATAGTAATAGAATCTGCAGAACCCCGGGAGCCGCATCATTTTGCATTGCTGTTTGGATATGGTGCAAGTGCCGTAAATCCATATATGGTTAATGAAATTATTCATAAACTGGTGGCCGAAAAGGAAATTGAAATCTTTGATGCTGAAGAAGCTGTTGAAAATTTCAATACTGCTATAGGTAAAGGAATTCTTAAAATCATGAACAAAATTGGTATTTCAACCCTGCATTCTTACCGGGGAGCACAGATTTTTGAAATACTTGGTCTCAATAAAAAGTTTGTCGATAAATATTTTTCCAATACATCAACCCGTATTGAAGGAATTGGATTATATGAAGTAGAAAAGGAAATTCAAAAACGTCACGAAAAAGCATTCCTTGCCCCAGATACAGAAACTGAAACAGATCTGGATCTTGAAATTGGCGGGGAATATCGCTGGAGAAGAAATGGAGAAAAACACATGTTTAATCCTGCAAGTGTTGCAAAACTTCAGCAAGCGGTCATACAGAACAATTCTGAAAGTTATGCTGAATATGCCAATCTTATAAATAACCAAAATGAAAACCTTATGACCATAAGGGGAATGTTCAAATTTAAAGATCTTAATCCAATTCCTTTGGAAGAGGTGGAGCCCTGGACAGAGATCGTAAAACGATTCAAGACAGGCGCCATGTCATTAGGAGCTATCAGTAAAGAAGCGCACGAGAATCTGGCAGTTGCAATGAACCGGATACACGGTAAAAGCAATTCGGGCGAAGGTGGAGAAGATCCCAGTCGTTTTCATAAAAGCACCGATGGAAACTGGAGGAATTCAGCTATAAAGCAGGTTGCATCAGGAAGATTTGGGGTATCCATCGAGTATCTTACCAATGCGGCAGAAATCCAGATAAAGATGGCCCAGGGAGCAAAACCCGGAGAAGGAGGTCAATTACCCGGTCCCAAGGTAAATCATGATATTGCCCGCATCAGGAATTCCACTCCGTATGTAGGTCTTATTTCTCCTCCTCCACATCACGACATTTATTCCATTGAAGATCTTGCACAGCTTATATTCGATCTAAAGAATGCGAACAGAGAAGCCAGAATTAACGTAAAACTGGTATCAAAAGTTGGTGTAGGAACCATTGCTGCAGGGGTTGCAAAAGCCAAAGCCGATGTGGTTCTTATTTCAGGGTACGATGGAGGCACAGGAGCTTCGCCGCTAACTTCCCTGAAACATGCCGGATTACCCTGGGAACTTGGAATAGCAGAAGTTCAGCAAACATTATTATTGAATGATCTAAGAAGCAGGATCGTAGTAGAATGCGACGGACAGCTTAAAACCGGGAGAGATGTTGCCGTAGCCTGTTTACTTGGAGCTGAAGAATTCGGCTTTTCAACAGCACCGTTGGTAGCCTCAGGTTGCATTATGATGCGCGCCTGTCATTTAAATACCTGCCCCGTTGGGATTGCCACCCAGGATCCTGAATTACGGAAAAACTTCAAGGGTACCCCGGAAAATGTGATTAACTTCATGTATTTCGTAGCCCAGGAGTTAAGACAGATCATGGCCGACCTCGGTTTCAGAAATCTAAATGAAATGGTTGGACAAAGTCAGAAACTGGAGATGAACAGAGCTATTGACCATTACAAAGCACAGGGAATAGATCTTTCAAAAATTCTTTATAAGCCGAAAGTAGATGAAAACATGACTTTTTACAATACCGAAAAACAAGACCATCATCTGGATAATGTCCTGGATTTTGAAATTTTAAGAAAGGCGCATCCGTCGATATACAGGAAGGAAAAGATGAACCTTTACTTCCCTATCAACAATACAAACCGAACCACCGGCGCCATAATAAGCAATGAGATCACCAAGATCCATGGTGAAAAAGGCTTACCGGAAGGCACCCTTCAATTAAATTTCAACGGATCTGCCGGGCAAAGTTTCGGGGCTTTTTCTACAAAAGGACTTGTGCTGAAGGTTGAAGGAAATACCAACGATTATTTTGGAAAAGGCTTAAGCGGTGCCATACTGGCCGTCCAAAAACCAAAACTGGCAACCTTCAAATCCAACGAAAACGTAATCATTGGCAATGTGGCATTGTACGGCGCCACCAATGGGGAAGCATATATCAATGGAATAGGTGGAGAACGTTTCTGCGTAAGAAATTCTGGTGCGAAAGCGGTAATTGAAGGAATTGGTGACCACGGGTGTGAGTATATGACCGGAGGAATCGCAGTAATCCTTGGTAAAACAGGTAGAAATTTTGCAGCTGGAATGAGCGGAGGTATCGCATACATCTACAATACGGAAAGTTCACTTGACAGGAACAATTTCAATATGGAAATGATCGAACTCGAAAAACCTTCTGAAAAAGATCAGGTGGAATTGAAAAACCTTATAGAAAATCATTACAGGTATACCGAAAGTGGTATCGCCAAAGAAATACTCGATAACTGGGAAGAAAATTCCGGTAAATTCACAAAGGTGATGCCTGTTGAATATAAGAAGGCCTTGAACCAACTGGAAGAAGAAAGATTAAAAAGAAAAGAAATTGAATTAAAAACAGCATAATAATGGATAATTTAAAAGGATTTTTAGAATATGACAGAAAGGATGAAGAAACTGATGCTGTTGAAATCCGCGTAAAAAACTACAATGAATTTAATAAAGACCCAGGTAATACCGAATTAAAAAAACAGGGAAGTCGCTGCATGGATTGTGGGATTCCGTTTTGCCATAGCGGTTGCCCATTGGGAAATTTAATTCCCGATTTTAATACTGCGGTGTCTAAAAACGAGTGGAAAAAAGCCTCCGATATTCTTCATGCTACCAACAATTTTCCGGAATTTACCGGAAGGTTATGCCCTGCCCCCTGTGAATCGGCTTGTGTTCTGGGTATCATTCAGCCCCCGGTTGCGATAGAACTCATTGAAAAATACATTCCGGAACGCGCTTTTAAAGAAGGCTGGATAAAGGCAAATCCACCAAAACACAGGACAGGTAAAAGGGTTGCGGTGGTAGGCTCCGGTCCTGCGGGATTAGCGGCAGCACAACAGTTAAACAGAGTCGGCCATTTAGTAACCGTACTAGAACGTGATACTAAAATTGGAGGTTTATTAAGGTATGGTATTCCCGATTTTAAACTGGAAAAAAGAATTATAGACAGAAGACTGGCAGTATTAATGGAAGAAGGCATTCATTTTGAAACCAATGCGAATGTTGGAATAAATTACGAGGTTGAAAAACTCAAGGATTTCGATGCAGTAGTGCTTTGTGGAGGAGCTACCCAAAAAAGAGACCTGCCCATTCCGGGAGCAGAAAGTAAAGGGGTGGTGCAGGCAATGGAATTTCTTAAGCGAAATAATGAAATCGTAGATGGTCTTGCGAAACCTACACCAGCACTTTCGGCCAAAGACAAACACGTAATAGTAATTGGCGGAGGTGACACAGGTTCAGATTGCGTTGGAACCTCGAACAGACAAGGGGCTAAATCGGTTACTAATTTCGAGATTATGCCAATGCCATCATCTAACAGAAGTATTGAAAATCCATGGCCCTACTGGCCGTTCACTTTAAAAACAACTTCTTCACATGAAGAAGGGGTTGAAAGAAACTGGTCTATTTCTACCAGAGAATTTATAAAAGACGAGGATGGCAATTTAAAAGGGCTTAAAACTATAGAGATCGAGTGGATTCATACCGAAGGAGGTAGGCCCCAATTGAAAGAAATACCCGGATCGGAAAAAGAATGGCCGTGCGACCTGGTTTTACTTGCCCTGGGATTTACAGGCCCGGAATCCACATTGAGCCATCAATTAGGTTTGGAGGTAGATACAAGAACCAACATAAAAGCCGGAAGTGATTATCAAACAAACATTCCTAAGATATTTACCGCTGGAGATATGCGCCGCGGACAGTCATTGATTGTATGGGCAATATCAGAAGGTAGGGAAGCTGCACGCCATGTTGATATCTTCCTTATGGGTAAAACAAGTCTTCCAACCAAAGGAGAAGGAGATTTACCTTCTGTTTAGCTCAGGTTGAATAAATAACAATTAAAATATACAACGCGGAGTCGGTGCGGATTTGCAACCGTGCCGGGTATAAACAAAAAAAGACCCTTACTTTTCAGTAAAGGTCTTTCAAAAAAAAGGCGGCGACATACTCTCCCACAATACAGCAGTACCATCTGCGCTAACGGGCTTAACTTCTCTGTTCGGAATGGGAAGAGGTGAGCCCCGATGCTATAGCCACCTTAAATCGTTGGTGTTTCCCTATAGCCTTGCTATAGTTTACCCGAACCTCTACGAGGGGCGGGCCACCTTAAATCTTGGCCCCCTATCCCCCAAAGGGGGAACATATGCCTCCAGATCTTTTTGATCTCTCCCCCTTTGGGGGAGCCGGAGGGGGCTTAATAAGTTAACATATCAGGAAATAAACAATATAGAGGTACGGGAATACTTTTTACAACATAGGGTATTCGTTCCGGTCTCTTGCAAGACCGGAACCGCACTAAGCTTTACGGATTATTAGTATCACTCGGCTATGACATTACTGCCTTTACACCTGTGACCTATCAACGTGGTAGTCTCCCACGATCCTTTAAAGAAATCTCATCTTGTGGTGGGTTTCGCGCTTATATGCTTTCAGCGCTTATCCCTTCCCGACGTAGCTACCCAGCAATGCTCCTGGCGGAACAACTGGTGCACCAGAGGTCAGTCCAACTCGGTCCTCTCGTACTAGAGTCAGATCCACTCAAATTTCTAACGCCCACTGTAGATAGAGACCGAACTGTCTCACGACGTTCTGAACCCAGCTCGCGTGCCACTTTAATGGGCGAACAGCCCAACCCTTGGGACCTTCTCCAGCCCCAGGATGTGACGAGCCGACATCGAGGTGCCAAACCCCCCCGTCGATGTGAGCTCTTGGGGGAGATCAGCCTGTTATCCCCGGCGTACCTTTTATCCTTTGAGCGATGGCCCTTCCATGCGGAACCACCGGATCACTATGCTCTACTTTCGTACCTGATCGACCTGTATGTCTCTCAGTCAAGCTCCCTTTTGCCATTGCACTCTACGCACGGTTACCAAGCGTGCTGAGGGAACCTTTAGAAGCCTCCGTTACTCTTTTGGAGGCGACCACCCCAGTCAAACTACCCACCAAGCATTGTCCCCCTTGTTCAGGGGTTAGGCTTCAAACAAGTAAAGGGTGGTATTTCAACAATGACTCCACAACACCTGGCGATGCTGCTTCAACGTCTCCCACCTATCCTACACATCACTTGTCCAAAGTCAATACTAAGCTATAGTAAAGGTGCACGGGGTCTTTTCGTCCCACAGCGGGTAATCGGCATCTTCACCGATACTACAATTTCACCGAGCTCATGGCTGAGACAGTGTCCAGATCGTTGCACCATTCGTGCAGGTCGGAACTTACCCGACAAGGAATTTCGCTACCTTAGGACCGTTATAGTTACGGCCGCCGTTTACTGGGGCTTCAATTCAATGCCTCGCCGAAGCTAACATCTCCTCTTAACCTTCCAGCACCGGGCAGGTGTCAGGCCCTATACATCATCTTTCGATTTAGCAGAGCCCTGTGTTTTTGATAAACAGTCGCCTGGACCTCTTCACTGCGGCCCATCCGAAGATGGGCGACCCTTCTCCCGAAGTTACGGGTCTATTTTGCCTAGTTCCTTAGCCATGAATCTCTCGAGCACCTTAGAATTCTCATCCCAACTACCTGTGTCGGTTTACGGTACGGGCTGCCACCACTCGCTTTTCTTGGAAGTCGATTTGCTAGATTATCACGCCGGCCGAAGCTTTTGTGTACTATTGCCGTGTTACCACTGGCTTCAACGTACTATTCCGTCAGTACGCACTAACTTTTCGCCTCCGTCACTTTTATCGTGGGGCAGGTACAGAACTATTAATCTGTTGTCCATCGACTAACCCATTCGGGGTCGCCTTAGGTCCCGACTAACCCTCAGCTGATTAGCATAGCTGAGGAAACCTTAGTCTTTCGGTGTGCGGGTTTCTCGCCCGCATTATCGTTACTTATGCCTACATTTTCTTTTGTAATTAGTCCAGCATGCCTGACAGCACACCTTCAACCCCATTACAATGCTCCCCTACCACTCCATATACTTAAATATGAAATCCATAGCTTCGGTAGTATATTTATGCCCGATTATTATCCATGCCGAACCGCTCGACTAGTGAGCTGTTACGCACTCTTTAAATGAATGGCTGCTTCCAAGCCAACATCCTAGCTGTCTGGGCAGTTCAACCGCGTTTCTTCAACTTAATATACATTTGGGGACCTTAGCTGATGGTCTGGGTTCTTTCCCTCTCGGACATGGACCTTAGCACCCATGCCCTCACTGCTGATCAACATTTTATAGCATTCGGAGTTTGTCAGGAATTGGTAGGCGGTGAAGCCCCCGCATCCAATCAGTAGCTCTACCTCTATAAAACTTTAAATCAACGCTGCACCTAAATGCATTTCGGGGAGTACGAGCTATTTCCGAGTTTGATTGGCCTTTCACCCCTACCCTCAGGTCATCCCAAGACTTTTCAACGTCAACGGGTTCGGTCCTCCACTATGTGTTACCACAGCTTCAACCTGCCCAAGGGTAGATC
>NZ_JH594606.1:1401085-1407524 GCF_000243235.1 Gillisia limnaea DSM 15749
GAATGAGTTGAAACGCGCTGTCAATTCAATATATCAATGAACGTTTTACCATCTGCCTTTCCAGGCATTTTCCAAAAGGAAAATATAACGGTGTACTTGTTGAAATAAAAGGACTCGAACCTCTTCTAATTTGTACCCAACCCGGGATTTCTTGTCAGTATGTGTGTGTGAACGTGCTTGCTCTGTAAGCGGCTGCAAATATACAACGCTTTTTCTTTAACCACCAAACTTATTTTTAAGTTTTTTTTCGATCCCTTTTTCTCCCGAAATCCAAACCAAAAACAGCAATCAAATCAACCTCCTTATGAACGTCGCCTTAATTCCAAAGCGGCTGCAAATATACAACGCTTTTTAGACAAACAACAAACTTATTTTGAAGTTTTTTTTAGCCTTAAACCAGAATGAAAACCATCCTGCCTCAACTGCAATCCCAACACTCAATGAACTTCTCTTAACAAATGCACCCTTCGATATCCCTGCTAAGCGGGTGCAAATATACACCGCTTTATTTCTTTTTGACAAGCTTTTTTTTGTATTTTTTTTGAGATATTCTTAACGATTTGGTACTATGGAAGTTATCTTACAAAAAAAATAGCAGCATACTAAGGATAAACCGGTTTTGAGAGTGAAAAAGCTCATTCAGAATGAAAAAAAACACCCCGGCATGTCATTCTGAACGCAGTGAAAAATCCCGCATACTCAATGGGCAAATCATGTTTAAAACTCTTTTGACTACTCGTATTACTTATTAAGGCTGAAAACCAACGTATTCTTGAGTGCAATCCTGAAACATCCTGATAGTGATCGGGACAGGGTGACAAAAAAATTATGTTACATTACTGATACTCTGTTCTTTTAACTTTATCTAAATTTATTTCATTTAAATCTGCATTTAGATGAAATATTTTAGGCTGTTGAGAATGCATCACGTAAAAAATATTTTGCCCATTGCCCCTGGCTTTAGCCAGGGGTTCAGGAAGTATGTAAAGTAGGGCTTTAGCCCCATTGTTTTTATCACTCCTGAATATGTAAAAAATGTGGCTAAAGCCAATTTCAAATTCAAATTGTTTCCGGCAGTTAAAACTGCCGGAAATGGATGTTTTTTTTTATTTTCTCAATTCTCTGACAGTTAAAACAACCTTCAATCATTCTTTTACTGATAGTCCGCAACTAGTAAAAATAAAGGACAAAGAAATCAGGAAATAGGTAAATCATGTTTCTAACTCTTTTGCCTACTCGTTTCACTGCTTACACCTTCACCCACACCGTAGGGATTCTTCCTCGCCCAAAAGCTCGTTCAGAATGACAAAAAAAAAGGGGGCGGGCTCGTTCAGGATGACAAAAAGGGGAATGGCTCGTTCAGAATAACAAAAACACCCCGGCATGTCATTCTGAATGCAGTCAAGAATGACACGTACTCAATGGGCAAATCATGTTTAAAACTCTTTTGCCTATTCGTATTACTCCTAAAGGCACACTCACAGCAGGGATTCTTCCTCGCTCAAAAGCTCGTTCAGAATGACAAAAAAAGGGGGCGGACTCGCTCAGGATGACAAAAAGGTGAATGGCCCGTTCAGAATAACAAAAACGCAACGGCATTTCATTCTGAATGCAGTGAATAACAAAAAAGGGGGAATGTCTCTTGGTCCTCTTTAAACTTCTAACTTAGCTTTGATCAACTTATAGGAAGAAATTCCAGACCAAACCAAAACGAATAAGAAAATCACGGTGGGGATACTCCGGGGCAACAAAATTATTGTTCCCGTTGATAAGAGAATTCACATGTTCCAACTTGAAAAATATACGCGTTTGCCGGATCTTCGCATTTAAAAAGAAATCGACTACGGGAAAGCCGCCTAGTTCCTGCTCGTTTTGAACATAAAATTCTGCCAAAACAGGATCATACCCGTTCATTTCATATGGCGTGAAATACTTCAGGGTAAATCCGGTTTGTAAAAAGAGGGCATTTCGGAACAAATCATCACTAAAATAAAGGGAATTCCTTGTTACAAAAGCAGGAACGTTAAATACTTCGTCTCCGGAAGTCACCGTTTGATACATGAGCCTATTATCCAGGGAAAATTTTCCGTAGCTAAATTCCCTACCCGCTTTGAGTTTTATATAATTAACCGTAGCGTCAAACTGCAATGGTTTTACAGGGCCTTCTTCATTTCTGGAAAAATAAGCATATTGATCTATTTGGGAAATAGCCACATCCAGGTCCAAAAGGTTTTTTGAATCCAGTTTAAGATTTAAACTTCTAAGGCTTTGATTTTCGAAATTGGTTTGCCAGTTATAATCAAAGTAATCGCTTTGATTAAGCAAAAAATTAAAGTTTGGCGCTCTTTCGTTGCTGTTGATCTCGGCTATTAATGAATTGTTCTCATTTAAGGTGTAGCCTGCACCGGCGGTGAGGTAATGACCACTAAAATCTCCCACGAGATTCACCATACCATCACCATAAATTCTAAATGCGCCAAAATTATTAGCATACGCGGCTCCTACCGAATAATTTTCTCCTACCAGCCGGTTCGTGATGACCTCATTTTCATCAAGTATCAGGATGGAATTATAGCCGTAATTATAATAGGACATTCCAGCCTTCGCGGTCAATCTTCCCAAAGTTGAATTTTCATACGTAACCGCAGCAATATTTTTAATATGCCTGGATTTAACCTGATCCCTCAAATTCGCGTTTCGGAAAGATTCACCAAAAAATTGAGAAGCAGAGGCCTGTCGAAAAATATATTTTTGATCGCTAAAATCCAAAAGATACTGCAAGGTAATCTTGTTATCTTCTCCTTTAACCAGGTCGTATTCCTGATCAAGATAAAAACGTTTTCCAAAAAGCACATTTTCGGCATTTTCAAACTTCATTTCCAAAAGCGACCTGTCCTCAAATTCTACCTCCTTACTTATATATTGCTGCAGTGCCAAGTCATTTAGCCCACCGTTTTCCTCATTTAAGAGATCCTGAGAAACAAAATGCGTTTTTAACCTGTACCTTTCATCAAGGGTATTATAACTTAAAGTTGCCCTAAAGTTACCCGTACTTGTTAATTGATGTTGATAATTCCCCAACGACCTCAATCCTTTGTATGCCAAAGAAAAATTTAACCTGGGTGAAGTATTAATTGTAAAAAAGGCGTCCAGGGTTTGCCCTTGTTCCGGAACTGTTTTAAAATAAGCCTCGGTTAAGGGAGTCGGGACTTCATAATAGTTGATATCTTCAGCTTCCATAAAATTGAAGTGCCTGGCCCTGGCGCCAAATTCCGGGATCAAATCTTCCCCTTTTAAATTATAAGCCAGGGAATTATAAGTTTGCCCTACATTGGAAAACGGAACCAATTCAAAATTATCCTTTCTTAAGTAATTGAATTTGTAATATTTTTGAATAGTTAATGTGGTGTCTACATAAGTTGTATCACCCGCCGGAGAAATTATTTTATAAGCGGTAATAGGAGGTTTTTGAAGGACATCCTGCTGTTCGAGCCGGTCCCCACCTATAGGTGAGACTGGCCTAGGCCTTTCCTGTGAAAACATTAATAGAGGAAAGAGATTAATTGTAAGAAAGAAAAAAACCTTCATAAATCCGTTTAACGTAAAAATAGAATAATATTTAAGAACCCTCGCAATATATAATCGGAAAATACTGGTTTGCATTTTCTGTGTTGATGTTTAAAAAAATTCATTAATTGAAGTTTGTTATCTATAACCACAAATCAAGAAAATGAAGCGGAAATTCATTTGCTACTTTTCCCTTTAATCTGTAGGACAGGGTTAATAATATTAATTCTACTTGATCCAATCCGCAATGTAAAATTTTTTAAATTAGGATAATTGTTTGTTGGGGCGAGTGAGATAAACGGTGCCCAAATCTGTGTTGGCTCTTCTTCTAAGTAATCTATTATAGAATAAAACCCTAACTTTACATTTGTAAAGGCAAAATATAAGGCAGTCCTGTTGCCAGAGTGGATGTGTTCTTTTTTAAAAAATGCACCTCTTTTAAAATAGCCCTTGCAATTTTAGAGTCTTTATTACCAATAGGTTTGTTTTGAACATATTTGATAAATTTAGTATCTTAATATTGTTTAACAAATATGACTCGTTCAGGCGACCTCAATATTTTACTTCTCAAAGTATTAAAATGAAATGCACCCCAATAAAAAAAAATTGAAACTCTTTTCTTTGTAGCATTCTCTTTATTACGATTATAGACTTTGTTTATACGAGGCTTCCTTTAATATAGAAAGTAAAAAACCTCATTAGAATAATATACTAAATAAGCCCTGTTAGTAAATAATCCTCGGGGCAAGCCCACGAGGCATTAAAATAATTTCAACTGATAATCTTTTTTCAACACTTTGTACTCTTTTTCTATTCCCTGCTCCTTGACATATTTGGCAATGACATTCTCGGTTCCATGCTGACCGACGGTGTTCACAAAGTAACCCTTTCCCCAAAATTCTCCACCCCAAAGCTGCTTTTTCACTTCTGGACATTGCCTAAAAACTTCCCTAGCTAAGATACTTTTTACCATCGTAACAATTTTTGTTACGCTATATGAAGGAACACTTTGAATCAAAAAATGAACATGGTTCTTGTCCGTTCCCACTTCTAGAAAACAAACTTCATATCTTTTTTCAATCTCCGAACATGTCGCGACCAAAACTCGGTCGACCGAATCAGAAATAACAACCCTTCGATATTTAGCACTGCTCACCAAATGGTAAAGAAGCACCGTTACGTTATGGCTCTTGTGTATGAATTTACTATTTTGTGACATCGAGTCACAAAATAGTAATAATAAACGAGGCAAGCCTCGGGGAATTAAACCCAATAGAGATTAAAATAAAAAACTGCCCCCAATTATGGAGGCAGCTTATTTTCAAATAAAAGGTATTCTTTCGATTTAGATTTTCTCGAATTCCAAAGTAACAGGGTAAGCTGCTCCTCCACAGCCTCCATCTGTAATAAAGTCTGTAATAGTTAAGGTGAAACTGGAATCGTCTGCCGGGTCTATCTCCACTCCATCATCTGTAGAACCATATGAAATTGATCCCGTACCACAACCTATACCAGAAGCAATAACTGGTACAGATACGGTTCCACAAACAAATTCTAATACAGCACTTTGTCCAAATCCACCTGCTCCTGGTAAGTATGAAAGAGCAATAGTTCTTTGGGTTTGAGAAGTCTCTTGTAAATTATAAACCCCACTTTCCGCAAAAGCTCCAAATGGGCCTGCACCAGTTATGGTAACCTGATAATCTCCTGCAAAACTACCGTTCAATGGGCATCCTACTGGATAGAAAGCATCAACATTATAAATTGTAGAGGAAAGAATATCAGAGCCATAAAGACGGCCATTTTCATCCCATAATTCAATTTCAGTACCATCCTGAAGATACAATTTAGTAGTAATAATTAAATTATCTGCTAATTGAAAATCATCAAGACTGTTTAATTCTGAAAATGCATTAACCACGTCTGAAGTAGATAGAGTAAGTTCAGTAGGGAATTGTGTTATCCCCGCCTGCAGCGTAACAGGACCATATATTTCTCCGCTTGCTGTTTGGTAAAGTCCAACAACATCTGCAGATGTTACATTCCCCTGGGCTACATCTACTGTAAAGCCAAAAGTAATATCCTGCCCTTCCTGAAGGTCAATAAGGTTCAGGATGGTTGGGAGTTCAGGATTTTGAGTAATATCCGAAACAGCCCCAACCCTTAGATCAAGTTCCGATTCCCCACCGTCAGTATCACAAGATACTGTAAAGGCAGCAAGAAACAAAGTTGTTAATATAAATCTTATATTTTTCATAATCATATTTTTAATATTAGTTATCCCAAAAAATAGTGTAGTTAGCAGGAGTCTTTTGAGCAGGAGCATTTTGATTTAAGTTCAATTCATTCTGAGGCCAGAAAAGAGACTTTGGGAATTCATTATTTTGAACCGTAAAGTTTGGATTTAAAGGAAAATCACCCATATCCAATTGATATTCGTTACCCGATGCATTAGGATTGGGAATTCTGGGATATCCTGTTCTTCTCAAATCAGCATATTGATCTACTGGATCTCCAAAAGTTGACACCCACTTTTGTGTAATAATGACCTCCAATTGCCTTTCAGCTGAAGCTCCTTCGAAACTGGCCAAAACAGCACCTATATAGTTCGCAACTTCTTCACTACCAGTCAAAACAGGAACTTCCTGAGTAGTCCCAGTACCAGCAACCACTTCATCAACCTGCCTGAAGCTGGCTTCCATAGCTTCTTCAAGTTTATCTTTAGCAGAACCTGCTATCAAACCTTCGAGAATCAATTCAGCTTCTATATAAAGAAATTCGTCATATGTTAACAATCTATGTGGTGCAACCCCTGTACCACTGGTTGCATCAATTGAATAACCTGTATTTTCATCATACAGACCTCCGGTTG
>NZ_JH594606.1:1407624-1510770 GCF_000243235.1 Gillisia limnaea DSM 15749
GCACTGCTCACCAAATGGTAAAGAAGCACCGTTACGTTATGGCTCTTGTGTATGAATTTACTATTTTGTGACATCGAGTCACAAAATAGTAATAATAAACGAGGCAAGCCTCGGGGAATTAAACCCAATAGAGATTAAAATAAAAAACTGCCCCCAATTATGGAGGCAGCTTATTTTCAAATAAAAGGTATTCTTTCGATTTAGATTTTCTCGAATTCCAAAGTAACAGGGTAAGCTGCTCCTCCACAGCCTCCATCTGTAATAAAGTCTGTAATAGTTAAGGTGAAACTGGAATCGTCTGCCGGGTCTATCTCCACTCCATCATCTGTAGAACCATATGAAATTGATCCCGTACCACAACCTATACCAGAAGCAATAACTGGTACAGATACGGTTCCACAAACAAATTCTAATACAGCACTTTGTCCAAATCCACCTGCTCCTGGTAAGTATGAAAGAGCAATAGTTCTTTGGGTTTGAGAAGTCTCTTGTAAATTATAAACCCCACTTTCCGCAAAAGCTCCAAATGGGCCTGCACCAGTTATGGTAACCTGATAATCTCCTGCAAAACTACCGTTCAATGGGCATCCTACTGGATAGAAAGCATCAACATTATAAATTGTAGAGGAAAGAATATCAGAGCCATAAAGACGGCCATTTTCATCCCATAATTCAATTTCAGTACCATCCTGAAGATACAATTTAGTAGTAATAATTAAATTATCTGCTAATTGAAAATCATCAAGACTGTTTAATTCTGAAAATGCATTAACCACGTCTGAAGTAGATAGAGTAAGTTCAGTAGGGAATTGTGTTATCCCCGCCTGCAGCGTAACAGGACCATATATTTCTCCGCTTGCTGTTTGGTAAAGTCCAACAACATCTGCAGATGTTACATTCCCCTGGGCTACATCTACTGTAAAGCCAAAAGTAATATCCTGCCCTTCCTGAAGGTCAATAAGGTTCAGGATGGTTGGGAGTTCAGGATTTTGAGTAATATCCGAAACAGCCCCAACCCTTAGATCAAGTTCCGATTCCCCACCGTCAGTATCACAAGATACTGTAAAGGCAGCAAGAAACAAAGTTGTTAATATAAATCTTATATTTTTCATAATCATATTTTTAATATTAGTTATCCCAAAAAATAGTGTAGTTAGCAGGAGTCTTTTGAGCAGGAGCATTTTGATTTAAGTTCAATTCATTCTGAGGCCAGAAAAGAGACTTTGGGAATTCATTATTTTGAACCGTAAAGTTTGGATTTAAAGGAAAATCACCCATATCCAATTGATATTCGTTACCCGATGCATTAGGATTGGGAATTCTGGGATATCCTGTTCTTCTCAAATCAGCATATTGATCTACTGGATCTCCAAAAGTTGACACCCACTTTTGTGTAATAATGACCTCCAATTGCCTTTCAGCTGAAGCTCCTTCGAAACTGGCCAAAACAGCACCTATATAGTTCGCAACTTCTTCACTACCAGTCAAAACAGGAACTTCCTGAGTAGTCCCAGTACCAGCAACCACTTCATCAACCTGCCTGAAGCTGGCTTCCATAGCTTCTTCAAGTTTATCTTTAGCAGAACCTGCTATCAAACCTTCGAGAATCAATTCAGCTTCTATATAAAGAAATTCGTCATATGTTAACAATCTATGTGGTGCAACCCCTGTACCACTGGTTGCATCAATTGAATAACCTGTATTTTCATCATACAGACCTCCGGTTGGAAATATACCTGGATAAGTTGCCGAGTTTTCCACTGCAAAGTCCCTATCTGGTCCAATACTCCCAAATCGTATAGAAAAGAATCCTGTGTTTTCATCCCAATAATCCGCATTTGGATCTCCTGTTTCTGCATTTCCATTATCTGGAGGTAATTCTCCATCAGCCAATTGATTCACAAAATAATAAGGAATTCTTGGATCTTGAATATCAGTAAAAATTTCTGGATTCCATCCTTGTAATATCTCATAGAACCAAGGACTTTGATAATCTGCAAACTGGGTACTTTCATAAGCTGATTGCCAGTAATTATTTCTTTCATCAGTTGGCGCCTGGTTTGCAGTATGTTCCAATTCAAAATCATCTGCAAGTGACTCCATGAAGTTATCTTCAGCTACAAGAGCATTGAAATCGGTCTGATTGAATAATGATGTGGTTCTAATTTGATTGTATAACTTTAATTTAAAAGTATTGGCAAATCTTATCCACTGGTTCATATTTCCACCATAAATCAAATCTTCACTACCCGGCTCAATTCCTTCCTCGGAATTGATATTAGATTTGGCAGTATCAATTAAATCCAGCACACTTTGATAGATCATTTCCTGATCATCAAAGCTCGCACTTACTATTCCGCCCTCCAGCTGACTTGCTTCGGTATAAGGAACATCTCCCCATAAATCTACAGCACCCGCCATTAGATAAGCTTTAAGCAATTGACTAACTCCAACATACATCAAATCTCCGCTTTCAGTTCCTTGTGAAATCAAGCTTTCAATATCTGTGAGAGTTAAGTATGTATTATTCCACTCATTGTTTATAGTTATATTATCTGGTCTTGTACCATATTGGTCAGTATCTTCCCTTGTTGTTGCTTGGTGGGTATATACGCTAAGTATTCCCCCAGCCCAGAAATTATAATCACCAGAGTTGAAAACTCCCAGTTGCGCTCCAGGCAGCAATTGCGCTAAAGGAGCCACGGTAGGGGCATCCGTATCAGTATCCACATCTAAATAATCGCTACAACCCACTAAAACCAATGTTAGAGTGAGAGCCACAAAAAACTTAGAACTTTGAAATTTGTTTTTCATTTTATTTTTCATTTGTTTATTTTTTTAAAAACTAGCACTAATTCTTATACCATATCTTTTTGAAGTAGGAGCAGATTGAATTTCTATACCTTGTAATCTTGTATTACCAAACGCAGTAACTTCAGGATCAAAATTGGTGTATTCAGGTACATTTGGTGCAAAATACCATAAATTATTAGCTACAGCGCTAAGACTGATTCTACCAAAAGGGCTTCTTTCCAGCCATTTTGCCGGTATCTCGTATCCTAAGCTAACTTCTCTTAAACGGTAAACTGTTCCATCATAAACAGAAGCTTCATCCACACTATTAATAGCAAAAGTGTTTCCTCCTGCTGGTGAAAAGTAAAGCTCATTCATACTTAATTGAGTAGAATTGGGAATTTGATTCCCTTCTGGATCTAGAATAGGATTACCACTTCCATCAGCGTAAAAGCCGGGAATAATGAAAGTACGCTCTCTATCTTCTGTATCCCTGGTTACACCTCTACCCAGTAAAGATTCAATAGTTGAACTTTGGATATCCCCACCTTCTTTCCAATCTACCTGCGCATTTAAGGTAACTCCTTTATAAGAAATGGTATTTATGAAGGACATTCTGAAATCAGGATTTGGGTCGCCTATTATTCCATTTTCCAAATCGGCAACTATTCCACCCCCTGATCTATTGATTAAAAAATTACCTTCATCATCTCTTGCAAATTGAGAGCCATAAAATACCCCGAAAGGTTGTCCAACAGCTACATATCCTATTTCATTAACATTTAACGGAATACGATCAAGCCCTTCCACCAATTCGGTAACTTCATTTTTGTTTTGAGTGAAGTTAGTAAATAATGTCCATTTGAAATCCTCTGTCTGAAAAGGGACTAAAGTTAATCCAACTTCTATACCAGTATTTTTAATTTCACCAATATTAGTGTTTAAAGTGGTAAAACCACTAGTTCTTGGCACATCTACTGGAGAAATTAAATCTGTTGTCACTTTCTCATACCAGGTAAAGTCCAAAGCTATACGTCTATTCCAAAATTCAAGATCTATACCAGCTTCAATTTCATCAGTAAACTCAGGAGTTAATTCTTGATCTGCCAAATCGGTTCTGTTCCCAATTACAGGAATACCATTATAAGGTTGGCCAACAGCGAAAGTCCTGTTTAAAAACTCAGCACTTGCAGATCTTGCTACAGAAGCAAAAGCACCACGTATCTTAGCAAAAGTAAGAACATCACTTTGAAGGTTCAAAGCCTCAGTTAAAATAAGGGAACTAGAAACAGATGGATAGAAATAGGAGTTGTTATCTTCCGGAAGCGTTGAGCTCCAATCATTTCTACCTGTTGCATTAACAAAAAGATAATCCCTAAAAGAGAATCCTACTTCAGCAAATACACCTATAGTCCTTGATCTTTCATATCCTAAACCTTTTGTATAGGCAACATTCACGTTATTTTCAATGGTGTAAATTCCTGGAGATATAAAAGTGTTCCCAGAAACAAGAGAACGTTCATTAGTATTTTGCAACATGTTATTTCCCAAAATTGCCGAAAAACCTATGTCCTCGGTTATTTGGTACTTGTCAAAGTTTAATATAAATGTGGATTCCACATCTTCATTTACGAACCTGTCGAGTGTAATAGAACCAAGCCCTTCAGATGCACGTGATCCTATCTCTCTAATTTGTTTTCTGTCTAGACTGTATTTATTCACCCCTACCTGGAAAGATGCTGAAATATGTTCGTTAAAATCATAACCAGCATTTACATTTGCAACCGTTCTATTAGTATTTGTAATAATCTGGTCATTTTCCCAGGACCACAAAGGATGATCATAACCAGCATTAGGAATTACGGATGCTCCTGTTTCAGGATGAATATAGGGCAACGAAAAATCCCAATTCCTTGCCAACACCATGGTACGTGCAAAAGATGAAGAAGATCCACCAAACTGATTTTCTCCAAAGAAACCTCCCACCTGCTCAGAATCAGAATAACTAAGATTACCACCAAAATTAATTCCATTTTCCAAAACAAAATTACCTCCAGCTGAAATGGTGTTTCTGTCATAAGTGTTGAATGGAATATATCCTTCCTGTGAAAGATCTGATACCGTCACTCCAAAATTTCCATTCTCACCACCGTAAGACAAGTTAACTGAGTTTTCAGATGTCACCCCTGTCTTGAACAAATCCTTCACGTTATCAGGTTGAGCTTCATAAGGAACTGTTGAACCAAACTGATCAGGAAACGCATTCAACAAATTTGGCCAGGTTGGAATAGTTTCCCTTGAATCAAAACGGGGTCCCCATGATCCATTGGCATTTGCATATGCAAAATTCACACCAGCACCATAGGTGTTTTGATAGTCAGGTAAATTAGCAATATTTTCTAAATAAGTTCCCGAAGTAACAGTAATGTTTGTTTTTTGAGGACCACCACCGGCTCCTGTTTTTGTAGTGATTACAATTACCCCATTAGTTGCCCGCGAACCATATAATGCCGCGGCCGCAGTACTTTTCAAGACGTTTATGGACTCAATATTATTTGGATCTAAAGTCGATAATCCAGATTCATAACCTCCACCGCCTGTAGTTTGGCTTGATGTGGAAACCTGATCATTACTGTAAGCAATACCATCCACAACGATTAATGGTTGAGAAGATCCCTGGATACTGGTAACTCCACGAATGTTTATCTGATTGGAAGCACCAGCAACCCCAGTAGAAATGTTTACTTGTACACCTGCAACTTTACCCGCCAATGAACGTATTAAATCCGGTTCTGAATTTTCTGTTACATCTTCAGCAGCTACAGTACTAACAGAGTAACCCAAATCTTTTGGGTTCCTTTTAATCCCAAAAGCCGTAACCACTACTTCATCCAGTTGAGAAGCATCAGCGGCAAGTGTAACATTAATTAGACTAACCTCGCCTACAGTATACCTAGCAGTCTCCATACCTATGAAAGAGAATACCAGAACACCTCCCTGATTTACGGAAATAGCATAGTTACCGTCAAAATCTGTTTGAACACCCCTAGCACTTCCGTCTACTAGTACGTTCACCCCGGGTAGAGGCAAACCATTTTCGTCGGTAACCGTTCCGGAAACCTCCATTTGCTGTGCAAAGGTTAATTGCACCATAAACACTAAGAATAGTGTTAGAATCCCATTTAATCTTTTTTTCATTATTTTGTTAATTTGAATTAGTCTGCGCCAAAAATCATAATAATTTCTTAATAAAAAAAATTTATTATTTCCTTTTAAATGTTAAACTCTTAACACAACGCTATTACATAGATGCCAGATTTATCAAATGGTTGCGTCGACTCAGTAATAAATCGCATAAATTTTACAATATGAATAAATATTCAAAAGAAAGTATCAAAAATTAAAACGCATCAAGGCCTAATTATCTGCTGGTTTCTCATGGTTAATCCATATTTCTTCACCTATTAGCAACGTTTTAGATAAATTTGAAAAAATAAATAGATTCTATTAAATGACTCTTGAATTTTATTTTGTCGTTAATTTAAATCACAAAAAAAAGCTCTTTTCAAACAGACTTAGAAATTATCTCCAACCAACTGGTGAATACTCTTCTCCAGCGACTCCTGAAATCCCTAACTAATTATAATTTTAAGAAGAAATAGCTACCAGGGCAAGTCTTGGAACAGGGAAATGCAATAATATACCTTCCTGCAAAAAGATTTTCTTGTCTCAATTCAAAGAAACTTAGACCCAGGGATGTAAATCAACTCTTCCCCAACCTTGAACACCAAATAAGTTTCAAGAACTAATTCTTATGGTGTAACATCGTCCATAAAAATTTAAAAATCAGTTGTTAGTCCATTGTCGATATAAGCAATTACTTTTCCCCAATTAATGGCATTCTTTTGAGACTGTTACGAACGTTTCCTACAAACAAACGAGCGACCAGACTATTTGTAAATTCAAGAAAAGTAGTTTTGTTTCCTGCACCTCCAGACAACCATTTTTCTGGAAAAGAAACATTGCTCGAAAGCATTCTCAAATTTCAAAAATTATTATTTTTGGCAATGCTTAAAAATTCCTCTAACTATAAACTTACCGAATGCGGAACAGATGAAGCAGGCAGAGGATGTCTTGCCGGACCCGTAGTTGCCGCTGCGGTTATTTTACCAAAAAGATTTAAACACGTACTTCTTAATGACTCTAAAATTGTAACCAGGGAAAACCGAATGGTTCTTAAGAAGATTATTGAGAAAAAGGCGCTTCAATATTCTGTCTCTTTTGTAGATAATTTTAAAATTGATGAAATTAATATTTTGAACGCCTCTATCCTTGCCATGCATTTTTGCATAGATGACCTTAAAATTATTCCTGAGCATATTCTGGTTGACGGAAACCGATTTAAGCCTTATAAAAACATTCCACACCTGTGTGTGATCCAGGGAGATGGAAAATTTTTGAACATTGCTGCGGCTTCCATTTTAGCCAAAACCTACCGGGATGAATACATGGAAAAGATCCACGAAGAGTATCCTATGTACAATTGGAAGCAAAATAAAGGGTATCCTACATTAGAGCATAGGGCTGCAATTGAAAAATACGGGGTCACAAAATATCACCGGATGAGTTTTAAACTTCTACCGGAGCAGTTATATGCCTCACCCGGAACTGCTGAAAAAGCAGTTCCGACCTTGCATTCCTCTCGTTTCACTCGTCGGATGCATGAGGAGAGGTAAATAGGAAACCTCATTGCAAACCGTCTGGGAATTTAGAGATTCTGTATCTTTATCAAAAATATTCCTTTAAAACCTTTAATTTTCTGAAGATGGCTTTCTTTGCTGGTTCTTTGGAAAAAATTTGAGCTGCGATGAAATTGTGTAAACAAAAGAATTTTTGGATCTTTATTTTTCTTACTACTATATTATTCTTCTCCTGCACTCCGGATAAGCAAGAAAAATCAGATCTTCAAGATTTTATTCCTTCCAGTGCAGATTATCTATTACAGAGTCCGGACCTGACAAATTTCTTAAACAATGTGGACAGCACAAGTTTTTTCAAGACCAATCCCACCCTTTTTGAAAATTCTAATTACCTGCATTTACAGAATTTGAACAATTCAAGCGGCATGCAGGAAGCTTTGGTAGCGTTTGTGGAAAATGAGGAAGGAACCGGCAACTACCTTTTAATTACCAGAGATTCACTTCAAATAGATACGGATTCTATTAAGAACAGATCCCGGGAAACTCTCAAATACGAAGAATTTGAGATTCAAAAAATCAGTACAGAAAAATTCACCACCTACTTCACTAAAACAAAGGATGTTTTTTTTGCATCTAATTCCCAAGGGGTACTGGAGACAATAATGAGGAAAGATTTTAAAAGTATATCCTCCGAAGGTTTTAAGATGGCCTGGGCGGTAGCTGATAAAAACAGGACCTCCCTTTTTATTAATAACAGGTCCATTGACAAGCTTTTTAAACAGATATTTCCTGCAGCTACTTTGCCTCTCCATAATTTGGGTTCGTGGAGTGTTTTGGATCTTGAAACCGAAGATCAAAACTTTTTAATTAACGGAATACTTTCACTTGATGAAAATTCTCAGGAATTAATGGATATTTTTCAGGAAGTACCGGCACAAAAGAATAGGATTGCTGAGATCACTCCAACTTCTGCTTTCGGATTTTACTCCTTTACCTATTCTAATTTTGAAAAGCTTTTCAGAAATCTGAACAACTTCAGAAGAGATTCCCTGGAAATTTCTCAAAACCACGTTCTAAATTACACAAAAGAGGCTGGAATTATTTATTCCGAAGAAAATTTTCTTGTCTTCACTACGACCGACCCCGAGCTTGCAAAAGAATCCTTGGTTGGAGAAAAAAAAGTTTCAGATTTCCGGGGGATAGAAATTTTCAAAAATACAGAGCCAAAACAATTTTCAAAACTGCTTCAGCCTTTAATAAAAGAAGATGAGTTCCAGTTTTATACTTTTTTAGAAGATTTCCTCATCTTTTCAAATACCACAGAAGGTCTTGAAAATATAATAATCAATTTTCAGAATAATACAACGCTTAGTGAGCTTTCGTATTACCAGGAAGCTATTGCTAATCTTGCCGGTTCATCATCGCTATTATTTGTAGCCAATAATGAGACTGTAAAAACAGTTCTCCATGAAAATGCTTCAGAAGATTATAAGGATAAAGTAACGTCTTTAAATTTAGAAGGATATCCAATTGCTACCATACAATTTGTTCAGGATCAAAATTTTGCGCATTTACATGGAATTTTAAAAATGTCCCAGGGCAAAACTTCAGAAGGGATACAACAACTGGCTTCTATAAAATTGAATTCCGGGATTGGAATTCTTCCACATCTTGTTCAAAACCACAACACAAATGAGTTGGAGGTTTTAGTTCAGGATGAAGAAAATATACTTTATGTATTTAATACAAAGGGTGAGCTGCAATGGAAAAAAGAATTTTCTACCAGGATCACGGGAGCTATTTACCAGGTGGACCTGTATAAAAACGGGAATCTTCAGTATTTATTCAGCACTCCAAATGCACTTCACGTTCTGGATCAAAACGGAAAACCCGTTAAACCTTTTCCCCTGGAATTTGAAGATGAAATAACCCGCCCTGTTAGCCTTTTTGACTATGATAACAACAGGAACTACAGACTTGTTATTACACAAAAAAACGATCTTTTGATGTATGACACCAAAGGAAAAATTGTTCGCGGATTTGATTTTGATAAAACCGATTCTCAAATTCTTCAGTCTCCAAAGCACATTAGATTAAAAAATAAAGATTACGTCGTTTTTACTGAAGAGAATGGAAAGCTAAATATCATTAGCAGACAGGGGAAATCTAGGGTCTCGGTAAAAGAAAAAATACAAATTTCAGATAATGAATGGTATGAGCACAAAGGAAATTTTGTCTCGGTAAATTCAGAAGGAAAAGTAGTATTTGTAGATGAAAATGGAAATGTGAAAAAAGGAGAAACTGCTTCAGAAGCCAACTTAAACATTTTTGCAACAGAAAATATTCTGGCAAGCATTTCAGAAAATATTTTAAAGATAAATGGAAAGGAAATAACTCTGGATTATGGCCTTTACACAGTACCAAAAATTTTCAATCTTGGAGGTAAAACCTATATTACGGTTACTGATACCCAGGCACAAAGACTGCTGGTATTCAACGAAAATGCTGAGCTTTTACCCGGGTTTCCTGTTTATGGAAATTCTGCCGCAGCTATTGCCGCCGGAAAAAACAAAAAGATCCTAATCACAGTGAAAGGGGAAGAAAATTCTGTTCTGGTTTATGAGATGTAAATATTAGATCCGGGAGTTCAGTTTACCTTTTCAAAAAATTCTGCTTCAAAAAGTTCCTCAAAATGTTTCAGTATTTTCACCTGAACTTCAGCCAAAGGCACTTCTCTCACCCCCAGTTCCATATTAAGGGAAGTAACTGCTTTTCCGCGGATCCCACAGGGAATAATATTATCAAAATAGCCAAGATCGGCATTTACATTTAAGGCAAACCCATGCATAGTAACCCAACGGCTGGCCCGTACGCCAAGCGCACAAATCTTGCGGGCAAAAGGCGTTCCAACATCCAGCCAAACCCCGGTCTCCCCGGCACTTCGTTCAGGTTTTAGTCCATATTCCTTAAGGCTTAGGATAATTACCTCTTCAAGAAGACGAAGGTATTTATGAATATCCGTAAAAAAATTATCCAGATCTATTATTGGATAGCCCACCAATTGCCCGGGGCCGTGATAGGTGATGTCCCCGCCGCGATTGATCTTGTAGTATTTCGCATTTCTCGCTTCCAGCTCCTCTTCTGTGAGCAATAAATGTTCTGGTTTTCCACTTTTCCCCAACGTATACACATGCGGGTGCTCCACCATCAACAAATAGTTTGGGGTTTCAGCATTTAAATTCTCCCTTCTGTTCCTGATCTTCAAATCAAGGATTTCCTTAAAAAGCTGCTCCTGGTAATCCCAGGCCTCCTTAAAATCCTTTAATCCGAGTTGTTGTAGGTGTATTTTTTTGTTCAAAATCTAAAAGTTCAGGGTTTCAGGTCCTTATTTAGTTATACTTGGGCCTGTTTAAAATAATAAGCGCTGCAATTACTCCGGGTATCCACCCCAATAGTGTTAACAACAAAACGATTAAAATAGATCCGCAACCGCGGTCATAAACCGCCAGGGGAGGAAACAAAACCGATAATATTACGCGCCAAACACTCATATATTTTTATTGAATTATTCTACAGGATTGCAAAGATAAGATTTATATAATTCCTGAAAGAGTCCTTTTATTTTCAGGAAACAAGATAGGCTGTGATTCTAATTGATTGGTTGCCCGATTGTCATTATATTTGCAGCTTCTTACCAGTACCGGTAAGTTTTTAAACTTAAAGATCACTATGCATTTATCTGAACAGGAAATAGTACGAAGAGAAAAACTTTCAGCGTTACGTAAATTAGATATCAATCCATATCCGGCAGCTTTATTTCCGGTAACCCACGTCACTTCTGAAATGAAATCAAATTTTGAGGAAGGAAAAAAGGTAGTTGTTGCGGGAAGACTGATGTCCAGACGAATACAGGGAAAAGCCTCTTTTGCTGAAATTCAGGATTCCAAAGGGAAGATCCAGGTTTATTTTAACCGGGATGAGATTTGTACCGGGGAAGATAAAAGCTTGTATAATGATGTTTATAAAAAACTTCTGGATATTGGGGATTTTATAGGAATTGAAGGAGAGTTATTCACCACCCAGGTTGGAGAGAAAACCATTATGGTGAAAAAATTCACGCTTTTAAGCAAATCCCTTCGGCCGCTTCCACTTCCAAAAACAGATAAAGAAGGGAAAACCTACGACGAGTTTAATGATCCTGAGCACAGGTATCGCCAACGGTATGCAGATTTGGTGGTGAATCCAAAAGTGAAAGAGATCTTTGTAAAACGCACAAAGCTTTTTACCGCGATGCGGAATTTCTTTAATGATAAAGGATATTTTGAGGTTGAAACACCTATCCTTCAATCCATCCCTGGAGGTGCTGCAGCCAGGCCTTTTATGACACATCACAATGCGTTAGACATCCCTTTATATTTAAGGATCGCGAATGAATTATATTTAAAAAGACTTATCGTAGGTGGTTTTGACGGTGTATATGAATTTTCCAAAAACTTCAGAAATGAAGGAATGGATAGAACGCATAATCCCGAATTTACTGCAATGGAGATCTATGTAGCTTATAAAGACTACAATTGGATGATGGAATTCACAGAAAACCTTCTGGAATATTGTGCGCTGCAAGTAAATGGAACTACAGAAGCCACTTTTGGGGAAAATCAAATCAATTTCAAAGCTCCTTACAAACGGGTGACTATGACCGATGCAATCAAGGACTTTACAGGATTTGATATCACAGGCAAGTCTGAAAGAGAACTTTTTAAGGCTGCCAGGGAAATGGGCGTGGATGTAGATAAAACAATGGGAAAAGGAAAGCTTATCGATGAAATATTTGGAGAGAAATGCGAAGGTAAATTTATCCAGCCTACTTTTATAATTGACTATCCGAAGGAAATGAGCCCCTTATGTAAAGAGCATCGCGATAACCCAGAATTGACCGAGCGGTTTGAACTGATGGTTTGCGGAAAAGAAATCGCAAATGCCTATACAGAATTGAATGATCCAATAGACCAACGGGCGCGCTTTGAAGAGCAATTAAAACTTTCGGAAAAAGGAGATGATGAAGCAATGTTCATCGACGATGATTTCCTTCGTGCTTTGGAATACGGAATGCCTCCAACTTCCGGTTTGGGAATTGGAATGGACCGTTTGATCATGTTTTTAACCAACAAACAATCTATACAGGAAGTACTCTTCTTCCCGCAGATGAAGCCGGAGAAAAAAGCAGCTACTCCAAAGCCAGAAGATTTTATAAAAATTGGTGTTCCACAGGAGTGGGTTGATATTGTAATGCATGAATATCATAGCATTTCAAAATTAAAGGAAAACAAACCTACCCAGGTACATCAAACTCTAAATGGTTTGCGCAAGAAGAACAAAATACTTGTGGCGGCACTTCAATTGGAAGAAGTTGAAAAATGGTTTTAACCCCCACCATTTGGTTAAATCTGCTAGACCCGTCCGTTTAATTCAGGCGAGGGTTCTATAGAAATCCTGGAGAATTCTTGCTTTACCTTAGCTTATAAGCTTGCATTGAGGGAATAGATTTTTCCTGTAAAAAATATTTAACCTGCTCAAAAATGTTAAATTTTAAGATTTTTTAACTCAACGTTAAACCTTTTTATAATTTTCACGTCTAAGGACTATCCGGAAGGCTGGTCTTTTTTCGTTTTTATTTTCGATTTAAGTTTATTTCCTTCTGTATTAATAATTAAAATAACTTTTCATGACCAAACAATTTTCTTACAAACTACTTCTGGTAGCTTTGTCTTTATCTGTTTCCGGTTGTGCTGTATTTCAGCCAAAAGACAAAAAAGGCACGGCACAAACCTCAGAAAAATCGGATTCAAAAGACAAAAATGGCATCAAACCTTACGACAAAGTAATTACCAAAGAAGCCAAATCTGATGAAGGTTTATTCACCGTCCATAAAGTAGATGATAATTACTTTTACGAAATCCCTGACAGTCTCATTAACCGCGAAATGCTAACCGTAACCCGGATCGCAAAAACCGCAACTGGAATTGGTTTTGGTGGTGGAAAGCAAAATACAGAGGTGCATCGCTGGGAAAAGAAAAACAACAATATCCTGCTCCGCCTCGTTTCTCACGAAATCTACGCTGCAGATTCCCTTCCGGTTCACGAAGCGGTAGTGAATTCAAATTTCGACCCTATTATTCAATCTTTTGCAATTAAAGCAATATCCAAAGATTCTATAAATTCCAGTTATGTTATTGATGTAACAGATCTTTATACCAAGGACATTCAAACCTTGGGATTGCCGGATCGCACTAGAAAGGAATATAAGGTTACCAGACTGGATGATAGTAGATCTTACATTGATACCATTCGCAGTTATCCTGAGAATGTTGAAATACGCCACGTAAAAACGTACAATGCTGGGGAACCACCTTCCAATGCGAGTACCGGATCCATTTCCCTGGAATTTAGTAATTCTATGATCTTACTTCCAAAAGTACCTATGGAACGCCGTTATTTCGACCAGCGTGTTGGATGGTTTGCAAGAGGACAAACAGATTATGGTCTGGATGCTCAGGAATCTAAAACAGTGCGATATCTTGACCGCTGGAGACTTGAGGTGAAAGATGAAGACATTGAAAAATTCAAGAGAGGAGAATTGGTTGAACCTAAAAAACAAATTGTCTATTATGTAGACAGAGCTACTCCAAAACAATGGATCCCATTTATTAAGCAGGGTATTAATGACTGGCAGGTCGCTTTTGAAGCCGCCGGATTCAAAAATGCCATTGTTGCAAAAGATCCCCCAACAAAAGAAGAAGATCCGGACTGGAGTCCTGAAGATGTGCGGTATTCTGTAGTACGATATTTAGCTTCGCCTATTCCTAACGCGAATGGCCCGCACGTAAGTGATCCCCGCTCCGGTGAAATCCTGGAATCTGATATTAACTGGTATCACAACGTAATGACCTTACTAAGAAACTGGTTCTTTGTACAAACTGCAGCTATCAACGAGGATGCCCGCGGAGTTCAATTTAAAGACGAAGTGATGGGAAGATTGATACGCTTTGTATCATCTCACGAAGTTGGGCACACCCTGGGATTACCGCATAACATGGGAAGCAGCGTAGCCTATGATGTTGAAGATTTGCGCGATCCTGAATTCACCAAAAAATATGGTACCGCTCCATCTATCATGGATTATGCTCGTTTCAATTACGTAGCACAACCCGGAGATGGTGATGTGGCGCTTATGCCTGAAATTGGTGTTTATGATAAGTATTCAATTTCCTGGGGATACCGTCCAATTCTGGATAAAAAAGGGAAGGAAGAAAAAGAAACCTTAGACCAATGGATCCTGAAACATGCCGGAGATCCAATGTACCGCTTCGGAAGTCAGCAAAGAAGTGTTATCGATCCTAGTTCACAAACCGAAGACCTTGGTAGTGATGCCGTTTTGGCAAGTCAATATGGGATTGCAAACCTGAAGCGTATTGTTCCAAACCTTATTGAATGGACTGCTGAAGACGGAAAAAATTACGATGACCTTAGTACAATGTATGGTCAGGTCCTGGGACAGTATAACCGATATATGGGTCACGTAGCAGCAAATATTGGAGGGGTTTATGAAATGTATAAAACCTACGACCAGGAAGGGGCTGTTTACACCCATGTGGCAACAGAAAAACAAAAGAATGCCATGAAATTCTTAGAAACTGAACTTTTCCAGACTCCGGAATGGTTAATAGATCAGGAAATTTTCAACAAAGTAGAATTTGATGGAAATATGGAACGCGTAAGAAACTTTCAGGAAAGAACCCTTTCCAATTTACTTGACTTCGGAAGAATGGCGCGATTGATCGAAAATAGTGAGGTCAATGGCAGAAATGCGTATTCATTGATCAATATGATGACCGATGTAAGGAGCGGAATATGGAGTGAATTAAATCGCGGAGGAGCCATTGATGCCTACCGTAGAAACCTTCAACGCGCATACCTATCCAGAATGGAATACTTAATGACAGAGGAGCAACCATCCCGAAGCGGCGGATGGGGATCTGCCGGATCTCGTATCGATGTGGCCCAAAGTGACATACGCCCTGTTGTACGAGGAGAACTTGTGACGTTGCAACGTAACATTAGAAATGCGGCAAACAGATCAAATGATCAACTAACCAGGTATCATCTTTTAGATGCTCTGGAGCGAATTGATCTTATTCTAAACCCTATTGCCAAGGGATAAACTTTTTTATTGATCCAATGTAATTAGGATCATTTTCCAGACCCTGCCCGGCCCCACCCGGCAGGGTCTATTTTTTTAAAGGCAGTTATTTCCATATTTTTTTTAGAAATACCTGTTTACTATCCTCATATTTTTGACTTTTTAAGTCTTAGCGCGTTTGCTATTACCGAAACAGAACTAAAACTCATTGCCAATGCCGCTATCATTGGTGAAAGCAATATTCCAAAAAATGGATACAATACCCCTGCAGCAATAGGAACTCCTGCAGTATTATAAAACAAGGCGAAAAACAGGTTCTGCTTAATATTCCTCATTACCTTTTTGCTTAGCTCTTTTGCCTTTAAAACCCCTTGCAGGTCTCCTTTCACCAGAGTGATCTTTGCGCTTTCAATAGCTACATCGGTTCCGGTTCCCATCGCGATCCCAATATTGGATTGTGCCAGTGCAGGAGCATCATTGATACCATCTCCTGCCATTGCTACCTTCCTGCCCTCTGCCTGCAAGCGTTTTACTTCGTTGAGTTTGTCTTCCGGCAGCATTCCCGCTTTAAACCCAGAAAGGTGTAATTCCTGCGCAACTGCCGCGGCGGTGATTTTGTTATCCCCGGTAAGCATATAAACCTCTAACCCGGCATCCATCAATTCCTGGATTGCCTGTTTGCTGGTTTTTTTGATGGGATCTGTAATAGTGATGTATCCAACTACTTTTTTATCGATTGACAAAAAAGAAACTGTCTTACCTAATTGTTGCTCATTTTCTACTTCCACTTTTAAATCTAAAGGAATTTCAGCATTTACATGGTCCATCAGTTTTTCATTCCCAATTGCAAGCTCCTTCCCATCCACATTTCCAGAAACACCCTTTCCAGTAACCGAATTAAAATTGGAGGCTTCAATTAAGGACAGGTTCTTCTCTTTAGCATATTTAACGGTAGCTTCTGCCAACGGATGCTCACTCATAGAATTAAGGGAAGCGATGTATTTTAGAATGGAATCTTCAGAAAAATTTGAATCGGAAGAAACCACTTTTTCCACTGAAGGTTTCCCTTCGGTAATAGTCCCTGTTTTATCGATTATAAGGGTATCTATTTTATCCATGTGCTCCAAAGCCTGTGCGTTTTTGATAAGCACCCCATTTTGTGCACCTTTCCCAACGCCCACCATTACAGACATTGGCGTAGCTAACCCCAAAGCACAAGGACAGGCAATGATTAAAACAGCGATGGCATTAATTAGGGCATAGGCATAACTTGGTTCTGGACCGTAAACAGCCCAAATAATAAAGGTGATAATAGCGATAAGAACCACTATAGGAACAAAATACCCCGAAATTTTATCGGCTAGTTTTTGAATGGGTGCCTGTGAACGGCTGGCATCATTCACCATCTTGATAATTTGGGCCAGCAGGGTTTCATTCCCCACTTTTTCAGCTTTCATGGTAAAACTCCGGTTGCCATTAATAGTACCTGAAGTCACTTTATCTCCTTCCTCTTTATCCACAGGAATGGGTTCCCCGGTGATCATAGATTCGTCAAGACTACTCGAACCTTTCTCAATAATCCCGTCTACTGGGATCTTATCTCCGGGTTTTACCCTTAAAATATCGCCCACCTGAACTTTATCTGTAGCCACAACCTCATCCTGCCCATTTACAACCCGAATGGCAGTGTTGGGGGCAAGCTTTAACAAGGCTTTAATAGCGCTGTTGGTTTGACTATGTGCCCGTGCTTCGAGTAACTGGCCTAATAAAACCAAAGTTAAAATCACGGTTGCCGCTTCAAAATAAACATGTACGGTTCCCATTTGGGTCTTAAATTGCGCCGGGAAAAGATCCGGAAACAACAAGCCAAAAACACTGAATATCCAGGCAACACCTGCGCCAATACCTATTAGGGTGAACATGTTCAAATTCCAGGTTATAATAGATCTGTACGCCCGTTCAAAAAACATCCAGGTAGCATAAAATACAACGGGTATGGAAAGCCCCAGCTGGATCCAGTTCCAGGTTTTCATATCCAACCAATCATATAGCGGGTTTCCCGGGATCATTTCAGACATTGCAATAAGAAATATTGGCAAGGTAAAAGCAACAGCAATCTTGAATTTTTTGAGGAGTTTTTGATAGGTTTTTTTCTCTGCCGAAATATCTGCCTCCACAGGCACCAGGTCCATTCCGCAAATGGGGCAGGAACCCGGTTCATCCTTAATAATTTCCGGATGCATGGGGCAGGTATATTGTGTGGCAGATGCTTTCAAACTCATTTCTTCTACCAGGTCCATCCCGCATACAGGGCAATCTCCGGGTTCATCATAAGTTTTATCACCTTCGCAGTGCATGGGACAATAGAAAGTTCCGGTGCCTTTGCCTTTAGCTTGTTCATTTTCCGCTGTTGCGTCCGGGATATGATCTTCTCCCGGTAAAAATATCTGGTAATTCCCCCCGGCTTCTTTCAAAGCTTCCCGAAATTTTTCAATTCTAATTTGCGAATCCATTTCAACGGTCGCTATTGCTTTTTCAAGATCTACCGAAACGTTTTTTACTCCCTCAACAGAATTTAGAGTTTCTTCTACATGCGTTCGGCAACCATTACAGGTCATCCCGGAAATCTCATATTCCTGAATAATAATTTCATTCCCTTCCTCATCTTTAGAAATCCTGACTGGGAAAATATTGTAATTACCACCTCCATCTTTTAATGCCTCTTGAAATTTTTCAATTTCGATATGCTTATCCATTTCAATGGTAGCCCTTGCTTTTTCAAGATTGACAGAGGCTTTGCTTACTCCCTCAATTTCATTAAGGGTTTTTTCAACATGGGAACGACAACCGTTGCAGGTCATGCCTGTTACGGAGTACTGATGGGTCATCGTTTTCTCTTCATCAGAAGGAATATCTTTAGCCAGGTTTGAAATGCTGTATTTTCCCCCGGCATCTTTTAGTACTTGCTCGAATGTTTCCAATGGGATGTGGGAATTCATCTCAATAACGGCTTCAGATTTTTCAAGATCAACTGCAGCCTTTGAAACTCCTTCTACCTCATTCAACATTTTCTCAACATGAGTCCTGCACCCATTGCAGGTCATTCCCGTAATTATATATATATGTGTCATCATGATTCCTTCAATTTGATCAAAAGTATGGAATATCCCACCCCCGGGCTTTTAAAATTATAGAAAAAACATCTGAATTTTTTGTATATCCTCATAAAAAAACCCGGAGAAATTCTCCGGGTTTCTTATCTAACAAAAATTCTTAAGCAGCATATTGTTTGCAAGCTTCTGCACATTCCCTGCAGGCTTTGGCACAATCTTTACAATGCTTATGGTCGTGCTTCCCGCATTCATCGGCACAGGCATTACATACTTTTATACAGTAATCAATAAGGCCCTGCACATCTTTATAATTGGTAGATAAAACCTGATTTAGAGCTGCGCATACTTCAGCACAAACCCTGTCTGTACGAATACACTTAACCATCATTTTTACATTTTCCTCATCCAGGCATGCATCAGCACAATAATTACAGTGGTTGATACAATTTCCCAGAGCATGAATCAATTTCTCATTTCTCATAATATTGGTATTTAATTAGTTATAAATAAAATTACCACTATGCATTAAAAATAACCTTTAAAGAAACTATAAACCTTTGAGAAAGTTTGTTAATCAATGAGAATCCAGCGAACTCCTTTTCTTTACATGATCAAGTTTATATTGGGAGGGAGTAAGACCTGTACTTTTTTTAAATTGGGTAGATAGATAAGCGGCACTGCCATAGCCAAGGTCCGTTGCGATCTCCGAGATACTGAGTTCATCATATTCCAGTAACTCCTTGACCCTTTCGGTCTTTATTTTCTGCTGAAATTGCTGAATACTTTTGCCATCCATCCTTGAAAAAAGCGAACTTAAATGGCTGTAATCCATATTTAATTCGTCGCTAAGGATTACTGAGAGGTTGTTTTTGCTGAAGTTCTTATCATCATAGATGCCTTTGATGATAACCGATTTAATGCGGCTAACGAGTCGGGAGTTTTTATCTTCAATAATCTCAAAACCAGTATTCAACAGTTCTTTGGAAAGTTCCTCTCTTTCCTGAAAGGTTAAAGTCCTTAGAACGGAAACTTCACCCAGCGAAATTGTACCAACTGGAATATCCAGGCGTGAAAATATTTCGCTTACAGAAAGTATGCAGCGGGCGCATACCATATTTTTAATAAAAAGGACATTATTTTCCATATTTCCGGAAGAACCCGAACTAAAAAAAACCCGGCGAAGGTTATTCGCCGGGAAATTTAATTATTTTATTGTGGCCTCAATTCTACCACATTTCAACATTTTATCACCATAGTACGGATTTCTGATCTCTTTGGAATTTGAAAACCAGTAATCTCCTTTTCCTTCAAATGCCATAGGGCAATATTGCTTATAGATCTCTCCTGAAGCAATTGCGCCATTAAGCAAAGTTTCCATAGAGGCAGTAAGTTGAGAAAATGCTTCCCGTTGCTTATTTACATCACTACTGGTAGAAATATTTCTTGCGGCACTTACAAGCCCGGCATTCACCTCTGTATTTTCTATTGACGCTATCATCATTTTTGCGTGATCCTGTGCCATAGTTGCATCTGTTTTTACCAAAGCAGATTTTATCGCGATGTAATGATTATAAATTTCAGCTGTTTTATCGTCTTTAAATTTCGCCGAGGTAGCATCCATATCCTGGTCATCCATCATAGGCTCATCCCTGTCCATATCATGGTCCATGTTCTCCTGGTGCATTTCATTTTGCATAGGTGTTGCAGAATCCTCTTCTTTGGCCTCCCTACAGGACACCAGACTTAAACTCCCTACAACTGCTGCCAAAACCATCACATTTTTAACTTGTTTGTTCATTTTCTTCATTTTTAATTATTACAAATTTAGGTTATTTTGTTTATTCTTTAATTTTCGATTTATCGAGATTGTTTATTTTTTATTTTTTTAAAATTTTTCTAACAGATGGAGAAGACGTATACCACAAAAGAAACCCGCTGAATACCGTAATTAAACCTAACAAGGAAAATCCTCTTAATATCAGGTTATTAAAATCATCCCGCCCTTCATAATCCATAGTATGCGTCATCCACAGGAAATCAAACCACCTCCAGTCCCGATGTCTTATACTTCTAAAGGTAGCATCCTCAATAGATACATAGGCCTTTAGGTTATTCGGCGATTTGAAAGATAATACGTAAGCCGGTAATTTTCCGCCCCTGTATTCGTGGTGGTTATCTGTTTTATCAATCCTTTCCACCCCTGTTACTTCAAGCCCCTGCACCATATGTTTTTGGGCTACCAAAATGGCTTCTTCTCTGCTTAACTCATTCTTTTTCTCCCCGGTACTGGCATTTATTAGCTTATTTTCATCTACCAGGTAGTAAGGTATTCCACCAATATCTTTAAGCTCAATGGAGTTGATGGGAAGATTTGCATTGGCTTTGGCCGGACTAATCAAATTGTAGAAAGAAGGGTTTTCAACGTGATTCTTTCTGAAATCATCCCCGTGGATCTCGTCAATATCTGTCCAACTAAAATACAAACCGCTAATGGTCCACACTAAAAATTGAATTCCAATAAATAAGCCTAAATACCTGTGAGTTTTTCTAATTTTTTTAGCAGTATGTCTATTTACCATTAAAAGCTTATTTATTTTTTGATTTATGTTTAAATAGGCCTTAAAGATAAAACATTAAGTATAAAATATCTGATAAGCCAAACACTTCTAAGGAAAGTTAATTTGTTATAAAAAAAGTATTCCGGAAATTATATTCCGGAATACTTCATCCTTCCTGTTGTTCATAGTAACTAATCATTAAAACAGCACAAGGTAACTAACAACCAAAACAACTCTTTAATTAATTGGATCTCAATTACTGTTTTTTCTTTTTATTCCCTTTTTGTTGTTTTTCCATCTCAGCCTGATGGGCTTTCATTTTTGTTTGCATTTTATCCATCATTTCCGGGTTCTCATGTAAGAAATTGATCATTTTATCCATCATTCCTTCAGCCATCTGCGGGTTCGCCTTCATTTCAGCATGCATATTTTGCATCATAGCTTCTTTCATAGCCGGATCTGCCATCATTTTATCCTTCATTTTATCCATCATCTTCTTTTGCATTTCCGGATCGTTCTCCATTTTCTCCTGCATCATTTTCTTCATTTTTTTATCCATCTCGGGATTCGCTTTCATAACCTCCATCATTTTCCCACTTTCCATCATTTGCATATGGTCTTTCATTAGCCAGGAATCTGCCTCTTTGCTGGCATGAGCCACATTCATAAATTCCATGAATTTTGTTTGATCGTTTACTATCTCCTTGTAAACATCATTTCTAAATTCATTCTCTGCCAAAGCTTCAGATGCCGTTTGCGTAGTTCCACAACTAATTGTTAATAAACTTAGAAGTGCTACAATTGATACTCGAAATACATTTTTCATAATATTAAAATTTAATTAATAATTAATTATTTTTAAACTCATCTCCTTTCACAAAACACGTGTTTGTTTCAAAAGGATTTCCTATTTATTGATTCCTTAAACTATCTTGTAATTGGTTTACCCAGGTTAAAACCAGCTCTTTTTCAGCATTAGAGACCTTAGCACTTCTATGTATAAGCGTATAAGAATCCAACGGCATTTCATCCTGTTCTACCTGACTAATAAATGATTTCAACTTACTCATTTTACGCCTATCGGAATATTCTCCAAATTCATTAAAGTTGAATTCTTCTTTCCCATGCTCAATATGATCTTCTAAAAACATGGCTACAGGTTGAATTTTATTATACCAGGGATAGTTGGTATTGTTGCTATGGCAATCATAACAAGAAGTTCGCAATATGCTTTCTACCTCCTTTGGCGGATTGTAACTTGCAATAAAATCTGAGGCCGGCACAATATCACTTTGGTTGCGCTTAGCAGGCACAAATTGAATAACCACCAACGCAACCAATGCAATAATTGCAAGAAATTTTAATCCCTTAATCAATTACACCTCTTTTTGTACGGTTCCACAGGTTAGCATTTTACTGCCGTAATATGGATTTTTAATCTCCTTAAATTCACTTAACCAAATTGCACCTTTTCCATCATTAAACATTGGGCAATAAGCCTGATACAGTTTTTTTGAAGTTCCTGTGATTGCAACCAAGTCGGCCATGTCTTTGCTCAGAATCTCAAAATGCTCTCTTTGGTGATCCATTGCACTTTCAGCAATATGCTCTGCGTGTTCTATAGCATCTTCTATAATATCATTTAGTTCTTTTTGCTCTTCTTCAGAATATTTAGCAACATCAAATGCTTTAAAAGCACTCACTACTTTTTTTCCTGAACTTGCAGCTGCTTCCGTATTATCTGCAACCAACGCATTTTTAAGTTCTAAATAGTTCACAACAATAGCATCGGATTCAGATTTATTTTGATCCATCGCCATATTATCAGATGAATTCATTGAAGAATCATTCATTTCCATGTCATCATGTTCCATCTCCATATCGTCTTGATCCATTTCATGATCATCTTCTTTCTTAGTATCCCGGCAGGACGTAACCGTAAATATTAATATTGCCAAGAGCATTAGCCCTAAAATTGGTTTTAAATTTTTCATTTTGTTTATTTATTAGAATTTATATTTAATCGTTATTAAAACCTTATTGATAAACCTCCTCCGGCACCAAATCTATTTTCGTAGCTGCCCATTAAAGAGAAGTTTTTAGATAAGAAATATTCCAATCCAGTACTCCAAACAACTTCTTTTTTAAAATTATCGCCGGCAGGTAGATCATTTACCCAACCAAAATCTGTCTGATATTCATACACTCCAAAAATGGCCGTTCTTGGGAAAATCATAATCTCTCTGCTTAAACTAATTTGAGGGCGTAATTCACTATCTATTCGCACATCCAGATTGAACAAGTAAGGAGTTAGGTAACGAATCCCTGCAATCGCCGTAGTATTAAGTTCCTTTATACTGTCTTCCATTTCATTCTCCACATTTACCCCTCCAAAAACACGTAGATAATCAAATAAGTAACGCTCATAACTAAATTCAGCTTCTAAATTCTTATTCCAGCCATATTCTGCGGTTATGTTGAATTGATTACGAATATTGGAAGTCACTAAGTTTAATTCCGTCATATGTGAAGCTGCGTCCAGCATTCCCCAAGAGTACCACATATCGGTTTCTTTAACCAATTTTGAAACCGGAAATTCTTCTAAACGCTCATCTCTAGGGGTGTCATAAGAAAAAACTCTAGCCATTCCTCCCATCATGTGATATAGTATATGGCAGTGGAAGAACCAATCCCCATACTCATCACCATAAAATTCGATGGTGATCTTCTGCATAGGAGGAACATTTACGGTATGCTTTAAAGGGGAGTATTCTCCATTCTCATTGATCACTCTAAAGAAATGCCCATGCAAGTGCATAGGGTGGTGCATCATGGTTAGATTGTTAAGGGTAATTCTAGTAACCTCATCACCTTTAATTTTAATCTTATCAGTTTCTGAAAGTGGCACTCCATTCATACTCCAGATATACCTATTCATATTACCGGTAAGGTTTAATAGGATTTCGTTTACAGGAACATCTTTCTCATAGGAAGTTTTTTCCGGAGATTTTAGATAATTGTAATTATATTCTGAAAACATATCCATCCCTTTCATTCCTTTCATTTCCATTTTAGAGTCGTCTTTCATCTCCATTTTAGAATGATCTATTTTTGACATTGACATCGAGTCTTTCTTCATTCCTGCCCGTCCGGCAGGCGGGTCCATTTTTGAGTGATCCATCTTGGAATGGTCCACCATCATAGTATCCTCCTTCATCTCCATTTTAGAATGATCTATTTTTGACATTGACATCGAGTCTTTCTTCATTCCTGCCCGTCCGGCAGGCGGGTCCATCTTGGAATGGTCCATTTTGGAATGATCCATTATCATAGTATCCTTCTTCATCTCCATTTTAGAATGATCCATTTTTGACATTGCCATCGAGTCTTTCTTCATTCCTGCCCGTCCGGCAGGCGGGTCCATCTTAGAATGGTCCATCATCGTGGTATCTTTCTTCATATCCATCTTAGAGTCATCCATTTCTGAATCGTCCATTTCCATACCTTCCATTTGCATTCCATATTTGTCCTGCATTTCAAAACGTTCATCTTTCTTTGGCTGGAATTTTAACGCTGGAGCACCCATCTTCATTTTCATTTTGGCCATTTCTTGCATCATAGCAATTTTATCGGGTCTTGGTACATCTTCTGCTTCAATCACTTTTCCAGATCCTAAAAATGCTGAGGCCATTCCAGATCCATCCTGGGCTGTGATTCTAAATTCTATTTTTCCATTTTCAGGAATTTCAACAATAAAATCGTAGGTTTCTGCAACAGCAATAAATGTTTTATTTCTTTTAACAGGTACAACATTCAATCCGTCTGCAGAGATCAAGGTAGGGGTCTCCCCTCCAAATGTCATCCAAAATGAAGTTGAGGCAGAACCATCAATAATTCTTAACCGTACTTTTTCCCCTGCTTCAAATTGAGGATATTCTACTTTTTGTTCACCATTTATTAAAAAAGCAGGATAATACACATCTGCAATATCTGCTCCCTCCATTCGTTGTCTCCAAAAATCTACCTGAGCACCTAATGCCCCCCGGGCAATTACCTGGTTTAAGGGCGTGGATGTACCCTTTTTCATATTATACCACTCGTTTCCCCTTTTCAGGTTTCTAAGAACATCTCCAGGTTTCTCATTGGTCCAGTCTGAAAGTATTAAGACCAATTCTTTATCATACTCAAATACTTTCTCTTTAGGCTGAATTACAAAAGAACCAAAAACACCACTTTGCTCCTGAAGCATGGTATGTGAATGATACCAATAAGTTCCAGATTGGGTAATTGGAAATTCATATTTAAAAGTACTTCCAGGTTCTATAGGGGGAGTTGTTAAATAAGGAACTCCATCAAAGAAATTAGGTAAAATTAATCCATGCCAGTGAATGGAAGTTTCTACACTCATTTCATTTTTTACATAAATAACAGCATATTCTCCTTCTTTAAACTCGAGGGTAGGTCCCGGAATACTTCCATTCACTGTCATACCCATTACATTTTTCCCCGCTTTATTTACCATTTCCTCTTTCAAGGTCAAGGTGTACTCATGCTCTGGCAAATTATCCGGATTACCTTCTCTGGCCTCAGGGTTTTGAGAAAAACCCGTAACGCCAACAAAAAGCAGGAAAATAACAATTAAGCAATTATTCTTTTTCATACGTAGATATTTAATGGTCTCCCGATAGATTCTATTGGGAGTAATTCGCATATCTTCAGCGGTTTTGGTATCCTATTCACGTTATACTCATTTCATAATCTTTTTTATTCCAGCAATTTTTGAAATCAAAATGATTTCATTATTCCTTAGCATTCTCCAACCTTTCGATCATTCTTTTCATTTCGCTTATTTCCTTTCTTTGGGCTTTTATAATATCCTCAGCCAGTTTTTTTACCTCTGGATCTGATATAGCTGCACGCTCACTCGTTAAAATAGCAATAGAATGGTGTGGAATCATAGCTTTCATCCACAGCACATCACCAATTATTGGACTTTGAGCCCTTACCAATCCTAATGCACCTAAAAATAGCACCAAGCTGCCTACATAGATCGCGATGTTCTTTTTCCTATTCTTGTACATATTGAGCATAAGGGAGAGCATTATAACCGCCATTGCCGATATTCCTAAACAGCTCATATAAAACCGAGTCAGACTAAAATAAACATGGTCAAATGCATAGGTGTTTAGATACATTGTGATATACATGGCCAAAAAGGATAAACCAAGCATCAGGAAAAACTTAGCGTAATTATTTCCTTTCATTTCGTGTTGACTTTTTTCTTTTGAATTCATATTGGTTAGTTTCTGATTATCACACTAAAGTATTGTAAAACTGCCTCTTAAGTTGTTAAAATTTTGGATACTATCTATAATATTTGGTCTAAAGAATTCCTAAAATTCTCATTTAAGCCTTTATATTCTGTCAAACTCATGCCTGTTTCATTCTTAAACTGACGAGATAAATAATTCATATTATTATAATCTAAAAGCTGACTTATCTCTGTAAAATTATATTCCTGAGACTGAATTAATTCCTTTACTTTCTCAATTTTCAGCTTTATAAAATACTTTTCTATAGTGATCTTTTCGGTTATTGAAAATAACTTACTGATTTTGGAATAATCTGTATTTAGGTGATCCGAAAGGAAGTTCGATAAAGTTCCTTCGGTTTTAAGAGGCAGTTTTTTTAATAGCTTGATAAGCTCAATTTTCACTGCTTCCGAAAAAACTGCCTCGGGACTGCTAATGAGTATAAAACCATTTTCAGCTAAAACCTTATTCAATTTCCGCTTATCAGAAACTTCATCTTCAGTATCAATAATCACTCTTCCTAAAATAACTTCCAAAGTATGTACGCCTTCAGCATTTAATTCGTTTCTCACAACCTTAATGCATCGGTCGCAAACCATATTTTTTATGTAGTATTCTTTGGTCATTATTGTTTGAAATTAAATCATTAGAAATCTGCCTCCATAATAATTACTGTCCTTTTTCCATTTGATTTTTATATTTCTTATAAGAATCCTCAGTTTCAAAATAAGCAACTGCTCCATCCTTGCTGGAAAGTATTATGTAGGCTTGAGATTTGTCTATCATCTTGCCACTAAATGGGTCTTTTCCCATTCTTGCATTTTCATCATTATTCAATTTACCTACGCACATTTCACAACATCCATAATAGGTTTTCCCATCTACCGGAACAGGGATTTGCGTTGTACCCATATATGCATTGTTTACCATACAAACCAATTCGTTAGGAATATGATCCCCTAATTGATAATTGGATGCTAAAACTTCCTTTTCCTTTGGCGTATCTATTGTTTCCTGAAGCGTTATGGTCTCTTTATCTTCTTCCTGTGTATTTTTACAACCCACAAATGCAATGCTTAGCACCAGTACTACACTTAACTTTTTAATTCTATTTTTCATGATCTTTTATAAATGTTTTTAGAGTTTTAAATAAGAATCTCTTATACCTGTTTGAATTAAAAATTGACTTATTTTTTGGATATTAGAACCTCGAACGGAATCTCAATTTTAGATTTTTCCCACGCCAGAGAGATAACCCCTTTATTGTTCTTTTTATCTTCTACTATGTAGGTAAGTGCCTCTTGATTGGATGCCAGGTTTTCTGGAGTGATTGTAGTAACAAGAACATCCTCTGCCTCTCTATATTCATCTTTCCCATGTTGATCCCATTTAGAATTAAACATCACTTTCCAGGTCTCTTTACCGGGCACTACAAAAAAACCATATTTTCCGGCAGGTAAAACTTTACCATCTATCTTCAAATCTTTATTGGTCTCTATCCAGGTTGCTTTATGAGCCCCTGCCTGCCATACTGTGTTATAGCCTACCAAACCGCCAAAAACCATCCTGTTTCTAACACTTGGGGAAGAATAGTCTATATGTATATGGGCATCTCCAACCATTGCCATTGCACTGGTATGTGGACTTAAACTTTTAGCAGGTGTATCTGTATCAGATTTATTTTCTGAATGCATTTGATGGTCTTGTTCTTTCACATCATTTTGCTGCTCCTTTTTTTCATTACCACAGCTAATCAACGCCAGGCATAAAACAATTAAAATTGATCTTTTCATATTTGTAGAATTCTTTAAATTAAATTTAACATCTTATTGTATCGTTTCTTTTAATTCCCCGCAGGTTAGCATAGCACTGCCATAGTAAGGGTTTTTAACTTCGGAAGAAGCACTTAACCAATCGGCTCCCTTGTTGCTATCTGCCATTGGGCAATGCAGCACATAAAGTTCTTTATTGGTTAACTGAAAGGTTTTTACCATTCCTATCATCGTTGTAGAAAGTTCGTCAAACCTCTCCCGCATACTCTCAATTTTGGCCGCACCGGAGATGATCACGGCATCGGCTTTTAGCTCCTTTTCATAACTTTCCCACACTATTTTAGCTTCCGGATTGAAACCATCTACAGTTCCAATACTTTTTTCAAATGCTTGCGCGTGCTGTCTGGCTTGGGAATAATTATCTTTAACCAGTGCGTCCTTCAGCCTGAGATAATCATCAACCAGCTTATTAAGATCATTATTTACATTCTTGCTTACTTCAACCTTAATTTGTCCTGTCTGGTCCTGCTGCGTCTGGCCATGGTCATGGCCGGTACTCTGCTTACCTCCATCTGGATTCATCATACTTGTTCCGCCAGATAACTGCACCGCGGCATCTACGGTAAAGGCTCCGTTGGATACAATTTCTTCCCCCGGCTCAAGGCCTTCCTGTACTACATAAGAATCTCCAAGGGAAGGACCTAAAGTTATCTCCCTAAGCCTGAAGCCGGCTCTCCCATCTACATCTGTCTTTACATAGACTATAGAGCGTTTTCCTGTCCAAAGCACTGCCGATTTCGGGATGATCAATTCCTGGGTCTGGCCGGCACTCATAGTATTTTTTACTACACCAGATGCAAACATTCCCGGCTTCAATCTTCCGTCTTTATTATCTACTTCTACACGTGCTGTGGACACCCGCGTTTGGGAATCCAATAGCGGATCTACAAAACTGATCTTTCCTTCAAAGGTTTCTCCCGGGAAAGAGTTTATGGTGAATTCCACTTTGCTGCCTTCTTTTACCCAGGCAAGCTGCCCTTCATAAAGATCAAATAAAACCCAAACCTTGGAAAGGTCTGAAATTTCATAGATGGGCATGCCGCGTTCTACATAATCCCCCAGATCTACCATTTTTTCGGTTACAATTCCATTTACATCGGCTCTTATAGAAAAGCGCTGTATGGCCTTTCCGCCCGATAATATTTGCTCTATCTGAGCGTCTCCTATCTTCCAGTTTCTCAGTTTTGTCTTTGCGGCTTCAAATAATTCAGGCTGACTTGACCTTATAGCGGCAGCCTGGAGCAATTCTTCCTGCGCTGTAACCAGCTCTGGCGAATAAACGGTTGCAAGGTTTTGGCCGCGACTCACTTTCTCGCCCGTAAAATTAATTGCCAGTTGTTCTATTCTTCCCGGAATATGGGTGGACTGGGAATAAGAAGCTCTTTCGTCTACCTGTACCTTACCGTTGAGCCTCATCTCCCGCGAGGCATCGCCTCTTCCCACCACCATCGTCTGCACATTGGCAAGCTTCATTGCATTTTCACTCATTTGGTACAATCCCGGATCTCCCCCATCTCCTGTAATTTCCAGCGGAATAAGGTCCATCCCACAAATAGGACAGGACCCGGGTTCATTTTGCCTTATCTGGGGGTGCATGGAACAAGTCCATATTTCCTGATGTTCTGATGATCCAATATTTTGATCATCTGATGATTCGGTCTTATGATTATTTGATGGTTTTATTATCCATCCCGCAATTAGCCCTATTAATAAGAGGCCAATTGCCAAAAGTATGTTTTTTCTATTTTTCATTTTTTCTGTTTTTTATGGAGGAAGAAATAATCCTTGAAAGGAGTTTTTTAATGGATAAAATTTTTATTAATAGGTCCCCTGGTTGAGGATAATTTAGACTTTTCTCACACAACTGAAGCCAATATTCTGTTTCATCGGCCTCTTTCATAGCAATTACACATTTTGAAATAAAATCATTCCGGCTATGGGCATTTTGAGCCTCCCTCATATTGGCTCCTATAGAAGTCCCTGATTTTAAAAGCTGCCTGGAAATCACATATTTTTTATTACTCTCCAACAATTCAGAAAATTCAATAATAGAAAGAGCAAAGTCAAAACTCAGTTCTAATATTTCATTCTTATTCTCCATTTTTTATAATTATTAAAAATACCTTTTATTCAATTCTATCATCAAACCATCATATCATCGTGCCATCAAATATTCCAACTTTGCTTCAGCAATTACCCCGGTTTTTAAAACCTCTATTTTTTGGGTTTGGTACATCAATACATCCTGGTTCATTTGAAGTACCTCATCAAAATCGATAATGGAATTGCTGTAGCCGGAGATCAACAACTTATTGGCCTGACCGGAGCTTTCAATTTGCCGGTCAAAAAGATCAAGAAGTTTCTTTGCCCTGTTTATTTCGTAAAGAGCGGTTTCATACTCATTTTGAAGCTCATTTCGCTGTGCTTCCTGTTGTTCCAATACACTTTCTCCCATAAATTGAGCTTCTTTTCTGGCTGCATTCACCTTCTTTCTGAAAATGGGAAGCGTAACTGAGAGCATAGGCATGATTGCGTCCTGACCGTTCATATCGGGATTGGCATCGGTACGTTTTGAGATTATGGAATAATCTACCCCCAACCCTATCATAGGCAGGCCTTCCTTTTGTGCAATAATTTCCTGCATTTCATAGGCCTCTTTTTGTTTCTCCAATCCTGTTAAAGTTGGATGTCCTGCAAAGGATTCAGAATTTTCAATTACAGGAGCTACTTCTCCCAGCATAAGCGTATCCTGAATGCTTACTGCTGCCAGAGGTTCCCGTCTTAACATCAGGTTGAACCTGGTTTGAAGGGGCTTACGCTGCTCCTGTAGCAATTCAATTTCGGTAATGGCAGCATCCCTTTGTATATCTACTTTTACCACATTTACCATGGGAGAACCTCCGCTTCGGAATCGACTTAAGGAAAGTTCCCTGTATGAATCAAGAATAGAAAGGTTCTCCTGTTTAAGCTGAATGGTTTTTTCAAGCGCATATAATTCGGCATAAACAGATTTTATATCAAAAAAGACCTGGTTTCTTAGATCCAGGTAGTTTTGAAAAGAAGCTTCGGCCATTAAATTCGCCGCATCTTCTTTGGCCTTCAGGGTGCCGAACCAGGGAAACATCTGCATTAAATTAAACCTTGCTTCCTGGGCTCCCACGCGTGTTTCTATCATTCTCCCAAAGGCGCTCACCGTTAGGGTAGGATCTGGCAGGGAAGCCACCTGTGGCGCCCGTTGCAGGGCAGCTTCAAACTCGGCATAGGAAGCCTTAAGTTTCGGATTATTCTCTGCGGCCATTTGGAGATAGGCATCAAGAGTTTGAGCCTGAGACTGCCCTCCCAACGTCCAAAGGAGGAAAAACAAAAAGCCCCCCAGCCCCCGAAGGGGGAAAAGCCCCCCTAACCCCCGAGGGGGGAGTTCTGAACCGAATTTCTTTAAATTTTTATATGTTTTCATTATCAATTTTTTTATAAATTATTAGCCACCGGAGAAGTATTTCCCCCTTCGGGGGCGCCGGAGGAGGATACCACCCGCTCTCTCCAGTATGCCTGTAATACCGGTACTACAAAAATGGTCATTATCTGTATGATCATTCCACCCACGATAGGAATGGCCATAGGCACCATAATATCTGCTCCTTTTCCGGTGGAGGTCAATACAGGAAAAAGGGCAATTATAGTAACGGCCGTGGTCATCATTGCAGGACGCACCCGCTTTAATCCCGCTTCCATTACCGCAGCCCTAACTGCCGGAACGGTTTGAGGATTTCGTTTTTCAAATACCTGGTGTATATAGGTTCCCATAAGTACCCCATCATCTGTTGCTATACCAAATAATGCTATAAATCCAACCCACACGGCTACGCTCAGGTTAATGGTTCCCATTTGGAAAAGTTCCCGCATATTTACCCCGCTTACAGCAAAATCCATAAACCAGGGCTGGCCATAAAGCCAAATCATGATGAAACCTCCCGCAAAGGCAACAAATACCCCTGAAAAATGTATAGTCGAGGCTATGACAGTCTTGAACTGAAAGTATAATAACAGGAAGATGATGATCAAACTTATAGGGATCACGATAGAAAGCCTTTTTACAGCCCTAACCTGATTTTCATAATTTCCCGAAAATTTATAGCTCACCCCGGCCGGAACAGTTAATTCTCCAGCATCGATTTTATCCTGAATGAATTTTTGGGCATCGTTCACAACATTCACCTCAGCATATTCCGTGCGCTTATCAAATAGAACATATCCTACCAAAAAGGTTTCTTCACTCCGTATCATTTGAGGCCCGCGTGTGTATTTCAATTCGGCCAGTTCTCCCAGCGGAATCTGTGCCCCCGCCGGGGTGGGAATTAAAATTCTTTCTATCGAAGAAGGGTCGTCCCTTAGTTCCCTCGGATACCGCACCCTTACCGGATAACGTTCTCTACCTTCTACCGTGGTGGTGATCTCCATACCCCCCACAGCGGTTTCAAGAGTTTGCTGTACATTCTCTATACTAAGACCATAACGCGCAATGGCATTGCGGTCTATATCTATTTCCAGGTACGGTTTACCCACCGTCCTGTCTGCAAATACAGCTTCTGCTTTTACTGAAGGAACCTGCTTCAACAGACCTTCGAGCTGGATCCCAAATTCCTGGATGGTTTGAAGATCTGGCCCATACACCTTTATTCCCATTGGTGCCCGCATCCCGGTTTGAAGCATTACCAGCCTGGTTTCAATGGGCTGGAGTTTGGGAGCCGAGGTAACCCCGGGAAGGTTTGACCTGCTTATAATCTCATTCCAGATATCATCGGGACTTTTTATATGTTCCCTCCAGTTTCTGAAGTATTCACCATCTTCATCAAGTATTAGATCATTGGCAGAGAATCCCCTGTTAAGCGCATCCTCATTGCTCAGGGTATCTCCCGACTTTAAAATAAACATTCCTTCGTCATCTACCTTATAAGATACTGGGCGTCCTCCGGGAGTAAGTTCATATTCGGACCTGTAATTGATCACATTCTCATACATAGAAATTGGAGCCGGATCTAAAGCGCTTTCTATCCTACCCAGTTTACCTACCACCACCTCAACCTCGGGAATGGCAGTTATTGCAATATCCATTCGTTGCAGCGATTCCTTAGAAGATTCAATTCCCGCATGAGGCATAGAGGTTGGCATAAGAAGGAAACTTCCCTCATTTAAGGAAGGCATAAATTCTTTTCCTACCCCCGGAAAGGAATGGGACATAGCACTCCAGCCGGAGGTGGTGCGCACATTCCAACCTATTTTATCAAACCCATTGGCAACAGGGCTAAAGATCTTTGGAAATCCAAGCCAAATCAATATTCCGAAGAAAATGGTTATTACCGGCACCAGTAAAAATGCCCCTTTATTCTCCAGGCACCAGTTGAGTATGGGCCTGTAAAATCTTACCACGGCCATGAGTAACAACAGGGTAATTGCAAGTAGGACTATTACAAAGATATAATTCGAAAAAAGGGAGTTTTGATACCCAAGCGGTACCCATTCCCCGGTGAGGAAAAATAAGGTAACTGCCAGGATAATAAACAAGGTGATCTGGGTAGAATATTTCCCCAGGAACTCCGGATTTCGGTCTTCCAGAAGTCTTACTAAACCAATGAGTACAAGAGCAAGTGGCAACCAGAAACTAAACCAGATTGCAAGAAAAAGTCCGGCAACTATGAGAATAATATTCCAGATCCTTACCATTCTAGCCTTTTGCAGGCGAATATTAAATGCAAAATAGGCAAGCATGGGTAGGATAATTAAGCCTATCAGGAATGCAGCCGCAAGGGCAAAGGTTTTGGTAAAGGCAAGTGGCCTGAATAATTTTCCTTCAGCATTTTCCATAAAAAATACCGGTAGAAAACTCACCACCGTTGTAGCGATGGCGGTGGTAACGGCCGGTGCCACTTCAGTGGTGGCTTTATGAATTATCCCAAGCAATCTTGAATCTCTGGCTCCCGCATTTTTCTTCATCTCCAGGTGCCTTATTATATTTTCTACAAATACGATCCCAACATCTACCATTACCCCAATTGCGATAGCTATCCCTGAGAGTGCCACCACATTGGCATCTACCCCAAAATAGCGCATGGCAATAAAGGTGATTAACACACCAATGGGCAGCAAACTCGAAATTATAAGAGATGCGCGTAAATTCAGGACAAGTACAATAATAACCAGGATACTAATTAGGATCTCATGAGAAAGGGCGCTCTCCAAAGTGCCAAGGGTTTCATTGATAAGTTGGGTCCTGTCATAGAACGGAACAATAGTAAGTTTGCTAATTGTTCCATCCGCAAGGGTTTTTTGGGGTAATCCCGCAGATATTTCTTTGATCTTATCCTTTGTATTCTCAATAACCTTTAAGGGATTTGAACCATACCGGGCAACAACAACTCCGCCAACCACCTCTGCACCACCTTTGTCTAAAATGCCGCGACGCTCTGCAGGCCCTAAATTAACCACTCCTAAATCTTTGATAAGAATCGGTTTATTATCTACCGCTGTTACAACAGAATTCTCAATATCCTCTATAGATTCTATATAGCCAAGCCCCCGCACCAGGTATTCCACCTTATTGATCTCAAGGGTTTTTGCCCCAATATCCCGGTTGGAATTCTGTACCGCCTTCATCACCTGGTCTATCCCGATATCAAAGGCCTTTAGGGCATCTGGATCTACATCTATCTGGTATTCTCGAATGAATCCTCCTACCGATGCTACTTCTGAAACTCCTTCAGTTCCACTTAAGCCAAGTTTTACATAGTAATCCTGGATAGAGCGCAATTCGTGCAAGTCCCAACCCCCGGTAACATTCCCTTGAGGGTCACGACCTTCCAAGGTATACCAATACACCTGACCCAGCCCGGTAGCATCGGGTCCCAGGGTAGGTTGTACCCCCTGCGGAAGCAATTCAGAAGGAAGCGAATTTAGTTTTTCCAACACCCTGGTACGTGACCAATAGAATTCTACATCTTCCTCGAAGATGATATAAATGATGGAGAACCCGAACATTGAAGTACTCCTAATAGATTTTACCCCTGAAATTCCCAGTAAAGTGGTAGTCATGGGATAGGTAATCTGGTCCTCAATATCCTGGGGGGAACGCCCAGGCCAGTCTGTAAATACAATTTGTTGATTTTCCCCTATATCCGGGATCGCATCAACCGGTACAGGATCGCTGGGCAGGAAGTCTATGTTCCAGTTAAAAGGCGCCGTTACTAATCCCCAGCCTATTATAAAGACCAGAATGAGTATAGTTACCAAACGGTTGTATAGAAAATATTTTATGAGTTTATCAAACATTTTTTTTGATTATTTAATGATATAATCCTTTAAGAGCATAAGCAAATGATTTTCAAAAAAAAACCACAACAATGCTTTAACGCCGGAAAGCTAAATGCTTCGGCGGAAAAAAAATCATTAGATAATCAAATAAGGAAAGTGTCGTTAAGAACCGGGAGGTCCTTGACGATAAGAGGCGGAGTATAATTTTTAAAAGGGATAACCTGCTGCGGTAAACCTTCAAATAAATTACTATAGGAATAGGTGAAGACAGTTAAAAATAATTGTTGGTTGAGGTCCAGAGATTGAAATGATATCTTAAGTTCATCCTGACCCTCTACTGAAATGTTCTGGTCACTACAACAATTATCCTCATCCATCAAATCAATCTCGGAATGAGAATGCATATCCATTCCGCAGGTTTTTGCTTCAGAAAAGATGGCTTTGTCTACTAAAATACTTCCGCAGAAATGTTTATCTACAGTAAATGAAAATGTAGAGAAGAGCACTAAAAGTGCCAGGGTTGTAGAAAGCAATTTTTGAACAGCCTTTTTCATCGTTGTCAAAGATAAACAATATTTAGTTATCCGGGTTAACTACTTTAAAAATCAATTAGTTTAACCCAATTTATTGCTTTAAATCAAGTATAAAAAAAATATACATAGAAAATTCTCATTTATTTTCGTCAATTTTAATTGAATTTTTTAGTCGGAAATAATAAAATGCAGGCAAAAGAATGATCACAAAAATGGGATGTATCAAAAATCTACGCATATAGAACAGCGCCATAAAGTTTTCATTTTCAATGGTGAGAATCAAAAACGTAAAAACCGAGAAACAACCTATAAAAAGTAAAGCATAGAGTAAAAAGGAGAATTTAAGTATGTTTTTATCCAGAAAAGCCGCGTATACTATTGCCAGGGATACCCCAGTGTTTAACAAGAACCTCAGAAAAACATTCGCAAAGAGCTTCCACGTGATAAAATTGGGAACCTTATCATTGAGATAATCTGATTTATAAAACTCAATGAGCGGATCATAAAACAGGCTGTGTTCAAAAAACCTGATGAGAACCAACAAACCCACCAATAAACTGATTATGGCAATTCTATACCTGATTTCCATAGGTGGTAGCTTTAGAGAAAATACGAACCCAGATAATCCATAAAATAAAAACCGTTCCATAAATAATCAATGGAAACACAATGCTATGGAGGAAATCTGCGTGCTGGGGGTATTCATAGATCCCTATACTTAAAATAGCGATCCGGATAACGTTCATCACATATATTATTACCGATCCCGCAAAAACAAACAGCAGCGTGGTTTTCAATTTTGAAACAAAAGCCAGCACAAATGAAATGAACAGAATAATGATGCTTATGGAATTACAGCCTTCCACCACCCTTGCCAAAAAAAGATCATTCACATATAGGTTCATGGAAGGCTCGTTGGGATTGGGAAAAATTCTGGAGGAATATCCAAAAGCTTCGATTACTGCTTCACTTTGTATTGCAACAAGATGCGTGAAAAAATCGGGGTAATATTTTTGAGAAAGCGAAAGATCGAGATACATGTTATAAAAAATGGAGAACAAAAAATAACTTCCCAAAAATATGAGAATGAACCGTAAAACCGATTTGTATTTTTTGAATAGCTGTAGCAAAGAAAATACCTGTTTCAACAAATTTATAGAAAAATGAAAGGTGAGAAACCCAAACTTTAAATACTTTTACAAAAAAAATAAAAGCTATGCCATTTCAGAAATTAAAACCCCAGATTAAAGCCATCCTAAAAACCGGAGAATCATCTGTTGAACTTCGATTATTAAAGATATGTGAATTGCTGAAAGAAAACATTTCGTATTATAACTGGGTGGGATTTTATTTTAAAAATGGCGATAAAGAGGAACTTAAACTGAGCTCTTATGCCGGTGAACCAACAGATCATACTATCATTCCTTTTGGAAAAGGAATTTGCGGGCAGGTAGCTGTTTCCAATAAGAATTTTGTGGTAGCAGATGTTAAAGCTCAGGATAATTACATTGCCTGCAGCATTAATGTTAAAGCTGAAATTGTTGTGCCGCTTTTCATCGATGGAGAAAATGTAGGGCAGATAGATATTGATTCCAATACTCCTGATCCCTTTACGCAGGACGATGAACGGTTTTTGGAATGGGTGAATGAGCAGGTAGCTGAAGTTTTAACAGCCCCCTAACCCCCAAAGGGGGAATAAAAACCTCTTTTATACTTAGCTAGAGACAAAAAGAAAATGTTCAAAGTTCAAGGTTCAAGGTTCAAAGTTCAAGATGAGATATGAGATATGAGATATGAGATATGAGATATGAGATATGAGAAACCTAAAAAACATTGGTGAATTCGTAACTTAAAAACAAGGAAAATAAAAGAATGTTTTCAACAGAGATCCTCGAAAGATTGACATCTGAATACTCAATACTAATATCTCAAATCTAACATTACATTCCGGTACGTATCGCTTCCACCGGGTCAAGTTTCGATGCGCTTATGGCGGGAATGATACCTGAAATTAGCCCAATTACTGCTGAAACAGCGGTTCCAAGGAACATATTCCAGGGAGAAAGCACAAATTCAAATTCTCCTGTAAATTGTGATGCACCAATGGAGACAAGCCATACCAGGAATAATCCTACCAATCCACCTATCACCGCAAGGATCACTGCTTCAAACAAGAACTGGAACAGGATAAATTTATTTTTTGCGCCAAGGGATTTCTGAATACCAATAAGATTGGTCCTTTCCTTAACACTTACAAACATAATATTTGCGATACCGAATCCTCCCACCAAAAGTGAAAACCCGCTGATAATGAGTCCAATGAAATTTAACTGTCCGGTGATATTATCGATAAGATCCGCAAAACCCTGTAATTGGTTTACGAAGAAATTACTCACTTCATCTGGTTTCAATCCCCGGTAATTTCTTAATTGCTGAGTTAGTACTGCAATAAATTCAGCATTATCAACCCCATCTTCAGGTTTGATTATTATTTGCGGAAAAGTAGATTTATTATTATCCCCAAAGATCCTTCTCACCACATTTACCGGTATTAAAACTGCTCCGTCTTTTGAATTTCCCAGGAAATTTGAGCCTTCTTTTTCCAAAACACCAATAACAGAAAATTTTTGTCCGTATAAGCGAAGCTCTTTTCCCATGGGATTACTTTCACCAAAAAGATTTTGGGCGATTTCATGTCCAAGGATAATTACCTGTGATCCACTTACAGCTTCCGATTCATTAAAGAATCTTCCCTCGCCGAGTTGTAAGGCTTCTATATCGTAATATTCGTGCGAAACGGCACCAATCCCAACACCCGTCACCGTTGTTTCTTCATATTTTAAAGATTCCTGGGGAACATTTAAAGTATAACTGGTAGCTTCAAGACCGGGCAGATTCTTTTTTAAATACTGGTATTCATCATAGGAAACATCCGGGAATTGTTGTCTTTTCCAACTGGGAATTTCGGAAGGACCAAAAGAAAACCGCATTAAAATAATGGTGCTGTTATCAAGAGAACTCAGGGAACCTTTAATCTCCTTTTCAAGAGAATCTACCGCAGCAAGTACTGCAATTATGGAAAATATCCCAATAGTAACACCGAGAAGGGATAAAAAAGTCCGCAGCTTGTTGTTTCTTAATGCGCTGATGGCAAAATTGAAACTTTCCTTTAGAACCCTAAGATAGATTAGCATAGTAAAAACAGGTGTTTTGCGTCGATAAAAGATAAGACGCAGGCAAATGTATTTCGTTACATTTTTTTTAAGAAATAAAAGTCCAGATCCTTAGATTTTATAGTGATTTAATTACTTTTGCAGACATAACAAACACAACACAATGAGCGAATTAAAATCGGTAAAATCGGCCCTTATTTCTGTATTTGATAAGGAAGGGCTGGCTCCAATCGTAAAAAAACTGAATGATTTTGGCGTTAGAATTTACTCTACAGGCGGTACCGAAAAGTTTATAAAAGACCTAGGTATTGAAGTTATTGCAGTAGAAGATCTTACTTCGTATCCATCTATTTTAGGCGGAAGAGTGAAAACCCTTCACCCAAAAATCTTCGGCGGAATTTTAAACCGACAGGAAAATGAAAGTGATGTTGCCGAGATGAAGGAATATGAGATTCCACAAATAGATATTGTGATCGTGGATCTTTACCCATTTGAAAATACAGTAGCTTCGGGCGCTTCCGAAGAGGCTATTATAGAAAAAATAGATATTGGCGGAATTTCTTTGATTCGCGCTGCAGCGAAAAATTTCAAAGATGTGCTTTGTGTTTCTTCTGTGGATGATTATTCCGAATTTTTAAACCTTATTTCAGAAACCCAGGGAAAGACCAGTCTGGAAGATCGCAAAAAATTTGCAGCAAAAGCATTCCAGGTCTCCTCGCACTACGATACTGCCATTTTCAACTTTTTTAATTCTGAAGAAAAAGTTTTTAAACAGAGTTTCTCAAAAGGAAAAGAATTGCGTTACGGAGAAAACCCACATCAAAAAGGGACTTTCTACGGAGATTTTGAAGCGGTTTTTAACCAGGTACACGGCAAGGAACTTTCGTACAATAATTTGCTCGATGTGGATGCCGCGGTAAACCTTATGAGTGAATTTAAAAACGATGCTCCCACATTTGCAATCCTGAAACATAACAACGCCTGCGGACTGGCACAACGAGAAACGCTGCACCGCGCCTATTTAGATGCCCTGGCAGGAGATCCTGTTTCAGCCTTTGGGGGAGTACTTATAAGCAATACCGAAATTGATAAAGCTACCGCTGAAGAAATCCATGAGCTATTTTGTGAGGTGGTTATTGCGCCTTCCTATTCAAAAGATGCGCTGGAAATTTTAAAAGGAAAGAAAAACAGGATAATTCTGGTTCAAAAAGTTCAGGAATTCACACAGGAACTCGTAAGAACCTGTTTAAATGGAATTTTGGTACAGGACAGGGATCATAAAACAGATTCTGTTGAAGATTTAAGCCATGCAACCAACAATAAACCCACAGAAAATGAGTTAAATGATTTGATTTTCGCATCTAAAATTTGCAAACACACCAAATCCAATACTATCGTTTTAGCAAAAAATAAACAACTACTTGCCAGTGGAACAGGACAAACCTCTAGGGTAGATGCCCTTACCCACAGCATTGAGAAAGCAAATTCCTTTGAGTTTGACCTAAAAGGAGCTGTTATGGCAAGTGATGCTTTTTTCCCTTTTCCTGATTGTGTTGAAATTGCAGGGAATGCAGGAATAACAGCCGTAATACAGCCCGGAGGCTCCATAAAAGACCAATTGAGCATCGATTATTGCAACAAAAATAATATTGCAATGGTGATGACCGGAACACGGCATTTTAAACATTAATTTCACTACATTTACCTAACCTCAATAGATAGAATATGGGATTTTTCGACTTTCTCATTGAAGAAATAGCAATAGATTTAGGAACCGCAAATACGTTGATAATTCATAACGATAAAGTTGTTGTGGATAGCCCTTCAATTGTAGCCCGGGACAGAACAACAGGGAAAATTATAGCCGTGGGAAAAGAAGCTGCCATGATGCAGGGAAAAACCCACGAAAATATAAAAACAATAAGACCGTTGAAAGATGGTGTTATTGCCGATTTTGATGCCAGCGAAAAGATGATAAACATGTTTATCAAGGAAATACCTGCATTGAAAAAGAGAATGTTTACTCCGGCCCTAAGAATGGTAATCTGTATTCCATCCGGGATAACCGAGGTTGAAATGCGCGCCGTTAAGGAAAGTGCAGAAAGGGTAAATGGTAAGGAAGTATATCTTATTCACGAGCCAATGGCAGCTGCTATTGGAATTGGGGTAGATATTATGCAGCCTAAAGGAAATATGATCGTGGATATAGGGGGTGGTACTACCGAAATTGCCGTGATAGCTTTAGGTGGTATCGTATGTGATAAGTCTATCAAGATCGCAGGAGATGTATTTACCAATGACATCGTTTATTATATGCGCACTCAGCACAATTTATATGTTGGAGAGCGAACTGCTGAAAAAATAAAGATTCAAATTGGAGCCGCTACAGAAGATCTGGAAATTCCACCGGAAGAAATGAGCGTTCAGGGTCGTGATTTACTAACAGGAAAACCCAAACAGGTACAAATTTCGTATAGGGAGATTGCTAAAGCACTGGATAAATCAATTTTACGAATTGAGGACGCCGTTATGGAAACCTTATCTCAAACCCCGCCGGAACTCGCCGCCGATATTTATAATACCGGGATCTATCTTGCCGGAGGAGGGTCCATGTTGAGAGGCCTGGATAAGAGATTATCCCTAAAAACCGATCTTCCTGTTTATATCGCTGAAGATCCCCTGAGAGCAGTAGTTCGTGGAACCGGAATATGCCTAAAAAACCTGAGCCGATATAAGGGAATATTGATAAAGTAGGAACCGACTTATGCAGCAGATATTTAATTTTCTTATACGCAATAAGAATAATATTTTATTCCTGTTGCTGCTGGGGATTTCCTTATTTTTAACAATTCAATCACATTCCTTTCATAAAAGCAAATTTATAAGTTCCGCGAATTTTATTACCGGGGGAATTTATGACTGGGCAAATAATATTCAAACCTATTTCCACCTTGAAGATTATAACAAAAGACTGGTAGAAGAAAACAAATACTTAAGAAGCAAACTCACCAATATCCAGGACACTATATCGGAAGAAAATTTTTTAGATTCCCTCTCTTATGAAGGAATTTACCAAATAAGAACTGCCACCGTTATCAACAACAACTATTCAAAAACCAATAATTATATCACCCTTAACCGTGGCGAAAACTCCAGGATCGCGACAGAGCAGGGAGTTATAACCAGCCAGGGGATTGTTGGGATCATAGATCAAGTCTCGCCAAACTACTCCAGGGTAATCTCTATTTTAAACAGTAATTCCCGGATTAATGCACAACTTAAAAAGACCAATCATTTTGGTTCTCTTGTTTGGGATGGAAAAAACCCCAATATAGTTCAGTTGGTAGATGTTCCCAGACAAGCCCCGGTAAAAAAAGGCGATACCATTATAACGGGTGGAAGATCGCTTATTTTCCCCCAGGGTATCCCAATAGGTAATATAACCGATTTCTCACTCGATGTAAGTGAAAGTTACTATACCATCAACATCAGGCTGTTTAACGACATGACCAATATTGGGTATGTGTATATCATAGAAAACAAAGATAAGGCCGAAGTTAAAGCTCTGGAAAATATCGATGACTAGTACAATAATTGCAAATATAATCCGCTTTATCATTTTGGTATTGTTACAGGTTTTACTCCTTAACAATATCAACTTTCTGGGTTATATCAATCCATATCTATATGTGTTGTTTCTGGTGCTGTATCCTTTTAACACTCCGCAAACTTTATTTTTGCTGGTATCATTTTTATTGGGAATAAGTATTGATACCTTTGAGGATAGCGGAGGAATAAATGCAGCGGCCTGTGTTGTGATCGCTTTTATAAGGCCTGCCGTTTTAAGGTTTTCCTTTGGAGTAAGCTATGATTATCAAACCGTGAAGTTAGCTAATACTCCCTTTGGAGCCAGATTGGGTTATATTTTAATCCTGGTATTTGTTCACCATTTTATCTTATTTACCCTGGAAATGTTTGATTTTTCCCATATCTTTTTGATAGCGAAAAAGACCTTATTTTCAGGAATTTTCACTGTAATATTGATACTGATAAGCTTAACGCTTTTCAAACCGAAACGAAGATGAGAAGAGTATTACTATTTATAATTATTATAACTACCGGAATCATATTTCTGGCTAGACTCTTTTATTTACAGGTTATCGACGAATCTTTTGTTCGACTGTCTGAAGATAATGCCATTAAAGTTGTCTATGATTATCCTCAACGAGGTTACATTTTTGACAGGAATGGAGAGTTGCTGGTATCCAATCAGCCTTCGTACGATGTTATGGCAATTCCGCGGAATGTAAAGGTATTCGATACAGCCGAATTTTGCAGGATCTTAAATATCACACCCGAAGAATTAGCCTCAAAACTGGACAAGGCAAAGATATATTCTCCAAGACTCCCATCGATTATAGTGCCGCAGTTAACCAAATCTGAATACGCCTACTTACAGGAAAAGATGCGTAATTATGAGGGGTTTTATATTCAAAAGCGCTCTCTAAGAGATTATCAAACTCATAATGGATCCAATGTTTTAGGTTATATAGCCGAAGTGAACAAAAAGATCATTGAGGAAAATCCGTATTACATATCCGGGGATTTAATAGGCAAGCAAGGAATTGAAGGATATTACGAAGAATTACTCCGCGGGGTAAAAGGGGTAAAATATATTCAAAAAGACAGATTTAACCGTGATATTGGAGCGTTTAAAGATGGGATTTACGATACACTTCCTAAAAAAGGAAAAGATGTTACCGTAACCATTGATGGGGTTTTACAGGCATACGGAGAGAAATTAATGGAAAACAAATGGGGTGGCATCGTTGCACTTGAGCCAGCAACGGGAGAAATACTGGCCTTGGTTACCGCACCATCCTATGATCCGGCTTTACTGGTTGGAAGACAGCGTTCCCGTAATTTTACCGAACTTTATTATGACACGATCGCCCGTCCTCTTTATGACCGGGGATTACAGGCAGAATATCCTCCCGGATCCCCCTTTAAAACTATCAATGCATTAATTGCCCTGCAGGAAGGAGCGGTAACTACCCAGGACAGGTTTTCCTGCAATATGGGATATGTTTTTGGCCGGGGAAGGAAAATGGGATGTCACGCACATGCCTCTCCTTTAAATATGGTTCCCGGGATAGCCCAATCCTGTAACGCATATTTTGCCAATGTGTACCGACGTATAATTGAAAAATTCCCAACTCCCCAGGAAGGAGTAGATACCTGGGCAAATCACCTTAAAAGTTTTGGTTTGGGAAATTATCTTGGTTCCGATCTTTCTACAGGAAGACCCGGGAAGATCCCAACCGCCGATTATTATAACAGGATCTACGATTATCCTACCTATAAATGGTATTCCACAGCCACTATCTCCAATGCGATAGGACAGGGAGAAGTTTTAATGACGCCTATTCAACTAGCCAATATGACTGCTGCCATTTCAAACAAAGGTTGGTTCTACACCCCTCATATTTTAAAAGAAATCGATGGGAATCCTATAAAAGACAAAGAATTTACAGAGAAAAAACATACCACCATAGATCCCAAACATTTTATACCCGTAGTAGAAGGAATGCACCAGGTTTATCAAAGTGGGACTGCCTCTTCACTTAGAATTCCCGGTATTGAAATAGCAGGTAAGACAGGTACTGCAGAAAATTTCACGAAAATTGGAGGAAAACGTATTCAGCTAACAGATCATTCAATTTTTATAGCTTTTGCTCCGGTAGACAATCCCAAGATTGCCATTGCCGTATTTGTGGAAAATGGATATTGGGGAGGAAGGTATGCCGGAAGGATCGCAGGTTTAATGATCGAGAAATACCTTAAAGGAACTATTAGCAGAACCGATATGGAGGACTGGATCCTAACCCATAGCCTGGAGGAGGAATATAAAAAGCCATATTCCGGAGAACCTTTCTCAATTAATAAATAATGTCAAAAAGTTCTGTTTCCTTTGACTGGTTAACCATTTTTATCTATTTGCTACTGGTTGGTTTTGGATGGATCAATATATACTCTGCCTCCCTGGGAGATAATCCTTCCTCGATCTTTGACTTTAGTCAGGTTTATGGAAAGCAGGCCGTTTGGATCCTGCTTAGCTTTTTTATGATTGTAGTACTGCTTTCTATTGAAGCAAGGTTCTACATGCGGTTTTCCAGTGTTATTTATATTATATCCCTTATATCCATTTTAGGCTTATTCGCATTTGGTAAAACCATTAACGGTGCTACTTCCTGGTATGTATTTGGGGGAGTAAGCATTCAGCCTGCCGAGTTTGCAAAAGTGGCTACAACACTTGCACTGGCTAAATATTTAGGGGATATTCAAACCAACATAAAGGTCTTCTCCCATCAAATCATTGCATTTCTTATAATCATCCTTCCCGCATTAATTATTTTACCTCAACCCGATGCCGGAAGTGCACTTGTGTATTCGGCATTTCTTTTTCCGCTTTACCGGGAAGGCTTATCCGGGGTTTATCTTTTTCTGGGTTTTGCCGCCATAGCTGTTTTTGTTTTTACCTTGTTGTTTGGCCCTTTATACGTAGCCATTGCAATTGGGGTTATTGCCCTTATTAGTTTACTTCAAAAACGCAGGAATCGCCCAAGCTATTTATTTTTACTTGGCACGCTGATTTTAGCTATAGGCTATTCCTATTCTGTGGATTATATTTTTGAGAACATGTTTGAACAGCGTCATCGCGACCGGTTTAATATTGTCCTGGGGCAGGAAGTAGATGCAAAGGGAATAGGCTATAACACCAATCAAAGTGAAATTGCGATTGGAAGTGGAGGCTGGTTAGGAAAAGGCTGGACAGAAGGAACTCAAACAAAAGGACAGTTTGTTCCAGAACAGCATACAGATTATATATTTAGCACTGTGGGAGAAGAATGGGGATTTTTGGGCACTTCCCTGGTAACACTCCTTTTTGTATTATTTATGTTACGACTTCTGTTTCTTTCTGAAAGGCAAAAATCGCAGTTCAACAGGGTTTACGGCTATAGTCTTGTAGGGATCCTGTTCATCCATTTTCTTGTAAATATCGCTATGGTAATAGGCATATTCCCTACCGTTGGAATACCGCTTCCTTTCTTTAGCTATGGAGGCTCGGGCCTATGGGGCTTTACAATCCTTCTGTTTATATTTATTAAACTGGATTCTGAAAGAATGTCCTTCTCATAGCACTTTGCACAATTACAGGAACTTAACATTCGCTTCAATGAGAATAATTACCGGGTAGACCTGGCTTTTTTCTCAGTTTTTTGTTTCCAGATTTAAATCCTGCCTATTCATTACAAAAAGAAAACCCTTCAAAAGCTATATTTACTTTTGAAGGGTTTTATAATTGATCTTATATTTTGCTAATTCTTGATAGTGGCAACCTTCCTTTTTTTAATGTTGTTAACCTGGATATCATCCAATACATTAATGGCTTCCTCCACATACACATCCCCGGTTAAGCTGGTATGCCAGCGGTCCCTTTTCTCCTTAAGAATGGTATCGCTTTTATACATTTCCACCTCGTAGGGTAAAGAATTATAGGTTAAGCTGGAAGTGTAATTTGAAATTGCATCATATTTCTTCGCATCATTTTCCAGATTCTCCCGCTCAGACTGATAATCATTAAAATTAAGAGAATAAACTTCATTATTTCGTTGCTCTTTTACCCATTTGGCATTTTCAGCAATAAGATTTAATTGTTGATTATCCTGCATTCTTTTCTTGCTGTTTTCAATGGTTTCCTCGAAATCTATATAACCATCCCATGATTTATATTTTGCAGCAGCAATTTGATCCCAGGGTAAAGGATTTTCATAATCCTTTTCTCCTATGTCTATATAGCTGTACCTGTCTGGAACTACAATATCGCTTTTAACACCTTCCAACTGGGTAGAGCCTCCATTCACCCTGTAAAATTTTTGAGTGGTCAATTTCAATGCTCCTAAATCCCCATATTCATTACTTCTCACGGTGGTATTTAGATCGATTACATTTTGCACTGTCCCTTTACCATAGGTTTGTTTACTTCCTATAATAATAGCTCTTTTATAATCCTGCATTGCAGCCGCAAGAATTTCTGAAGCTGAAGCCGAAAGTTCATTTACCAAAATCACCAATGGACCGTCCCAAACAATACTGGGATCTTTATCTTCCAGAATTTCCTTTCCTTCCATTTTTGATTTTACCTGTACAATAGGACCTTTCTCGATAAATAAACCTGCGATATCCACAACGGTTTTCAAAGAACCTCCTCCATTATTCCTGAGGTCCAGAACCAGTCCTTCCATTCCTTCTTTTTTAAGCCGGATGATCTCTTCCTTAACATCCGATGCCGCATTACGCTCGGAATAATCTTCCATGTTGAAATAAAACTTTGGAAGATTTATCACACCGAATGTTTTTCCGTCCTTTTCTACTTTTGCCGATTTAGCATAGGTTTCTTCAAGTTCAACCACATCGCGGGTAATGGTTATATCTTCGGTATTTCCTAAAACTTTTTTCTTTACTGTAAGGGTAACTTTAGTGCCTTTTGGCCCTTTTATTAAATTAACCGCGTCATCCAGACGCATTCCAACCACACTCACAGGTTCTTTTTCATCTTCCTGTTTAACTTTTGTAATAACATCCCCTTCGTGAAGCTTATCACTTAACCAGGCCGGACCACCGGAAATTACTTCCATAATAGTAATATCATCACTCTTCTTTTGTAAACGGGCTCCAATTCCTTCCAGTTTACCAGACATTGCTATATCAAACCGGTCTTTATCCTGTGGTGCAAAATAGAAGGTATGAGGATCAAATTCTTCTACGATTGCGTTAATATATACGGTGAAATAATCTTTCCGCTCCAAATCTTCACTAAAATCAAAGTATTCCTCCATTGAAGTTAGTACAGTATTTCTTGCTTCTTCCTCGAGTTCAGCATCGGTCTTAACTTCCATTTCCGGAGTATTCTCCAACTGTTTTTTCTGATCATCTTTTAGATCATAATAATTGCCAAGGGTACTAAATTTCAGTTGCTTTCTCCAGCGTTCTTTCAAATTGGCACGGGAATCCACATATTCTATCTCTTCGTAATTCGTATTTATATCTTCTTCTTCTGAAAAATCAAAAGGTTCAGTCAATATTTCCTTGTAAATACCTCTTACTTCCGTCATTCTTTCCTGAAGTCTTGAATGGGTAATATCAAAAAAGCTGAGTTCCTTATTTCTGATCTGGTCATCTATTTGATCCTCAAACTTTGAAAATTCAGTAATATCCTCCTTATAAAAAAACCGCTTCAGGGGATCTATCGCGTCTAAATAATCTTTATAAACCTCCCTGGAAAAGCCATCGTCAATAGATTTAGCATCATAATGCCCTTTTTCAAGTACATAGGTAATTAAATCTATAAGTAGCTTATCCTTATTGGGATCGTTAAATTGTTTTGTAGTAAAACTGCAGGAGGTAACTGCCATAAGCAGCACCAAAAACAAAATTTTATAATTCCTTTTCATATGTAGTTATTTATTGTTTTTTAAAGGTCATATGCAATTCGCATATATCTTTTTGGGTGGTTGTATAGCATTACCGTAATGCTCATTTCATAAACCGGTTAATTTTCAACATTAATTTTCAAACAAAATACATAAAAAATTGTGCCAAGAGTAATGATTTACACAAATTATTTGTCGAACATCGAAGATAACCTTTCCTTTGAAAAGTATTATTTTAGCAAATCATAAAAAAAACCAAATGCCCCAAAAAAAACCCTTGATTTTAGTGACCAATGACGATGGTATTACAGCACCCGGAATACGGGCGCTTATTGAAGTGATGAAAACCCTTGGGGATGTGATTGTAGTTGCACCAGATAGTCCACAAAGTGCGATGGGACACGCAATTACCCTTAATGACACCTTATACTGTGATCCTGTTACAATAAAAGAAAGTTATAACCATAAGGAGTTTAGTTGTTCCGGCACCCCTGCCGATTGTGTGAAAATAGCCACTCAGGAAATCCTGCACCGCAAGCCAGATCTATGCGTTAGCGGGATCAATCACGGCTCAAATTCCTCCATAAATGTTATCTACTCCGGTACCATGAGTGCTGCGGTAGAAGCCGGTATTGAAGGGATCCCTGCCATAGGATTTTCCTTAACCGATTATTCCCTGAATGCAGATTTTGAGCCATGTAAGAAATTCGTGAAGTCCATCACCAAAAACGTATTACAAAATGGTCTGCCTAAAGGGGTTGTCTTAAATGTTAACTTACCTAAATTGAAGGCAGAAGACATTAAAGGCATAAAAATATGCCGTCAGGCAAAAGCCTATTGGGTGGAAGAATTCGATAAGCGTACCAACCCTCAGGGAAGAGATTATTATTGGCTCACGGGCAAATTTGTGAATGAAGATAAGGGCCAGGATACCGATGAATGGGCGCTGGAAAATGGGTATGTTTCTATAGTTCCGGTTCAGTTTGATCTAACCGCCCATCATTTCATTCAGGATCTAAACAGCTGGAATTTAAATGATTAAAAGGAAAATATTAATAGGATTTCTAACAGGGATCTTTGCCAATATAGCAGGGATCTTTCTTTACATCTCATTTTTTTCAGAAATGGATATAGAACCCACTATCAAGGATGCTATTAAGAACGACTATTTAGGTAAGGTGAGTGCTTTGGGGGCTGTTTTAAATTTTCTTCCATTTTTTGTATTTTTAAAGAAAGATCAATTATACAAGGCCCGGGGAGTAGTTTTGGCAACTGTGTTGACTGCTTTACTCATTGCAACATCAATTGTCATTTAATTGAAATATTAATGAGAAATTTTTTACCCAGGGAATCGATAATATGGTTGCTAATCCCATTTACTTTTGGGAATTAGAAAATAGGATAGCTTATGAAAGATCCAATAACATTTTCACTACACCAAACGCGCACCCACAATAGGGAATTTTCCTCGCCCAAAAGCTCGCTTAGAATGATAAAAAAACCCGGGTATGTCATTCTGAACACAATGAAGGATCCCGCGCACTCATGGGACTAATTATAAATGAAACATCTACGACTATAAAGTTTTTAACACAAAGAAATGATTATTGGGACGTTACATAAGCTAAATAAAAACAATAAGATAAACAGATGAAATATTACATCATAGCCGGAGAAGCATCGGGAGATCTTCACGCCTCTAATCTTATGAAAGCTTTGTTAAAGGAAGACCCGAATGCTGATTTTCGGTTTTGGGGTGGGGATTTAATGGAACAGGTTGGTGGGATTCTGGTAAAACATTACCGGGAACTGGCTTTTATGGGGTTTGTTGAGGTGCTTTTCAATTTAAAAACCATCTTCAGGAATATTTCCTTTTGCAAGGATGATATTACCGCTTTTCAACCCGATGCAATCATTTTTGTAGATTATCCCGGGTTTAATCTCAGGATCGCAAAATGGGCCAAAAAACAGGGGTTTGTAACCCATTTCTATATTTCCCCACAAATATGGGCCTGGAAGGAGAACAGGATTACCGAAATAAAACGGGATATAGACCATATGTATGTGATCCTCCCTTTTGAAAAGGATTTTTATGAAAAAAAACATAATTTTCCCGTTCATTTTGTAGGCCATCCCCTGCTGGATGCGATCGCTCATCAGGACCTTGTTATTCCAAAAGATTTCAAAAAAGAGCACAAACTGGATAGCAGGCCCATTATAGCTTTACTCCCGGGAAGCAGAAAACAGGAAATTTCCAAAATGTTGGAAACCATGCTAAGCATTACAAATGATTTTAAGGATCATCAATTTGTAATTGCAGGAGCGCCAAGCCAGGAACCTGAATTTTATAAGCCTTTTATCAAAAAGAAGAATGTGCATTTGGTGATGAACAAAACCTATGATGTTTTAAGTCTTTCAACCGCCGCACTCGTAACTTCAGGAACTGCGACCCTGGAAACCGCATTGTTCAAGGTCCCGGAAGTGGTTTGTTATAAAGGAAGTAGTATTTCTTACCAAATCGCAAAACGTATTATTAAATTAGACTATATTTCCCTGGTTAATTTGATCATGGAAAAAGAAGTGGTCAAGGAATTAATTCAAAATGAGTTCAATAAAAAATCCCTAAAGAGAGAATTGGAAAAAATACTGATTTTTGAAAACCGGAAAACAATTTTTGGAGGTTATTTTGAGTTAGAAAGAAAGTTGGGTGGCACAGGTGCCAGTGAGAAAACCGCCCGATTAATCCATAATTCTATTAAAAACTGATTTTCTGATGAGTTTCAATCTCCCCCGACTAACTTTATTCCTGATCCTTGGAAGCCTGCTAATCTCCTGCGGAACCTCCAAAACACGTAATTCCAAGCAATCTAAAGAAGCAATTGTTACAGAATGGAAAACCGAACTTGCCCCGCCTCAAAACAAGATGAATACCGCTCCTCCTGAAGCTAAGCCCGAAGATAACCGGGTTTACAATATTACCTCCTATGCCCTGGATTTTAAAGGTACCAAATATAAATATGGCGGAACAACCCGGGATGGAATGGATTGTTCGGGATTGGTTTATACCTCATTTTTAAAGGAAGACATCGCTTTGCCAAGGTCTTCACGGGATATGTCCTTAAAAGGGGAACGCCTTTCCCTAATCGATGTAAATATTGGCGATTTGTTATTTTTTGAGACCGATAAGAATAAAAAAGTGATCAACCACGTTGGCCTCGTGGTAGAGATCCAACCGGGACACATTTTATTTATTCATTCCAGCACCTCCCGCGGAGTGATCATTTCTTCCCTTGCAGATAATTATTGGTTTGAGCATTTTGTAATGGCACGCCGGGTGATCTAATTTTTGTAGTACCTTGATATAGAAAACTATCAAGGCCAAAAATTGATCAACGCTACGCTCATAAAAATTGCCATCTCCCTAATTGCGGGTATAGTCCTGGGATTTTATTTTAAATTCCCGGTTCCATCCTTAGTAGCTTTTGGGATGTTATTGTTTATAGCTTTTATCTTCAGTTTTTTTAGGGCCCGCAAGCTATTTTTTCAGGATATATTCTTCGGAATTAATTGTGCCCTAATATTCCTGTTCCTGGGTTTCCTAAGTACTTCCCTACATCTTCCGGAAAACGACCCCAATCATTACCTACATCAAGTCTCTAAAAATCCATCGGTTTCCGGAGAACGTTTAATTGCCGAAGTAACCGAAAAATTGAAACCGGGATTGTTTCAGGATAAATACATTGTTTCGGTAAAAAGTATTCAGGATAAAAAAGCATCCGGCAAAATCCTTCTTAATATCACAAGGACCCCGGAGGTCCAGGAATTTCAACCCGGAAACCTGCTCGCGCTGCCATTTCGTGTATCAAACATCAATACTCCGCTCAATCCACATCAGTTCAATTACAGGGCATATATGGCCAATTTGGGAGTTTATGGGCAGCTCAATCTTAACAGGAATGAAGTTCTTAAAATGGAACTTTCCAATTCGGGAATAAGATCCATCGCAGGGCAGGTTCGCAACAAAATAATCTCTGAATTACGGCGGCATGAATTTGCGCCTCAGGAACTTGCAATTATCCAGGCGCTCCTTCTAGGGCAGCGACAGGACATAAGTCCTGAAATTTACAGCAATTATGCCGCCGCCGGAGTGATTCACATCCTGGCGGTATCGGGATTGCATGTTGGGATCATTTTGCTTTTGTTAAACCATCTCTTAAAACCTGTAGAAAGAATTCGTTATGGAAAACCCATAAAAGCAATCCTTCTAATTTTTTTACTATGGGGTTTTGCATTGTTGGCAGGCTTGTCTCCCTCTGTAGTGCGCGCGGTGAGTATGTTTTCCTTTATCGCCATTGCAATGCAACTAAACCGGCGCAGCAGCGTACTCAATGCGCTCTTCACCTCCCTTATCTTTTTGTTGCTCATAAATCCGTATTTTATTTTCCAGGTTGGATTTCAACTGAGTTATGCGGCGGTCCTCAGCATTGTTTTAATTCAACCACACCTGTTTGGTTTATTTACCCCCAGATATCGCCTGGTTAAGTATATGTGGGGAATCCTTACGGTAACCATTGCGGCGCAAATTGGGGTTTTGCCACTAAGCCTGTTTTACTTTCATCAATTCCCCGGGTTGTTCTTTGTTTCAAATCTAGTGATCCTCCCATTTTTAGGGCTGCTGCTGGGGTTGGGGATTCTGGTTATGCTGCTTGCTGTTGTTGGCCTTTTACCGGCATTTCTAACCCGGGTTTATGGAGAAATGATTGAGCTTCTAAACGAATTTGTCTCATTTATAGCTTCAAAAGAGGACTTTTTATTTCAGGAAATTTACTTTTCGGCCCTCCTCCTTCTGGCCTCTTATCTCCTTGTGTTTTCCTTTGTTTTTCTTCTGAAGAAATTCAATTATAACAATATAGTGTTTCTGCTTATCGCAACCGGGATTCTTCAAATTGGATTTATCTACGAAAAGAATTCAGCTAAAACTGAAGAAGGGATCATTTTCCATAAAAGCCGAAATTCCATACTAGGAGAAAAAACCGAACATCAACTGGTTTTACATCACAATCTAGATACAAGTGCCGCTTCACAAAACCTGATAAAAGATTTTAAAACCGGTAGGAATATTCAGCATATCCGGGAAATCCCCCTTAAAAACCTTTACCAAATAGCAGGAAAAACCATTTTTGTGATCGACAGTAGTGGGGTCTTTGATATTACAGGATTAAATCCCCAGGTGGTTTTACTCATTAATTCCCCAAGGATAAATTTAGACCGGTTACTAACACATTTGAATCCTGAAATACTCATAGCCGATGGCAGCAATTATCCCAGTTATATGAGCCGATGGCAAAAAACAGGGCTACAAAAAAATATCCCTTTTCACGCAACTGGTGAAAAGGGAGCTTTTATATTTTATAGTTCCGAAGAAATTTTGACCGAAGAATAAGGATTAGTCTTTAAAACTACCTTTAAAATTCTTTTCGTATGCCTGCCAGGCTTCAGCAGAATTCAACTTCATATAATCGTTATTCGCGATCATCTTTAGATAGATCTCAAGTTGCTGGGGAGTACGATATCCCATTATAGGAGTGATCACGTTGGATTTTTCATCAAAAAATACAAGACTCGGATATCCAGAAATCTTCAGGGCATTCGCAAAAAAGTGCTGACTGTTTCTACCTTTTCTGTCAGGGTCGAAATTAGGATTTGTGTACTTAAAATCTTTATAGGTAATTTCTTCGGTTCCTTCAGCATTAAATTTTACCGCATAATAATGTTTATTGACGAAATTGATCACGTCTTTATTGGAAAAAGTGTTTTTATCCAACATTTTACAGGGACCACACCAGGTGGTATATGCATCCATGAATATTTTCTTTGGCGCTTTTTTCTGGGCAGCCAAAGCTTCGTTCATACTCATCCAATTGATCTCCTGCGCCTGAAATTGAGCGATGGAAAAAACAAACAAAAGGATCCCAACAAGTAATTTTATATGTTTCATATATAGATCTTTATTGTTTTAGCGAACATTTTTAAACTTCTATAGAATGGCTTTTTCTATTTGAGAAATCCTCTTCCAATAAATGTATCATTCGCTAAAAATAGCAATGAACAGGGAATTTCAAATACCATTCCCTTTTTACGATTGAACATCCGCTTTTCGCTAACCTATAAAATTATTTCTTTAATTCTGTATCTGCAAGCTCATAAGGTTCCTGCTCCAACATTTCCCGCTCATTATCTTCAGCTCCATGGGTAAGTCTTTTAAGAGGTTTCAGCATAATTAATACAATTGATGCAAAGGTTACCGTAAAAATTGTAATCCCGGAGAAAATTGCGATATCTCCTGCTTCTGCAGCAAAAGCTCCCAGTTCTCCTGCCACTTTATTTCCTAAACCGGTGGCTGCAAAATAAACCCCCATCATTAAAGATGCATATTTTACCGGCGCCAGTTTGGTTATAAAAGATAAGGCTACGGGAGAGGAACATAATTCCCCTATGGTATGGAAAAGGTATGCAAATACCAACCAGTACATCGCTGAAGATCCATTTGTTTCAAACTGAAGGGCTGCAAATACCATAAATACGAAACCAAATCCCATTATAATAACCCCAATGGCCATTTTAAAGATGGAAGAAGCTTCCTTGCTTTTAAGTTTTCGCTTCGCCCAGTAATTGGCAACAAGAACTCCAAATATTATAATGAACATCGCATTTAATGACTGAAACCAGGAAGCAGGGATTTCATTTCCAATTCCCAAAGGCAAATTAAATGGAATCGTTCTGTTTGTATTATCCAGGGCATAGATATTCATCAAACCACCGGCTTGTTCAAAAGCTCCCCAGAATACGATCACCAGGATAAAAGAAAGCAACATTACCACATACCTGTCTTTCATCACCTGTGTGGTTAGATCTTTATAAACCATCATCATCATAGCCACCACCAGGGTTAGAAAAATAAATAAAATCCCGTAGGCTATTCCCATTGTAAACATACCCCAAATGGAACCTCCAAGTAGGATAAGAGAAATGACCAGCTGCATAGGTGAATTAAACAAATCTGCAAACAACTTCCCTAAGGATGCACCTTCATCGCGTTCTACTTTAGAAAGAAGATTCCCTACGTTGGTAAGGTATTTTTGTCCCCATAAGTATACGAGCAATCCAAGGGCCATTGCAATACCGGCAAGTCCAAAACCATAATGCCATCCATAAACTTCCCCTACGGTTCCTACTATAATACTGGAAAGAAAAGCCCCTACGTTAATTCCAATATAGAAAATTGTAAATCCTTTATCTCTTCTAATATCCCCTTCTCTATAAAGTCCACCAACCATGGTAGAAATATTAGGTTTTAATAGACCAACTCCGGCAATGATCAAACCTAAACCGGAATAAAACGCCCACATTTCTTCTACTGCAAGAATTCCGTGGCCAATTACCAGGATTATTCCACCAATTAAGACCGCCTTTTTTTGTCCAAAAACCTTATCGGCTAAAATACCTCCGGGAATGGAAACCACATACACCAGCATGGTGTACCATCCATAAAGCGCCAGTGCTTCCACCTGAGTCCAACCTAGTCCCGCATTTCCTTCGGTAGTGGCACTCACAAGATATAAAACCAGGATCGCGCGCATCCCATAATAGGAAAAGCGTTCCCACATTTCTGTGAAAAATAAAATAAACAAACCAATCGGGTGTCCGAATAATTCTTTTTGATTAACTGGAGGTGCTGTATTAGCCATTTATAGTTGATTTATTAGTGGTGGTTATTATAAATTTTCCTTGATAAAATTGGTCATTTTTGTGTAAAGATGCAAGCGTGTGTTCCCGCCATAGATCCCGTGATTCTTGTCTGGGTAAAGCGCCCAGTCAAACTCTTTGTTTGCCTGTACAAGGGCTTCTATAAGCCTCATCGTATTTTGAACATGTACATTATCATCTGCTGTACCATGCACCAATAAGTAATCTCCTTTCAATTTATCCACATGATTAATAGGTGAATTTTCATCATAACCCGTCGGGTTCTCCTGCGGGGTGGTCATATATCGTTCGGTATAGATGGTGTCATAAAACCTCCAGCTGGTAACAGGCGCTACTGCTATGGCCATAGAAAACACATCATTGCCTTTTAGAATGGCATTTGTAGACATAAATCCTCCATAACTCCATCCCCATATCCCTATTCGATCTTTATTGATGTAATCCAGATTCCCAAGTTTTTTTGCAGCTGCTATCTGGTCTTCCAGTTCATATTTCCCAAGTTCATTTTGCGTTACCTTTTTAAAGGCTGCACCTTTAAAACCTGTACCTCTTCCATCTACCGAAGCTATTATGTAGCCTTCGTTTGCAAGCATTTGATACCAGTAATCATTTGTTCCGAAGTAGGTATTGGAAACTGTTTGTGATCCAGGTCCGGAATACTGGAACATCAAAAGCGGATAATTTTTAGTCGGATCAAAATCTGAAGGTCTTATCATCCACATATTCAGTTCATTTCCGTTAACTTCTATAGTTGAAAGCTCTTTTGGAGAAAAACCGTAGGCTTTTTCTTTTTCCAGCAATTCTGCATTATCCTTTATCTTCCTTATAAGCTTTCCGTTCTTGGCATCGTGCAACGTAAAAACATACGGAGTTTGGGTGTTTGTAAAGGAATTGATGAAATAAGAGAAATCTGCACTAAAATCTGCGCTGTTGGTTCCTTCTTTTTCAGTTAAGCGTTTTTTGTTTTTTCCATTGGCCTTTATGGAATAAACAGTTCTGTTCACGCTTCCATCCTCTGTACTTTGATAAAAAACCGTTTTCGATTTAGGATCAAATCCGTAGTAATTGGTCACTTCCCAATTCCCTTTGGTGATCTGGTTAATGAGTTTTCCGCTTTTATCGTAGTGATAAATATGGTTATATCCATCCTTTTCACTGGTCCAGATAAAACTGTTATCCTCAAGAAAAGTAAGGTTATCTGTTATATCCACATAGGCTTTATCTTTTTCGTTTAGAATAAGCTTTACTTCATTATTGGCCGAGTTCACAAAGTGCAGGTCAAGATTGTTTTGATGACGGTTAAGAACCTGTACGCTCAATATTTCTGGGTTGTTGGTCCATTCAATGCGGGGAATATAAAAATCTTCATAATCTCCAAGATTCACTGCAGTGGTATTCTTCTCTTTCAAATGATAGATATGCAAAGAAACTTCAGCATTCTTTTCCCCCGCTTTAGGGTATTTAAAAGTTGATGCCCCGGGATAAAGATCGGCCCCAAACACATCCATAGAAAATTCTGGCACCTCTACCTCGTCAAACTTTAGGTACGCAATATGATTTCCGTTGGCATTCCAGTCAAAGGCGCGCACAAAAGCAAATTCTTCTTCATACACCCAATCTGTTATCCCATTGATAATCTCGTTTTTCTTTCCATCGGAAGTGATTTGCACTTCTTCTCCGGAAGCAAGGTCCTTTACGTACAAATTATTGTCATGCACATAGGCTATTTTAGCGCCGTTTGGAGAGAAGGTTGGTTCCTGTATTTTTTTATCGGTTAGCTTTTTCAATGTTTTAGAGGGGATATCATAAACAAAATAGATACCGCGGGAAGAATGTCTGTAGATTTGCTCCACCTGGGTTCCAAGCAGGATCTTACTTTCATCATCGCTTAACTCATATCCCTGAAACCTTGAGATCTCTTCAAGATTTGAACTATTTACCAAAGTTCTTGTTTTCTCACCAGACTCATATCCATACACATCTATACTGGAGGTTCCGGCATCTCGATCCTGATTAAGAATTATATATTCTTTTCCATTATTTAGGGAATTAAGGGATTCCAAACGTTCCTGACTAAAAGTCCCACCCCAGATCTCCTCCAGAGTAATCTCCTTTTGCTGGGCAAAAACAGCGGTAGTTGCGACGAAAAAAAGACTAAAAATAATTTTTGATAATTTCATTTGTTATAAATAAATTTTTCTGGCCAAGTTTACTAAAAATTCAGCAAAAAACGGCGTATTTGATTGTTAAATACTAATAATTCGTTAAACAAAAATCGCAGAAATTAATCTGCAAGATTGGTTGTGAAAGATAAAGCTTTCGTGAATCACCCGAGTAATTGTATCTTTGAATTCCAAAATTTTTGATAATGATCGACCCCATAAGCGGTTTTTCCAAGTTGACCAAGGAACAAAAAATCACCTGGTTATCTAAAACATATCTCAACAATTCCAGAGAGTCTGAAGAAGTTTTGCGCCAGTATTGGAACGAAAACCCACAACTTCAAACCCTGCACGATGAGTTTACCGAAAATACCCTGAGCAACTTCTATTTGCCCTTTGGGATCGCTCCCAATTTTTTAATTAACGGAAACCTATATGCCATACCAATGGCTATCGAGGAAAGTTCTGTAATTGCCGCAGCAAGTAAGGCGGCCAAATATTGGTTTACGCGTGGCGGCTTTAATGTGGAAGTATTGAATACCACCAAGGTAGGTCAGGTGCATTTTACCTATAAAGGGAATCTTGAAAAACTGGAACGCTTTTTTGAGATTTGCAAACCAACCTTGCTGAAAGAGGTACGTGGGATTACAAAAAATATGGAAAAACGCGGTGGGGGTGTTCTGGATATTGAACTTCGGAATAAAACCGGACTTATGGAAAACTATTTCCAGTTGCACTGTAAGTTCGAAACCAAAGATTCCATGGGTGCCAATTTTATAAACTCCTGTTTAGAAAAATTTGCCGAAACACTTCGTTTAGAAGCCAATTCCTATGCTGAATTTACTTCGGAAGAAAAAAATATAGAGGTAATTATGAGCATACTCTCCAATTTTGTTCCGGAATGTATCGTACGGGCTGAAGTTTCCTGTCCGGTGAATGAACTTGCCGATGAGAAGCAGGAAGATGCTGCAGGTTTTGCCGAAAAATTCCTCACGGCTATAAAAATAGCAGAAGTGGAACCATACCGGGCTGTAACTCATAATAAGGGGATTATGAATGGAATTGATGCCGTTGTGTTGGCCACCGGAAATGATTTTAGGGCTGTAGAAGCCGGGGTGCACGCCTATGCTTCCCGAAATAGCAGCTATAGCAGCTTGACCCATGCCAGTGTAGAGAACGGCACCTTCAAATTTTGGATGGAAATCCCTTTGGCTTTGGGTACCGTTGGCGGTTTAACCAACCTACACCCCCTTGTAAAAGTGGCGCTGGAAATTTTACAAAAACCTTCAGCAAAAACATTAATGGAGATTGTGGCTGTGGCGGGCCTTGCTCAAAATTTTGCTGCCATCCGCTCACTTGTAACCACCGGAATTCAGCAAGGCCACATGAAAATGCATTTGATGAATATTTTGAATCAACAAAACGCCAGCAAGGAGGAAAAAAATGAACTTCTGGATTACTTCCGGCACCATACGGTTACCCATAGCAGTGTAGCAGATAAATTAGAACACATGAGAGGTTTAAATGCTGTGAAATAACCAGATTTGAATAAACCGAGGTGATTAAAAACATGATAAAACAAGTACTTTGATGAAATTCCATAGCAACGGCAAACTTTTAATCACAGGAGAATATGCAGTACTGGATGGAGCATTGGCTTTAGCTGTTCCGACACAGTTTGGGCAAAGCCTGGAAGTCAACCCCCGGGAAGATGCCAGTATAGTATGGAAAAGCCTGGATATTAAAAACCGGGTTTGGTTTGAGACAGAATTTCAAATAGATGAAATCAAAAATACCCGTGTAGATACCATAGCAGAACCATGGAATGAACAAAAGAGCATTTCTGAAAAGCTCCTTCAAATCCTCCGGCAGGCACACCTCTTGAATCCCGGAATACTTTCTGAAAACCGCGGATTTACGATGACCTCCAAACTCGAATTTCCAAGGGAATGGGGTTTAGGGAGCTCTTCAACGCTTATAAATAACATTGCGCAGTTTTTTCGGGTAGATGCCTATACATTGCTTAAAAACACCTTTGGAGGCAGTGGATATGATATTGCTGCCGCACAACAAGATCATCCCTTAACCTATGAGGTAACCGAAACTAAAAGAAGTGTTTTATCGGTAGATTTCAAGCCGGATTTTATAGACCAATTGTTTTTTGTTCACCTAAACAGGAAACAGAACAGCAGGGATTCTATTGAGCACTATAAACAACAACCAAGGGAATTCTTACAGGAAACCATCACAAAGATCGCTGCTTTAACACAAAGTTTTATTTATTGCGAGACACTTGAAGAGTTTAAATTACTTATGACCATACATGAAACCCTAATCTCAAAGCTCATAAATACTCCAAAGATCAAATCGGAGTTATTTCCGGATTTTCCGGGAGCCATAAAAAGTTTGGGAGGCTGGGGAGGTGATTTTATCCTAGCAACAGGAGGACAGGCAGAAAAAGCCTATTTTAAGGAAAAGGGATATCAAACCCTGCTTTCTTATGCAGAGATGGTAAAATAGCGTTCAGCAAAAAGCTCTCGCAGGATCCATTTTCACAAAACAGTTCCCAAGGATCTTTATCATAAAGAAATACCCCGCAGTTTAAAAACTGTGGGGTATTTCTTATTTATTGGAAAATAAGGTAAGCTAGTAAAACTTAGCTCTGTTATCTTCAATTTCTGCGGCTTCCTTAAGAGCTTCAAAAACTCTTGTAGTTACCTCTTGTCTTCTTACTGCAGTTTCCTGATTTGCAAAACTCCTGTAAGATTCCATGGCTGGAGCCTTATTAATTGCAACCAATTCCACTACATAAACACCTTTTTCGCCGGCAATAGGCTTACTAACTTCTCCGGGCTCTAATGAAAATACAGATCCCACTACTTCCGGCTCACTACCTGCACCTGCAAGCGTTGGGTTTTTTAGGTTAACTGCACTTGCATTTTGCACGCTTGTATTCTGATTTTTGGCAATCTCAGCAAGATTAGATCCGCTGATCTTTTCTTTAATAAGCGCTGCTTTCTTTTCTTTTAGTAAAATAGGTGTTACTATTGAGGATGCATCTTCAGCTCCCATTACACCTTCTTTCTTTACGGCAGTTACCTGGGCAAGTACATAGCCTCCTGGAATTTCAAACCGGTTGATATCTCCAGATTTTGCGCCATCTTCAAAGGCCCATTGAACCATCCTTCTTTGTGGTCCCAGTCCGGGAATATTTTCTTCCAAAGGCTTGATATCCCTAACGGTTTTTACTTCAAGATTTTCTGTTTTTGCAACCTCTGTAAAACCTTTATCCCTTGCAGCCATTTCAAAAGTGGTAACCTCGGTATATAAATTGTTTAAGGACTCTTCTGATGGTTCGATATTACGGGCAATCGTAGCAATTTTTACTGCACGTTCTTCATCTGTTTTTTCTTCAACCGAGATCACGTGATATCCAAAATCGGTTTCTACAACTCCAACTGTACCTGCATTATTTTCAAATACGAAATCGTTGAATCCGCCAATCATTTGTCCCGGTCCAAAATAACCAAGATCTCCTGCTGTTTCTTTGGTAGCAACATCATCTGAATACTGCGATGCCAATGCTGCAAATTTGGATTTATCGTTTCTTACAACACCGGCTAAACTATCTGCAAGCGCTTTTGCTGCTTCTTTTGTCCTGCTAACTTCACCTGCAGTAGGCAATCCCTCCCAGGAGACCATAACGTGACTCGCTTTAGCAGAGTCTGCCATTTGACGTGCTTCCACAAGTTTGCTAACTTTCCAGTATCCAGCTTCTTTATAGGGACCATATAGTTCTCCATCTTCTAAATTGAAGATCTCATCGGCATATTCACTGTTTAATTGCTCTCTGAAAATGAACCGATCCTGATATGCTATATCCGAATTTTGATTTACAAAAGCGGCTGTATTCGTGGCACTTTTAAATCCTGAAATAGTATCATTGGCATTGGTCTCTGCATTAAACTGAACGTTGCTGCTTAAAGCTTCCTCTACAAGTTGTTTTGCTTCACTTTCATCCTCGGCAGATGCGGTTTCAGGAAAAAACACAAATTGAATATCCCTTGCTTTCTCTACTTTAAATCTTTTTGAATGTGATTTTACGTAATCACGAATCTCATCCTTAGAAACGCTTACTTCAGAATCTGGAATGGAGGTATAAGGAACCTGTACAAATTTCAGGTCGATGTTATCGTTTGCAAATCTATAAGCCTGTTCACCTTCCACTGAGGTTGCTCCTACTCCGGCACGAACCAAATTATAATAAATATTTTCGCGGGCGCTCTCAGCGATATTATCTTCGTATGCTACCCATTGCTGATAAGCCTCTGGGGAAGTTGCTTTTAAATTGGCCACATATTCCTGCAAACGGTTATCATCAAATAAACCGGCTTCATTGGTAAAGTTAGGATTGCTTGCAAGTTGTGTTCTCAATAGTTTTCTTACCTGGGCTTCCCCTACATTTATTCCAAGCTTCTCAAATTCTTCCTTTAAAATCACCTCGCGCAATTTAAATTCCCAAACCTGGTTCACGACCTGAGCGGTGGTGGCATTAGCCCCCATATTGCGTTGCATTGCTTCCACTTGCCTTGCAAAATCTTCCCTGCTAACCTCTTCTCCATTCACGGTAGCGATCACATTTTGAGATTTTTGTGAACTCATTCCTCCATTACGAATAACATCGGCAAGGACAAAAGCGAACAATGCCAATGCGATAATTATGATCAAGAAAACAGAACGTTGTCTTATTTTATTTAATACTGCCATGTGTAGTTGTTATTTATCTTGTATAGTGGGCGAAAATAGTGTTTTTAACCAAACTATAAAACTTAAAATTTGCAAAATATTAACTCAATGAGAGAATTAGTCCTTGTTCCTAACTTCCAGCTCCACCAATTCAATTTTTGTATTGGAAACTTCAAGTATCCGGATAAGGAAATTCTCAATCTTTACCTCTTCCAGCTGTTGTGGAATTTCCTCGGTATGATTGGTTATAAAACCTCCCAGGGTTTCATAATTTTCTCCTTCCGGGATATCAAGTTTATAGACTTCATTTAAATAATCCACTTCCAGCCTCGCAGAAAACTTATAATGTTCTTCTCCAAGTTTTTCTTCTATAAGAATCACAGCATCGTGTTCATCTTCAATTTCGCCAAAGAGTTCTTCCACGATATCTTCCACGGTGATCATTCCGCTGGTGCCTCCGTATTCATCGATCACCACTGCAATACTTTTACCTTTTTTAATAAGGATATTGAGCACATCTTTCACCCACATGGTTTCGGGAACAAAAACCACCGGCAACAAAATAGATTTTAGGGTTTCGGGTTTCTTGAAAAGTTCAAAAGAGTGAATATATCCTATAATATCGTCTATGCTTTCATTATAGACCAGGATCTTAGAAAGTCCGGTATCTGTAAAAGTCTGGACCAGGTCCCGGGGTGCAACATCGTGATTTACCCCTACAATTTCGGTTCTTGGAATCATCACTTCCCTTGCCCTTATTTCTGAAAACTCCAGCGCATTCTGAAAGATCTGAATTTCAGAATCCACATCGTCATCAAATTCTACGGTTTCCATTTGTTCGCTAATGAAATTCCCAAGTTCAAGTTTACTAAAGGCAAGTTGCACTTCATCCCCTTCGGTCTTAAAAAATCTTTTTAAGATAAGATCGGAAATCCAGATCACAAAAGAGGAAACAAAACTGAACAACAAATAGAAAAAGTATGCGGGAACAGCAAAAAATTTCAGAAGAGAATTTGCATAGATTTGAAAGAATACCTTCGGAAGAAATTCTGCGGTAAAAAGGATGACTAGGGTAGAGATCACCGTTTGGGTAAACAAACTAAAATCTACAATAAAAAAATTGGCAATTGCGCTTTGCACCGGTTGAAAACCATACAGCCAATTCATGATTAGATCTCCCATAAAAAAACCATAGACCACCAGGGCTATATTATTCCCCACCAGCATCGTGGCAATAAATTTGGAAGGTTTTTTTGTGAGTCGTTTTAAAACGGTAGATAACAATCCGGATTGCCGTTTTTCTATTTCAATAAAGATCTTATTCGAAGAAATATAGGCGATCTCCATGCCCGAAAAAAAAGCCGATAAAATTAAAGCGATGACAATGATAAGAATTTCTACTTCCATGATGTATTAGCGGTTCCGTTCTTCCAGTTTTTTCCGGAACCTTCTCTTGAAGAAAAACATAAAAATTGCGACCCCCACAAAGAATAGGAACAAGTATGCCCTGTTTCGCTCCACATTCCAGATCCTAACGGATTCGAAAAGGAAAAAAGCCGCTATAAATAGATACGCGAATTCAAAGTATTTAAAAAATTTTGTCATTTCTTTTTCTCTTCAATTACCTGTATCCCCACGTTTGTGCGGGAACGAAAATTAGTAAAATTTAAATCGGAATCAAAACCCTCCCCTTTATTTAGGGCTCCGTTTGCGAATCGTATCGTGTTCTCCCTATCTGTAAAAACCCACCCCTGGTTTTGATCCCAGTAAAGCTGACTTGCCTCCAGCCTGGTACTATCACTTGTAACCAGAACCACATCTCCCCGCAGGTCTATAAGTCCGGTAGCATCGTAAATAATAGCATAATTGGCTTCTACCGTATTTTTATTCTGTTCTTCATCAAAAAACTCTACCAGCACTCCCTCCGGAAATTCGCGGTAGGGAAATTCCAAATTGGTATAATCCAGCATTTTATCGCTTTTTAAGGTTGCTACGACCCTGCCGGAATCTGTATATTTCAAATTGAGGTTTTTACCTATTGCCTGGGGATTATCTCCCGAAAGTTCCATGGCCCGTACCCTTTCTAAATTGCCCTCACATGAAAAAAGCATTGTCACAGCGCTAGCTATGACAATGCCTGAAATTATTTTTTGATATGTTAGAATCATAGTACTACAATGCCGGAACTTTTACACTCTCTCCAATCCAACAAGCAATTCGTATCGTTTGCCCTTGTTTCCCTTCCTGGAAAACATCGGCTTTTTGAGGAGCCCTTCCTTTGTATGCAGCAACAGATTCATTTGCTATTCTACTTAGAGAAGGATCTACACGTCCTGCTCTTGCAGCATAATCTGCAGCCAACCAGTACACCGCTCTTTTATCGAAAGTGGTTTCCCCACAGTTGTTGGCACTTTGCGCATACATACTTGCAATTTGTAAGTAAGCTCTACCTGCCGATGGTTGTGCTGCTAAAGCATTTCTATAATAAGTTCTGGCCTGGCTAAAGTTACCCTGCTTTTTATAGTTCTCGGCTATCTTCATATAAACCCTTGACTTATCTGAAGCATTGGTTTCAAGACTAGCAGACTCGTTATAATACTTCATTGCCTGAGACGATTTTCCTTCAGCTTCAGCAAGTTGCCCTAAATAAAGTGCAGATTTTGCAGAAGGCTCTGCACGGTGTAAAGCTTCAGATAATTTAAAGAAAATAGGATCTTCGGTACAATCTTTCTGAGACAATCTTTCAGAAGCGATTTTTAACCATTTAACATCTGTTTTCTTTTCTTCGAAATCATTGTTGTACAATGGGATAAGGTTATCACAATCTGCTCTTTGACCTAATTTACCATTTACACTACCTTTTACGGTGCTATAGGCACTAAGATTGATCTCGGCATTATCTACCAACTGCTTTTCCTTAGTTGTTAAGTCGGTTCCTGCTTCTTGTTTCTCCAATAATGGAGCAAGCATTTCCGCAAGTCTATTTTCTTCGGCTCCAATTTTATCGATTATTTCCTCATAAAGTTCAAAAACATCCTGAAGAGATCTTTTTCCTTCATCCTGAAGATCTACCAATAAAGAGAAGTACGCATAGATTCGTTTTGGGCTTGTAAAGCTTTCCGGACTTTCTTTAAAGGCTTCATCAAATGCGTTAAACTGGGTTTCCTTGGTTCCAATTCCATTTTCATATTTCAACCAGGCAACATCTCCTTTTATTTCGGCAGGATTGGTTTTATTTGGAAAATGCTTAAGACGATCATTCATCAATTGGATCATCTCCTCTATTAAAGCATTTTTTTGAGCTCCCTGTGCAGTTGCCATTTTATGATTGACCGCACGCTCCAGATATTGAAACGTTGCAAGGCTGTAGGTAGGACATTGTTCTTTTACCTCCATTAAAGCAGGATATGCCTGTTCATACCGTTGAGCTTTGGCATCATCGTAAGCTAGCGCCGCTTTTGTAGCACAATCTGCTTGAGCGTGAAGTGCACCGGTAGCGAAAAGTAAACCTGAAAAGGCAATTATAATTTTAGTTTTCATTTTTTTCATTTTTATTGTGGTTAATCAAATCTGCGTTGCACGAACCATCTGTCGTTTAATGACAAACTTATGGAAAATTTAAAAAAGCTTTCCTTAATTAAACCGGAATTTGTTGTACCGCGCTGACCATACTCAAGTCCAAGGTTTACATTCGAGAAATTCGTTCCTGCTGGTAGTCCTAAACCAAAAGATATGCCAAACTCGTTTATACCTTCGTTATTGACATACAAACCGGTTTCTTCAAACCTGGCTCCAGCACGGTATACCACCCGATTAAAATAGCCTGAAAGCGAATTGTACACAGGGATATAATAACCTCCAACTTTGAATTGGGATGCATCCCGGTATTCAGAATTTTGTGGGCCTGTTCCAGAATTAAAGTTGAAAGCGCTTGCCTGCAAACTTGTGTATTCTGCGCCCATAAACCATTTATTAGGTCTTCCCAATCCTGCCCCAAGGGTGAATTGTGCCGGAAGCGTAAGGTTTTCGTCTGCAAAACTCACATTCACATCCGGTGGGATAACCTGCTCCCTTCCATCGGTTGCAAAGGCAATGGTTGCCACATTTCTCATTCTATTTGCGGTGATATCCATTTCCGGAACATAGGTGGCAGCGGTATATAACCGAAGGCTATTCCCAAGATCACGTTGATAATCTACTCCAAAATTGAAATTAAATCCGCTTAGGTCTGTTCGGTTTATAATCCTGCTCCCCAGTGCAACACCTTCCTGGAATATTACCGTTTTATTTTGAAAGTTTCCGAAGTTATAATTCGCATCTACCCCAATGCTTAAATCATTGGTAATGGCATACCCGGCGGTTAAAAACACTTTATTGAGTCCACCTCTGCCATCCAGACGGCTTAAGGTTTGATCGCTTCTATTTTCAATTTGGTATCCAACACTGGAGTATGGAATTAATCCCAGGCCAAAATTTAATTTTCCAGTTGGAATTCCTATGGCAAGATAATCCAGGGAAGTATTATTGGTATCTTCTGAAAGGTTGTCATTTTTCAGGTTGGTTCGTTGTTGACTTCCACCAATAGCAAAGGTGGTTAACTTCAATCTCCCGTAAGCAGCTGGATTTCTTAAATTGAGGTGGATACTGTCTGAAAATAACTGCAATCCTCCCATCGACTGGTTTTCTACCGTCCCTTTAAAATTTGTTAAACCTATTCCGTAAAAAGAATATGGAGAAGAAGTTCCTTCTTGCGCAGCCGAAAACACAGTAGATAATAAGGCTACGATTATTATAAATCGTTTAATCATTGAGATTTGTTAAATTCTAATATGTAATTCAATCCCTCGAGGAGGAAATTTGAGTTGGCAAATATGCTATTTTTAAATCGTTTACACAAAAATTGAGCATCCCCACCTGTGAAAATTATTGTTAAATCTTTATATGAGGCCTCATATTGAGTGATGACCCCTTCAATTTCAGCCGTCAAACCAAAAATCACCCCAGATTGCATGGAGGTTTTTGTGGAATCCCCCACCAGTTTTACCTCCTCTTCAGGCTCTAATAACGGTAAATTTTCAGTAAACGTGTGCAATGCCTTGAAACGCATTTGTAAACCCGGGGAAATTGCACCTCCAAAATAAGCTTCCCTGTCATTTTTGAAATCGTAGGTAACACAAGTCCCGGCATCTATTACCAACACATTTTTGCATGGAAATTTTTTACAGGCTGCAGAGACCAATGCGATCCTGTCATTTCCAAGGGTAGTTGGGGTGGCATATAAATTATTGAAAAGTTGCGGAAGCTGTTGATCCAAAATAAACAATTGATAGTGCTTTTTTAACCTTTCTATCCAGGCTGAAGGTGTTTTTGATACCGAAGAAAGCATCGCAAAGCTTATTTCAGGGAACTTTTGACTTAATTCCTCTAAATTTTTTAAAAAATCCTGCCGAAGACTAATTTTCTTTTTTAGCAATATATCTTCCTGAAAAACAGCCAATTTAACAAGCGAATTTCCAATATCAACAACCAGATTCATAGATTTATTTTAAAAAAACGAAGATACAAAAGCATTTTTTCAATTTTTCCTTTGTGGGTTAATAAAAATGAAATTATATTTGCACCCGCTTGAAAGGCATAACGCTAATTAAAGCTACTGGTGCCTTAGCTCAGTTGGTAGAGCAAAGGACTGAAAATCCTTGTGTCCCTGGTTCGATTCCTGGAGGCACCACTTAAAAACCCGAGATGAAAATCTTGGGTTTTTTGGTTTTATGAATTCTTTTCCACGAAAATCTTGGGTTTTTTGGTTTCATGTAGACTGTGTTCCTGGTTCCCCCGATAGCTATCGGGGTGGAGGCACCACTTAAAAACCCGAGATGAAAATCTTGGGTTTTTTGGTTTTATGAATTCTTTTCCACGAAAATCTTTGGGTTTTTTTGGTTTCATGTAGACTGTGTTCCTCGGTTCCCCCCGATAGCTATCGGGGTGGAGGCACCACTTAAAAACCCGCTACTCATGTTGCGGGTTTTTCTGTTTTATGTAGACTGTGTCCCTGGTTCCCCCGAGCTATCGGGGTGGAGGCACCACTTAAAAACCCACTACTCATGTTGCGGATTTTTCTGTTTTATGTAGATTGTGTCCCTGGTTCCCCCGATAACTATCGGGGTGGAGGCACCACTTAAAAACCCGAGATGAAAATCTTGGGTTTTTTGGTTTTATGAATTCTTTTCCCGCTTTACCCCTGCCCTAAAGGATAGTTGCCCAAAATCTTATGAATTTAACGGATTATACAAATGTGTGTATCTAAACAAACAACATTTTATTACCGGGTATTAGATCAATCAGAGGAGATTGAAATTATTACCATATTTGATACGAGACAAAGTCCTGACAGATTAAATAAGGATATCAGATAAAAAGTACGAAAGCCCTACAATTGCTATAAAAATAGCTGCTTATTACCACTTCGTAATTTCTCCTCCTTTTCAAAAATTAAGGCTACTCTAACAAGTTTGCACCTGTTTCTCAGCTACTTTTCATAGCCCAAACCTATGACCGACTCACTACGGGATTCGAGAGAAATTTTTCTTAATTATTAAAAAACTTCTCAAGTCCTGGACCTTGATCCCTGCAACTGTATTCCCGGAAAAGCTTTCCATAGTAACCACCTTTTTGGGATAGCTATCTTTAATTTGTTTTAAATTGCCAAACTCACTTTCCAGCATAGCAGGATCACTTATACTTAACGCGACCTGTAAATATAATTTTTCGCCTTATGTCCCCGACAATAAATTAGCGCTGCTGCCGGTAATCAGCTACAAATCAGGGATCTCATTGAACAAAACCAAAAGTGGCATCATTCGAACCGTAAATCCATACAATTTAAATAAACTAAAGGTGGCATCATTTGAACCGTTATACCTGGCATCTTAAGACCGTTTTACCTGGCACGATTCGAACCGTAATATCCAGGTGACCGAAAAAGTGTTCTAACAAAAAAATCTGAGAATATTAACTATATCAAACTCCCCCTTAGGGGGTTGGGGGGCTCATTTGGGGAGCTAAAGCTTAGAACAGAAACTCCGCTACACCGAATTTCAACAAAAACCAAAGTAAGGCGACACCCAGCAGACTTCCGCTAATAAGCCAGACCCAAAAATTACTGAATAACCTGGTCTTTTCTTCTACCGTTGCATCAACATTGGCCTTTTTATTTATTTTAATCCTTTTATTGTAATACAAAAAACTATCCTGTTGGATCACCTCCCGGCCTTCTTCAGAAATTGTATAAAGATCCTTCTGCACCTTGATAAAACCTGCCTGTAAAAGATCCCTTAACACCTCTTCTTTCCAGGCTTCATATCGCTTGTTTTTCGAGATTCCTTTTTCATCACGGATCTCGTAAAGAACATTATCCATTTTGTAATAAGAAGAAAGAATCGAAGATTTACATGCCGTTGCTGTCATATTCTGGAATGTTAGCTGTTAGTACATTTTTCAATAAAAATTAAATTAACAAAATTTTTAGATTTAAAAAAAACGTTTAAGTGTTAAAATTACTTTTATAGCAAAAATTGTCTTTGAGGTTCACTATCAAGCTTACTAAATGGATTTGAGGTCATTACAAAAATTATTTTTGCATCCTAAGGGCTAAAAAAAGAAAATCCCCGCAAGATTGCGGGGATTATATTAACAAAATATTGGCTATTTCGAATTTTCACCAACAAGAAAATTCTTACAAGTTTAAAATCGCTTCGAGAGTTTTACTCCAATGCCGAAAATGGGCGAAGCATCAGAAGTTAATTCCAGGCCGGCCTGAATATCCAAATCGATGAAATTTCGTAAAACCCCGAAATCAGAATACAAATAAAAAGCCTGCTCTATGGATATATATGGTTTTAAGAGGGTTCCCTCGTTGCTACGATAACTCAACAGCAGGCGATAAGGGAAAACGTTAAAATAATCGGAGAACTGCCCTCCTATTCCTATATGATGAGCGATGAAACTATTGTTAACTATACCCTCACCTCCGGGGGAAACAGTAAAAAAAGGAGACCCGAGGACTCTGTTTTCATAGGTCCACCCAGAACTGTAAATCCTATTATTGAAATAATCTTCAGCTCCGCCACCAAAATAGGATCCCTGATTACGCGTATAGGTAAATTCGTATATAAAAGAGTTGACAACCCTGTCACGATCCTCATTCTCAAAATAGATCCCATATCTACCGTCCGGTATATTTTTTAAGAAAATCCCGGGAGCGCTTTCAAATAAATAATTATAGAAAAATTCCAGACTAAAATCCCTGAAACTTCTTTTCACATGGGCTTCAAAACCTCCAATATGCCGACCCGAACCGCCGGATATGGCTGTTTGCCCTGTTATATTCTTTATATAATCTTCAAATTTTTCCGGTTGGTCTCCCCGGGTCTGTGAGGTTCCACCCCATTGTACAAAATGCTGCCCTCCTGCTTTAAAGGTCCATCTTTCATTAGGTTGCAATACTAATACAAGTCTTTTATGGTGTAATTTTGCCGCACTAACATGGCGATCTGCTTCCAGGAAATATTCATTCCAGGAACCTTCAAATCCCAAAACGGATCTTTCAGACAAAAAGACGGGTTTACTGGTTCTAATCTGAAGGCCGGGAATTGGTCTCGCGTTCAATGACCACAATATATTTTCATTAGTACTGCTCAAACCATTATACAATTCTTCCTGCTGCTTTCTGCCCGCGATTACCTCCAGCCAATTGTTTCTAAACTGCAGGTAAGACTCATCCAAAAAAACCTCATCTGCTATTCCATCCTGGTACAATATTCCCAAGCCTGCTTCCAAAGTGGAAGTAGCACCAAGCTCATAGATGGCTCTTCCGGTAATCCAGCCTCCTGCATTGGTGTTTTTAGAGATCCTACCCCGACTATTCTTATACATCCAGAATGGCATATCTTCCCCGGTAGAATACATTCCCTGTAAATTCACCTCTCCCGAAAATTCCAATTGGGAATAGGAATTAAAACTTAAAAATAAAAAAAGAAATATAAATGTTTTTTGAAACATGGAGAAAGTAGTTGAAAAAAGGTTGAAAAGGTTGGAAGTGCAAAGTTAGTTGGATGTCTTTCTGAGTGATTCGCTACGAACCCCTCCCCCTTCGGGACCTCCCCTTGAAAAAAAGGGGAGGAGCCTTTTATTTTTTAAAAATGAAAAGTATTGAAGAATTTAGATTTTCATATTTGGACTAATTGCCCGTTCGAGTGAGAGAACTCCCCCTTCGGGCCAGCCTGCCGGCAGGCAGGGGTTGGGGGGCTTTTTCCCTTGTAAAAAAGAGGAGCTTTTTGTTTTTTGTAATAGGTGCTTTTAGATGTTTTAGTTCCCGGGGGTGATTTTAACTCTTTTCCCGCTTTTCCCCCACCCCTAAAGGGGCGGAAAAAGTTATTTGAAAGAAATGTGATTCCGTTCCCGATCTTTTTTTTGCGGCTGAGTGAGAGTTCCTCCTTCGGGGGTTAGGGGGCCGTTGGATCCTTTACCAAATTGCAGCCTTGCCCTTTATCTTACTCCAAAATCCCTCTTTTTCTGCTCCATACGCATAGCCATACTTATTTCCGTATCCAAAGTTGGCCATTTTAACATCGTTCAACACAAAACTCACATCGTGCAGTTTTCCATCTTTTTTGGCATCTACGGCAAAATCGATCAATTTCTTCTCGGTGTATCCGGCACGGACCACGTAAAGGGTTAGATCGGCGAATTTATTGATCAGGAAAGTATCGGTTACCAGCATTACCGGTGCGGTGTCTACCACGATATAATCGTATATAGATTTAAGGCTCTCAAAGAGTTCGTCGGCACGGCTTCGTCTCCATAATTCTGAAGGGTTTGGAGGAATGCTCCCGGATGGTAAGAGATCCAGATTAGCATGTAAACTAGAGGTAATTATAAGCTGCTCCAGCTCCAATTCTTTATTCACCAGATAATCACTTATCCCTTTATTTTGCTTTGTTTCAACCTGATAACGGTGCAACTGCGGATTCCTGAGATCGGCACCCATTACAAGAACTTTTTTACCAGAATTTGCCAGGGTAAGGGCAAGGTTAATCGCTGCAAATGTCTTTCCTTCCCCTTTTACGGTAGAAGTGACAAAAAGAATATTTCCATTGTCCTTATTTTCAGAATTTACCAGCAAATATTGCAAATTGGTGTGCAGGATCCTGAAGGCTTCAGAGAGTACGGAGCGGTCATTCTCGATAATCAATCCTTCCTCTTTTCCTGTAAATTTCGGGATCTCCCCTACCAAAGGAATAAATCTAAGCGCACTTTGCATATCCTTCTGACTGTTGATCTTGTTATTGAAAAGTTGCTTTAAATAGATCACCATAAAAGGTATCAATACTCCCAGGATCAATGCTGCAAGCAGGATGATCTTATTTTTGGGAGATACCGGGGTCGCAAGGCTGTAGGCACTGTCCACAATCTTAGCTTTGGGCGCGGTAACCGCAAGGGATAAACTGGTCTCTTCACGTTTCTGCAATAAGAACAGGTACAGTGCTTCCTTTATGCTCTGCTGCCGCTCAATGCCTCTAAATTGTTTTTCCTTCCCCGGAACTGAGGCGATCCTGGAATCTATGGTTGCAGATTGCCGGTCCAGGTCTTCCCGTACGATTCTCAGGTTTGACCGCATGCGTTGTAAGCTTACCAAAACGTTGCCCTTAATTTGCTCGATCCGACTGTTAATGTCCATCACTACCGGGTTTTTAGGGGTAGATCCGCTTAATATCCTGTTCCGCTCCAATACAAGACTATTGTATTCTGAAATTACAGAATTCACTCCTGCCTCCGAAATACCGAGATTGGCAGGTAACAAGTCGCTTTCTGAGTTTTTAGCGATATAATCGAGCATCGCGTTGCTCAATTCCAGCTGCGTATTCACCTCCTGGCTTCTCTTGTTGAAATCGCTTGCATTTTCTATGAACATGGCAGATTCAGCCTGAATATCGGTAAGCTGGTTTTCCTCTTTAAAATCTTCTTTTCCGCTTTCTACAGAATCCAGCTCGCCGGTAATAATGTCTAGCCGGTCCTCAATAAAGCTGGCGGTATTTAACGCTACCAGGTTTTTGTCCTCAATAGCCTGCCGGTTGTATTCCAGGATCAACTGATCTAATATATCCCTGGCCTTTTCCTTCACCGGGTCATTCAAATTGAGCTCGATCAAACTCGAATTCTTATCGGTTAAATTTAGCTGAATTTTTTCGCGATACCCGGCACCTGCAGCCTCCACAGTTGAAAAACTAACGATTAACGGCTCTGCGTTTGCAGAAAATTCTTTTAAATTGGGAGTGAGGCTTTTATTGATTACTATCGTACCAAAATTGAGATCTACAGGTTCTCCATAATTTGCCTTAATTTCTTTTCCGGTCAATTCATTTGTTAGGAGCAAAGCTTTTTCTCCTTTGACGTAAATTTTAAAGGTTTGCCCTCCTGCCAGGGCTTCATCATCCTGTTTCAGGATCTGGATCTCTATGGGGTTGTTTGAATAAAGCTCGGTGGTTTGCACATTGCCCTCTATAAAATAGCGGACATTTAATTGCAATTCTTTGGCTACATCGGTAATAAGACGTTTAGACCGCAAAATACCCATTTCATTCTCCAGGCTGTTGCTTCCCATTCCGCCTAAAAGTCCAAGACCTTCAAAAGCTTCAAGACCGGGAATTGACCCGCCTTTTTTCTCATCTTTTATGATGATGGTAGCTGTAGACTGATATACCGGGGTGGTATAACGCAAATATAAAAATGCTATTAGCACGCACAAAAACAGGCTGGCGACAAACCAGGGCCAGTACCTGAAATATTTTCCGAACTCTTCCCGCAGATTGATCTCTTCTTCCTGCTGAAATTGTTGTTGGGGCTGCTGCTGTTGTTGCTGATTATAGGGTTGTTGTGACATATTATCTGGTGATCAAGATGGCTAATGAGATTAATACGGAGGCTATGGAAATATAAACCGTAGCGTTTCGGTTATATCCCGCGCCTTGTTTCTGGGCATTGTTGGGCTCAACATACACCACATCGTTTTGTTTTAAATAATAATAAGGGGAATTCATCACATCGGCATCGGTAAGATCCAGGTAGGCATACTTTTTTTGCCCGTTTTCCTCCCGCACCACCAGCACGTTTTCACGCATTCCGTAAATACTCATATCCCCTGCCAATCCAAGTGCTTTTGGCAGACTCAAATACTCATCGGGAATACTAAATGTTCCCGGACGGTTAACCTCTCCTAAAACACTTACTTGAAAATTCACAATACGAACATTTACAATAGGTTCTTTTACATACTCACTAATAGAAGCTTTTAATTTAGCCGCTAATTCCTGCCTGTTTAATCCAGCAACCTGAACAGTTCCTAACTGCGGAAACTCTATATTCCCATCGCTGTCCACCAAAAATGGCTGTAATTGTGGGGTACCTCCTACTCTTAATCCGGCATCGCCACCTCCCATAGCAACTCCTACCACCGGCAGGTTAAAAGGCTGTGCAGCTTCCATATTGTATGCAGAAACAGAAATTGTTAAAAGGTCATTGGGTTTAATGCTCAGCCCTGTTTTTGAAGCATCAGCCAATTGTTCCAGTTGCTCCATATTCTGGAAATAGGTGATCTTTTTTCCGGAAACACAGGAATTCAGGAATAATACGCTGAGGATTGCCAGTAAGGGCAGTTTTATAAATTGTGGGGATTTCATGGATTTGAAAATTTTGGCAAATGTAGGGGTTTATGTTTAATGTTTTAGGCTGTAAGCTTTAGGCTGTAAGCTTTAGGCTTTAGGCTTGAGGCTTTAGGCGGTAGGCTGTAGGCTGTAGGCTGTAGGCTTTGGGCTGTAGGCTGTAGGCTGTAGGCTTTAGGCTTTAGGCGGTAGGCTTTAGGCGGTAGGCGGTAGGCGGTAGGCGGTAGGCGGTAGGCGGTAGGCTGTAGGCTGTAGGCTGTAGGCTGTAAGCTTTAGGCTGTAAGCTTTAGGCTTTAGGCTGTAGGCTTTAGGCTGTAGGCTTTAGGCTGTAGGCTTTAGGCTGTAGGCTTTAGGCGGTAGGCTGTAAGCTGTAAGCTGTAGGCTGTAGGCTGTAGGCTGTAAGCTGTAAGCTGTAGGCTGTAGGCTGTAAGCTGTAAGCTGTAAGCTGTAAGCTGTAGGCTGTAGGCTGTAGGCTGTAGGCTGTAGGCTGTAAGCTGTAAGCTGTAGGCTGTAGGCTGTAGGCTGTAGGCTGTAAGCTGTAAGCTGTAGGCTGTAGGCTGTAGGCTTTAGGCGGTAGGCTGTAGGCTTTAGGCGGTAGGCTCTAGGCTGTAGGCTGTAGGCTGTAGGCTGTAGGCTGTAGGCTGTAGGCTCTAGGCTTTTTTTTGGCTTATAGCTCCTTTTGGCTGTAGGCCTTTTTTTGCTTGTAGCTTAGGGCTTATAGCTTATAGCTTTTTTTGGCGTTTTCTCCCTTCATTGCACTCAGGATGACAAGGGAGAACTTCATTCTTAATATTTGCTGCGAAAATAATTAATTTGATTTAACTAAACTTTAAGAAATGACAATAACATTGCGAAAACCGAAAAATTAACACCAGTTTATCCAGTATTTTTATAAAGTATTTAAAAAGTTTTGATTGTATTGCCTTAGAACATCCGGCAATCTTGGCATTCCCAGTCTAAAGTTTTGGGCCACAGGATCTACATTATTATAGGTGTATTCCCATCTAAATTCTTCGGTAGTGCGAACTTCAAATTTTCTGGTTCTAACAATTTTTCCGGGGAATAGTGAGAATGCGAATTGAAAACCTGTTGTAGTACCAATATTTGTAGCAGAGGCAAAAAGTCCAATTTCTGCTGCTGCAAACTGCTTTATAAGGTCGAATCTTACTCCTTTATCTTTATATAAAAACTGACCTGCAGTTAACTTTACACTCAAATTTTCCAAAGGCAACCTGTATTCTACATCGGCAGTTACATAAATATCGTCCATAGGTTCACTATATAAATTCAATCCGTTGAACCAATAAAAACCGGTCAATCCACCTGCAAGTCCGTAACTCCATCTTTTATTGAGATTGGCATGACGGTATTCCAAATCTATTCCATACCTGTTATTATAAAAACTTCCCAGGCTTAAAGAAATAAAATTATGGTCCCATGGCTGATTGAAATAATGGATCATAGAGGGTGCAGGACGCAATTCTAAGCTTTGATTATCCAGATTATTCACAATTGGAATAGCGATTCCAGTTTCAACACTTAAACCGGATGCCAGGTAAATTCTGGTATCAAGATTAAAATTGAATTTTGTTTGAAAAGGATCTGTATAAAAACCGAACCTGGAGATTACTTCAGGATGAATTCTTAGACTGAATCTATCATTTTTTAAAACTTTATTCTGACTTTTATAAAATTCCTTCTCAGCTTTGGTTAAAGCTGAATACACGTAATTTTCTGAATGATATTTGCCAATTGGAATATTGTGAAATACAGGTATAAAATTTAAATCACTAATTTCATTTGTTGATTCATTAGAGATCAATAAGCCTGCATACCTCATACTATGATAAGGATTTCTAAATTCCCGATGTTCAAAAAACACATTTAGAGAGTCGGTACCGCCTTGAATGGAAACATTTTCAAAACCTGCCTTATACAGGGAATCCTGAAGATCCTGGGCCTGTGTACACATACCCAACATACCAATAACAATTTTAATCCAAATCTTTCTCATAGCTTCTCAAAGTTTTTGGAGCAAAATCGAGTGAAAAATTTACAGAAGTGGTAAAAGCTATTTCCTTAGCTTCAAAACTGTAAGCTTGTAAGTATAACCAGTCTTTAATTTTTATAAAAGCACCGGCATTGATGGTTTGCGTATCATATTCAAGCATAACGCCACCAAAATTTACGGGCATATAAGAGAAAGCTCCATAAAAACCGGTTAAGTATTTTGCACCTAAAATTTCATCTTTCTTCTTAATTTTCAGGTCTAAAAAATTACCGCCCTTATTTCTAACAAAGACATAGGGAGAACCATAACCTGCAGTGGCAGAAAAATTCCCTATAGAAGTATTAAAATGTTTTGTAGCCACAAGGTAATCATGGGCAAGTATTGGAGAAATAGATCCCGGAGGTGTCCATCCCAAAACTAAAGCCGGCCAAAACTCTTTCTCATTTAATATCCTAAACCTAAAATCTAACTGACGATCTCCTACCCCAATTTTGTCTGCAATTTGCGGCCTGTAAGCGATGCTTAAATTCACTTCCATAAAAGAAGTAATACTGGCTCTTACATTATAAAAATTTATTGTATTCTTATCTGAAGGAGATTTAAATAATGAATATTCAGTAGGGATATAAGAAAAGGTAAAACCAAGTGGTTTCCCCTCCAGCCAATCTGCTGACGGAGTGGTCATAGCTCCAGGTTTTCCCATGATATTTACCTGTGCCTGACTTTTTGTAAAGACAAGCATAATAAAAAGGGAGAAAAATAAAAGTGAGAACGACTTAGCTGTCATAATTAGAAAAGGGATTACTTATTGAATAAGTAATAAAACAGGCCTGCCTTTGTTAAGACAAGCCTGTAAAAAATTATTTTTAATAAGATCTAGCTTCCAGATCCCTGGTTGTGACATTTAGCGTAAGCAGCAGTTAACAAAGCATCTGCTTCAGCTTTAACAGCAGCAAAATTACTTTGAATTAAGGCCGTTTTTTCAACTTTGATAGTTTCAACTCTTGCCAATTCAGCAGCCAAAGTATCTTCTAACAAACTAGTTGCTTCAGCTTCAAAAGTAGTGATAAGCACAGTAGATTTCACAACATATAATAAAGCGAATTCTCTAAGGTCCATAGCCAAATCTGCATCTGTATCACTAATTGATTCTGCATAAGTTAAGATCGCAATTGCACTATTTGCAACAAAAGTTCTATTCTCCTCTAACATGGCGTTTAAAGCTGCAGTTCTATCATCAAATCTGGAGTTTGCAGCGGTTACTCTTGCATCATAATTTGCGTTGATTATTGCTAATTGCTCATCACGTTTTGCAATAGGAGCTTCCATTGCAGCATTATAAGATGCCAAAGCAACCTCATTACAAGTACCGGTACCGGACTGGCTCACAAGATCTGCCAGGAGATCATTCACTACTACTCCAGCCTTGTTTTGCTCCTGAGCTCTGTTATAATCATCGCTAAATGCTATTGATGGAAAAAGAGCAGCAACCTCTGCAGGCAATGTTTCCAATTCAGCAGCTAAAGCAGCATAATCACCGGATAATTCAGATCCATTTAAGATCTCTTCAATTTTTGCAGCATCTAAAGCCTGGGCTTCATCCTGAATATCTGTAGTTAATCCATCAGAAAAAGTACCTACAGCAGTAATATTGTCTTTGGTGGTTTGACTTAGATCTCCAGACTCATCCTGAAAATCGGCAATCATCGCTTTCGTTGCTTCAGAATCCTCAACAGACCCTAAATTTGGTTCAGTAAATTCAGGTTCTGGATCGTCAACCTCTGGTAATTCGCTTAAATTTTCAAATTCTTTAAATTCAAAGATTTCCGGGCCGTCATCGTCATTCTTACTACAGTTAACGAGTAGTAATGAGAATAAGGCAAGTGCCAAAAATTTAAAATACTTGCGGGGGAAAATTGTAAAATTAGTTTTCATAAAAATGTGTAATTGATTAGTAAATAGAATTATTAGTAAAATTGTAATTAAAATTTGTTAACTGAAAAATTAGCTAATATAAAATTTTTATAAAATTGAGAACGATTGATATGCTTTAGATTCTCCGGATGATCATCCTGCGGGAGGGCTTCTTCAGAATGACAAATGAGAACCCGCTTGTGGCGGATTCTTCAGAATGACGTTAAAACAAGTTACCATTGCTTATTTAATTACCAGAAATTTCCAACTCCACTTCTCTCTCCTTCCGCTCCTCCTTAATATCCTCTTCCTCAAAAAAGGCATCAGAATATGTAGGCTTAGCTTTTTGTTCTGTAAGCACTTTTAACTTTGAAAACAGAAAAAAGCTTACGGCATACATTAAAATGGTTATAAAGCTGAGCCAAAGGTTTGAAACTAGTGGCGCCAGAAAGAAAAAGCCGGATATCACCATCAAGTTCAGCAAAGCTAGGCTAAAACTTGCCCTGAAATGGGTAAACCCAAGATCCAGAAGTACGTGATGAGCATGGTTCCGGTCGGCTGAAAAAGGGCTTGTTTTATTGGTCATCCTAATGATCATCACCCTCAGCGTATCAAAAGCAGGTAAAAACAGCACGCAGGCAATTAACAGCAAACGGTTAGAAGGATCATAACCTTCTGCTATTAAGGATGGATTTGGAGCCATTACCAGGATTTTTATGGTGAGGAAAGCAAGCAATAAACCAATAACCAGGGAACCGGAATCTCCCATAAATATCTTTCGCCTTCCGCGGGAAAAATTAAACCTTAAAAAGGCGGTTAATATTCCCATCACCCCGGTACTTACCAAAACGAAATAGGAATTCCCTGTCATATAAAACACCATAGCGTAAACTCCTGCAATTACCATCCCTGCCATAGATGCCAGCCCGTCAATTCCATCAATAAGATTGTAGGCATTAATAAGAGCAATGGCTATGGTTGCATTAATACTATATCCTACCACTGGCGGAATTTCATAGATCCCCCAGAACCCATTTAGGGTATTGAGTTGCAGCTCTGGTGAAAAAATCAGGAAACAAACCGCTGCGATCTGGCCGAAAAGCTTTACACGCGCTGTTGAAACAACCAGGTCATCCTTAATTCCCACCATGAATAAAATAGTAATGGCAGCAATTAGATGGTTTCCCACATAAGTCAGTCTCAAACTTTGCAGGGTAGTCAGCAAAAGAATGATGGTAACATAAAAAGCTACTCCTCCAAAAGACGGAATTGCAGTAGAATGTGCGCTGCGGTCATTGACCTGCGCCATCAGGTTCTTTTCTTTGCTTACCCACAACACCTTAGGAATTAGGTAGAATGTAAGGCAAAAGGCAAATATGAAGAGCCCACCTATAAAAAGTAAATTGTAAGAATGGAACAACGCGAGCATTGTTTCCTGGTCAAGAATATTCATAATGGGAGGTTTTGGTTAATTAAAGAATTGACCAATTGGTAGGGTAATTAGTACTGGGTAGTCGGTAATCGGTAGTAATTAGGTGATTGACGATAGTGTTGAGTCTTAATCTTTCTTCTTTAGACTTTATAAATTAAACATTATACAATAGTCCTCAGGCTTCTAATATTACTGCCGTGCTGTATACCTAAAGTAAGGAGCTCGGGATTCATTAAAAACGCGATTGCGAGGGAGCTTTTTTTTGCGACCGTGGCAATCTGTTGTAAGTTAATTGGGGATTGGTTGATTCGTTAATTGGTTGATTCGGGATTCGGGATTCGTTAATTCGTGACTTTGTTACTCCGTTACTTCGTTACTTGGTCACTTCGTTACTCCTTTGAAAACGCCATTGCGTGGGAGCTTTTTTTTGCGACCGTGGCAATCTGCTGTAAGTTAATTTGGGATTGGTTGATTAGTTAATTCGGGATTCGTTGATTCGTTAATTCGTGACTTTGTTACTCCGTTACTTTATTACTTGGTCACAATGTTACTTCGTTACTTCGTTACTCCGTTACTTCATTACTTCGTTACTTCATCACTTCCCAACAAACTGCCCCAACTTGCTAAAATTCTTATAAGCCAAAACCTTCAGCGGGTTTTTAATCCCATTAGACCGTAATGCCTTTAAATCTTCTTGGGATTTAAGTTTTATATTTTTAAGGCTCCTGTTACTTGCACCACCAACTCTCATTTTAGTAATAACCATTGGCAGGTATTTAAAATTTAAGTCGGAGTCAGAAAAGATTCGCAGCATAAGAGAAGTAAAATAAATTTCACTGCTTCACTCGCGCTCTCAAAACTTCAAATACAAACTTGGGTGTAGAAACCAAATTGCGTTCTGCAAGTCTTCTAGGTTCTTTTAAAAACCGAGGAAGAAATTCCAATCCTAGTTTGATCCAAAATTTCGAAGGCCGTTTCACAGTACCGGCATAAAAATCGAATACGGCTCCAATGGAACAAATAATATTGGCATTGAGTTGTTCTTTATATTGATAAACCCATTTTTCTTGTTTTGGAGCAGTCATTCCAACAAACAATACATCGGGTTGAACGGCGTTTACCTCTTCCCACATCTGTTTGCTTTCTTCCCGGGTAAATTCTGCTTTATACGGTGGAGAATACGTATGGACTATTACATTTGGGAAATCCTTGGAAGATTTTTCTTTAATTAGGGCAAGTGTCTTTGCAGAAGCTCCCAGAAAAAAGCAATTGCCACCAGTTTTATTCAATTTTTCCATTAAAAAAAGAAATATATCATAACCGGCAATCTTTGTTAATTTTTTACCTTTTAAAACTTTTGCTGCCCAAACAATACCGACTCCATCCGGTAATAATATATCTGATACCATCAAAGCTTTTTGAAATGTGACATCATTTTTTGCGATAACAAAAGAATGCGGGTTAATAGTGTTGATAATGCATTTTTTTTTAATTTGTATGGCTGAAAGTGGTGCATCAAAAATCTGATGTTTTACTAGTTGTGTTAAATTCATGATTTAAAAGATCTTTCCTTTTATTTAATTTTAAAAATTCTAAATTGGATTTCTTTAACAACCATTTTAATTCCTTTTAAGCTATTTAAAAGTTTCAACCTATAAAAAAGTTTATAACTCATTTTATAATAATTTAAAAACTGTTTTTCTAGTTTTGGATTTTGAACTAATGGGGTGAAATTAAAATTCCGTTTAGAAAAAGTATCTAACTCAATTTCAAAAACACTTATACCTTGACAATGCGTACTTTCATCTGAAAATCCAATATTTTTAATTTTAGAATATATAGGATAAACTGTAAATTTATTTTTAATAAAATGATCGTAAACCCACCAAACATACCATGAATCAATTTTTCCATTTATAGATGATATAAGCATATTATCTATATCATCTCCACATGTTATTCTAAATTCCCTTAATTTATCATTATCTAATTTTAGGTTTTTATTCCTAAAAACATTTATATCCCACCTACTTTTCCATGAAGCCCATCCCCAGGAATGTGCTCTTCTTTGAAAGTGTATATCTATATTCCTACACTTTTGCAAAATTTTTGTTGAATAACCACTTATAGATTTAATTTTTTCGTCGTTTTCATAAAACTCTAGTGCGTGATTCATAAAATCCAAGAAATTTGGGGTTGTAATCAAATCATCTTCCAGCACAATGACTTTTCCATATTGCTTAATAATTTGAGTAACACCTGAAATAATTGAATTAGCCAAACCTTTATTAGTTTGAGATTTAAAAATAGTTATTGATTTAAATCCTTTTATAGTTTTCAAATATTCCCTTACAACGTTGACTTTATTAGAAGCTGCTTCATTTTTCGGGCCATCAGAAAAAATAAATAAATCACTTTCTTTGGCCAAAAAATTATTTTGCAAGGCTTTTACAGTTTGTTTAGTTTCCCCCAAACGGTTATATGTAAAAAGGCAAATTGGTGCAAGCATAATTTGTTTCTAATTTTTTGATAGTTTAATATACATACTGGGTGATAACATTTTTAAATATGCCTTTAATGAAAATATAATCCATCTGTTCCCCCAAAATTTTTTACGAAACTTGTTATATTCCGTAATATTCAAATCTAATGGGGAATGAAATGCTTTCCATCTTTTTATTATTGCAACTTCTGGATTACACCAACTGGGAATTCTTCCGTTTGGAGGACAAGTGGCTACATAATTTTTAGTGGTATAAGATTGAAACCCATTCTTTGCAGCACGTAATCCATAATCAAAATCACCCATTCCGTGGGTATAGTCGTTAGATAAATTGCCGATTTTTTTGAAAATAATTTTGGAAATAAGAACAACATTGCCATTAATATATTTACATGTTTTGAGTTCTCCGTTTGGAATTACCGGCCCTGCTTCGTTTCTTCCACCATAGGAGAAGTTATTCTCACCGTATATTGCTCTACAAGCTGCAGTAATTAAAACTTCATTTTGTTCAATTTTTTTTGCCTCGCCATAGGCATTTAATATTTGCACCAAACCATCCTTGTCCAAAATAGTATCATCATTTAACCACAAATAAAAATCAAACTCTTTGGTTTCAGCAGCCGTTTTCCAGGCCATTCGCATTCCCTGGTTCCAAAATAGATCGCCACTTCCTTGGATAACAGTCACATCCGGAAATTCCTTTTCTACTGCCGAACCCGTTCCATCGGTTGAACCATCATCTACTAAATAGAGGTCTAGGTTATAATCTTCGGGTAAAGCAGCTTTAGAAAGTGCTTCAAGACACTGCAGGGTTTGGTGCTTTCTATTATGACAAGTAAGAAGTACGGCAATTGAATCCATATTATGAAAGGTTTTTTTTATCAGAAAATGGATATTCTACTATTAAAGAATCTTGTTTGAAAAAGAAATAGTTCCTACTGCTATTAATAATAAATACAGCTACCAGAAAAACAGCATTATTAATATTCAAGATAGGTGGCCGGAAATAGGATTCGAATAAATTTGGAATCAAGAACAGGAGAAAAAACATAATAAATAGTGAGTGTATTCTTTTTGTTTTTCTAAAAATTGAAATCATAAAACCAGTTATAACGATTACACCAAAAGCTCCATAAAATACGATGTAATCAATGAATGAAGAATATGATGAGGTTGCAAAAAATAAATGAGATGGAAAATTTTTCATCCGATTTTCTAAACTGAAAAAATCTGCACCCAAGCCTAAGGGGAAATTTTTCGATAAGCTATCAAAAGCATATTCCCATATTAAAATCCGATTTGAAGTTAAGGATATCAAATCGATATTTTTAAGAGAAACAAGTGCATAATATAAAATTGGAATAGCAAGAAAAATGGCTATAGATTTAAGTAGCTTTAGTTTATAGATAAAAATTAAATAAAGTGCTATAATAGATAAAAAAGTAAGCAATGCATTTCTCGAACCGCTCATTAAAACCATAGAAAACAAAAATGTGAGGTTAAAGTATTGCCACTTGGTTCTTTTTAAATTAAAATAAGGAGCCAGTAAGATAAGAATCAAAGTAAAATTTGCCACTATTACAATACCATTGGGATTCGTGAAAATGCCGGACCAGGCACCATCTTGAAATATAGTAGCTTCTGGTTTTAAGAAAATCAATGCGAATGATGAATAAAAGTACAAAAGTAGAATAGTATTAATTATTTTCTTAATGTGGGAATTTTCAAACTTGCCAAACAACAGGAAAATACTAAATAAAAAAAGATACATCAAATCACTTAAATTTATGGATAAACTTAATAAGCCAATGTTCAATATGATAATGAGGTAGAACCATTTATCTCGCAGTACTAAATGCCAGTTGAAAATATTGCCGCGTTTAAGAAACAACCAAAGATTTAAAGCTGTGAGATATAATAAAATACCATAATTAATTGCAATAATTTGTGAGGACAACCCTGTTTCAAGTTGATTTACCATATCATCAGTAGACTGACCTCCTATTGGTATCATTTGTCGAGATTCTAATAACAATCCTGGTATTGGATAAAAAAGTAGCGTATGAATAATATAATATGTTATATCTTTTGCTGAACTTTTCTTTCTTTTTATAAAAGTTTTAAATACTGGTAAAAGGATTCCAATTAATGTAATTAATAATACTAATATTAAAGAATCGGTTATAACCATTTAATTCTTATATAGATTGATTATTTTATTTACATTTTCATTCATTGAATAGTTTTTTAAGCAAAATTTGAGTCCGTTTTCTCCTTTAATTTTCATTTTTTCAAAATTATTTGACGATTCAATAATCTTATCGGATAAAGCTTTGAAATCAGGCTCAATTAAATACCCATTATCATCGTTTGAAATTAAATCTCTTAAACCCGAAACATCGTATAAAATTATAGGAAGCTTACATGCCATAGCCTCTACTGCTGCAATCCCAAGGCCTTCATATTTAGAGGTCATGACAAATAAATCAGATGCTATTAAAAAATCTCGAATTTCTTTTTGAACACCTAGGAAATATATTTTTTCTTCAATTCCTAAACTCTTAGCCAGCTCTTTCTCTACTTTTTCTAAGCTGCCCGAACCAATATGTAAAAAAAACAATCAAATTCCTTGTTTACAATTGAAAGTGCCTTTATAATTTCAGAATGTTGTTTTACTTGATTGCAACTTCCAGTCGTAACTATTACAAATGTATCCTCCCTTAACCCAATCTTTTTTCGAATCTCATTTCTTTCATTCGAATTTTTAGCTTGATAAAAACGATTTGTATCATACCAATTATTAATTCGAATTGTTGGGTTTTTATAATAAACCAATTCATTTTCCTCAACACTTTTACTTATACTTTGAAACTTTATTTTTAATATTTTTCTCGCTGTAACCCTGCCTATGAATGACCTAATATAAACAAGACCTTTAGTGTTAAACGTACTATGTACAGTTCTTATAACCTGCACTCTCGCAAAATAACCACAAAGGGCAAAAAACCAATAATATTGTGCTCTATGTATATGTAAAACATCAACTTTTTTTATCCGTAAAAAAGAATAAAAATTTCTAAAATATTTTATAAAAAAAAGAATATTCTTTAAAAATTGAGTTATTGGTTTATGATATAGTTTAAAACCTTTTTCTTCAAATATATTAACATAGTTCCCCCTATTTTCACCTGTACTAATTGCTATTAAATCTATATTTTCCTTTTGAAATAAATGAGCTGCATTAGCATACATAGTTTCCGCCCCAGAAAAATTTATTTCATTAAATATATGTACTACTTTCATTTACAATTCTTATATACTCATTAATATATTTCTGACATACTATTTTCTGAGTAAATCGGTTTTTTAAATTATTTATCCCATTGATACTATATTCCTCGTATTTTTTTTTATTTGTTATTAATAATTCCAATTTGTCTGCTATTTCTTGAGGGTTATCAATATCTACAAGACAGCCAGCTTTTCCATAATCTAAAACCCAGGGTACTGCTCCAGAATTTTCACCTGCAATAACAGGAACTCCATTGGCCATTGCTTCTATCAAAATATTTCCGAAACTTTCTTCTTTTGAGGTATGCAATAATAGATCTGATCTTGCTAATTCTTTCATTAATTCATCATGAGAAAATGTACCTCTATAAAAAACGTGTTTATTTAAACCCTCTCTTTCCATATTTTCAAAGTTCACTCCTTTAGGTTCATAACCTTTACCAAAAAGATGAAGCTCAATATTATTGATTTGTTTTCGCAAAATGCAAAACGCTTCTAATGCTGCTACAGGATTTTTTAATTTGCCCCAACCATTAGATATATAACAGATCTTTATTTTCTTCTTAATAACCGGAGAAATTTTATGCTCTTTAATATTTTCTTCTTTAAAAGAATTTGGTATCACAACACCGTTAACATTAATTACATTTTTTAGATAATTGGAATTAAAACTAAAGTTTTTACCATTTTTTCTAACCCAAATATCCATAATTAACCGAAAAAATCTATATATATGTTTCTGAAACTTTAAAACTTTAGGGGCATAATCTCTAAATGTTATTAGATGAGGTGTTTTAGCTAAAATCGTTCCTATTGCAAATTCATAACTCCAATGTGCATTAACAATATCTATATTATTTTTTTCTTCCAGAATAAAATTTCTTATCTGTCTAAATTCCTTTTGACAAAAATCGATATATTTAATTTTTGAGTTAATTCTAAAATTCCCAAAAATTATTTTGATGTTAGTTCCCTCTATCACATACTTTTTAGTTACGCTGGGATCAAGAGTGAAAACAGTGACATGGTGGCCTTCTTTAATAAAACCATCGATAATTTCATTAATAGCAGTGCCTCCCAAACCAAGATTTTCATCATAATTTGTTAGGTTCACCAAATGATGTTTTAAAGGACTAACCTTTATTGGCCCTGCAATGCCTATTCTCATTATAAATTATATTTTTGAAACTCTTGTTGCATACTTGATTTCTTCCTTTAAATTAACCTCAGGTAAGAAGAAAGGAAACTGTACATCCAAATTATTATTATTAGCTATATATCTTTTAACAGTATCAATTTTGAATTTCATACGATGATATTGCGTGTGATTTTCCTCAATATATTTAGCCGCTTCTTGAGCTTTGTAAATTAATTCATCATAATTTATTTTAAGTAATTCTTCAGCTTTATTCAACAAACTATCATTTTGAGATATAAAATAACAATGTTCATTTTCTTTAAAAAGCTTTTTAATTCTTGGGGTTTCAAACATAATTGTTGGTACACCACTCGCTATTTGAAACAAATGCCTGTTAGAAGTATAATAATCAGAAAATGAATAAGGTGGAGCATCTATTGCGAATTTTCCTTTTTGATAAATTTTTTGCTGCATTTCAAAAGGTATTGGTCCATTTGAGTATTTTGTATCCCAGCCATTACCAAATAATCCAAACTTACTATTGAAATGACTATTCATATCTTTTATTAGTTTTAGTCGTTTTTTTGAAGCCCACCAATATTTTGATATTGGATTAATAAATTTATTAGCATTCTTGCTACCTACTAATACAAAATCAAATTCTTTTTTAAGATTTTTTACTTGAGAGTATGCTTTGAACCTAACTTGACACATCCCCAAAGGTGAAAAAACAATGTTATTAGCACCCCAATTAACCATCTTATCTGCTGCTCTACCCATTTGGGTACTAAAGGAAATATCTGCTATACTAGATGCTTCTTTAAAAGCATTAGGATAGTCTGGCAGCATCCAGTTGTCAGAAAAACCGTCCCCACAACTTGTAATAATTACGGGGGATTGATTTAATTTTTTCAATTGTATTAAACATTTTTTTGGCGACGGTATTATTTTTGAATGGAAATGATGAAAATAAACAATGTCATATCCCTCTTCTTTACAAAGTTGAACTACTTTGATGTAAAAAGCACCCCAACCATATTTCTCGGCATAACCGAAATAAGGAATATTAAGAAAGTTTGTTATCTCTCCTTCCTTCTGCAGTTTTAATAGAGCATCATGCCATCCAGGATGATCATTTATTTTTTTTCCTTGTGAAAGAAATAATACATTCATGAAAATTCACTTTTAAAGTTTATTTTTTCTAACGTTACTTTCATAATATTTCTAAACATCTTTGAAAAAAGACAAAACAGAGCCAAAAAAATTGATGCAAAAATTGATGCAGCTATAATCAAATTAAACCAGTTTGTAATATTTATATAAGGTTGAATAATAAAGCAAATCAAACAAGTAACTGCGGCTAAAACCATATTCTTGATTATATAAGTAATATTTTCATTTGTAAACACCTCTCTTTTTCTTAAGCCTTTTAAGTAATACCATCCAGACGTCAATAAAACAGAGGGAATAAGTGCTGCAAGAATACCTACGATTCCAAAGAAATAACCTAAAACAATTACAAAAAATACATAGAGTAAATTTTGAGCAATTATTATTTTACTACTTCCTTTTATATCTCCAAGTGCGAAATTAAGATTGCCGATACTTGAGAAAAACCCTTTGAGAGCCAGACCAACACAAATTAATAAGCTCAATAATATACCTGCAAACATTTTTTCTGACAACCATAAACTAATTAAAGATTCGTTGAAAAGAATAAATCCAGCAATGATGAAACAATATGCCCAAATCAGAAAATGGAAAAATTTGAACAATAAATTGTTCATTTTAGCTGGGGTGTTTTGTCCATGCAAATGGGAAATGGCCGGGGATAATGCCACTGCAGGTTTGTAAACAATACTTTCAACCATTTTAAATGGTCGCCGTGTCATCTCAACAACAGTAATCATTTCAGCACCGATGAATCGGGAGATTATAATTAAATCGAAGTTACTGGAAAGAGTGTTTACTAATCTTGAAAAGAAAGTATATGTAAATTCTTTAAAAAGTGGTAAGGTTTCGGATAGGTTATACTTTATTTCTAATAGCTGTCTTTTGGCTGATATTTGTAGGTAAATTAAATTTCCAAAGCAAGTCAAAATTCCATTAATTAATAACATTGTTGCTATAGCATACAGTCCATAACCCAAATAAAGCAAAATGATATTGACAACAATTCCTATAAAAGAAGCTGCAATTTCTATAATACCGGGCACTTTAGTGTTTTGCATACCGTAGTTTACACCCCTGACAACAGATGTTACAAGACTAAAACAAGCTCCTATAGCGGCAATATTAAAGGAATTAATTAAAACTTCTTGCTCTCCAAAATTTTCAAAGCCCAAAAGGGTAGGTATGAAAAAAGAAAAGATAAAGCTACATATCAATGCTATCCCACATATTAGTGCCCCTATAATTATTCCAGACCCAGCAAGTTTATTTAAATTAGAATTATTTTGATTACCATATTCATAAGCTACTTTTTGTTGTAATACTGTTCCTGCACCTGGGTCAATAATATTTATCCATACCAAAATACTACCAGTTGCCAGCCAATATCCATATAATTCCATATCAATAAACGAAAGATAAATGGGAACAATTAAAAACCCTTTAATTATACCTAATCCAAGAGATATGTATTGAAGGATTAGGTTCCACTTAACAGAGTTTTTTCTACTTGGTATTTGGTTCATAAATAATTATACAAGATTAAACGGAATAAAGAATTGTATAGAAATCTTAGATTAATCTGTATTTTTTGAAATTAGAATTAGATTTTTCGGAATTACTTTTCTCAAGCTTCGCTCGCAACCAAATAGATGCTTTCGTTTTATCTATTTTCTATACTTTGCCGCATTCGCTGTTTAGATTATAATAAAATCCATTTATCCTATCTGGTTTTTCGTGGATAAAAGCACTACTGTATAAATCAATTTTAAGATTAATGTTCTTTGAGGAAAACAATGCTGTTTTCTAAAAAAAACTATTTTATTAACTTCATTCTCTTCATTAAATCTATCACCGATTCTCTCCATTCCTCCGTTCCGCATTCAGCAGCAGTTTCCAAAAGCACTCTTTGCTGATCTTCTTGAGTTTCATTTATCAGCAATTTTTTTATTTGTTCTTTTTTTTCTTTCAATTTTTATAGTTTTTTGGTTCGTATTTTATACTCTCAACAAATTTTATGAGAACTACTTGAGAGCGCTAAATTAATTTCTGTTGCTATTATTACAGTTTTACCTGCTTATAATTTTCGCTATTCTGAAGGAACCATTTATAGGTTTTTTGAATTCCGTCTTCTAAATTAGTTGTAGCCTGCCAGCCTGCACTTTTCATTTTACTTACGTCCATCAGTTTTCGGGGAGTACCATCGGGTTTGGAATTGTCCCAAATAATTTCACCATTGTGACCGGTAATCTCCTGTATGGTTTCTGCCAGTTCTTTTATAGTTAGATCCTTACCGGTCCCAATATTATATAAGTGTTCCGGTAATTTATTTTCTAAGGCAAATACCACTGCATCTGCCATATCATCTACATGTAAAAATTCACGCATTGGTGTTCCAGAACCCCATAGTTCCACAGGCACATTTCCATTTACTTTTGCATCTTGAAACTTTCTTATCATCGCCGGTAAAACGTGAGAAGTTTCTAAATCGAAATTATCACGGCTGCCATACAGGTTGGTGGGCATAAGGGACACGAAGTCTTTCCCAAACTGCTTTCTTATAGCTTCACAGGCTTTGACTCCTGCTATCTTAGCAATGGCATACCATTCATTGGTAGGTTCCAGGCTATCTGTCAATAAATATTCTTCCTTTAAAGGTTGCGGGGCAAGCTTTGGATAAATACATGAGCTTCCCAAAAAGATGAATTTTTCCACCTCAGCTTTATGCGCAGTGTCTATCAGGTTATTCTGAATTTGTAGATTTTCCATCAGGAATTGGTATGGATAATCATTATTGGCCAGTATTCCTCCTACACGGGCAGCGGCGTTTATGACTACTTCTGGTTTTTCAGTTTTAAAGAAATCTTTAACTGCCGACTGATCCCTTAAGTCCAGCTCTGATGATGTTCTGCCTATAAGGTTTGTATAGCCTTTAGCTGTTAAAGCTCTTCTGATAGCAGAACCCACCATTCCTCTATGCCCTGCAATGTATATTCTAGTATTTTTATTCATGTTCTAATTTTTTTTAACCACAGTGTTCACTGAGTTCGGCACAGAGTTTCTCTGAGTTTCCAGGAGTTCTCTGTGCAACTCTGTGCTATTCCTCTGAGTCCTCTGTGTTTAAATTTTTATTCATGTTCTAATTTTTTTAACCACAGAGTTCACTGAGTTCGGCACAGAGTTTCTCTGAGTGTAGACCAAAGTTCAATGAGTTCGGCACAGAGTTGCACTGAGGTTTAATCTTTCTCCGTGAAACTCTGTGTATTCCTCTAAATCCTCTGTGTTTAAATTTTTTTTTGAAATAATTTTTAACCACAGAGTTTACTGAGTTTGGCACTGAGGTGCACTGAGTTTTTCTGTTCTTACTTTATTAAGCGTTTAATTCCGTTTTTTAAGGATGCAACGTTGAAATTTAGAAGGAGGCCAATTTTACAACCGGAAAGTTTCAAATATGTTAAAACCTGTGCTGTGTGTACATCTGTAAGAGCTTCAACAGATTTAATTTCCACTACAACTGAATTTTCCACAAGCAGGTCGATTCTGTATCCGGCATCCAGCTTAACATCGTGATAAACCAGCGGAAGTGCCTTTTGCTTTTCTACTAAAAGTCCTGCCTGTTTTATTTCGTAATTAAGACATTCCTCATAAGCACTTTCTAAAAGTCCGGGCCCAAGTTCAGTATGCACTTTAAAAGCACACTTTAGAATCTGTTCCGTTATTTTATTTAGTTCCATTCTGAATTTATCTTTAGTCGCCTGCAGATTTTAACCACAGAGTTTTAAGGAGTATGGCACAGAGTTGCACTGAGTTTTGATCTTTCTCCTTGAAACTCTGTGTATTCCTCCGTGTCCTCTGTGTTTAAACTTTTTATTCGAAGTAATTTTTAACCACTGAGTTCACTGAGTTTGGCACAGAGTTACACTGAGGGTTAATCTTTCTCTGTGCAACTCTGTGTATTCCTCCGTGTCCTCTGTGTTTAAATTTTTATTTGAAATAATTTTTAACCAAAGAGTTTACTGAGTTTGGCACTGAGTTACACTGAGGGTTAATCTTTCTCTGTGCAACTCTGTGTATTCCTCCGTGTCCTCTGTGTTTAAACTTTTTATTCGAAGTAATTTAAGACCTGATACCCACCTACTTTTAAATGCTGCTCCTTTTGCATCAGCTGCACATCACTAGTCATCATTTCTTTAACCAAATCTTTTAAATTATATTCCGGAGTCCAACCAAGTTTGGTGTTTGCCTTAGAAGCATCCCCTATTAAAAGATCAACTTCAGTAGGCCGGAAATATTTCGGATCTACCGCCAGCACTTCTTTTCCTTCTTCCAGTTGAAATTCAGGATTGCTGCAAGACTTTACATAAACCTTTTCATCTACCCCGGTTCCCATAAATTCCAGTTCGATCCCTACTTCAGCAAAAGCCATTCTTACAAAATCCCTTACAGAAGTGGTTTTTCCGGTGGCGATCACCCAATCTTCAGCTTCTTCAGCCTGAAGGATCATCCACATCATTCTCACGTAATCCTTAGCATGTCCCCAGTCCCTTTGTGCATCCAGATTTCCTAAATAGAACTTATCCTGTAATCCTAATGCAATTCTGGAGGTAGCCCGGGTAATTTTTCGGGTTACGAATGTCTCTCCACGCAGGGGGGACTCGTGGTTAAACAAAATACCGTTGCAAGCATACATTCCGTAAGCTTCACGGTAATTCACCGTGATCCAGTATGCATACATTTTTGCAACTGCATATGGACTTCTTGGGTAAAACGGAGTAGTTTCCGATTGCGGTACTTCCTGCACTTTCCCATACAATTCTGATGTGGAAGCCTGGTAGATCCTTGTCGTTTTTTCAAGTCCAAGTAGTCTTACAGCATCTAAAATTCTAAGAGTACCCAATCCATCTGCATTTCCGGTATATTCCGGAATTTCGAAAGACACATGCACATGGCTCATTGCTGCCAGATTGTAGATCTCATCTGGTTGAATTTCTTTGATAAGTCGGATAAGATTGGTACTATCTGTCATATCCCCGTAATGAAGAATAAAACGCTGGTTTTCTTCATGTGGGTCCTGGTATAAATGATCGATCCTGTCTGTATTGAACATCGATGATCTTCGTTTTAAACCATGAACTATATAGTTCTTTTTTAAAAGGAACTCACTCAAATATGCTCCATCCTGCCCGGTAACCCCAGTGATTAATGCTACTTTTTTCATGTTATTTTCTATTATAATCGTCTTCAATTCTTACTATATCATCTTCCCCGAAGTAAGTCCCGTGCTGCACTTCTATGAAGACGAGTTTTTCTGAGGTTGGGTTTTCAATTCGGTGTTTAGAACCAAGAGGAATGATGGCTGTTTCGCCAGCGTGATAATCTTTCACAACGCCATCTAAAGTAATTCGTCCAATTCCTTCTACCATTGTCCAGGCTTCAGCCCTTTTGTGATGGTATTGATAGGACAAACGCCCTCCGGGATTTACCTCTATTCTTTTTACTTTATGAGTATCTGTGTCTTCCAGTACCCAGTATTGCCCCCAGGGCCTTATATCGTGTTCCATGTTATTAGATTTCGATTCTTTTGCTGTAGGCTTTAGGCTTTAGGCTTTAGGCTTTTTTTCATGAGGCTTATAGCATTTTTGCGCTTACAGCCTATAGCTATTGAATTAATTGTATGTTATTTTTTTCGAGTTTCTGGTAAAGTTCCTTTACATCTTGCGATGCTCCTTTAGACACCACTAAAAAAGCATCCTCTGTGGAAACCAGGATACAGTCTTGAAGACCAACGAATGCGACGTGTTTACCTGAGCCTATCTGCATATTACCAGATTCATCTACCGGGTGACCCATTTCTTTAAGGTAATCATATACCGCCTCAAAACTTCCCATATCACTCCATTCAAAAGACGAGGGCACCACCTTGATCTTGTCGCTTTTTTCCATTACCGCATAGTCTACGCTTATTGAAGGGATCTCCAGGGATGATAAAGTGTCAAGCTTATAATCCCCGGCGCATTCAAAAGCAGATAAGCTTTTAGTATAAACCTGAGGGGTATGCTTCTCTAATTCCCGAAGAAAAACACCTGCTTTAAAACAGAACATGCCGCTGTTCCACAAAAAGTTTCCGTTTTTAAGAAACTCCAGAGCTGTGGCAGTGTCGGGTTTTTCCCTAAATGAAAGCACATTTTCTGCCAGATATTCTATGTAGCCGTAACCGGTCTCCGGTCTCGTGGGTTGAATTCCAAAGGTCACGATGTTATCCTCTCCCGCCAGGGCAATTGCTTTTTGAACGGCGATGGAATATTCAGGACCTTCCTGGATTATATGGTCGGCCGGAGTGACTAATAAAATATCATCGGGTTGTGCAGCAAACGCGGCAAACGCAATAGCAGGGGCGGTGTTTCGCGGCGTGGCTTCCACGATATCTATATATTCGGTGATTCCTAGTTTTTGAAGGCTGGCTTCAGATAGCTGCCTGTTTCCCTGGTTACCAACTACGATCAATTCATCAACAAATGCTGCGTTTCTTTCTACAGCAAGTTCAAAAAGGCTTTTATTTTCGGAAAATATATTCAAATATTGCTTTGGGCGGGACTGTCTGGATAAAGGCCAGAGTCTGCTTCCTACTCCGCCGGTGAGAATCACGTGTTTGATTTTATTCATTTGTCTGCTCATAATTTCCGGATTCCATTCTGTCATTCTATTCCCATTTTAATTTTTCACTAAAAACCATAGCTCCAGCTATCCAAAATTTGAATTTCAGACTCCTAGATGTCAGTAATTTAGGAACTATGCGCTCCGTTATTGGAGCCAATGTGAAGTAAAGGGGGCATAAATTAGGTTAGGCAGCTGTAGGGGGCTGGGGGTTTATTGTTTGTGGCTAATTGTTAGTTGTAATTTTTTAAAGCATTCACATTTTCACTCCCCCTTCGGGGGCTGGGGGGATTTACCCCCCCTTTGGGGGCCAAATAAGTTTAAAGTTTCAAAAGTTCAAGGTTCAAAAGTTAAATTAAACCGAGTGAGCCACAACAGTAAGAGTTCCCTTCGGGGGCTGGGGGGATTCACTCCCCCTTTGGGGGCCAAATAAGTTTAAAGTTTCAAAAGTTCAAGGTTCAAGGTTCAAAAGTTAAATTAAACCGAGTGAGCCACAACAGTAAGAGTTCCCCCTTCGGGGGTTGGGGGGCCGGGCTTTTCATGGCTTCGCCGCTCTGAGTCCCATTTGCAGGAACCCGGAGGAGCAATCCCAATTTCAGAAATTTCCATTTTCTTTCATTGAGCCGGCAAAGATATTGTTTCACATTTGTTTAACAAAACTTCTATGTTAAATTACTCTGATTTATTTGTTAACACCTTGTGCTTGCGATATTTTTACGGGAAACCGTAATTCTATACGTTAAAATATTAACTTTCAGGAATTTGGTTAATTGGGGAATGTTGAATTGGTTAATTGGGGAAATGGTTAATTGGTTAATTGGGGATTTGAGAATAAAAAATGTTGAATGGTGAATGGTGAATGGTGAATAAAAAATTTTGAATGGTGAATGTTGAATGGTGAATAAAAAATTTTGAATGGTGAATGTTGAATGGTGAATAAAAAATTTTGAATGGTGAATGTTGAATGGTGAATAAAAATTTTGAATGGTGAATGGTGAATGTTGAATAAAAAATTTTGAATGGTGAATGGTGAATAAAAAATTTTGAATGGTGAATGTTGAATGTTGAATAAAAAATTTTGAATGTTGAATGTTGAATGTTGAATTGGTTTAATTAGGGGAGCGGGGGCGGCTGTAGGCTGTATGTAGGCTTTAGGCTTTAGGCTTTCTTCCTTCGTTGTACTCAGGAAGACAAAAACTCCCCGGCTTGTCATTCTGAACGCAGTGAAGAATCCCGCTTACTACCAGGGCGAATCATGTTTGAAAGAAGATACAATTTTCAGTGCTCATCTTCCTCTCCCCTCGTCTCTACGTCCCACTTTCCTTTCGTCTCCTCTTTGTTTTTTATACTTCACCCACACCGTAGGGATTCTTCCTCGCCCAAAAGCTCGTTCAGAATGACAGTAAGAACAAAATTTTTCTGTTTTCCCTTTAGCGTTTAGGCGGTAGGCTTTTTTTGGCTGTAGGCTGTAAGCTGTAAGCTTTAGGCTGTAGGCTTTTTTTGCTTATAGCTTAAGGCTTATTGCTTTTTTAGGCTGTGGGCTGTAGGCTGTAGGCTGTGGGCTGTAGGCTGTGGGCTTTCTTCCTTCGTTGTACTCAGGAAGACAAAAACTCCCCGGCTTGTCATTCTGAACGCAGTGAAGAATCCCGCGTATTACCAGGGCGAATCATGTTTGAAAGACGATACAATTTTCAGTGCTCATCTTCCTCTCCCCTCGTCTCTCCGTCCCACTTTCCTTTCGTCTCCTCTTTGTTTTTTATACTTCACCCACACCGTAGGGATTCTTCCTCGCCCAAAAGCTCGTTCAGAATGACAGTAAGAACAAAAGTTTTTCTGTTTTCCCTTTAGCGTTTAGGCGGTAGGCTTTTTTTGGCTGTAGGCTGTAAGCTTTAGGCTGTAGGCTTTTTTTGGCTGTAGGCTGTAAGCTGTAAGCTTTAGGCTGTAGGCTTTTTCGCTTATAGCTTATAGCTTAAGGCTTATTGCTTTTTTAGGCTGTAGGTTAAATGGTTTTTTTACTTGTTGCTTAAGGCTTATAGCTATTAAAGACTGTAGGCTAAAGCCCCAATATTCTTTTGAGTTTTAAGTTAAGCTCATGGATTTGATCTTTATTTATTGCACCTATTTTACCTATGATTAATTCGGTTTCTAAAGTAGCAATTTTGTGGGTCTTGATCAGGGAAGGTTTTTTAAGTCCGTTTGCCACATCCGGCTGGACTAACAAATCTTGTGTATTTCCCCTTACAATTTTCGAAGTTATAAAAGATACAATTACGTCTGATTCCCCTTTGTACAAAATAACAGCTGGCCTTCGTTTTGTTCCTTTCAAATTAGTAAACGGAAAAGGGATTAGCATAATATCTCCTTTTTTCACTAGTATTTCTGAATTAGATCTGAATCACTGTATAATTCCTGTTCCTCTTCCAAAAATTGAAAAGATTGAGATTGGGAAATAATCTCTTTTATTCCTTTAGTTATATTTTTATCCTCGTTTTTTTGTATGAGAAAATCTACATAATCTGAGATTTCCCTCACCCTCCAGTTGGGGAGACGGGATAGATTTTCAAGTGTTTTTTCCAATAATGCCTGCTTTTCCATAGCTGAAAAATTTAAATTAAAAATACAAAAATTATTGCTGCATTCCTTTTTTATATTCAAAAAAACGGGTTGCTTGATAAGTTTTCCAAACTGGGCAGTATGTGCAAATTTTGCACTTACTTTACGAACACCGCCTTTAGGCTGAAGGCTTTAGACTTTTTTATTTTTGCTTAAAGGGGCTATAGTTTAAGGCTTATAGCTTTTTTTGGCTGTAGGCTGTAGGCTGTAAGCTGTAAGCTTTAGGCTGTAGGCTTTTTTGCTTATAGCTTATAGCTTAAGGCTTATTGCTTTTTTTGTCCGCAGGCCGTAGGCTGTAGGCTGTAGGCTGTAGGCTTTTTTTGGCTGTAGGCTGTAAGCTGTAAGCTTTAGGCTGTAGGCTTTTTTTGCTTATAGCTTATAGCTTAAGGCTTATAGATTTTTTTGGCTGTAGGCTGTAGGCCGTAGGCTGTAGGCTGTAGGCCGTAGGCTGTAGGTTGTAGGTTGTAGGCTTTCTTTTGCTTATAGCTTATAGCTTAAGGCTTATAGCTTCTTTAAATTGTAGGCTGATAGCTGATGGCTGGTAGCTTCTTTCGCTTATAGCTTATTCCTAATTCAGTAAAAAACTTCTCAGGTCCTGGGTTTCGATTCCTGCAACTGTATTCCCGGAAAAGCTTTCCATAGTAACCACCTTTTTGGGATAGTTATCCTTAATTTGTTTTAGATTGCCGAATTCACGTTCCAGCGTAGCAGGATCATTAATACTCAACGCTACCTGAACATATAATTTCTCCCCTTCCTTTTCTGCTATAAAATCTACTTCTTTGTTCCCCAGCATTCCTACCTGTACTTTATATCCTTTAAAAACCAGATGGTTATATACTACATTCTCCATGATCTTCCCCCTATCTTCTAACCTGTATCCCCAGAGTCCGTTGCGGATGCCCAGGTTTTCAAAGTAATATTTCTCACCTATCTCGAACATACGCTTCCCAACTAGATCGTAACGCCCCACTTTATGGACTAAAAAGGCATTTACTAAATGCTGTATATAATTCTGTACCTGGTTTGGCGCCATCTTTACGCGTTGAGACTTTAAAAAATCACTGATCTTTTTTGCAGAAAATATGCTGCCAGTATGTGCCGCTAAAAACAAGACCAATTGTTCCAGAAAATTAACATTACGTATAGAATAGCGGTTAATGATATCCCTGTAAACAATGCTCTGGTAAATGTTCTTCAGATATTCGAATACCACTTCATCTTTCAATTCCAAATGTATGAGGTAGGGAAGCCCACCGTATTTAAGATATTTGTTTAAACTCTCATCATTTTCGATTAGCCCATGAAAAGATATAAACTCTGGATAAGCCAGACTGAAAACCTCTAAGTTAATGTATCTGCCACTGAGATGCCCTGCGATGTCCCCCGACAATAAATTAGCGTTGCTGCCAGTACAATAAAGGTCAAGATCTGTTTGAAGCAATAAGGAGCGTAAGGCATCACCAAAATTTTCAATGTCCTGGATCTCATCAATAAAAACGTATGTTTTTCCAGATTTCGCTTTATGAGCCAGTACATATTCATTTAAATGTTCGGCAGTTTTTATAAATGAAAAAGCCAGATCTTCTTTATTGATATATATAATTGTTGCGGTGCTATCAGTTTCTTTGACCCATTGTATGATCTGAAAAAGTAAATAGCTTTTGCCTACGCGACGTTGCCCGGTTAATACCTTGATAATATTCTGCCCGATGTATGACCGAACCTTCTCCAAATAATGAGAACGTTTATGAATATTATTTGGAATTACTAAATTATTTTCTATCATTATGATTATAACTTTTTACAAATATAGTAAAAGTTATAAGTATGTTTTTAGTTTTTGGCTGTAGCTTTTTGCTGTAGGCTTTAGGCTTTAGGCTGTAGGCTGTGGGCTGTAGGCTGTGGGCTGTAGGCTGTGGGCTGTAGGCTGTAGGCTGTAGGCTTTTTTTCGCTTATAGCTTAAGGCTTATAGCTTTTTTAGGCTGTAGGCTGTAGGCTTTCTTCCTTCGTTGTACTCAGGAAGACAAAAACTCCCCGGCTTGTCATTCTGAACGCAGTGAAGAATCCCGCTTACTACCAGGGCGAATCACGTTTGAAAGACGATATAATTTTCACTGCTCATCTTCCTCTCCCCTCGTCTCTACGTTCCACTTTCCTTTCGTCTCCTCTTTATTTTTTATACTTCACCCACACCGTAGGGATTCTTCCTCGCCCAAAAGCTCGTTCAGAATGACAGTAAGAACAAAAGTTTTTCTGTTTTCCCTTTAGCGTTTAGGCGGTAGGCTTTTTCGCTTATAGCTTATAGCTTAAGGCTTATAGCTTTTTCAGGCTGTAGGCTGTAGGCCTTTTTTTGCTTATAGCTTATAGCTTAAGGCTTATTGCTTTTTTGGGCTGTAGGCCTTTTTTTTGCATATAGCTTATAGCTTAAGGCTTTTAGCCTAAGATCGAAATTAATACAAAAACCCGAACATCCAAAGAGGGATCTTGTTCCCCGATCCATATTCCAGGTTATCCAACACCCGATAACTATTTTTGAGATGTTTGATCTGTTCATTTTTTTTACCGCTCCCGCCAATTTCAAAAACCCAGGTATTATTGATCTTAAAATCCCCTTCTTCAATATATTCCACTTCATTTGCTTTCCCTACCTGATTGATAAAAAAAGTTTCCCGTAAATTTCCTTTGTCGGTATTTTCAGCGGCAAAAGCGAACTGCAAATTGGTGTTTTCCAGGTAAACCTTATCTGGTTTCTGAAGCCGGGTAATGCCCTTTGCATTTTTATATAGATTTTTTGTAAGGTGTGCCTCCTGTAAAAAGTAAAGGTAACTTATAAGGGTATTCCGATTGATCTTGATACGATCACTTAATTTGCTGATATTAGGCATAAAAGGCGCAGATTGGGCAATAATTTGCAGCAATTGTTTTAATCTGGCCGCATAAGCTATATCTACTTTTCTTAATAAAGGCAACTCTATTTCCAGGATTAGATTTATAACTTCTTCCAACCTTTGATGGTACAGGGAAGCTTCTTCAACAAAAAAAGGATAATACCCGCTTTTAAGATAATTATTAAAATGCTGCAAGGGTTTAACCGTTTTGTTAACCTCCCCGGCAATAGTCACGTGATCTTTCAATATTTCTTCCAACGAAACTACCGGGAAATTAAGGTTTAAAGTAAGATTTAAATATTCCCTATACGATAAGCCCTGCATGGTATACATTACTGCCCGCCGACTTAAATCGGCACGGGCATTAAGTATTTCGAGCAGTGACGATCCTGTAAAAACAATATGAAGGTCGGGGTAATCGTCATAAATATTTTTAAGCTCCTGCGACCAGTTTGGATATTTATGAACTTCATCTAAAAAAAGAAATTTTCCACCTTTTTTAATAAATTCATCTGTTAAGCCTGTCAGCTTATTTTCGGCAAACCAGATATTGTCCAAACTTACATAGAGACTGCTGCCGTCTAGCGGTAAGTTCTTTTTTATATATTGTAGCATTAGGGTTGTTTTCCCCACGCCCCGAGCCCCACGAATTCCTATAAGCCTGGCACTCCAGTTAATTTCCTGCATGGTGCCACGCATGAAATCCATCGAAATGGTCTCGATTTTACGAATAAATTTCTCTTCAAGCTCTTCCATAACTGCTTAATGTACTAAGCAAATATATCCATTTTTTGCTACTTATGATAAGCAAAATGTAAAATCTGTAGACTTTTTTTGGCTGTAAGCTTCAAGCTGTAGGCTGTAGGCTGTAGGCTCTAAGCTCTAGGCTTTTTTTTGCTTATCGCTTATAGCCTAAGGCTTATTGCTTTTTTTTGGCTGTAGGCTTTAGGCGGTAGGCTGTAGGCTGTAGGCTTTCTTCCTTCGTTGTACTCAGGGAGACAAAAACTCCCCGGCTTGTCATTCTGAACGCAGTGAAGAATCCCGCGTACTACCAGGGCGAATCATGTTTGAAAGACGATGTAATTTTCAGTGCTCATCTTCCTCTCCCCTCGTCTCTACGTCCCT
>NZ_JH594606.1:1510870-1513203 GCF_000243235.1 Gillisia limnaea DSM 15749
GAAAAGCCAGATCTTCTTTATTGATATATATAATTGTTGCGGTGCTATCAGTTTCTTTGACCCATTGTATGATCTGAAAAAGTAAATAGCTTTTGCCTACGCGACGTTGCCCGGTTAATACCTTGATAATATTCTGCCCGATGTATGACCGAACCTTCTCCAAATAATGAGAACGTTTATGAATATTATTTGGAATTACTAAATTATTTTCTATCATTATGATTATAACTTTTTACAAATATAGTAAAAGTTATAAGTATGTTTTTAGTTTTTGGCTGTAGCTTTTTGCTGTAGGCTTTAGGCTTTAGGCTGTAGGCTGTGGGCTGTAGGCTGTGGGCTGTAGGCTGTGGGCTGTAGGCTGTAGGCTGTAGGCTTTTTTTCGCTTATAGCTTAAGGCTTATAGCTTTTTTAGGCTGTAGGCTGTAGGCTTTCTTCCTTCGTTGTACTCAGGAAGACAAAAACTCCCCGGCTTGTCATTCTGAACGCAGTGAAGAATCCCGCTTACTACCAGGGCGAATCACGTTTGAAAGACGATATAATTTTCACTGCTCATCTTCCTCTCCCCTCGTCTCTACGTTCCACTTTCCTTTCGTCTCCTCTTTATTTTTTATACTTCACCCACACCGTAGGGATTCTTCCTCGCCCAAAAGCTCGTTCAGAATGACAGTAAGAACAAAAGTTTTTCTGTTTTCCCTTTAGCGTTTAGGCGGTAGGCTTTTTCGCTTATAGCTTATAGCTTAAGGCTTATAGCTTTTTCAGGCTGTAGGCTGTAGGTCCTTTTTTTGCTTATAGCTTATAGCTTAAGGCTTATTGCTTTTTTGGGCTGTAGGCCTTTTTTTTGCATATAGCTTATAGCTTAAGGCTTTTAGCCTAAGATCGAAATTAATACAAAAACCCGAACATCCAAAGAGGGATCTTGTTCCCCGATCCATATTCCAGGTTATCCAACACCCGATAACTATTTTTGAGATGTTTGATCTGTTCATTTTTTTTACCGCTCCCGCCAATTTCAAAAACCCAGGTATTATTGATCTTAAAATCCCCTTCTTCAATATATTCCACTTCATTTGCTTTCCCTACCTGATTGATAAAAAAAGTTTCCCGTAAATTTCCTTTGTCGGTATTTTCAGCGGCAAAAGCGAACTGCAAATTGGTGTTTTCCAGGTAAACCTTATCTGGTTTCTGAAGCCGGGTAATGCCCTTTGCTATTTTTATATAGTATTTTTTGTAAGGTGTGCCTCCTGTAAAAAGTAAAGGTAACTTATAAGGGTATTCCGATTGATCTTGATACGATCACTTAATTTGCTGATATTAGGCATAAAAGGCGCAGATTGGGCAATAATTTGCAGCAATTGTTTTAATCTGGCCGCATAAGCTATATCTACTTTTCTTAATAAAGGCAACTCTATTTCCAGGATTAGATTTATAACTTCTTCCAACCTTTGATGGTACAGGGAAGCTTCTTCAACAAAAAAAGGATAATACCCGCTTTTAAGATAATTATTAAAATGCTGCAAGGGTTTAACCGTTTTGTTAACCTCCCCGGCAATAGTCACGTGATCTTTCAATATTTCTTCCAACGAAACTACCGGGAAATTAAGGTTTAAAGTAAGATTTAAATATTCCCTATACGATAAGCCCTGCATGGTATACATTACTGCCCGCCGACTTAAATCGGCACGGGCATTAAGTATTTCGAGCAGTGACGATCCTGTAAAAACAATATGAAGGTCGGGGTAATCGTCATAAATATTTTTAAGCTCCTGCGACCAGTTTGGATATTTATGAACTTCATCTAAAAAAAGAAATTTTCCACCTTTTTTAATAAATTCATCTGTTAAGCCTGTCAGCTTATTTTCGGCAAACCAGATATTGTCCAAACTTACATAGAGACTGCTGCCGTCTAGCGGTAAGTTCTTTTTTATATATTGTAGCATTAGGGTTGTTTTCCCCACGCCCCGAGCCCCACGAATTCCTATAAGCCTGGCACTCCAGTTAATTTCCTGCATGGTGCCACGCATGAAATCCATCGAAATGGTCTCGATTTTACGAATAAATTTCTCTTCAAGCTCTTCCATAACTGCTTAATGTACTAAGCAAATATATCCATTTTTTGCTACTTATGATAAGCAAAATGTAAAATCTGTAGACTTTTTTTGGCTGTAAGCTTCAAGCTGTAGGCTGTAGGCTGTAGGCTCTAAGCTCTAGGCTTTTTTTTGCTTATCGCTTATAGCCTAAGGCTTATTGCTTTTTTTTGGCTGTAGGCTTTAGGCGGTAGGCTGTAGGCTTTAGGCGGTAGGCTCTAGGCTGTAGGCTGTAGGCTGTAGGCTGTA
>NZ_JH594606.1:1513303-1625130 GCF_000243235.1 Gillisia limnaea DSM 15749
GGATTCTTCCTCGCCCAAAAGCTCGTTCAGAATGACAGTAAGAACAAAAGTTTTTCTGTTTTCCCTTTAGCGTTTAGGCGGTAGGCCTTTTTTTGCATATAGCTTATAGCTTTAGGCTTATTGCTTTTTCAGGCTGTAGGCTGTGGGCTGTAGGCTTTCTTTTTGCTTATAGCTTACAGCTTAAGGCTTATAGCTTTTTTGGCTGTAGGCTGTGGGCTGTAGGCTTTCTTTTGCTTATAGCTTACAGCTTAAGGCTTATAGCTTTTTTTGGCTGTAGGCTGTAGGCTGTAGGCTGTAGGCTGTAGGCTGTAGGCTGTATGTAGGCTGTAGGCTGTAGGCTGTAGGCTGTAGGCTGTAGGCTGTAGGCTGTATGTAGGCTGTAGGCTGTAGGCTGTAGGCTGTAGGCTGTAGGCTGTAGGCTGTAGGCTGTAGGCTGTAGGCTGTAGGCTGTAGGCTTTCTTCCTTCGTTGCACTCAGGAAGACAAAAACTCCCCGGCTTGTCATTCTGAACGCAGTGAAGAATCCCACTTACTACCAGGGCGAATCATGTTTGAAAGACGATACAATTTTCAGTGCTCATCTTCCTCTCCCCTCGTCTCTACGTCCCACTTTCCTTTCGTCTCCTCTTTGTTTTTTATACTTCACCCACACCGTAGGGATTCTTCCTCGCCCAAAAGCTCGTTCAGAATGACAGTAAGAACAAAAGTTTTTCTGTTTTCCCTTTAGCGTTTAGGCGGTAGGCTTTTTTTTTGCATATAGCTTATAGCTTTTTTTGGCTGTAGGCTGTATCTAAGCTATGGGCTTTTTTTGGGAGGGACCTGTCTTTTCCCGCTTTACCCCTGCCCTATAAAGGGTGGCGGGAAAAGTGTTCTAACAAAAAAATATGTGGATATTAACTATATCAAACTCCCCCTTAGGGGGCTGGGGGGCCGGCTTGGGGCGGGGGGCTTTACAATTAACCTTCCAGGGCTTCGCTTAGCTTCACATTCACCACAAACCCCATGGAACTTAGAACAAGACGAAGTCGTTTGTTCCCTATTTCTTTAATAACGGCCTCCTGGCCTTTAAAGTTTCCGGTTGCGATGGTGATTTGGTCCCCGGGTGTAAGATGCCCGGTTTCAATTTCTTCTACCCTGCCATTATCAAGCCAATGCTTTAAAGTTTCAATTTCGGCATCGCGAACAACAGCGGGTTTGCCCAACCAGTATAGAAACCGTATCACTCCGTGAACCTGGAATACCTTGTCGCGACTCGCGGCAGGGAGCCTTACAAATACGTAGGATTTAAAGAGCGGGGTTTCGACCTTCTTTTTGCGATCGCTCCATTGCCGCACTTCGGTGATCACAGGACAGTAGGCCTCGATCTCCAATTCTTCAATTTCCCGGCATACCCTCTTTTCCCACCGGGGTTTTGTATAAATAACATACCACTGCATAAAATTTGTCTTGCTAAAGTTGCATTTATATCACGGTGAATTCCGAAGTAGGGTAAACACAAAATGGTTGTGCCGGAAAAGTACGACCGGATACTAAAATTAGATCAAGGTCAAATTTATAATAAATTAGACTGAAAACCCGATGCACTCCACAAAAATTTAAGATTTTTCCCCTAGCTCCCTGAGCTTGGCTACGCTTAGTGGCTTGCTAATAAATCCAGAAACCTCGGGAATGGCTTCGGCTTTGTCCCTGTCTGAAAACGAAATGGAAGAAGTTACTATATAAATGCTGGTTTCACTGCCTAGTTGAGGACGGTGCTCTTTGAGTTTGCTCAAAAATTCCCAACCATCCATCCCGGGCATATTGATGTCCAAAAGGATCAAATTGGGAAGCGGTATCTCTGGGTCCTTAAGTTCTTCCAAAGCTTTATAAGCATTTTCATAGCACAGCACATTTTCAAATATTCCGGCCATGGAAATCATCTTCTTTACAATGATCTGGTAGATCTGGTCATCATCTATTACACAAATACTTCTTGTCATATAAAATACACTTTAACTGTGGTACCTTTTTCCGGTTGGCTTTCAATCGCTATTCTTCTATTCGTGCATCGATTTGATTTTTGTTCATAAAGAGGCCAGCCTTAGATTTCGTTCCTCCAGCTGCGGAGCAAATTCCTCAATACCCTAGTCTTCAGGTTTTTTTGTTTTCAAAAAATACTTCGGATTAACCCCATATTTTTCCTTGAAGATCTTGGAAAAATAACTTCGGTTGTTTAGTCCTATTGCCAAAACGATCTCTGAAATATTCTTTTCTGAAGCTATTAGCATTTCCTTGGCAGCCTCCAGTTTTTGATGTTGAATATATTTGTTCACCGTAAGGTCATAAACATATTTAAAACCTTCCTGAAGCTTGTTAACGTTGGTGCCTGCTTCTTTGGCCAGACTTTCAACCGTTAGATTGGTGGACAGATCACCCTGAATTCTTTTGGCGACATAATCCACTTTTTGAATGTCTGATTTTCGTAAAATTTTAGGCAATTTTTCTACCGATTCATCATCCTGGTATTGCGCGATTTGAATAACAAGCATGTGATAGGATCTCCCTTCCAGATAAACCGATCTCAGGAAACCGGTGAATTCTTTGGTGTTGATATCTTCCATAATATCTGCTGCCTTCAAACTATAATTTCCCTGATAGAAAAATTGCTTCTTGGATACTTCATCCTTAAACAATTCCTGCAAGGTAGGATCCAGATCCATAAAGTTATAATTGGTACGATGCGAAAAGGAAGACCTTATTATTTCGAGACTGGAAACATGAGTTTGAACATATGCTTTAAATTGTAGCACATGCCCGTTATAACCACTGCTTGAAACTATAATGTTTTGAAAAGCATCCATGGGATGCAGGATCTCATCCTCCTGGAAGTAGTGGGTCACTGTCCCTTCTGAACAAAAAATGAATTTAAGCGGATGTATGGTGTTTAAAGAAAAATAGATCTCTACATCTTCTTTAAACTTGCAGCAATACGATATTATACCCATTCCCGAGTCGAAGCTTGAACCTCTTATAAAACCCTCCCCAAATTCTTCGGGGATTAGAATGGTAAGTTCTCCACTTTCATCTCTAACAGGTGTGTCCAGTTTAACTGATATATCCTGAATAATATCCTTAATAGGTAAGGTATTTACATCAATTCGCATAGAAATAAGGTTCCTGGTTTAAACAAACGGTTTGATTTTCAATTTTAAGAATTGCCAAAATTAAACCCTCTTTTATCATAATTAAAGTTTTTACTCACAATATATGCAAACAAAATATGCAAAAGGTGTTTTTTTATAGATAAAGTAGAACCTCCACTCTCTTTAAAAGAGGTGCATTTTTTTTAATAAGCGTAAGATAAATTTGAATAGCGGTAAACCAATTTGATTAATAGTAAGTTATTTACCATTCGATACTAAGTATTGATTTATTCGAGCTTCTATTGGAAATGAATTACCTCTTAGTAAACTCAGGAGGTTTCAAAAAGGAAAAAAAAATCTAAAATCGAAATCCAGGTAACGGGGAATTAATTCCAGATGGTATTAAAAGAATTGATTATGGAAATTTTATTTATAGCACTGGGACTGGAAATCATTTTGGTTATTTTTCTTGGGATCTTTTTTTTCAGAAAATTCATCAAGACCCGCAAAGACAGAAAACGATAATTCCAATTTCCAAACCACCTGCTTTGTTTGTTAAAATGATTCTTTTTAATTTCTTAACTTTATAATTCTGGTTATTGAAACTTAAAATTAGAATCATGAGTAAAGAAAGCGATAAATCGACTCCGGTACCAACTGCGCACGAGAAGGAACATCGCAGAAATCAATCTACGGAAACTAAAAGGTATAAGCCAAAATTCAATCTCCTTATAATTCTGGTATTTGCCATTATAGCTTTATTGATTATCGCTGCTTTTGCTGGTTTGTTAAAATTTTAGTTTCTACCTTCCAAATAAATTCCGGCTCTTTTCTTAATTGATTATAACCAATTATTATATTATGGGATTTTTTTTGTAGAAGAGTCTCCCCGAAATGGAATTAGGAGCATAGCATTTAAAGATAATTCTTCATCCTTTATTTTTAAAAAACACCTGAAATCGAACAAATTCCACCTTTTTTTTCCATCCTATTATTTTACCTTTAGCCTCATTTTAAAACCAAAACCACCTTTATACCGTAAGTTTTATGGAGGTGTACCGATTAACAATAAATAAACCTTTACTATGTCTAAACCTTATTACGACCCTGCCGATCTTAGAAAATTTGGAAATATCACCGAATGGAGCGAAGAACTTGGAACTAAATTTTTTGATTATTACGGAAAAGTATTTGAAGAAGGGGCGTTAAGTGCGCGCGAAAAATCCCTGATAGCCTTAGCCGTTTCCCACGTGGTGCAGTGTCCTTATTGTATAGATGCCTATACAAAAGATGGATTGCAACGCGGGATAGCCAAGGAAGAGATGATGGAAGCAGTGCATGTAGGTGCCGCCATAAAAAGTGGTGCAACCCTGGTTCACGGGGTTCAAATGATGAATAAATATGAAAAGTTATCTATGTAGGCAGCTTCTAAAAGTTAGGAATTACTCATGTAGAAGTCGGTTATCACCACGCATAGGGAGAAACCTGGTAAAAATTTTGAATTAAATAAAATATGGCTTTATTAAAATCGTTGGCAGCAAGAGAAGATGATCTTTCCAAACCTGCCAATCAACTTAAATTTTTAAGCAATGGAATTTTTAAGGAAGGTGGACTTCCTTTCTTCAAAGACAAGATCGCCCAAACCGGGAACTTTCCATTAAAACCTAAAAAGCTTGAGATCCTTCAGTTAAATCTTGGTTATATGTGTAACCAGGTTTGCTCACATTGCCATGTAGATGCCGGCCCGGATAGGAAGGAAATCATGACCATTGAAACCATGCAGCAATGCCTGGAAGTGATTAAAAATACCGGCGCCCATACCCTGGACCTTACCGGGGGAGCTCCGGAGATGAACCCTAATTTTAGGTGGTTTGTAGAAGAAGCTTCCAAAGCCGGAATAAAAGATTTTATCGTTCGCTCCAACCTCACCATTATTTTAGCCAATAAAAAATACCACGATCTTCCTCAGTTCTTCAAAAAACACAAGGTACACGTGGCCTCCTCGTTGCCTTATTACAAACGCGAGAAGACAGATAAACAGCGCGGTAGTGGTGTTTTTGATAAATCCATCAAGGCGCTACAAATGCTTAACGATGTAGGTTACGCCCAGGAAGGAACAGGTTTAAAACTGGATTTGGTTTATAACCCCTCGGGAGCGTTTTTGCCAACGAACCAGGCAGAGTTGGAACAGGATTTTAAGGTTGCCCTAAAAGAGGATTTCAATATCGATTTTAATAGCCTTTTTGCAATTACAAATTTGCCCATTAGCAGGTTTCTGGAATATTTGATCGCCTCTGAAAATTATGAAGATTATATGTACTCTCTTGTAGAGGCCTATAATCCAGCGGCGGTAGAAAATGTAATGTGCACCAATACCATTTCTATAAGCTGGGATGGATGGTTGTATGATTGTGATTTTAACCAGATGTTGGGATTAAAAGTGGACAGCAAAGTGCAACACATTAGCGATTACAATGAAGACCTTTTAAACAACCGAAACATTATCATTTCCCAACATTGTTACGGATGTACCGCTGGTGCAGGAAGTAGTTGCCAGGGAGCTGTAGCAGAATAACTATGCCCCGATACAATTTTGTTTTAGGATTTTTTAAATTTATTTAAAACTCTTAGCTACAAAAAGCACTTGGCAAACTTAGGCTTGGAGCACAACGAAAAATTTAGAATTTGGAATTTTAAATATTGAATAACAGTACCGCCATACTCATTTTTGCCAATTCGGGGCAGCAGGAAGGAATTTCTAAACCTTTCCAGAGCTCTCAATTGCTTTTTGACGAACTGAACCGCAAAACCATTGCGAAGGTTGAAAAAACAGGGCTGCCTTATTTCCTATTTTCTGAAAATGAGCAGGTTGGAAATAGCTTTGGTGAGCGTTATACCAATGCAATCCAGGCTATTTATGATAGAGGATATGAGAATGTAATCACTATTGGTAATGACACACCACAGCTACAAGCAGGCCAATTACTTAAAACTGCCAGGCTTTTAGAAACTAAAAAAATTGTCTTGGGACCTTCTAAAGATGGTGGGTATTATTTGATGGGGTTACATAAATCTCAATTTAATGTACAAACATTTTTAAAACTGCCCTGGAAAACATCCCGCTTAACACAGCGCATCGCACGACTATTTTCAGCAAAAAACATACAGGCCGTTTTTTTGAAAGTACTTCAGGATATAGATACGGTTTCGGATGTTAGATCATTATTGAATAGCTTCCGAAAACTCACTAAAACCTTACTTTCAATTTTGCGAACCGTCGTTTCTGAAAGCTCGCAAATCTTTTCAGAATATTTATTCTTTTCATCTTCATTTCAGAAGAGAAGTCCCTTCAACAAAGGGTCTCCCCTATTGCTTCCTATTTAAAACCAGATGTATGTCCCCCCGAGCGCAGTCGAGAGGTCATTTAAATTTCCTACTATTTCAGGGAGTTCCCTATTGCGTCTAAACAAACAATTTATAGATTAAATGAAGCAATTATACATTGCCGTATTGCTGTTGTATTCAGCCATCGCTTTCTCACAAATCACGGTTACAGGTACTATAAAAAATGCCGTAACCAACGAACCTATCCCCTTTGCCAATGTGGTAGAAGCAAAAACCGCCAATGGAACCACATCCGACGGCGATGGAAATTTTAGCATTGAGATTTTGAACAAAAATGCTGTTTTACAATTTTCAGCCATTGGGTTTACCAGCCAAAATATTACTGTTGGTACTAGCACCCAAATCTTTGTACAACTTACGGAAAGTTCTGAGGGTCTGGACGAAGTTGTTGTGACAGCCCTGGGTATTAAACGCGAAGAAAAAGAATTGGGCTACGCGGTGCAATCCTTAAAAGAAGGAGAAATTAACGATGTAAAATCCGTGAACTTTTTAGATAACCTTTCGGGGAAATTAGCTGGAGTTTCAATTTCACAAGGCGCTACGGGCGTTGGATCTTCTTCTAAAATAACCATTAGGGGAGAACCTTCTTTTAGTAATAACAATCCGTTATTTGTTGTAGATGGCGTGCCTATCAACAACCAAACAGTCTTCAATTTCACCAATGAAGCCGCTGCAGGTTTTCAGGAAATAGACTTTGGAAACGGAGCGATGGAAGTAAATCCGGACGATATTAAAAGTGTCACAGTCCTTAAAGGCCCTAGCGCCGCCGCACTTTACGGAACACGTGCCTCCAACGGGGTAATTGTTATTGAGACAAAAGATGGCCAAAATAGTAAAGGACTAGGAATAAGTATCAATTCCTCTCTATTTGTTGATACAGCCTTTAAATTACCTGAATTTCAAAACGAATTCGGGCAAGGAAACTCTGGCCAATTTGCCTATGTAGACGGACTTGGCGGTGGTTTAAATGACAACATCACCTATTCCTGGGGACCACGATTGGATGTTGGGAATTTGGTCCCACAGTTTGACAGCCCTGTTACTTTACCGGATGGGACGGTGGTTCGCGGTGGGGACACATCGTTGTACAACGGTTTGCCTATTACTCCCACCCCTTTTAACTCGCATCCCGATAATCTGAAAGATTTTTATCAAACTGGAATCACAACCATCAACAACGCATCGGTTTCTAATGGTTTCGGAAATGGAAATTACCGCCTGTCTTTCACCGATTTGCGAAGTGAATCTATTATTCCCGGTGTGAATCTAGACCGTCAAACGGTGAGCACTAAACTCCATTTTGAACCAACCGATTTAACCGAGGTAAATGCCTCGATTAGCTATATAAATTCAGGCAGTGACAACCGTCCGTCCAACGGCTACGGAAGTGAAAATGTAAATTATTCGTTAGTAGCCTGGGGGCCTCGTTCTTTAAACATTGATAACTTGCGAAACTACTGGCAGCCCGGTTTAGAAGGTATTCAGCAGTATTCCTTCAATTATACGTTTTTTGACAATCCCTACTTTATTTTGTTGGAAAACCGAAACAGTTTTGAGCGTGACAGGGTATTTGGAAATATAGCTGTAAAACAAAAAATCTCTCCAGAATTGAGTATTACCGTTAGAACCGGGATGGACTATTCTTCTGAAAAAAGACGACTCCGCAGAAACTTCAGTAGCAACCGTTTTCAGCGCGGTGGTTATGCAGAGCACGATGTGTTTTACAGGGAAATAAACACAGATTTCTTACTAAATTACATCAAAGATCTCGGGGATTTCAGTTTGGATATTTCAGCAGGCGGAAATAGATTAGACCAAACCGCTTCCACCAAACAATCCCAAACGGTGAATTTGGCGCAGCCAGGAATTTTCAACTTGAATAACGCTGCTTCCCCCATTGAAGTCTTTCAATTTGACTCCAAAAAACGAATCAACTCCCTTTACGGAGTCGCGAAATTTAGCTACAAAGATTTCCTTTTCTTAGACATTACGGGTCGTAATGACTGGTCTAGCGCTTTGGCAACGCCTTTTTCGGCAGATGGGGCTTCCTTCTTCTATCCTTCGGCTTCTACAAGTTTTGTATTGTCTGAACTTGCCGAATTACCTTCGGCTATTTCATTTGCAAAACTACGTGCCAGTGTTGCACAAGTTGGAAACGATACGGGAGCTTACCAAACTTCGGGTGCTTTTGTTTCTCAAACACCATTTTTGGGACAACCTACCTTTAGTGATCAAAACTTGATTCCGAATGCCAATTTACGTCCCGAACAAGTAACCTCGTACGAAATTGGTGCAGACATTCGCTTCTTTAGAAGCAGATTCAATTTTGATGTAACCTACTACAATGCGTTAACAGAAGACCAGATTATCTCATTGCCCATCGCAGTTTCTTCGGGATACAAACAGCAAGTTGTAAACGGAGGAAAAGTACGTACCCAAGGGGTAGAAATAGTAACAGGAATCACACCTGTGAGAACTAATAATTTTACTTGGAATTCTACTTTTAATTTTAGCACAAACCGATCTGTGGTGGAAAGCTTGCCACAATCTGATGGCCGATTGACGCTAGCCTTCAGCCGAATTTACGACAGTGCCAACCAAACCGTTTGGTTTCAAGTGGAAGAAGGTGGCCAAGTGGGCGATATCTATGGAACCGGTTATTTGCGTAACGAAAACGGCGATTTCATTGTAAATTCTGAAGGAAAATATATCGCCAATAACGAACTACAGAAATTAGGGAATTACAATCCAGATTTTATGCTGGGTTGGAACAATGAATTTCAATACAAAGAATGGGATCTAAGCTTTTTGTTAGATTGGAGACAAGGCGGCGAAATCGTGTCTAGAACAAGCGCTTTGGGTAACGTAGGAGGACAATTAGCCGAAACCGCTAACCGACCTTTTTCAGGAATTGTAGCGCAAGGGGTTGTAAATGTTGGTACTGCTACAAATCCTCAATATACACCCAATACAACGGCAGTTTCCGCCGAGAGCTATTACCGCCAATTTTACGATAGAAATCACGAGGAGAATACTATTTACGATGCATCTTATTTAAAGTTGCGCCAGTTCTCCATAGGCTATTCTTTCGATATCAAAAAGGGCATTTTGGGATTAAAAGAGGGAGCAGATTTAAAAGTCTCGATTATTGGTAGAAACTTATTTGCGATTACTGAAAACCCGCATTTCGACCCAGAACAATTGGCCGTGCAAGGCACTGGTTTTGTAAGTGGCGTTGAAGATATGAGCTATGCAACCAGCAGAAGCATAGGAATTAAAGCAGGGTTAAATTTTTAAAAAATATAGCGCTGTCCGTTCGAGTGCCTGCCAGCCCGAAAGAAATTCCATTTTGGCGGGCGCTCAACCGGACATAGTGAATAAACCTAAAATAATGAAAACAATACAAAAACTATACTGCCTACTTTGCCTAATGATCGTGACGTGTGGCTGTACCAAAGATTTTGAAGAAATAAATACGAATCCCAATAATCCAAACAGCGTACAACCTGGCTTCCTGCTGCGCCAGGTGATTTATAATTTTGGGGATGAAATGAGCTTTGAAGGCTTTGTAGCTGGCGATCTATTATCGCAACATCGCACCGCTTTAGACTTTAACCTATTTGACCGTCACGCGTTAAAATCGCCGCAATTGGGCGGCAACCCGTGGCCCATATTTTACACCAATTTGCGCGACAACGAAATTATTCTAACACAGTCGCGCGAGGTGCAAACCTTTGCTGTTTATGAAGGTCCTGCACTTATTTTGAAAGCATATATGGCCGCAGGACTCACAGATTTGTTTGGCGATGTTCCCTATTCCGAAGCTTTTAATGGCGTAGCCGGTTCTGTAACTCCAAAATACGATTTGCAGTCGGCCATATATATGAATGAAGGCGGGATTTTAGACAACCTGGACAAAGGAATTGCAGCAATAAATAATTACGACGGCATCATTGGTTTGGAAGGAGATATTTTGTTTGGCGGTAATTTAGATCAATGGGTGACTTTTGCCAATTCGTTAAAAATAAAAGCATTGCTTCGTATTTCGAATAAAGTAAATGTTTCATCTAAAATGCAAGCCGTATTCAACACGGGTAATTATTTTAAGGAAAATTCGCAAAACGCCGTTTTCAACTTTACCAATACAGACCCCAATAGTTTTAGATTGGCACAATTGCGTATTGGCGATTTTAACAACTTTGTGTTGTCAACAACCATGGAAGACGTTCTAAAAGCCTTGAACGACCCAAGGATTACCGAATTTTTCCGCCCTACTGAAAGCAGCATGGGAATCGAATTTAAAGGTTTAATAAACGGAATTGACGCATCCAGCACATCTGTAGAGTTAGCTGAATTATCATTAGCAGGAACCTCATTTCGTGAAGACACCTCAACCCTGGATGCCAATTTTCTCACTGCCTGGGAAACGGCTTTTAATCTGGCCGAAGCAGCCGAAAGAGGATTGATTTTGGCAGATGCACAAAGTTTATACGAAAAGGGAGTAACTCTGGCATTTCAATATTGGCAAACCGAGTTACCTGCAGATTACCTATCCGGGCCCGCGGCTTACGATGCACCTGGGACCACCCCAATTCAGCAAATCCTTACTCAAAAATGGATCGCAAACATCATAAATAGTTACGAAGGTTGGGTAGAATGGCGCCGTACAGGCTTTCCAGAATTTTTACCCATAGCGGCGAGCCTCAACAATGGATTAATACCAGTAAGAATGCCCTACCCTGCAGAAGAAGAAGCATTGAATGCAGAAAATTACCAACAAGCCGCTAACGCAACCAACGAAAACGATGTGAATGCACCTGTTTGGTGGGACCAAAATTAAAAAGGAACCAGGAATCAAATGAAACAAGACTCATCATTAACCTTTAACAAAACACATATTGTATTGATTCATGGTTCGTGCATAAAGCAAAGCGAACGGTTGTGGGTCCTTTCAGTCTTTTTTTGAATACTACTATATGAACGTACAACTCTGGCAATGGATGTTAATCATCGTATCAAGTTTGATACTGTTTTTACTATCACCATACGCCAAGAATACAGACCAGTTTTTTAAGGCGACACATAATAAAAAAGCTCCGAGCGCACTTTGGCTCACTGGAAGTTTGATTATTTCCTGGATATTTGCCAAAAGCATTACCAACGCTGCTAACCTCGGGCTGGATTTTGGAATTGTGGGTGGTGTTGCCTACGCAGGATATTATCTTTCGTTTGCTGTAGCGGGAATCTTGATTTATCAGCTACGGGTAAAAGGTGGTTTTAAGAGTATACATCATTTTTTGACCAGCAAATTTGGGAAAGGAGCGATGGCCTTGTTTTCAATATTGATTGCCATCAGGCTTTTTAATGAAGTTTGGAGTAACACTATTGTTATTGGCACCTACTTTGGTGAGCAAGGAAGTGATCCTTATTATTGGTCCATTTTGGTATTTACGGCATTAACATTAGCCTACGCTTTAAAAGGCGGCTTGAGCAGTTCTATTTTTACAGATGTGATTCAAATGGTTTTGTTTTCGGTATTGCTAGTTATTATTTTAGGAGCCATTTTTTCCACGGAAGAATTCACGGTGAAACAAGCAGCAACTTCTGGAGTTTGGAGTTTTGAATTGGGTCTCAATTTATTTTTTGCAGCAATTATCCAATCATTCAGCTATCCGTTTCATGATCCCGTGTTAACCGATAGAGCCTTTTTAAGTTCCCCAAAAGTAACCCGAAAGAGCTTTTTATGGGCAAGTTTATTAGGTGGGATTTGTATCGTGCTTTTTAGTTTGATAGGGGTATATGCGCAAAGTCAGGGAATGAACGGTCAGGCTGCGGTGGAAGTGGGGAAAGCCTTTGGGGTGATTGTTTTATTGGTTATTAATTTTATTATGATCACTTCAGCAGCCTCTACTTTGGACAGTACGTTTTCATCTTTTTCAAAGTTACTATCAGTAGATCTTAAAATGGGAACTAACCTTAGGTTTGGTCGTGCTGCAATGGCGGGAATAGCTATTATTGGCACGATACCCGTTTTTTTAGAAGCAGAAATACTAAGTGCCACTACCATTTCGGGAACCATGGTAATTGGCTTGACGCCCGTTTTTCTATTCTGGAATAAAAAAGCACCCAAAATCAGCTTTTATTTAAGTGTTATCTGTGGCTTGGTTTTTGGTTTTTTATTAGTCTTCGATGTTTTTCCAAAAACCTTTATTTTTACTGAAGGTAAATACGCAGACCTGCTTTGGGTGAACGTGTGGGGCATTTTAAGTTGTATCATTTTATACCTAATACCGTCGTGGATAAGAAAATAAAAAATATAGGCTCGATTTCAGGAAAAGTGCTGCTTTTTGGCGGTGTGTATAGCAATTTACAGGCCTTGGAGAAATTGAAGTCTATTGCCGAAAATTTAAATATTTCGCCAGAAAACTGCATCTGTACTGGCGATATTGTTGGCTATTGTGCCCAACCCGAGGAAACGGTGCAGCTTTTTAAATTATGGGGGGCGCAGAGTATTTTGGGCAATGTTGAAATACAGTTACGGGAGGGTGCGCAAGATTGTGGCTGCGATTTTAGGGAAGGCTCCCGTTGCGATGGTTTTTCGCAATTATGGTATCCATATGCGCAAAGCAAACTTTCAAAAAGCTCCATCGGGTTTATGGCGGGTCTGCCAAATCATATTCAGTTTGACTATGCTGGTGAAAAAGTGGTGGTGTTACACGGCGGGTATGAAAATGTTTCAGAGTTTATATTTAAATCGACACCTTGGGAACGAAAGCTAATCAATTTTGAAACGACTCAAAGCGATGTGATAGTAGCTGGCCATTGCGGAATCCCATTTCATCAAACAAAAGATGCTAAAACCTGGATTAACCCAGGTGTGATTGGGTTGCCCGCGAACGATGGAGAACCTCATGTTTGGTATGCTATTTTGAATGACGATGGAGGAAAATTAGGTTTTGAGCATTTCAGTTTTGATTATAACCATAAATTAACGAGTAAATTGATGCAAAACGGACTATTACCCGAAGAATATTCCCGGACCATTATCACAGGAATTTGGGACAATACAGAAATTTTACCACCCGTGGAAAGCGGTTTGCAAGGGTTTGGTATCCAATGGTAAGTTCGTTATGTCTGAAACATTAAAAATTTGAAAAATCTGCTCTACATAGTATTATTTATTTCCTCGTTTCAGAGTGTTGCTCAAAAAACGTTGGATGAGCTGTTGCAGCAATACAACACCAGAAGTATTCCCTATATTTCTGTTGAAGAATTAAAAATGTTTCAGCAAAACAAGGATCTCGTGCTACTGGACGCCAGGGAACCGGAAGAATTTAAGGTAAGCCATATCAAAGGGGCTGTTTTTTCAGGATATTCCAATTTTTCTGCGGAGGCGATTTCCCAATCGATCAAAGATAAATCTGTCCTAATCGTAGTCTATTGTTCCCTCGGAATTCGTTCCGAAAAAATTTCAGAAAAACTCAAAGCCGAAGGATATTCCAATGTCCGGAATTTATACGGCGGTATTTTTGAATGGAAAAACAAGGGTTTTGCTGTGTTTGATTCTGAAGGAAAGGAAACCGAAAAAGTCCACGCCTATTCCAAAAACTGGTCTAAATGGCTCACAAAAGGCGAGAAGATCTATTAAAACCTCAACCAAAAATATACCCGTGAATACTAAAACCAAAGACCTTCTTATAATATTTACCAGAAATCCAGAATTAGGCAAGGTAAAAACCCGACTTGCAAAAGATGTGGGAGATGAGTCCGCACTGGAGATCTATAAGTTTTTACTGAAACATACCGTTTTGATAACCAGCGACCTGGACGTCCATAAGGAGGTATGGTTTTCTGAAGAAATTGGTAAGGACCATCTCTGGGACTCTTCGGTTTATTCTAAAAAACTTCAAAAGGGAAAAGATCTTGGAGCCAGAATGCAGTATGCATTTGAAGCAGGTTTTGATAACGGGTTCAGGAATATAATTATTATTGGCAGTGATATGTACGATCTGGAAACCGAAGACCTGGAAAATGCTTTCAGGATTCTGAAAAACAAGGAATACGTTATTGGCCCGGCAGCAGATGGAGGGTATTATTTGCTGGGAATGCGCAATCCCGAACCAAAGATCTTTAAGAACAAGCAATGGGGAACTTCTTCGGTACTCCGGGAAACTTTAAATGACCTGAAAGGAAAAAATATAGCTTTAACCGATTTGCGCAATGATGTAGATCTTTATGAGGACATAAAAGAACACGAAGATTTTCAGAAATTTTTCAAAAAATAAACTATGCTAAACGAATTACAGGAAACCACTAAATATCTAAAAGCAAAGGGTTTCGACAAGCCCGAAATAGGGATTATCCTGGGCACAGGACTGGGACAATTAATAGGTGAAATTGAAATTGAAGCGGAAGTTAGCTACAACCACATCCCCTACTTTCCTACTGCCACGGTAGAATTCCATAAGGGCAAGCTCGTTTTTGGAACACTGGCAGGAAAAAAGGTGATCGTAATGCAGGGGCGTTTTCATGTGTACGAGGGTTACACGATGCAGGATGTAACCTATCCTGTGCGGGTTATGCACCAACTGGGAATTAAAAAACTGTTGGTTTCCAACGCTTCCGGCTCTGTAAACCTCAATTATAAAAAAGGAGAATTGATGCTTCTTGATGATCATATCAATTTAATTGGAGGTTCCCCTTTGGCTTTTAAGGGAGTGGAACACATGGGAGAACGCTTTGTGGATATGAGCGTCCCATATGATAAGCCTATGAACGATCTATTTGAAAAAATCGCCAAAAAACAGGATATCATACTGCATAAAGGAGTCTATGCAGCAGTCCTGGGACCTCAGCTGGAAACCCGGGCAGAATATAGGTATCTTAAAATAATTGGGGCAGATGCAGTAGGAATGAGCACCGTACCGGAGGTAATTGTAGCGAATCACTTAAAGCTTCCTGTTGCTGCGGTTTCTGTAATTACCGATGAGGGAAACCCGGATGACCTAAAACCCGTAGATATACAGGAGATCATCGCCATAGCTCAAAAAGCCGAACCTCAAATGATCCTCCTTTTTAAAGAATTGATCAAATCGATTTGAAGAAATTGTTTTAACCCTGCCAATAGCATCCCTTTTTGGGGCACTAGGCTTTCTATTATTAACAACATTAAATATCCACTTATGAAAAAATTTCTTTTAAGCGCCGGTGCTCTCCTTATTATAGGAATCGCCTTTTTTGCTTTTAATGGATGTACACTTTTATCGGCTGCAGGATTGAGCAGCAAAGGGCTTTCTGCCAAGGAAGCTCCCCGGCAACTCACTTCCACCACCGCAAATTCATCTGTAAATCTGGATCATAGCGGCTGGACTAAATTGCTTCAAAAATATGTGGATAGCAATGGAGATGTAAATTATAAAGCTTTTAAAAATGACCGAAAGGAACTGGATAAATATTTGAATATGCTTTCTAAAAATATACCCGACAACACCTGGTCTGTTCAGGAACAGCTGGCGTACTATATCAACCTTTACAATGCCCATACGGTAGCGCTCATTCTGGATAATTATCCGTTAAAAAGTATCAAAGACCTGAGCGGCCCCTGGACCAAAGCCATAGTACCAGTTGGGGACGTAAAGATGTCTTTAGGGGGAATTGAGAACAGTATTCTAAGAAAAATGAACGAACCACGAATACATTTTGCTATTAATTGTGCTTCAATATCCTGTCCAAAATTATTAAATGAGGCCTATACAGCAAGAAAAATAAATGAACAATTAGACAGGGTAACGAGGGAGTTTATCAATTCAGACAAGAATAACATCAAGGAAGGATCGGCTCAAATTTCATCAGTTTTTGACTGGTATAAAAAGGATTACCTGGTACACGGGGTAGGTTCTGTACGGGAATATGTAAATCAATATTCAGACATTAAGATCAAAGAAGGAGCTACAATCACCTTTAAGGATTATAACTGGAATTTGAACGAACAAAAATAAGCGGAAGATGATAAGTATTATCATACCCGTATTAAATGAAGAGGCGCAAATTTTAAAGCTTTTAACGCTCCTTGGGGAACATTCTTCTAAATTTATTCATGAAACCATTGTAGTAGATGGAGGAAGCAGCGATAGAACTGCACAACTCGTTGAAGAAAAATCTCAGGTAATCCTCATCAATTCTGAAAAAGGCCGTGCCAGGCAAATGAATGCAGGCGCTAAAATTGCAACTGGAAAGATCCTGTATTTCCTTCATGCAGATTCTGTTCCGCCGAAGGATTTTGATCTTTTTATCACGGAAGAATACAGGAATCTAAATAAAGCCGGTTGTTTTTGCATGAAATTTGACAAGGATCATTGGTTGCTTAATTTGATGGGGTGGTTCACAAAGATCAATCATAAGGCTTGCCGGGGTGGGGACCAATCCCTGTTTGTAGAAAAACAACTGTTTGATGAAATAGGCGGTTTTGATGAATCCTTTATCGTGTATGAAGACAATGATCTTATTGAAAAATTATATCGAAAAAATCAGTTCGTGGTTATAAAACAATGGCTTACAACCTCCGCCCGCCGGTATGAAGAATACGGGGTTTGGAAGGTGAACTACCTGTTTTTCAGGATTCACTTAAAAAAATGGTTTGGAGCCGGACCGGAGGAATTGCATTCCTATTATCAACAAAAAATCAATTCCTGAGCAGGCCGCCGTAAAATAGTTTCACTACGCTTTCTGCAGGTTTATTTTGAGGGGTAAATTGATTGTTTTCAAGGCCTCCCGCAAGCTCATGATCGTGATGCCATTTCCATAAAAAGCCTCCCGCAAACCAGGGTTCAAACCAAAATTCGGCATACAATGCTTCCAATGCATCTGCCTGTAATTCGTTATTATTCCCGGCAATATCCCTGGAGGAATCCCAGGGTGCCTTTGTAGCAAAATCAATATTTCTATAGCCGTATTCTGTAAATAAAATGGGTTTATCTACCGTTTTGGATAGATTTTTCAAGACTGATTTGTGCGGAGCCCAGGCTGTTCTTAACTCCGACAAAGAGGGGGATTTCCCCTCATTTAGTGGAAAATAGGCATCCACTCCAATAAAATCCAGCGATTTCCAAAATGGAACCTCCTCAATTTTATCCCAATTTTCGGCATAGGTTAAATTTCCTTTATAAATAGTCCTGATTTCAGCGATTAAAGCAATCCAGAATTCAGGTCGTGTCTTTACAAAACCGTGCAGTTCTGTACCTATTGAAAAATAGTCAATTTGCTGCTCCTGTGCCAGGGATGCAAACAACATTATAAAATCTCTATAATACTGTTCAAAAAGCACCCAATCCTTTTCCGATGACATATTAATAGCACCTGTAAATTCACCTCTCCGTATCCAAATCTGGGGTTTTAACATCACCTTGAGTCCGGAATTTTGAAGTAATTGAATGGCCTCCCTGGCACCCTCCCGGCGTTCCCCATACCATTGCAGCTCCAGGTTAAATTTTAAATCGGGGCTACTTAAACCTTCCAGAAAAGCAAATGGCATTACCGCCACGGTATTAGCGTTTACATTCAAAATTGGCGTAATATCCTGGGAGGTAATTTTATCTCTGGATGCCACCAGGCTTATCCCATTTATTTTTTCTGAAGGCGCTTGTGCCTGACACGATGTTAAGATCTTAAAGACAAGAAACATCAGCAAAATATATTTCCAATCACTTCTTCTAATACTCATTAAGTTCCCAATTGTAGGTATAAAATCCAATCTCCATAGTTTTAGGGATCGCGGTTTTTCGGTATTGATTCACATAATCTATCAATGATTTTCCGCCTTTGGTGAAATCATCATTAAACCATTTCATGATCTCAGAAAAGAGGACCTTATCATTTTTAAGCTGAATAAATTCAGGATTATTAAGCGTTTTTTCTGTTTGACGCTGAAGTTGCTTTTCTAAAGTTTCCGTTTTATAAGCTTCCGGAATTAACGGTGGACAACTTTTTGCAGCACATACCAAAACAAAATGAAAGCGGGATTCCGCCGGGAAATTTCCAAAAAGGATCTTATGTTCAACCTCATCTAAAGTTACCGACTGCTGACCCAGACTATGCTTCTGCACATCAAAAAATCCCTTTACATCCAAAGGAGATGTTACAGGATAATTTTTTATAATACCGTCAATCACTGCAAGGTTGTAGGCATTGATCCAAAAGGCCTTAAATTCCTGTTCGCTATAAGGAGAAATTTTTATTTTTTTTGCTTCTGCCAGCAATTCATTTAAAAGCTTGGGATTCTTCTCGATTTCTGCGTACTTTACCTTTCCATTTACCACATAGGCACTAAAAAAAACATCGGCTTTGTTAAAAAAAGAGGTGCTATTTTGAGCGCACATTGTGAAAGGAATTAACAAGAGAAGGAGGATTAGTTTCTTCACAATTGATTTTTTTTATAAGGTTATAAATAAAACGGCGACCAAACGCACATCGCTTAAGTCGAATAAACTTTTTTTTACTAACCTGTTCAGCTTATTTTTCCAAAAATAGATAAAATATGGAGCATATTGTAATTATTGGGAACGGTATATCGGGAATAACCGCTGCAAGGCATATCCGGAAACATTCCGATAAAAAGATTACCGTAATTTCTGCCGAAAGCGACTATTTCTTTTCCCGTACCGCCTTAATGTATGTATATATGGGCCATATGAAATGGGATCATCTTAAACCTTACGAAGACTGGTTTTGGAAAAAAAACAGATTGGAATTGAAAAAAGCCTATGTTTCAAAAATTGAAACCGATACTAAAACGCTTCATTTCCAAGAAGGCGGTAGTATGACATACGATAAGCTTATTATTGCTTCCGGATCCACCACCAACACCTTTGGTTGGGAAGGTTTGGAAAGTAAAGGTGTGTTGGGGATGGTGACCAAACAAGACTTGGAGCAGATTGAAACATACGCCCCAAACAATAAGGAGTGTCCACGAGCAGTGCTCATTGGAGGCGGTTTAATAGGCGTAGAACTAGCCGAGATGCTACGCACCCGAAATATTGAAGTCACCTTTTTAATTCGTGAAGAGAATTTTTGGGATGCCGTACTCCCCGAAGGTGAAGCGGCGATGATTTCCCGTCATATAGAATCGCACGGGGTTGACCTTAGAAACAATACTAACCTCGACAAAATTATAGCTAATGATGAAGGCAAAGTGCGCGCTATTATCACTAAGGAAACTGGCGAAGAGATATCCTGCAGTATGGTGGGTATTTGCACCGGGGTAAAACCAAACATTACCTTTTTAGAAGGTAGCGGCATTGAAACAGACCGGGGTATTTTAGTAAACAGAAAACTAGAAACCAATATACAAGACATCTACGCCATTGGCGATTGCGTCCAACAACGGGAAGCCATTGGCAACCGTAAACCAATAGAAGCTGTTTGGTATACTGGAAGGATGATGGGAGAAACCGTAGCGCAGACTTTATGCGGCAATCCGTTTGAATACAATCCTGGCCATTGGTTTAACAGTGCCAAGTTTTTTGATATCGAGTACCAAACCTACGGATGGGTTTTTTCAGACAAAAAAGAATATGAAGCTCATTTTCACTGGCGTCATCAAGATGATACTAAATGCATCACGATTGCCTACAATAAAGATACCCATGAGTTTTTAGGCATTAACACCTTCGGAATACGAATGAAGCACGAAGTTTTTGACCGCTGGCTGAGTGAGCATCAAAAAGTAGATTTCGTTATAAGAAATTTAAAACAAGCCAATTTCGATCCCGAGTTTTATAAACACTACGAAAAAGATATCTTTAACAGCTTTAAGGAAAACCTTCAACAGCCCCAGCTATGAGTAAAATAGAACATAATATGTCCATGACCGGAGATGCCCCGGCTTCAGTTTCCACAACTCAAAAAATAGCTTCGGCTCTAGGCCTGCTGGGATTATTCATTCTTTTATTGGCTCTTACCAATGTCGATTTTCCCAATAAAACCCTGTTTCTTAGTCTATCCCTGGGGCTCATTGCCGCAGGAACCATCGTTTTTGCAAACGATGCATATAGGGGAAAACACGCGGGTATTAAAAACGATGGAGTCTGGCTTAAAGCATTTACAAATCGTGGATTATCGGCCTGGGTTATAGGGATTGGGCTTACGCTTTTTTATATAGTTCTTTATTGGTTTCCAGAGTATCTGGGATTAAATAGCGAAGGAGGAAACACAGGTGTTATTTCCCTTTTTGACCCCCTTAGCAAGCTTATAAATGGTAATCCGGCCAGCCAGTGGTTTGTTTACGGAACGCTCTACACGCTTGCCATACTCGTATTTGGCTATAAATTTATCCTGAAATACCGCCATAATAACTACGAGATTTTAAGGACATTTTCTGTCATGTTCTTTCAGCTGGGATTCGCATTTTTAATTCCGGAGATCCTTATCCGTTTAAATCAGCCGTATTTCAATCCCGCGAATCTCTGGCCCCTGAACTATGACCTGTTTGCAGGATATAAAATAGATGAATTCTTTTCTTCCGGTACTTTAGGTTTGATGATGTTCGCATTTGGAATACTTTCAATATTTGTGATCTCCCCTATTTTAACCTATAAATACGGAAAACGCTGGTATTGTTCCTGGGTTTGCGGTTGCGGCGGACTAGCGGAAACCGCCGGGGACCCGTATAGACACTTATCAGATAAATCGCAATTTGCCTGGAAAGTAGAACGTTGGGTGATCCATAGTGTATTGGTTTTTGTGGTGGTTATGACCATTGCGGTGGTATACTCCTTTCTGGGAGATGACTCCAAAGATACCTGGCTCACACAAGATGTTTTCCTGTGGGGAGCGGCAGGATTTCTAACCTTGGTTTTTGCACTTATTATGATCTTTAAAAGACAGGAACTTGCCAAAGATGCTAAATATGGAGCCATTGGATATTTTGTGATCATTACCGCTATTATTGGGATGAACTATTTTAGCGGGAACAATCAAATTTTCTTTTTCCAGGGATACCAGTTACGCTCGTGGTACGGCTTTTTAATAGGAGCAGCATTTTCCGGGGTGATTGGGGTTGGTTTCTATCCCATTTTTGGCAACAGGGTGTGGTGTAGATTTGGATGCCCAATGGCAGCAGTTTTAGGAATGCAGCAACGCTTATTTTCAAAATTCAGAATTACTACCAACGGCGGACAGTGTATTTCCTGCGGAAACTGCTCTACTTATTGCGAAATGGGAATCGATGTGCGGGCGTATGCTCAAAAAGGGGAAAATATAGTGCGTTCCAGTTGTGTTGGTTGCGGAATATGTTCTGCGGTTTGTCCACGGGGTGTTCTGAAACTTGAAAACGGATCCCAGGATGGAAGGATCAATTCTGAAGAAGTTCTGCTGGGAAATGATGTGGATCTTATGGATTTTCTCAATCAGAAATAGTCATAAAACATTCGAAGCTGTTTATATCCTATTTGAAAGTCTCCTGGTTTTTGCAGAACGTTTCCTGTGGCTTAGGTTTACCTTTACCCAATAATTATAATTGAATGCAACAAAATATAAAACAAATTATGGGTTCAAGGTTTAAAATTTTGAACCTTGAACTTTTCACTTTTTTGAAGTTGATCCTGATGTAATGAAATTCACCCAGATCGAACAGATCAAAGCGACAAGTGTTAAGGATAAGGTTAATATTTCAACTAAATTTTCATCTGGCATCCAACCGGAAAAGGTTTTAATTAAAAAAGCTATATAGCTGTTTGGCATTTCGGTTTCTCCCAGTTTCCTGAGAACGTCGTAATGCCAATCGGTAAGAAAACAATAGCCAAAGCCTTTCCAGAATCCCAGGACCACCCAGGAAAAAAGTGTGATGACCAGACTAAAAAAATGAAGCTTCCTGGTCTTTGGAAAGATCCATCCAAACAAATTGAACAGCACAAGCAGGCTGTGAAAAGTAAAAAAGAAATAGTTAAGAAGTTTGAGCAGAAATAATTCCATTTTCAAAGGTACCTTAAACACTAAAAAGATAATCAATTCAGGGAAATTCTCTACTTATATAAAAAAGAAGAACTCAATTTATATTGAATTTATGTGGATTATCCCTTGATAATTTTGATGAAAATTTTGCAGGATTCTTCCTCGCCCAAAAGCTCGTTCAGAATGACAAAAACTCCCCGGAATGTCATTCTGAACGCAGTCAAGAATCCTGAGTATTCATTGGGCGAATCATATTTGAAAGGTGATAAAAGTTTCAATACTCCTACCATCGCCCAGGCCGTAGGGATTCTTCCTAGCCCAAAAGCTCGTTCAGAATGACAAAAACTCCCCGGAATGTCATTCTGAACGCAGTGAAGAATCCTGAGTATTCATTGGGCGACTCATGTTTGAAAGACCATAAAAGTTTTAATACTCTTACCATCGCCCAGGCCGTAGGGATTCTTCCTCGCCCAAAAGCTCGTTCAGAATTACAAAAACTCCCCGGCATGTCATTCTGAACGCAGTGAAGAATCCTGCGTATTCATTGTGCGAATCATATTTGAAAGGCCATAAAAGTTTTAATACTCGTACCATCGCCCAGGCCGTAGGGATTCTTCCTCGCCCAAAAGCTCCTTCAGAATGACAAAAAGGGGGGATTGCTTCTTCAGAAAAACAACACAAATGGAATGGCTCGTATACAATTACAAAAACTCCCCGGCATGTCATTCTGAACGCAGTGAAGAATCCTGAGTATTCATTGGGCGAATCATATTTGAAAGGTGATAAAAGTTTCAATACTCCTACCATCGACCAGGCCGTAGGGATTCTTCTCTCGCCCAAAAACTTCCTTCAGAATGACAAAAAAAGGGGGGATTGATCGTTCAGAAAAACAACACAAATGGAATGGCTCGTATACAATTACAAAAACTCCCCGGTATGTCATTCTGAACGCAGTGAAGAATCCTGCGTATTCGTTGGGCGAATCATGTTTGAAAGGCCATAAAAGTTTCACTACTCATACCATCGCCCCGGCAGTAGGGATTCTTCCTCGCCCAAAAGCTCGTTCAGAATGACAAAAAATTCCCGGCATGTCATTCTGAACGCAGTGAAGAATCATGCGTATTCATTGGGCGAATCATGTTTGAAAGGCCATAAAAGTTTCAATTCTCTTACGCTCGCCCAGGCCGTAGGGATTCTTCCTAGCCCAAAAGCTCGTTCAGAATGACAAAAAATTCCCGGAATGTCATTCTGAACGCAGTGAGGAATCCCGCGTATTCATTGGGCGAATCATATTTGAAAGGCCATAAAAGTTTCAATACTCGTAACATCGCCCAGGCCGTGGGGATTCTTCCTCGCCCAAAAAGCTCCTTCAGGATGACAAAAAATTCCCGGAATGTCATTCTGAACGCAGTGAAGAATCCTGCGTATTCATTGGGCGAATCATGTTTGAAAGACCATAAAAGTTTTAATACTCGTACCATCGCCCAGGCCGTAGGGATTCTTCCTCGCCCAAAAGCTCCTTCAGAATGACAAAAACTCCCCGGAATGTCATTCTGAACGCAGTGAAGAATCCTGAGTATTCATTGGGCGAATCATATTTGAAAGGTGATAAAAGCTTCAATACTCCTACCATCGCCCAGGCCGTAGGGATTCTTCCTCGCCCAAAAGCTCCTTCAGAATGACAAAAACTCCCCGGAATGTCATTCTGAACGCAGTGAAGAATCCTGCGTATTCATTGGGCGAATCATATTTGAAAGGTGATAAAAGCTTCAATACTCCTACCATCGCCCAGGCCGTAGGGATTCTTCCTCGCCCAAAAGCTCCTTCAGAATGACAAAAACTCCCCGGAATGTCATTCTGAACGCAGTGAAGAATCCTGCGTATTCATTGGGCGAATCATGTCTGAAAGGCCATAAAAGTTTCACTACTCGTACCATCGCCCAGGCCGTAGGGATTCTTCCTCGACCAAAAGCTCGTTCAGAATGGACAATAAAAAAGACCCAAAATTACCATAGAAAATTTTTTGTTTCTTCATGTTAGTACACCCGATAAATAACGTCTTATATTTAACGATTGAAGCAAAGCGCAAATCTCAATATTTCTGTTCCAGGAAATTAAATAAGGTAAGCCTGAAGTTAAAGTTTTAAATGAGTTTTATAATAAAAGTAATTATCCCGGCATATAACGAAGAAGCATCCATAGGGAAAGTTATAAAGGAAATTCCTTCATTTGTTTCAGAAATCATTGTGGTAAGCAATAATTCTACAGATCAAACCTCCCAGTTTGCCCAACAAGCCGGCGCTACCGTTTTACACGAATCAAAAAAAGGATATGGATATGCCTGCCTGAAGGGAATGCACTATATAGCAAACCAAGATTCCAAACCGGAGATCATCGTTTTTCTGGATGGGGATTACAGCGACTATCCGGCAGAAATGTATAAAATTATCGCCCCAATCATAGAAGATGATATGGATCTTGCAATTGGAGCAAGGGTAAAACACCTGCGGGAAAAAGGATCTATGACCTTCCCTCAAATTTTTGGAAACTGGCTGGCAACGTCCTTAATGAAATTATTTTTCAGTGCAAATTTCACGGACCTCGGGCCTTTTCGTGCCATGAAATACGAAAAGCTACTCGCCTTGAATATGGAAGACAAAACATACGGCTGGACGGTAGAAATGCAATTAAAAGCAATTAAAAAAAATTATAAATACGTGGAAGTTCCCGTTCATTACAAAAACCGGATTGGGACGTCAAAAGTTTCAGGAACAGTAAAAGGGGCTATCTTTGCCGGAGTGAAAATTTTAAGTTGGATTTTTAAATATAGTTTCAAATAATGGATCTTGCGATTATCATAATCTACACCCTCGCATTGTTGCTGATTTTCATTTACAGCATTTCTCAATTGAGCCTTCTTGTGAACTACCTGCGATCCAAAAAGCAGGAAGACACCTCGGTTAAATATAATCTCAATAATCCCCGGGAGATTCCTTTGGTTACAATTCAATTACCCTTATACAATGAACTTTATGTCACGGAACGCCTTCTGGAAAATATTTCCAAAATGGAGTATCCACGGGAAAAACTGGAAATCCAGGTGCTTGATGATTCTACAGATGAATCCCTTGGAAATACCGCTGCCCAGATCCTGAAATTACAAAAAACAGGATTGGACATACAGCATATTTGCCGCACGAAGCGTCTGGGCTTTAAAGCCGGGGCCCTAAAAGAAGGTTTGGAAACAGCAAAAGGAGAGTTCATAGCTGTTTTTGATTCCGATTTTCTCCCTAAGAGGGACTGGTTGTTACAAACCGTTCCCTATTTTAAAGATCCTGAAATAGGCGTGGTTCAAACCCGCTGGGGGCATATCAACCGAAACTATTCCATGCTTACCAAAATTCAGGCTTTTGCGCTGGATTTTCACTTTATCCTGGAACAAACCGGAAGGAATTTTGGCAAGCATTTCATCAATTTTAACGGTACCGCAGGCATATGGAGAAAAGAGTGTATTTTGAATGCCGGCAACTGGAGCGGAGATACTTTAACCGAAGATCTGGATTTGAGCTATCGCGCCCAGATGAAAAAATGGAAATTTAAATACCTGGAAGATGTAGAAACCCCTGCAGAACTTCCGGTGGTGATAAGCGCAGCAAGATCTCAGCAATTTAGGTGGAATAAAGGCGCAGCAGAGAATTTTCAGAAAAATTATTCCCGGCTTTTATTTGATAAATCCCTGACTTCCGGAACAAAATTTCATGGTTTTTTTCACCTTTTAAATTCCAGTATGTTCCTGCTTATATTGCTTTTAGCAGTATTAAGCGTTCCTGTATTGTATATCAAAAATTCCAATCCGCAATTTAGCGGGTACTTTAATATAATTGCCTTTTTTGCGCTAAGCACCCTAATCTTCTTTTTCTGTTACTGGATCACCTACAAAAAGATCCATGGTAAGGGAGTAAAAAATTTCTTTGGATTTATTGTGATGTTCATCACCTTTTTCTCTGTAGCTATGGGATTTTCAGTACATAATTCTATGGCTGTTCTGGAAGGGCATTTTGGAAAAAAGAGCGAATTTATTCGTACACCAAAATTCAATATTCACAGCCTCAAAGATTCCTGGAAAGGCAATAAATACCTTACTAAAAATCTGTCGTTCAATGTCCTTATAGAAACTGGCCTCTGGCTGTATTTTGGTTTTGCTATTTATAGTGCCTTTGTTTTAAAGGATTTTGGCCTATTGATATTTCACCTGATGCTGTTTGCAGGTTTTGGATTTGTAGTATTTAAATCCCTGAGTGCAAAAGCTTAAATAGATGTTTCATCTAGTAAAAAAGCAAGTGCTAAAAATTAATAAAATATGCGGCCTTAATAATATATTATGGATTCAATTACCCAAATAGTACTAGGAGCCGCTGTTGGCGAAGCCGTATTAGGGCGAAAAGTGGGAAATAAGGCCATGCTTTACGGAGCGATAGCCGGTACGATTCCCGATCTGGATACTTTTGCAACGCTTTTTACAGATACGGTTTCGGCCATAGAAATCCATCGCGGATTCACGCATTCCATCGTTTTTTCCATTCTTTTTGCGCCGTTGTTTGGCTGGCTAATTTCGAAACTTGAAAAAAGATCCGTTGCGGGGTGGAAAGACTGGTCATGGTTGATGTTTTGGGGATTTTTCACACATCCTATCCTCGATTCCTTTACCACCTGGGGTACCCAGCTTTTCTGGCCGTTTGATCTCCGAATAGCTTTTAAGAATATCTTTGTGATAGATCCTCTTTATACACTTCCTTTCCTCCTCTTTCTTATCCTGGCCATGCGTTCCAAAAGAGGCAGTAAAAGAAGAAGAAAATTCAACAATCTCGGACTTATAGTTAGCAGCTCATATCTTGTTATCACCCTTATTTTAAAGGGAGTTACCTATTTCCAATTCAAAAATGCATTGGAAGAACAAGGCTATGCATATAGTCAAATTGAAACCAAACCGGCTCCATTCAATTCCATTTTGTGGACCGCTAATGTAGAACTGAAAGATGCATATTTGATTGGGGATTATTCCTTATTCGACTCGAAACCCATTGTATTTAAAAGTTATTTCAAGAATCATGAATTGCTGGGCACCTTAAGAAATGAGGATAAAATAAACAGGCTGATCGATATTTCAAATGGTTGGTTTATCATTTCTGAAGAAAAAGGACTGTTATATTTTAATGATCTGCGGTTTGGGGTTCTGGACACCTCTACGGAAAAACCCAATTTTGTATTCAGCTATAGATTACTCCCAACAAAGGATGCGCTTAAAGTAGAAGAGGTAGAAAGAAACCCTGAAGAAGCTAAAAAACTAATGATGGGTTTAGGAAACAGAATCCTGGGAAATTGAGACTTAAGACGTAAAAACGAGCCCGAACTGCTTCAAAGCTCCTGAAATTGTTGTGTTTATTATTAATCTTATCTTTATAACTTAACAACAAACATTTATATGGATTTCAGCAAAACCCTCCTTCTGATATTGATAAGTCTTTCCTCGATCAACATCAGTTCAGCCCAGAACGAATCAGCAAAACTTCAGGAAGTAATCACACAGGTTCAGGATCATAAATCCTATGACAGGGAGAAATTTCCGCTTGGTTTATATACCGCAGAATTTTACCGGAGGGAAGCTTTTTTTGCAAAGGAAAAGTTGAAAGAACTTGAAGTTATCCAGAAAGACAGCTTAAACCCGTCGGAAAAGATCTCGGCAGAACTTTTAAAATTCAAATTAAAAGAGACCGTAGATTTTTATGAATATGATGCTTATTTGAATCCGCTGCTTTCCGATGCCGGCTTTCACGTAAGTCTACCTTATCATGTGCGCGATCTTGCAAATTACGATCAGGTAAAAACCTACCTCAATAAACTTAACGCGATCCCGGTCTATGTAGATCAGCATCTCGTGCTTTTAAGGGAAGGCATCCAAAAAGGAATTACACAGCCCCGGGTGATCTTTAAAGGTTATGACGTAACTTATAATGACCAAATTGTAAAAGATCCAAAAGAGAGTTATTACTATTCCCCTTTTAAAAATTTGCCTTCTTCGCTCTCTGCTCATCAAAAGGATTCTGTTTTAGCAGCTGCAGAACTTGCTGTAAAAGAAAAAGTTATTCCGCAGTTTAAGCGAATCAAGAAATTCTTTGATACCGAATATTTACCAAAAGCCAGGGAAAGTGTTGGTGTTTCTGAAATTCCAAACGGCAGGAATTATTACCAAAACCGACTGAATTATTACACCACCCTGGATCTTAGCGCAGAACAGGTTCATCAAATAGGATTGGATGAAGTAAGCCGAATCAATTCTGAAATGAAAAAGATTATTGCTGAAGTGAAATTTGAAGGCAGTTTTGAAGATTTTATTCAGTTCCTGCGAACAGATAAGCAGTTTTATGCCGCTACTGCAGAAGAATTGTTGAAGGAAGCCCGTAATATTTCCAAGAAAATAGATGCACAACTTCCCAGATATTTCAAGAAATTACCCAGAAAGCCTTACGGAGTTGCACCAGTTCCCGATGCCATCGCTCCCAAATACACCACGGGAAGATATATTTCTGCACAAAATGAAACCCAACCGGGTTATTACTGGGTTAATACCTACGATTTACCCAGCAGGCCTTTATATGTTTTACCATCCCTAACCGCCCATGAAGCAGTACCGGGACATCATTTACAAATCTCCCTCAACGGGGAGCTGGGAGACAGCATCCCTGCTTTTCGAAGGAACTTCTACCTGTCGGCATTTGGGGAGGGCTGGGGATTGTATTCAGAATTTTTAGCCGAAGAAATGGGAATTTATACCACTCCTTATGAAGTATTTGGAAAGCTCACCTATGAACAATGGCGGGCATGCAGATTGGTAGTAGACACCGGAATACACGCTTTGGGCTGGACCCGTGAGCGGGCAGTTGAATATTTGAGATCCAATACAGCGCTATCCTTGCATGAAATAAATACAGAAATTGACCGCTATATTTCCTGGCCGGGCCAGGCGGTTTCCTATAAGATCGGGGAGATCAAGATTCGGGAATTAAGGAAAAAAGCAGAAGAAGAAATGGGCGATAAATTTAATATTCGTGATTTTCACGAAGTCATCCTGGGACAGGGAACGGTTACTTTGGAGATTATGGAGGAGCTGGTGAATGAGTATATTAAAAATGAAAGCTAAGCACGGATCGCAGATCCGCGCTATCGTTGGGATCGCAGATCCGCGCTAACGGGGCACGGATCGCAGATCCGCGCTAACGGGCGGGGCTGGCGCGGATCTGCGATCCGTGCCTACGACAATCTTATTAAACTTATAAAAATGTCTACCAAATACAAAGCGACGGAGCCCGAAGGGGTATACTTTGTTACCATTACAGTGGTGGGGTGGATTGATGTTTTTACCCGGGAAAGTCAAAAAAAGGTACTGATTGAAAGTCTGAAATATTGCCAGAAAGAAAAAGGACTGGAGGTCTATGCGTATTGTATTATGACCAATCACATCCATATGATTTGTAAAGGGGCTGGAGAAATTGGCCTTGCGCAGATTATTCGTGACTTTAAAAAATTCACTTCCAAAAGGATCATAAACATCATCGAAGAGGAGCCGGAAAGTCGCAGAAAATGGATGCTTAATTACCTTGAAGACGTTTGCAAACACCTTAAAAGGGACCAGAAGTATAAAGTCTGGAAGGACGGGTACCACGCTGAAATTTTATATTCCCGAAAATTCCTTCTTCAAAAACTGCATTATATTCATAATAATCCGGTAAAAGCGAGAATTGTAGATAAGCCAGAACATTATCTTTTCAGTTCAGCCAGGAATTATGCAGGTTTGGATGAGGAGCTGGAAGTTGTTTTGATCGATCTTTTTTAAAATTGTATTAGCTCGGATTGCAAATCCGCACTAACAGAAAATCGGCACTAACGGATGGTGCGGATCTAAGATCCACGACAGTTTTCTGTCCTGCCAAACGATTGAATAGCGCGGATTGCAAATCCGCACTAACAGAATTACAAATCCGCACTAACAGAAAAAGCTTCTGAAGTAATAATCCGGAAGCTTTTTTTTGAAATTACACTGTCAATTTATGCTAACAACCGCCCAATATTACATCTGGGTATTTACTAACATCAATTGAAATTTCATTTGTGCTTTTTTTCACCATTTTTATAGCTTCTTCTGGGCTATATTTATGCGGTCCAATATAAAAATTTGCTCCTCGCTTTGCCAATTCCTTTATATATTCTAATGTGTTTGAATTTGGTGGTGGTGGAGACTGTGCCGCCGTATATAAATTTCCATTTTCCGCTGAAGGAGTTTTAGGAGGTGCCGGCGGTGGTGGGACAGCATCCTTAAATTCCAATGTTACAGTTGTTTTATTTTTCCCATTTTCTCTAATGGAGACAGTTAATTTCTTACCCATTGTAATAATTAGTTCAATGGCTTCTTCTGTTGAAATAATTTTTCCTTCGAGATAAATCTTTGAATTATCAGTAAGATAATCTTCCATTTTTGGTGATGCAGGAGGGGTATCTGGTATCATAGAGTTGAGCGACCCAGATCGGGGTATGTATGATGAATTGCTTACAGAAGCTTTTGCCATATTTGTTTTTCTAAATTCCGCATTTATTTTATCAATAAAAGAATTCTCAACACTCTCTCCTACTTTAATTTCCAACCCATAAAGATCAAAATCTTCCTTTTTCCAGTCTCTTGTAATTTCATTAATAGTTTTAGCAAAATCTTTTAAATTGGTAATCTTACCATTCACAATAATTATCTTTTCCTCAATGTGCAATGTGAGTTTCTTGTCTGGAACGGTATCCTGAAATGTATAAGGAGCAGCTACCGCATCCTTAACCACAACTGCCTTATCGCTGAATCCATAAAATAATAATGCCATTAATGGCAGTAATAATAAGCTCCTAACCCAAAATGATGTTCTTGATGTGTGTGTTTTCATAACTTTAAATCGTTTTTTGACCTGCCCGAATTTTCCAAAACTAAATGTCTTCCCAAATACGGTAAGGCGGGTGGATGAATAATTAAAGGCGTTAGCCAACTTGCTTGGTTGGGCATTGGATGAAAATGCCAACAAGGTCTTTTGATAATTTGATGCTCCCATACCATTCTTAATAACTGCCTGGTCTGCGAGAAATTCATGATTTAATTTTATCGCGTTCTTTCCCAAATAAATAAGTGGATTAAACCAGAATACAATTTGCAAGATTTCCATTAATAGGATATCCAAACTGTGAAGTTGTCTGGAGTGTGCTTCTTCATGCATTATGACTTCGGGAGGTATTTGTTTGTTAATGAACTCCTCTTTATTAAAGAACAAGTAATTAAAAAAAGTGTGTGGAGCTAGTTTATCTCTTAAAAGCACATTGATATAGTTCTTGTTTTTAAGCTTCGGATTCTGCCGGATTCTTATAATTAGCTTTATCAAATTTGCTGAAAATTTAATACTGAATATCAACACACCAATTCCATAGATTCCCCAAAGAATTAGACTCCAATTAAATGAGGAAGCAGTTTCTGTTTCAGAAATTAAAATTGAAGAGCCAGAGAATTGTTGAAGCGAATCTGGACTTACCTCGATATAGGTTTTAAAGGTGATAAAAGGAATTACAAAGGCTATAAAAACAGAACCTAATAAATAGAATCTTTTAAACTGATGAATGGTTTCATTTTCCAATAGCAATTTATAGAAAAACAACAATATGGCTAAGCAGGCTGCGGAATTCACTAAATACATATCCATAACTATTTTCTTTTGATTTCTTGATCTATAATTTTCTTAAGCTCCTCCAACTCTTTTTTACTTAAATTGGTTTCTTTGGTGAAAAAAGAGGCAAACTGAGAGGCCGAGTCATTAAAGAAATCCCTGATTAATCCGTTTACCTGCTTAGAAAAATAATCCTTCTTTTTTACTAAAGGGAAATATTCCCGGGATCTTCCTAACTGTATATAGTCTACAAATTTCTTATCCTGCATTCTTTTCAACAAAGTGGCCACGGTAGTGGTTGCCGGTCTAGGCAATGGATAAGCTTCAATAAGATCCTTCATTAAGCCTCTTTCCTGTTTCCATAGAATTTCCATCAATTGTTGTTCAGAATTAGATAACTGCATTTTATAGACATGTATTTGATCTTCTACAAATGTAGAATAATATTTTAATTCTACAAACATAGAGCAACTTTATTTTTAACAATCAAATTTTATGCATTTCCCTACACCAGTAGTTCTGTGCAGATTAAACTGGCTAAGTATTAAAAGGTTTCTTATACCTTTACCACATAAAATTATTTATAATGAGCCTGGAACAAGAATTATTTCAAAGAAGCAACTCCCAATGTGAACTATGCACCTCCAATGACGACCTTAACATATATGAAGTCCCCGATTCTCCCAAAGGGGCCCAAAAAAGCATCCTGATATGTGCGACCTGCAGGGAACAGATAGAAAATCCTGATAAAACTGACCCCAATCACTGGCGATGTCTAAACGATAGCATGTGGAGCCCTGTTCCTGGCGTACAGGTTGTGGCCTGGAGAATGCTTACGAGATTAAAAAGGGAAGGCTGGCCACAGGATTTACTCGATATGATGTACATGGAAGAGGATGTTAAAGAATGGGCCAAAGCCAATCAGGTTGCAGATCCTTCTGCAAAATCTATTGTGCACAGAGACAGCAATGGGGTTATTCTGGAAGCGGGTGACAATGTTGTTTTAATAAAAGACCTTAAAGTAAAGGGAAGTAGCATGGTTGCAAAACAAGGTACGGCCGTGAGACGTATTTCTCTTGATAATGAAAATGAAGAATATATAGAAGGAAAAGTGGACGGACAACAAATTGTGATCATCACAAAATATGTGAAGAAGATTTGATCTGGCACGGATCGCCCGGATCTGCGATCACGGATCGCCCGGATCTGCGATCCGTGCACGGATTTCAAATTTTGAGAAACAGTAGCGCGGATTGCAAATCCGCGCTAACTAGGGATAGCAAATCCGCGCAAACTAGTTGCGAATCCTCGCTAACTACAGTTTTATTCCTGTTGTTTTAATTTAGTGAAGTGTTTGTAGAAAAGTGGAATGGTTTCAATTCCTTTGAGATAATTCCAGATCCCGAAATGCTCGTTAGGGGAATGGATCGCATCGCTGTCCAGACCAAATCCCATTAAAATGGTTTTGCTATTTAGTTCCTTTTCAAAAAGGGAAACAATTGGGATACTTCCCCCGCTTCTTTGTGGGATTGGGGCTTTGCCAAAAGATTCTACATAAGCATCATTTGCAGCCTGGTATTCCAAAGTGTCAATTGGCGTAACATATGCTTGTCCGCCGTGATGAGGTTTCACCTTCACTTTTACGCCCTTTGGTGCCAGATTCTCGAAATGTTTCTTAAAAAGTGCTGTAATCTCCTCCCAGTCCTGATCCGGAACCAGACGCATGGAGATCTTTGCATAGGCTTTACTGGCGATTACCGTTTTTGCTCCTTCCCCGGTATATCCACCCCAAATTCCGTTGACATCCAAAGTTGGACGAATGGAATTCCTTTCATTAGTAGAATAGCCCTTTTCACCATAAACGTCTTCAATATCCAATGCTTCCTTATATTTTTCCAGGGAGAATGGAGCTTCGGCCATCTTAGACCGTTCGATATCACTTGCTTCTACTACCTTATCATAAAATCCGGGAATGGTGATATGATTATTCTCATCGTGCAAAGCAGCGATCATTTTTGCCAGCACATTGATAGGATTTGCAACCGCGCCTCCATACAATCCACTGTGCAAATCACGATTTGCCCCTGTTACTTCCACTTCCACATAGCTAAGTCCGCGCAATCCGGTGGTGATAGAAGGAACATCTTTTGCGATCATTCCGGTATCGGATATCAGGATTACATCATTGGAAAGTTTTTCCCTGTTCCTTTCAATAAACCAGCCCAGGCTACCACTTCCAATCTCTTCCTCCCCTTCGATCATGAATTTTACATTGCAGGGTAGCGCATCATTTTTGATCATATACTCCAAAGCCTTCACATGCATATACATCTGCCCTTTATCATCACAGGCGCCACGGGCAAAAATAGCGCCCTCGGGATGTATCTTTGTCTCTTTGATCACCGGTTCAAAGGGTGGACTGGTCCATAGATCCAGCGGATCTGGTGGTTGGACATCATAATGGCCATATACCAAAACCGTAGGAAGGCTTTTATCGATTATCTTTTCACCAAAAACGATTGGGTTTCCTGGGGTTTCGCAAATTTCTACCGTGTCGCAGCCTGCCTCCTGAAGTCGTTTCATAACCGCATCGGCGGTTTTTAAAACATCGTTTTTATAGGCCGGATCTGCACTTATTGAAGGAATTTTAAGCAATTCAACAAGTTCATTGATGAATCTTTCGCGGTTTTCCACCACATATTTTTTTATATCACTCATTCTGTTTGATTTGAAAAATTACGTAAAGGTAAGAAAATCAAGTGGTGTGGTGAAGAGGAGGCAAAAATTCTAAAACATCAAGGCGCCTTAGATTCAGGTATAAGAAAAAGGATATCAACAAGACGGATTCAAATAAATAGCAGAAAGAATTAATTAATAATTTTTTCCAGAGTCATTTGAAAATTGAAACATTTATGTATATTTGCAGCCGCTTACCAAGGTAAGTAGTTTTACAATGTCCTAAGAGTTGTAAAATTTAAAAACAGCCTGCCATTCGAAAAGCAGGTTAAATAATAGAAGCGGGCGTGGTGGAATTGGTAGACACGCTAGACTTAGGATCTAGTGCCGCAAGGTGTGGAGGTTCGAGTCCTCTCGCCCGCACAAAGAAAAAGCTTCAGAGAAATCTGAGGCTTTTTTTATGGATAGAATTTTATTGAGATACATAAGGCGAGAGGATGAGAAGTTTATCCTGAGCGACAGTCGAAGGAAGTCCTATCGCCCGCACTTCGGCAAGCTCAGTGCAGGCCAAAAAGGAAAAGCTTCAGAGAAATCTGAGGCTTTTTTCATTCCATATTTTTTTGAAAGTAAAAGAGAAGAACAAGAAGTTTATCCAGAGTGAAGCCATTCCGGAAGTCCTGCCGTCCGCATTAAACGAAAAATTCTTCGTGAATAAAGCGAATTTTTAGTATTATAAATTTTCCTTAAGGCTTGATTCAACTATACATTATTAAGCTAAATTTGTTTTTCGATATAGAAAAAAATGGAAGAAGAAAAAAAACATATCTACCAAACCGCCGATGTGATCTTACTTATCATGAAATATGAAGGCGAGATTGAAGATATCATTGAATATCCTATGGAATTTGAGCCCGCTTATAAGGAATTGCTTGATTACAGGATCATCAAAAAAGGGGAGGAAAAATATCTGCCTGATATAAATTTCAATAAAGCCTGTGAACTTGGTTTCAGCAAATATGTAGAAAAAATCCAGAAACCCTCAAAGTTCAAACAATACATTACCAGTAAACCTGCATTGGGCGTTATGGTGGGAGCTGTTTTACTTACTGCAGGGTATTTGATGAAAACTGAAAAAAAGTTCAATCACTAAATTTGCTCATTTCTCCCGCTTTTAACAAGCCACACTAATCTTTAATACCCTTATTTTTAAACAATCAATTACCACGAAGCAGTTCACGAACTACATAAAATGAAGAGATTTTCAAAATCTCCTAAAATTCAATCCTGCTTCTAAAAACATATTCTTCCATAGCTACCGGGTTTAATTCATATTGGGTAAGTCCGCTTTTACCTATAAGGAACAAATCATTATTCCTAATTATCAGGTCAAAAGCATCTTCCTCTATTCCTCCTACCAAATCTGGCTGAGACGGGTCGGTTACATCAAAGATTCGCACTACATTCTTATCGGTTACCAGTAAATAATTCCCATAAAGACCCAATCCAATTGGGCGATCTAAGCTAAGGGTTACCAATAGTTCCGGCCTTAAAAGGTCTTTGGTGTTATAAATTTCCAGCTGGTTCACATTTCCCATACAACTCGCATCTGTATGCAGGGTTACATAAGTAAAATCCCCCGAAGAAACAACAGGGTCACAGCTTCGCACGTGTTCTACTTTTGAAAGTTGAAGCGGAAATTTGGGATCGGATATGTCAAAAATATACATCCCAAGCTCGCTTCCCACAAATAAATATTCATCTAAGGAATACAAGGTTTCGATATCAAAGCCAATAAATTTTTCTCCTGAAAAAGTTGGCACCGCAGGATTAGAAACATCAAAAATGCGAAGGGATTGATCGTCTACAGTATATAAATATTCTCCTACTAGGGAGAAACGTGCAAGAGAACCTCCTATCCCGTCTCCGGAATTAACGCTTGCAGAATCGCTCTCGGCATTACAACCAGCAAGAGCAACTATTATGAACATTGCGATTATTTTTTTCATGTGTAGAAAGTTATTGTTCTTTTATTGGGCATATGTTATTCGCATAGCTTCATAGGTGTTTGAATCGTATCTCCGTTATGTTAGTTTCACCGGTTTAATTTTCCAATTGATAACCCAAAACGATATTTCCTTCGGCAACGCCATAATGTTCAGGACCCAAACCATCCGGAGATTGCAGTTCCGGGAAAACATTTCTTTCCCTATGCAAAATAACCAGGCGATTATTAGATACAGAATAAGAAAAAGAGACCAGGTCTACTGCATGATGCACATACAGTATATCATTGCGAATAGCGAGATCTGTTGCAAGAGGAATTTCCAAAAAAGCGAGGGGTTGAGGATTCTCAGGATCTGAATTATCTAAAATATGAAAGCCCTTTCCCAACTCATTGAGATAAATTAGATCATCCTTCACGTAAATTTTTCCTGAAGTCATTATTTGTTGGGCTTCCTTTAAAACAATGGTTTTCTCAAAATCTGCTCTGCTTTGAGTAATAGGTTTATACATACTTCTGTAAGGCTCATCATCATCTACCCCCGTGTACCAACAGGACTGAAATAGAAAAATCAGGATTAAATAAAAGGCAGCATTCTTCATTTAAACATTTTATTAGAGAACAAGATTGAACATATCGGGAAAAGTTACGAATTTTCTTGTTAATTGCTCTATTACTAATCAATCATGAAATTTACCCCGAAAATATAAAAGAAAGCGGATTTTCAAAAGATGAATTACACGAACCCGATTTTAATGAAATTTTCAAAGAATTATAAATCTAAAAAACTTCGTCATTGCGCCTTATCGGGTTTTTACAGTAAGCTTCATCCCCTATTAAATATTCGCTTAAATTTGTTTTTCGATATAGCATACCTATGGAAGAAAAATATGAGTTACGACGCGTAACGGTTACCAGGTACATCACGCCTCTGCGGGAAGGAGGTTCCCTTCCAGCGCTGGCTGAAGCCGATGATGATTTTAAATACGTGCTCAAATTTAAAGGTGCCGGTCATGGGGTAAAAGCCTTAACCGCAGAATTGATAGGCTCTGAGATCGCCCGGGCACTGGGGATGAAGGTTCCGGAGCTTGTATTTGCAGAATTGGACGAGGCCTTTGGAAGAACCGAAGCCGATGAGGAAATTCAGGATTTGCTTAAGACAAGTCAGGGATTGAACCTGGCATTGCATTTTTTATCGGGAGCAATTAATTTTGACCCGGTTGTGACCCAGGTAGAGCCAATGCTTGCTTCCAAAATTGTTTGGCTGGATTCCTATATCACCAATGTGGACAGGACCTTCAGAAACACCAATATGTTGATTTGGCATAAGGAATTATGGCTTATTGACCACGGAGCTTCCTTTTATTTCCACCATTCCTGGACCAATATGGAAAAACAAGCCAAAACCACTTTCAGTCTTATTAAAGATCACGTTTTATTACCGGTGGCATCCCAAATTGAAGAAGCCAATGCGATTTGTAAAAGGCTTCTTACTGAAGAAAAAATACGTGAAATCGTTGCTCTAATTCCTGACGAATGGCTTGACTGGGAAGGAAATGATCAAAGTTTTGAGGAATTAAGAGAAACCTATGTTCAGTTTTTATTGGTAAGGCTGGCCAATTCAGAAATATTTATAAAAGAAGCACAAAATGCACGACAGACATTTATATGAATATGCAGTAATCCGGGTTTTACCAAGGGTAGAACGGGAAGAATTCCTAAATGTAGGCATTATCCTGTTTTGTAAAAAAGAGAAATTCCTTAAGGTACTGTATCAACTCGATGAGCAACGTTTAAAATGTCTTGCTGAAGATTTTGACCTTGGGCAAATCCGGAAAAATCTGGAATCTTTCGAAAAAATTTGCCTTGGTGAAAAAAATGGCGGTCCAATAGCACAGCTCGATGTGCCTTCCAGATTTCGTTGGCTTACCGCGGTGCGAAGCTCGGTGATCCAGACTTCCCGACCTCATCCAGGATTGTGTTCTAATCTTGATGAAACATTGAAAAGATTATTCAAGGAACTGGTACTTTGATAAAAATGTGTGTAAAATTTAAGACCCCGAAATTTTTCATACTTTTAAAGGCATCTTCAACGAAACTTTAACTAGAAAAAATAACTTTAAATTGGAAATATTTCTTCATTTCGACACCTGGATAGCTCTGCTCACTTTAACCTTCATGGAGATCGTCCTGGGGATAGACAACATAATATTTATTTCTATAGTAGCCGGAAAACTTCCGGAAAATCAGCAAAAAAAGGCCAGAATTACCGGATTGTCCCTTGCCTTAATCATGCGAATTTTACTGTTGCTTAGTATTACCTGGATCATTGGATTAACGGCACCTGTTTTAACTATCTCCGATTTTGAACTTAGCTGGAGGGATATAATTCTGGCAGCTGGAGGTGGATTTTTACTGGTGAAATCCATTTTAGAAATCCATCATAAAGTTGAAGGAGATGAACAGGAAATGGTGGCTAAAAATGTACGTACTTTTGGGTATGCAATAATGCAGATTGTGCTTTTGGACATTATCTTTTCTTTTGACTCCATTCTTACTGCGATAGGTCTTACAAACGAACTTATATTAATGATAATAGCTGTTATTGTTTCTATTATAATAATGATGATTTTTGCAAGGGCCGTGAGCGATTTTGTAAATAAATATCCAACAGTTCAAATCCTGGCATTATCCTTTTTAATCCTTATTGGGTTTATGCTTATTATTGAAGGGTTTCATTATCATGTGCCTAAGGGATACATCTATTTCGCAGTATTCTTTTCCCTGATAATTGAAATGCTCAATATTAGGTATCGAAGCAAACGAACAAAAACAACTTAAGATACCTACAGGATCTCGTAATGTATAGGTTTAAAGCTACCGTTGTTACTATCCTCGGCAGAGCAGGCGGTTAATGCAACTATGAGATCCATTTTTGCTTGAAAAAGCACAAAATCACCCGGCTTGCTGGTTGGAGGGTCTACGCTCAGTTTTCCATTTGGCTGAAATTGAACGTTCATGAAGATATTGAAGGCGGTGGGAACATCATCCGGTTCAATCCTGTAAGGTGCCAGGTTTGTGTAAAGATTCTCAAAGCAACTGGGATGATATTTGGGATTTTTATACATTATCTGAAAAGTTTCGGGACTACAGGGAGCAAGTAAAAAATCGTTTCTTCCATTTGTATCCTCCAGGATTTCTATCATTTTTCTGCTCCGGTTACTCCACAAAAAATTTCCCTTTGTAATAAGCAGGTTTTCTTCAAAATCCAGTGTTTTTCCCGAAGAGATCTTCTCCCTAACATCGTTTGCATTAAATAAAACCATATCGCTTACCTGCTCTCCTTGTGGATCAATCACCTTTAAATTTTGTCCTTTTTTTAAGATAAATGCAACCCCTGTTTGCTTTTCAATTTTACAAACCATGTTTTTTCAATTTTTTCACTGTATAATAACAAAGTTGCTGATAATTTGAGGATTTTTAAATACTCCAAAATATGATAAGGATCTTTATTCCTGCTTTTTGTCTGAAAGAAATGGACATTTCCACTCTTCTCCAACATTTCTACCACTATACTGCCTGGCTTCACTGGTTTCTCCAAAATCTTCCAGCATTGGGTTATTGCTTCCCTGTAATTCAAGATCCCTTTCCCTAATTTTCTCCCTTACATTAGCATAAGCCCCCATTTGCCGCAATTTCTCAAACTGCCAATGAAGGTTAAAAGCGATGGTTGGTAAAGGACTTTGCCGGGCTTTTCTGGAACTGTTAGGATGTAAACCTACCATATAAAAAGCTTTCCCTCCTATACTAAAACTAAAATTTGGATTTGCCGGATCACTGCTTACCGTGGGATCCCATGGTTGATCATCTACTTCGTGTAAAAACTGTAATTGCTTCCATAATAAAGCTTCAAACTGATCTTCTGTAAAATCCTTTCTACCCTCAAAAGCGGCTATAAAAGTGAAGAAATCGGGTGAATCAAAATCGTATTTAGCGATGTAAGATTTGAGATCCCTTAACAATGCGACTGCAGTTTGTTTCGAACCAAAATTTTCATAGACCCGAAAGTCTACCTTATCCATACTAAAAACAGTTTGTGCCATTACACAAGGGTGATCTTCCTCAAGTATGAAATCGGTAAATCTTTCTTTTATCTTCTCTTCTTCAATCTGGATTTCCGACTGGTGTTTAATCGAATTTATTTCAAGTTCAGGAATCATTTTCTGGTAATTTCTATAAAAGTAGACAGGTCATAATTCAACCAAAAGAGATTTAAGACCATCTTCTGAATAAATTAAAACACTTTAACATCCTAATTTGAAATGGGTTAATTTTTAGAAGTAATACCGTTAATAGGGGAAATAAAAAATCGTAATTAACCAATTGATAAGTACGAAAAGTTTTATCTCATAACTCCCTCTATCAACCAGTCTTCTAATTCTACGTTTACATCTTTAGAATGTAAAACAGAAATATCGCCAGTAGCTTCAAACACCACCGCCCTAATTTGGGAGAGTTCTAATACGTTAGCTTCTCTTAATTTCGATTTTAAATCTGCTTCTGTAACTCTTGCACTTTTGAGGTTTTCGTACAATATTTTGGTTCCATCCATCAACATCAACGGTGTGTTATCAACAAGTTTTTCTACATTTGAAGATCGCCTTAAAGTAGCCACAGAGAGTTGAAGTATATAAACCATTGCAAGTCCAACTACACCATCTGTAAGACTTACAGATTTTGAAAGAATTGTAGTCGCAATAATAGAACCTATTGCTACAGTCATTGCAAAATCAAAACTAGACATTTTAGAAAAACTACGTTTCCCTGCCAATCTTGTAAAGATTATTACTGCCAGATAAATTCCAATTGTCGTGATACAGATTGCTATAACAGATGTCCAGGATGATTCAAACCACTTCTCCATAATTTATAAATTTTAATATTCTAAGTTAATTTCCTTCTCAAAGACACTTTTTAATTCCTTTTCTGAAAGTTCACCGACTTTGGTAAATGGATAAAATTTTGAATGATAGAGGATCTCGTCTGAATACCCATTTCCAATTCCGGCCAGTATTTTTTGATTCCGATTTTTATAATAATTCAAACTCCCGGTCTTTCCAAAGTGCATCATAAGGGTTTCTTCCCTGTCCAACTGAATGAACCAATACTTCCCATGGTTGCCTGAAACGTCCCGCCTTTCATCCGCATTTGAAAAGAACACGAACTCATATTTACAAGGATTTCTTCATCAAGCACATCTACCTCTGCCACCTTTTTATTTAATGCAGTCGCATTGAAATATTGTTTAAAAACCTCAACATCCGGCAATTCAGGCATAAAAATCCAATTGAATTAAAGCAGTAAAATTTACCGCTTCAATTTATATTTTATTTATCTTCAAATCAAAACCTTATCGTTTTTTTAACCCTGCTAGAAAGTTGATCTCAGCATAATTACAGATTAAGAGAGGATTATTCTTCTGAAGAAATCAAAGGCACGTATGAAGTTTCATTTTCCCTTTTTATGTCTTTACTCAATGATGAAGCCATGGGACACTGTTGATCTTCCAGATGTCTTACAACTTCTGAAACATCTTCCTTTCCATATCCCTGATGCAACTTTGCCACCGCCTCAGTTTTAAAAGGCTTACACCAAAATCCGGTGATAAGAGGCAGGTGATCCTCCAGCATTTTTTGGGGAATATCTTTATAATACAATGGCTGCTGTTGATTTTTTTCGAATTTTTCAACCAGGTTTTCAAGAGAGGTTTCCAGTTCCTTTCCGGACTGAATTTTCAGTTTTACATTTATATGCACCGCAGAATAATCCCAGGTGCTGATGTCCTTTTCCTTATACCACGAGGAAGAAACATATCCGTGAGCTCCCTGGAAGATAAGCAAAGCTTCTGCTCCATCTTTTAAATAGGACAACTGTTCATTGTGATTGGCAATGTGGGAATACAAAATGAATTCGCTCGCATTTCCCTCAATAAGCACAGGAATATGAGTTGCCAGAATCCTGCTTCCATTTAAAATGAAGGTTGCGAAAGGATGCGCTTTTATAAAATCATAAATGTACTGAGGGTCTTTCTTTTTATATTTCTTAGGCTGATACATGAGTCAGAATTTCTCCGAAAGAAACGGACATTTCAATTCTCTTCCAACTTTTCTTAAGTTAGATTGACAGTTTACCTGTGTTTTAAAGGGATCTAATGGTTTAGATTTAACTTCTTAAAGCGCTCTTAATAATTAATACGAATTAGTTCTAAGGCTATTTCAATATATTTACAAAATGAAACATCCATTAGAAAAATTTTCTTTCACAGGGGAATAATTATATGGTTGTTACATATATCCGCTAAAAGAATATAAAAAACATATGACACAGCCACAGAAGATTGGTCATCGGGGCGCCAAAGGCCATTTGGCTGAAAACACTTTAGAAAGTATAACTCTGGCTTTGGAATTTGGGGTCGATGCAATTGAAATAGATGTTCATAAATGCAAGTCCGGGGAGCTGGTGGTGATTCATGATTTTACCCTGGACAGAACTACCGATGGCCAGGGTGAGGTTGCGTCAAAGTCTTGGGAAGAGCTGAAAATGCTGAAAGTAAACAAAAAATTCAAAATTCCTTTACTTACCGAGGTTCTGGATCTAATTCAGGGAAAATGTTGGATCAATATAGAATTGAAAGGATTGAATACCGCTGCTGAAACCTGCAGGATCATTCAGCATTATATCAAAAAGCTTAACTGGAATCAGGAAGATTTTATAGTGTCCAGTTTTCAAAAAAACGAGTTATTTGAGGTTTATAAAACAGATCCCGATATACGAATAGGTGTTTTAAGCAAAGCCAGCGTAAAAGAAGCGCTGCAACTGGGAAAAATGCTAAACGCAAAAGCCATTCATCCCTCTTTGGGAATTATAACCCGTGAAAATGTAAAACAAGCCAAAACGGCCGGATTCAAAGTCAATGTATGGACAGTTAATGAGCGGGAAGACATTTTGAGAATGAAGGATTTTGGGGTAGATGGTGTCATTTCAGATTTCCCGGATCTGCTTAATATAGATTTGAGACAAGAAAAATAACGTAGCGTGGAGAATTTCAAGTAAAAAAGAAAAACATTCGTGTATTCGAGGCGAGAAACAAACAATAAAAAAGGCAAATAAAAGAGTGAACGAGTCCCGATTTAACGAATTAACGAATACTGAATTAACGATTTGAGCAAATACGATATCATAATAATAGGAGGAGGCGCGGCAGGATTTTTTGCAGCGATCAATGCTGCAGAAATGGAAAGAGAAGCTAAGATTCTTATCCTGGAACGTGGGAAGGAAGTTCTTACAAAAGTACGTATTTCGGGTGGTGGGCGTTGCAATGTTACCCATGCCGAGTTTATTCCTAATTATCTTACCAAAAATTACCCGCGCGGAGAAAAAGAACTGCGTGGGCCATTTCATACTTTTATGACGGGAGATACCATTGCCTGGTTTGAAAAGCGTGGTATCGAATTGAAAATTGAAGCAGATGGCCGGATGTTCCCGGTTTCAGATTCTTCAGAAACCATCATAGATTGTTTTCTTGAGGAATCACAACGATTGGGGATTGAATTATTAAAAAATCATTCAGTTCAAAATATTGAAAAGCTTGCAGATTCCTGGAAGATTTTTACCAATCACGGGGATTTTTCAGCAAAAAAGATCCTGATTGCAACGGGTAGTAATCCAAAGATCTGGAATTTGATGGAAAAATTGGGCCACAGTATCGAACCTGCTGTTCCGTCGCTTTTTACATTCAACATCAAAGATGACCGAATAAAAGACCTGCCGGGGCTGGCAACAAATGCTGTAGTAAAAATAACTTTAAAAAATACCGCCAAATTAATAAGTGAAGGCCCGTTGTTAGTCACCCATTGGGGATTAAGCGGTCCCGCGATCCTAAAACTTTCAGCCTGGGGCGCCCGTCAATTAAACGATGTGGATTATAAATTCCAAATCCAGGTAAATTGGGTGCCCAATTTTACTTCTGAAGAAATTCTGGAAAAACTTACCGCCTTAAAATTTGATCACGCAAAACAACAAACCTCAAAATATGCCCAGTTTGAACTTCCCAAACGGTTATGGCAAAGTTTGGTGAATGCATCCGGAATTGAAGAATCTGCAATTTGGGCCGACCTGAATAAGTATCAGCTCCTGGATCTAAGGGAACAGTTGGTAAACAGTACGTTTAGCGTGGACGGGAAAAGCACCTTTAAAGAAGAATTTGTCACGGCAGGTGGCGTTCATTTAAAGGAAGTGAATTTTAAGACTTTTGAAAGCAAAATTGCTGAAAATCTCTTTTTTGCAGGCGAAGTTTTAAATATAGATGCCATTACCGGAGGTTTTAATTTTCAGAATGCGTGGACCGGCGGTTATATTTCGGCAAAAGCTATGACTTCTAAGTGATGTTGACTTCCAACTATGGCACGCTGAAATCAAATTAATTTAAATAATTAAGACGCCAAATCTCGAAATTAAGCGCTGCCGCATAAAGCACACATATTGCATAAGGGATGAGCAGGTAAGCAGCTGTATTGCTTATAATTTTAAACCATTTGATGGTTAAAAGTATCACTATAAATAAGGAAATAATATTGAGAAGCGCCCAAAAAGGTTCTTTCAGTCCAAAAAATAACAGCGACCAAAACCCGTTGAGCAATAGCTGGAAACCAAAATGATAAAGCGCGGTTTGCACCCATACATGGTAAAAACCTTTGCTCCAAACTATTCCCGCCGAAATGCCCATTAAAATGTATAAAACAATCCAAACAGGGCCAAAAAGCCAGTTGGGAGGCGTAAAAAAAGGCTTTTCAAGAGCAGGATACCAGTCATCAATCCCGGCCTGGGTAGCAACACCGCCCAAAAAACCAAAAAAAAGACAAATAACAATGGCTATGGAACTGCGAAAAAGGAGTTTCTTGCTCATTTTTTTATTGATTGAACTACTAAAATAGTCAATCGAAAACCTCGGGGCAAGCCTAAAAGTTATCAATTGAAAAATACTTTTAAAAATTGCAGGTAAAGATCAGGGAATAAAACCCTCAATGAGGGATTAATTTGAAACCATGATTCCTTCCCTGTAAACTAAAAAAGTATATTTGTGGAAAGTTCCTTTAGCATGACCGAAAAAGATTTTTTACCTCAACCCTATACCAAAGTAGTTAACAAGGGAAGTATAACCTGGCAGGCTCCAAGCAATATAGCACTTGTAAAATACTGGGGGAAAAAAGAACATCAAATTCCGGCCAATCCTTCGGTAAGTTTTACCTTGAACAATTGCAAGACCACCACTACATTAAATTACGAAAAAAAGAAATCTCCCTCGCAGGATTTCGATTTCGAACTTTATTTTGAAGGAAAGATCAAGGAAGATTTTAAACCGAAAATAACGACATTTTTTAAAAGAATTGAGCATTATTGTCCATTTCTAAAAGAGTATCACCTTACCATAAAAACCGAAAATTCTTTTCCCCATAGCAGTGGTATTGCATCTTCCGCAAGCGGAATGAGCGCCCTGGCACTTTGTGTAATGAGCCTGGAAAAAGAATTGGATCCGGGAATGGCAGAAGAGTTTTTCAATAGAAAAGCTTCCTTTCTTGCAAGATTGGGATCCGGCAGTGCATGCCGAAGTATAAAAGGGAAAATAGTAGTTTGGGGGAAACATGATGGAATAGCATCCAGCAGTGACCTTTTTGGGGTGGAATACCCCGGGAAAGTTCATGAAATATTTCACAATTATCAAGACACTATTTTATTGGTGGATAAAGGCACAAAACAGGTAAGCAGCAGTGTTGGTCACAACCTGATGCACGGACATCCTTTTGCGGAAGCACGATTTAAACAAGCACATAAAAATTTGGAGGCACTAACCAATGTTTTTCAAACAGGTGACCTGGATGATTTTATGGAGCTGGTGGAAAGCGAGGCCCTGACGCTTCATTCGATGATGATGAGCAGCAGACCCTATTTTATCCTTATGAAGCCAAATACGCTGGAAATCATCAACAAAATATGGGAATACCGGGAGCGTACAGGAATGCCCATTTGCTTCACCCTGGATGCGGGCGCCAATGTACACGTGCTATACCCTGAAAAACATTCAGAAATAATTTTAGAATTCATTAAGAATGAGTTGGTTGCGTATTGTGAAAATGAACAGTATCTTTGTGATCGTATTGGCGATGGAGCGAGAAGGATTGAAAATTAGAAGGTGCCCGCTTCAAAAAAAGAAATGATGGACTATTCCATTTCCCCCGGTGGATTTGGAGTACACTGGAAGAAGGCAGATCTTCCCATGGAATGCTTAACCACAACCGGGATTTAAATACACTATCTCAATGAAAGGACCTTTATTCTATTCAAAAATATTACTCTTCGGGGAATACGGAATCATTAAAGATTCTAAAGGTTTATCAATTCCTTATAATTTTTATAACGGCGCATTAAAAGTGGATAAGATTCCTTCAGAAGAAGCTATCAAATCCAACCAAAGTCTGTTACGATTTGCCAAATACCTGGAAGAGCTTCAAATAAGCAATCCTTCACTGGTGAAATTTGACCTGGAAACTTTAAAGTTCGACATCGAAAGAGGCATGTACTTTGATTCCAGTATTCCGCAGGGATATGGCGTAGGAAGCAGTGGTGCTTTGGTTGCAGCTATCTATGATGAATATGCACAAGATAAGATCACCGTTTTGGAAAATCTCACCAGGGATAAATTGTTAAAACTGAAGAAGATCTTTGGTGAAATGGAATCTTTTTTTCACGGAAAATCTTCCGGTTTGGATCCTTTGAACAGCTATTTAAGCATCCCAATCCTTATCAATTCCCAGGATAATATTGAACCTGCAGGAATTCCTTCACAAACAGAAAACGGAAAAGGCGCTGTGTTTTTACTTGACAGTGGCTCCATTGGGGAAACTGCTCCTATGGTGCATATTTTTATGGAAAACATGAAACAGGAACCTTTCAGAAAAATGCTGAAAGACCAATTTGTAAAACATACCGATGCTTGTGTAGATGATTTTTTACAGGGCGATGTGAAATCGCTATTCGGGAATATCAAGAAACTTTCTCATGTTGTGCTAAACAACTTTAAACCGATGATCCCTGCTCAATTTCATAAATTATGGCAAAACGGAATTGACACAAACGATTATTATCTAAAACTTTGCGGTTCCGGCGGCGGAGGTTATATCCTTGGGTTTACCGAAGATTTTGACAAGGCCAAGAAAGCCCTCAAAGATTATCGCTTAGAGATCGTTTACAACTTCTAGACTCCCCTTTTTAATGGCGGCAGCTAAAAACAAACGTTTATTGCTTAAAATGCTGAGTTTGTTTTCAGTGATTCGCGGCTACAATATTTTGATACTGATCCTGGCTCAGTACCTTACTTCTGCTTTTATTTTAGCGCCCGCATTACCGCTAAGTGATGTGATCTTTGACCCTAATTTATTTTTCCTGATACTTTCTTCTGCAACAGTGATCGCTTCGGGTTATATCATAAATAATTTTTACGATAGCGAGAAAGATCTCATAAACCGGCCTAAAAAAACAATGCTCGACAGGTTTGTGAGTCAGCGCACTAAATTATCGGTTTATTTTATCCTCAATTTTGCAGCTATTTTCTTTGCCAGCTATGTTTCCTTTAGAGCGGTTGTATTCTTCTCCATTTACATATTTGTTATCTGGTTTTATTCCCACCGTTTAAAAAGAATTCTTTTTGTTGGCAATCTGGTAGCATCGATTTTAGCGATCATTCCATTTTTTGTGGTTTTTATATACTACAAAAATTTCGAAACAGTTATTTTTATACACGCCACATTCTTATACCTGATGATCGTTATGCGTGAACTGGTAAAAGATCTTGAAAACCTAAAAGGGGATCTCATCCTTAATTATAAAACCATTCCGGTTGTTTACGGGGAAAAGTGGAGCAAATTTTTTCTTTCTGTTTTAACCGTTTTATCCGTGATCCCAATTTTGCTGCTTACAACAAAATTTGATACCGGGATGATGGACTACTATTTCTATGTAAGCCTGGTATTACTGGTTTTCTTTGTTTTATTTCTTTATTTCAGCTCTGCAAAATGGCAATATTTATTGCTCCATAACATCCTTAAATTCATCATTGTTGCAGGGGTTTTTAGCATTTTGCTTATCGACCACGCCGAGGTTTTTACCCGGGTATTTTAAAATTTTCCAGAGTTCGGAACCTTCCTAATTATATACAGAGTGCTACTATACTAAGATTGGTAATACATGTCCGCCCCTGAATCCATTTAACAAGAGGCAACCAAGCATTGAAAAAACCTCATTAATTATCCCAGCTTTATAAAAAGTATAAGAAAGCTTAATCCTGAGAAATATTTCATCACAAATCTTTAAAAAATAACTTAGTCACATCTTAATCAATAAAGTATCTTTGCAAAAAATATTGGTATGAGCAGAAATGAAAAATCTTCGGGGAAATCCTCAAGTTCAAGACAAGATGGCGGAGACCGCAAGAAATCTAGTGCCCGTGGGAATGCCCCTATAAAAAAGCAATCTAAAGGAAAACCGGAAGCAAAATCCACATCTAAAGTTGTCTCTAAAGCCGCTCCAAAAACTGATGGAATCCGGTTAAATAAATATATCTCCAACTCCGGCATGTGCTCACGTAGAGATGCCGATATTTTTATAGCCGCCGGAAACGTGACCGTGAATGGAAAACCTGTAACCGAAATGGGTTACAAAGTTAAATTAAGCGATGATGTAAAGTTTGACGGAATTAAGGTGAATCCTGAAAAACCGGAATATATTGTATTGAATAAACCAAGAGGTTTTTATACCACCGGAAGTTTGGAAAAAGGTTCCAAAACCGTGATGGACCTCATCTCTAAAGCTACCAAAGGAAAAGTTGTTCCCGTTGGAAAACTGGACAGACAAGCCAGCGGACTTTTATTGTTCACCAATGATGGTACTCTTGAAAAACAATTGGGAAAACCAAAAAACGGTATACGGCAGATCTACCATGTAGAACTTACAAAGCCCGTACAACCAGAAGATCTTGATAAAATACGAAATGGAATTACCCTTGAAGACGGGAAAGTAAAAGTTCAGGAAGTAAGCTTTATTGAAAACCGGCCTCACAATGAAGTTGGAATTGAAACCAACAGCGTTAAACCTCATGTGGTTCAAAGAATTTTCAAAAGCCTTGGTTATGAAGTGGAAAAACTGGATCGTGTTGTATTTGGCGGTTTAACAAAAAAAGATTTGTCCCGCGGCAACTGGAGAGTGCTTACAAAACAGGAAATAATCAACCTAAAAGCTTTATAAAACAACGGATCGCTTTTATAAAATAATAACACTAATTTTTTTATATTTTTGTTCTTTACGGGAATCATTTATCCTGTGAAATATCCAGATTTTCGATGAAAGGATATAGATGGGATTAAAAGTAGTAAGGTTTTTTTTTAAGAATTCGATTTATTTTATCCAATTTTTCAAATAACAGGTTGATAAATTCAATTATTTTTATTGATCAAATCCTTCAGATTTACTTCTGCAAGGCTGTTGGTGGTATTCAAAAAAACCACTTAAACTTCAGGAAATCTTTCAATAAATTTTATCTTAACAATAATTTACCAAACAAATCTTTTGATCCATTGATATAAACCCTAATTTTTCATTTTTAATTTTATAAAATAAAGCATTGAATACTAAATACAGCGATTTAATACATCAAACCTATTATTTCCCGCAGGAAGAGTTTAAATTGGAGGACAATGAGCTTCAGTTTCACGAAATAGATTTGATGGCATTGGTAGAAAAATATGGTGCTCCATTAAAATTCACGTACCTGCCAAAAATTTCAGAAAACATTCACAGAGCAAAAACCTGGTTCAATAATGCTATAAAAAAGCATAATTATAAGGGCAACTACAATTACTGTTACTGCACAAAAAGTTCCCATTTTGAACATGTACTCAATGAAGCGCTTAAAAATGATATACACATTGAGACCTCTTCAGCTTTTGATGTTAACATCGTACAAAAATTAAAACTTACAGGAAAGATCACCGATGATACCTACGTGATCTGCAATGGTTTTAAGCGCGACCAGTATATTACCAACATCGCCAATTTGATCAATAAAGGTCATAAAAACTGTATTCCTATAATCGATAATTACGAAGAGATCGACCTTCTTTCCGAAGAGATTAAAGCCCCTTATAAGATCGGGATCAGGATCGCTTCTGAAGAAGAGCCGAAATTTGAATTTTACACTTCCAGATTAGGGATTGGATACAAGAATATTGTGCCCTTCTACAACAAAAAGGTGAAGGAAAACCCGGACGTTGAATTGAAAATGTTGCATTTCTTTATCAATACCGGGATTAGGGATACCTCGTATTACTGGAATGAATTAAATAAATGCCTGCAGGTTTATATCAATCTTAAAAAAGTATGTCCTACGCTGGACAGCCTTAACATTGGCGGTGGATTTCCCATAAAAAATTCCCTGCATTTTGAATATGATTATGAGTATATGGTAGATGAAATCATCAACCAGATAAAACTTACCTGTGAAGAGGCAGAAGTTGATACTCCGCATATTTTTACGGAATTTGGTTCGTTTACCGTTGGAGAAAGTGGGGGTGCCATTTATGAGATCCTTTATCAGAAACAACAAAATGACCGTGAAAAGTGGAATATGATAAATTCTTCATTTATCACCACGCTTCCAGATACCTGGGCAATTAGTAAAAAGTTTGTGATGCTGGCCATCAACCGATGGAATGATGAATATGAAAGGGTTTTACTGGGAGGGCTTACCTGTGATAGTGACGATTATTATAATTCTGAACAAAATACCAACGCAATCTACCTTCCGAAGTATAAAAAGGACAAACCTTTATATATAGGGTTTTTTAATACCGGAGCGTACCAGGAAACCATTGGTGGCTTTGGCGGACTTCAGCATTGCCTTATTCCACAGCCTAAACAAATACTTATAGATAAGGATGAAAACGGGAATATAAGCACCCGCCTTTTTAGTGAACAACAAACCTCTGAAGATCTTTTAAAGATATTAGGTTACAGTCCAAATAATTAGGTCAAAAAAAAATTATAACTTTAGCCATATTTTTTAAACCAAAAATTTCAAACTTAAGTAATGAACAAAAATAATTACGCCGGGATACCAGATAAGTATGCACGCATAGACGAAGCACAAGTGGTATTAATCCCTGTTCCTTATGACGGAACAAGTTCCTGGCAAAAAGGCGCAGATAAGGGCCCGGAAGCTTTCCTGGAAGCTTCAGCAAACATGGAGCTTTTTGACATCGAAACCCGCACCGAGGTTTACAGAAGAGGAATTTACCTCGCTCCTCCTGTTACTGAGAACTCTTCTCCGGAGAAAATGGTAGAAGCGGTTCACAAAACCACTAAAAACTACATCAAACAAGATAAATTTGTAACCGTTTTTGGAGGTGAACATTCTGTGTCTATAGGAACAATTCGTGCTTTTAATGAAGCTTTTGAAGATCTTACCGTAGTCCAGATAGATGCTCATGCGGATTTACGTCCGGAATATGAAGGCTCTTCCTGCAATCACGCCTGTGCTGTTCACGAAGCCAGCAAAATTGCCAACCTTGTACAGGTAGGAATTCGTTCTATGGATGTTTCTGAACTGGATCATATGGATGAGAATCAGGTTTATTTTGCACATAATCTATATGAAGACTGGATGGATGATGCCATTGGGCAAATGACTCCAAATGTGTTTATCACTATAGATCTGGATGCTTTTGATCCTTCTATTATGCCATCTACAGGAACTCCAGAACCGGGAGGGTTGTTTTATTACGAAACCCTGGAATTTCTAAAAATGATGTTCAAGAAAAAAAATGTGGTAGGTTTTGATATCGTAGAGCTTTGTCCCAATGATGTGGATAAATCTTCAGATTTCCTTGCCGCAAAATTATACTATAAAATGTTGAGCTATAAGTTCAAATATTTAAATCATACCCCAGAAGACGACGATGAGTAAAGGAGCGATTTCACAATTTATTGAAAAATATTATTTACATTTTAATTCTGCCGCGCTTGTAGATGCCGCAAAAGGGTACGAGAAGCAACTTCAGGATGGCTCAAAAATGTTGGTTTCCCTTGCCGGAGCGATGAGCACTGCCGAGCTCGGAAAGATTTTTGCTGAAATGATCCGTAAGGATAAAGTACAAATCATTTCCTGTACCGGGGCAAATCTGGAAGAAGATGTGATGAACCTTGTGGCGCATTCACATTACAAACGCGTTCCTAATTACAGGGATCTTACTCCACAGGACGAATGGGATTTGCTGGAAAAAGGATTAAACCGTGTTACAGATACCTGCATCCCCGAGGAAGAAGCTTTCAGAAGGATTCAGGAGCATATTGTGAAGATATGGAAAGATGCTGAAGCTGCCGGTGAGCGTTATTTACCGCACGAATATATGTACAAGTTATTGCTTTCCGGAGTGCTGGAAGAACATTATGAAATAGACCTTAAGGATTCCTGGATGTACGCCGCTGCCGAAAAAAATCTCCCAATGGTTGTTCCCGGATGGGAAGACAGCACTATGGGGAATATTTTTGCTTCCTATGTTTTAAAAGGAGAATTAAAGGCAAGTACCATGAAATCCGGGATCGAATATATGACTTTCCTTGCCGACTGGTACACCCAAAATTCTAAAAGCGGAATAGGCTTCTTCCAGATTGGCGGAGGTATCGCAGGGGATTTCCCAATATGCGTAGTGCCAATGTTGTATCAGGATATGGAACGAACAGATACTCCGTTCTGGAGCTATTTCTGCCAGATCTCAGATTCTACTACGAGTTACGGTTCCTATTCGGGAGCAGTACCAAATGAAAAGATCACCTGGGGAAAACTGGACATCAACACACCAAAATTTATTATCGAAAGCGATGCAACCATAGTAGCGCCGTTAATTTTTGCCTATCTTCTGGATATGTAATAAAGAATAAAATAAAAAAGTAGAAGGGCTGTTTTAACAGCCCTTTTCTATTGACTCTTTTAAGTGATTTTAAATTTGGTTAATTCTGAACTTTTATGAGCAACTGGTTAATTTATGGGATTGGATTTCTTGCGCAGCTTTTATTTTCAGTCCGGTTAATAAACCAATGGTTCCTCTCTGAAAAGGCAGAAAAAGTAAAAACCCCCAGGCTGTTTTGGAAATTGAGCCTGTTTGGATCAATGCTGCTGTTTATCTACGGCTATTTACGAAACGATTTAGCTATTATGCTTGGACAATTCCTTGTGTATGCGGTTTATTTCCGGAATTTGCACTTGCAAAATGAATGGAAAAGTTCCAATATCATTTTAAAATTAACCGTGATTGGTGTTCCTATACTCATCGCAGCCTATTTGATCTTTCTGAGTGAATTGAAGTTGCAGGATCTGCTCGATGGTGAAAATATTGCTGCCTGGCTGATAGTGCTTGGCATCCTCGGGCAAATTGTGTACACCTCCAGGTTTTTTTATCAGTGGATCTATTCTGAACAGCATGAAAAATCGTCTTTGCCCCTGGGATTTTGGATACTTAGTTTAGCCGGATCCACCATCATCTTCATCTATGCTATCTTCAGAAGAGATCCAGTGCTTTTGGCAGCTCATTTTTTTGGTGGGATGGTATATATCAGGGATTTATTTCTGCTGAAGAAATCAAAGAAATAAATCTGTCTTCTTCCTGTTTTCATTTAGTATCTGATAAATAAACATTCCAATTACCACTATATATTCCAAAGCCACCAGCCACAAATTCTCCCGGAAAACAACATCGCTATAGGCAGCATAGCTAAAAATGACCACAAACGACCAGATTACAGCAAACCTGTACCGCGTAAAAACAGAGAGCAACAAAGGAGTGGCGATATACCAGGGATGCACCGTGGTTGAAAGGAAAAAATAAATAGAAACTCCCAGAAGCATTGTTGTTATAAGACGCTGTGGGGAATTATTTTTCCTAAAAATAGCTAAGCCCGCTAAAATAAGGATAACGATAACAGGTAGCACTTTCCCGGCGGTTTCAATAATATTGTAACCCTTTACCTGAAAACCAACCCACCGGATGAGATAGTAAATACTCGCATTGAATTCAAATTTCTGAAACCAGAGGCCTATGCTCGCCGAAAAATTTGAAATAAAAGCGGAAGATAAAAAAGGCAGAAAACTAAAAATTACCAAAACAACAACTATCAAATAATATAAGCACAGCTTCCAAAAATTCAATTTGTTTTGGGAATTTTCAGCTGTAAAATACCTCAATAACAGGGGTAAAAAAAGAAGGGGAACTAATTTCAGGGAAACAGAAGCTGCAAAAACAATCGCACTCAGGATCCATTTTTTCTTGTGTAAAAGATAGAGAGACCAAATCAGAAAAAACAACATTACGCCCTCAAAATGTAGGTTTCCGGTGAGTTCTATAATTATAAATGGATTGAGAATATACCAGAAGATCCTATTGACCGGCAAATTTAAGTTCTCTAGCAGTTTCTTTCCGAAGTAAAGGACTCCGAAATCGGCAGCAATGATAACGACACGCATTACGACTATAGAACCCAGAATGCTTTTCCCTGCGAATAACCCTGCAAGCGCAAAGATAAATTGATTGAGCGGCGGATAATTGGTGTAATTACTTCCGCTTAATTCCCCCATTCCTTCATAAAGTTTTGAAGCCTGGGCAACGGTTACAGTTCCTTCTTTTATGAGATTTTCCGGTAAATGCAAATAGGGGTTCCAACCTTCAAGGATCATTCTTCCATCCCATATAAATCTGTAAAAATCCTGCGAAAGATTCGGGATTGCACCAAAAAAAATCAATCTCATCAACAGGGCAACTCCGGCAAGGAACCAGAAATTCCTTTTTTCGATCTTATAAATATTCCAACTTAAATAAAAAACAGCCGAGTAAAGCCCGATTAGTTTTATAAGATCATACCTTTCCAAATCGTACCCAAAAGACAAGTAAAATGCAGCTGTAATTGCAATTAGCAAAAGCGACACTTTATGCATTTGGAAAAAGTTCTTCATTTAAGGAAAATAAATATTTACAAAAATGGATTTTTTTTTAGATTCTGTAACGAGTTAAGACTTGCGTGATTACAATTTCCAATGTTACATCGAGCGGAGTCGAGATGCTTCGAAAGACTCAGAAAGACATGAAAATCGATCTTCAAATAGTATAGATGTCAAAATGATGTCCTAATCTACAATATTCATTTTCTTCAGAAGAAAAGATGCATTCATATTCTGGCAAATTCCTTCTTTAAATTTATAGTCGAAAAACAATTCATCATTCACGATCTCTGCATCAAAATAATGATTTTCCACTTGTGGTAATTCATCTGAAACCTCACATAAACTAAGATCGTGTGTGGCTATGATCCCGGTAGATTTCGATTTCACAAGTTTTTGAATGAATTTCCTGGAACCAATTGCTTTATCGGTGCTATTGGTGCCTTTTAATATTTCGTCCAGAATAATAAAATATTTATCGGTTTCAATCTCCCCAACGATGTACTGTAAGCGCTTCAATTCTGAAAAGAAATAAGACTCATCATCGCTAAGCGAATCTGTAGTCCGCATGCTTGTGATAAGTTTTATTGGAGAATACTCACTTTTTTCAGCACAAACTGGTAAACCAATATTTGCCATTACAATATGCAAGGATACCGTTCTTAAAAAGGTGCTTTTCCCGGCCATATTAGCACCGGTGATAATAAAAAACTGTTCATTTTCTATCTTAAAATCGTTCGCGATAACTTTTTCAGGATCGAGCAAAGGATGTGCAAGATTCTCTGCCTTCACAACCAATCCGGATTGAGAAAGTTTAGGGAAAACATAATTGGGATGATTGAATGCGAAATTTCCAAGGCTGTTGAAGGCATCGGTAAACTCAATTACTTCAAACCAATCCTTTACATTTTGATGCGACGCTTTTATCCAGGATTCGAGTTTATAGGACTTGTGTACATCCCAAAGCAGGAATCCATTTAACAGAACACCCAAAAGAAAATTATTGCGTTGATCTAATGCGTCTATCGCTTTTGAAAATTCCTTGAAAATGGCTGAAGCTTTACTGCCTTCCGACCTTATTTTTTCCTTATTTTCTTTCAATATTTTTGAAGAAAATTCTGTATTCTCAAGCATTGCCAGCAATTGATGGTATTGATGGAACGTATCCTGAACCTTACTTACACTACCGGAGAGTAAATTCACTTTTTTAAGGTAGATCCCGGAATATAACAATCCAGCCAGGAACCATAAAAAAAGCTGTATTCCGGTTACATTTTCCGTGAAATAACCAATCACTAATAGGATAGAAACCACAGAAAATAATGGCGATAACCAAATAATATACCTGGGGGAAAAGCTTATATACTTATTAAACCAGTTTAAAACCTGATCTGATTCCGTTTCGGTTTTCACCAGGTGTGCCACCGCAGTAAATTCCTGTCGCCATTTTACTTTTTCAGCTAATTCTTTAATGGCTTCCTGCTTTTCGGGAATTTCTTCAATTGAATTTTCTGTGAGAAGATGTGCAAGTCTTCTTTTTCCTTCTTTCAAAGAAGTTCTGTTCAAATACTGAAAGAAAGACCCTTTTCCAAACAAGTCGATATCCTGACTAAAGGCATGCAAGGGATCTTCAAATTCATTTCCTGTTGGCAGATCTGAAAATTTCCGTTGTAAAACTCTTAATTCCAATTCATTGATCTTTACAAGTTCATCAATTTTATTGCGCTTGTATTTAAGATCTGTATGGCGGGAAACAAGAATCAAAAAAATCACTATTGCAACCGCCCCAATGGCACCTGAGATCTTAATTTCACTGAAAAAATAATAGATCCCGAAGGCTGCGAGTAGAAAAACCAATAAACGTATGAAGCTTGAAATATTGAGGTTTTTGTTGGCTTGTGCCAAAAGATGCTCCTTATGTTCCTTTTCTTTTGTATAAAACCCGAATGCTGTCATGAAATTAGTGCTTATTTATTCCAGACTTTCCAGGTCCTTTTGCAGCCTTTTAGGCAGTCCCTGAATTACCCGATTATAGGAATGGTCTGTGAGGCCGAAGATAAGGGAATTTGGAAGAAATCCATCCAGCACGAGGGTATTCCAGTGCTTTTTATTCATATGATATCCGGAAAAAATGCTATTGGAATGTTCCTCCCTTAAAGTGATTGCCTGTTCCGGATCACACTTTAAATTTACCCTCAACGGAATTTCATCCAGGGAAGCCAGAGCAAAAATTTTTCCCATCACTTTAAACACAAGGGCATCCGGGCCAAATGGAAGATCTTCAGCAGCGCCTTTTTTCGACAGGCAATAATTTCTGAAAGTTTCTATATCCATAAGCCACCTGCCTTACACTCTTAAATGGTGAGAGGATTTTAACGCAGTTTTTGTTGATCTTTTATATTTTCTTCCAGGGCCGTATAATCGAGTTTCCAACCGATGGTTTCTACGATTTTCTCAATTAGCAGAATAGTTTCCAAAGCCTCTTTGCGTGCTTTTTCCAGCAAGCCGCTTTGGGGTATCTTATCCACAATATGTTTTTTGGCATCGTGGCTTATATCGGTGAGATCGGAAGTGGTAAAAGGATTTGCCCACCCTTCACGTTTATCGTAATATTTAAAATCGGTCTCTACGGTAAGCAATTCCGGATCTGGAAAATTTGTGAGAATTATCCTTTTAGTTTCACTATCACCGGACATCTTAATCTTGGTAAGATCAAAACCTATATGGGCTTTTGCACTAATTAGCACAATGGCTTTCTTCTTTCCCAAAAGCAAACTCACATATTTTTCCTTTAGATTTTCATAATGGTAGATCTCCGAAAAATCGCCTTCCACGGTAATAAATTTACAAACGCTTTTGATCTTATCAATCAAAATCACGGATTGCTCATCGGCTCGCTCCTTACTGCGATATTTGTTAAACCTCGCAAAAATAAAATATGCGAGAACGGCTCCGGCCGCAAGTCCTATAAATAGATATTCCATACTCAAATATAAAGAAAAGCAGCTATAAAATTACCTCAACTGCCTTTTGCTGATTATCCAACGATATTTACAATTTTTCCCGGAACTATGATCACCTTTTTAGGCGTTCTTCCTTCCAGTTGTTTTTGTGTTCTTTCATCTTCCATCACAGTTTTTTCGATCTCCTCTTTACCCATATCCAGGGGTAATTCCAAGGTAAACCTCATTTTCCCATTGAAGGAAACCGGGTATAATTTAACGCTTTCCACCAAATATTTTTCTTCATAAATAGGATAGGCCGCAGTACTAATAGATCCTGAATACCCGAGTTTTTCCCATAGCTCCTCTGCAATATGCGGCGCGTAGGGCGCTATTAAAACAGCCAATGGCTCCAGAATTTCCCGATTATCACATTTTTGAGCAGTAAGCTCATTCACACAGATCATAAAAGTAGAAACCGAAGTATTAAAGCTGAAAGCCTCGATGTCTTCTGTTACTTTTTTAATGGTTTTATGCAGGGTTTTTTGAGAATCTGCCGAAGCTTTTTCATTTGAAACCTGAAAAGAAGAGTCTGCTCCTTCGGGGGAGTTAGAGGGGGAATGATACAGTTTCCATAATTTTTTCAAAAAACTATGCACTCCGGACATTCCTGCGGTATTCCAGGGTTTCGCCTGTTCCAGAGGCCCAAGAAACATCTCGTACATTCGCAAGGTATCTGCCCCATATTGTTTACAGATCTCGTCCGGATTTACCACATTGTACTTGGATTTGGACATTTTTTCGACTTCGCGATGAACAATATATTTGTCATTTTCCTTAAAAAATATAGCGTCTTTAAATTCTTGATTTAAAGGGTGATTTTTAAAAGCTATAATATCTAATTCGTCTGATGCATTTACAAAATTAACATTAACATGAATTTTTTGGACTTCTAAACTAATACCGTTGAATATATATTTAATCGTCGGGAATTTTTTTGAAAGTTGTTTTTCAATTTCTGGAAAGTTCGATCCAATACTTAATTGGCCTTGGCCAAAATCACCTTCTGGAAACATTTTATTTCTTAGAAGCCTTTTAGGAACAAATATTTTATTATCATATTTCTGAATAAATTCCTCTATTTTAGTTTCTTGTTCTATCGAAAAATGCAAATCATCAGACAAGGCAGATAGAGTTCTTGAAACGTTTATAAACCTTAATCTATATATAAAAGCGCTTGTCCCTAATATCATCCCTTGGTTAATCAGCTTTTTGAAGGGCTCTTCAACACTAACCATTTTACGGTCATAAAGGAATTTTGTCCAGAAACGGGAATACAACAAATGTCCTGTTGCGTGCTCGCTTCCACCTATGTATAGATCGACATTTTCCCAGTATTTCTGGGCTTTTTCAGAAACAAATTCAGCGTCATTGTGGGCATCCATATACCGGAACCAGTACCAGGAACTGCCTGCCCAACCCGGCATGGTATTCAATTCCAGGCCCCCTCCATCCCCAATGGGGGAACTTTCAAATTCCTCTTTGGAAACTACCTGTTTCTTTTCCTGGTCCCAATACCATTTTTCTGCTCTTCCCAAAGGTGGTTCCCCTTCTTCGGTTGGGAGGTATTTCTCAACCTCCGGCAAACGCAATGGCAAATGCTCTTTAGCTATCATTTGCGGTAAGCCATTTACATAATACACAGGAAATGGTTCTCCCCAATAGCGCTGTCTCGAAAACACTGCATCTCGTAATCTATAATTTGTTTTCCCTTTTCCCAGACCAATTTTCTCAAGTTCTTCGATAGCCTTATTCAGCGCCTCTTTGTAGGGTAGTCCTGTTAGAAAATTGGAATCGGTGATAACGGTTCCCTCTTTTCCTGAAAAAGCTTCTTCAGAAATATCTATTCCTTCAAAAATGTTCGGAATAGGTAATCCAAAATGCTTGGCAAAATCATAATCCCGCTGATCTCCACAAGGAACTGACATTACTGCACCCGTACCATAACCTGCCAATACATAATCCCCGATCCAAACAGGGATTTTCTCTCTACTTAACGGGTGAAGAGCATAAGCACCGGTAAATACTCCGGAAATTGTTTTAACATCGGCCATACGCTCACGTTCGCTACGCTTAGCCGATTTTTCAATATAGGCCGAAACTGCCTCTTTTTGTTCTGAGGTAGTTATTTCCTTAACCAATTCATGCTCGGGAGCAAGCGTCATAAAGCTAACTCCAAAAATAGTATCTGGTCTGGTGGTAAAAACCTTAATCCCCCTAACCCCCGAAGGGGGAATTACATCTTGCTGTAATTGAATTTTAATTTGTTCAAGGACAAAATCAATATTACCTATAATTTCCTCATTTCTAAACCTAACCACTCTAAAGCCTAAATTATTAATAATTTTAGTTCGTTCCTCATCCTTTTCTTGCTGGGAGTCGTGTATATTTCCGTCGACTTCAATTACCAATTTCTTAGACAAACAAACAAAATCTACTATAAAATCACCTATTAAATGTTGTTGTCTGAATTTGTAGCCTAATTTTTTAGATATTAAACAATCCCACAGCAACTTTTCGGCTTGTGTAGAATTACTTCTCATTTGTTTTGCTTTATCAATCAATAAATGAGAATTATTACCACCCGTCATATAACCATATTTCTGTTTTCCTTCCCCTTCGGGGAAGGCTAGGATGGGGAATTTCACCAAAGCCCCTTTAGATCTTCCAATCCAGTTAGTTTGGGAATCTTTAAGGGGTTGTGGCCAGTCGATGCTTGAAAGACCATCCAATAAACGTTGTGCATAGGCAGAAATACGCATGCTCCACTGGGTCATTTTTTTGCGAACCACAGGAAAACCGCCACGTTCTGAAACGCCGTTCACGATCTCATCGTTTGCCAGTACGGTTCCCAGTTGCGGGCACCAGTTCACTTCGGTTTCAGCTAAATAGGTAAGTCTGTATTGTAATAATATTTTTTGTTGTTCTTCTGATGAAAAAAAATTCCACTCTTCTGCAAGAAAGGCGATAATATCATCATCACAAGCCGCTTTTACCCTGGTATTCCCTTCCGCAGAAAAAATCTTTATCAATTCGGAGATCGGGCGGGCTTTATCGGCCTTCACATCATACCATGATTCAAAAAGTTCAATAAAGATCCACTGTGTCCATTTATAATAATTTGGATCACTGGTGCGTACCTGCCTGCTCCAATCGAATGAAAACCCGATTTGGTCCAGTTGCTCCCGGTATCGTTTTATATTTTCTTCGGTAGTTAGTGCCGGATGCTGCCCGGTTTGAATGGCATATTGCTCTGCCGGCAATCCAAAACTATCATAACCTTGTGGATGCAGCACATTAAAACCCTGATGCCTTTTGTATCGTGCATAAATATCACTCGCGATATATCCCAGGGGATGCCCAACGTGCAACCCGGCCCCAGAAGGATATGGAAACATATCCAGCACATAAAATTTCTCTTTTGAGGAATTATTGGATGCCTTAAAAGTTTGATTTTTGGCCCAGTATTCCTGCCATTTGGTTTCAATCTCGTTAAAATGGTAACTCATTGCTCTAATTTCTGAATAGCTGCAAATTTACAATTTTAAACTTCTTACGGGAATCAATCTTCTATAGAAACGTTAAAGATTTAGGGCTTTTTGCTCCATAGGAAGCAAACATTCGTAAATAAATTTGTTCACCGGAGTTGGAATTCCCAGCCGCGCACCTTCCTGCACTATAAAGCCATTAAAATTTTCAAGCTCTGAAGGTCTTCCATCCATAAGATCACGTTGCGTGGAAGCTGTGGTTTGAAAAGGTTGGTTTGCTATTGTCTCAAAAACCCTTTTTACGTGCTCCAGGGTCAATGGAATTTTTTTAGCATTGGCAACTTCCACGATCTCGCGGGCGGTTTTCTGCATCAAATCAAACAAATAGTCACTTTCCCGGATCTTACCAATAGGAACACGGGTTAAACCTCCTATTCCGCTAATAGTTACTATAAACAGGAATTTTTTCCAGACCTCCAGCTCGATTTCTTCCGGGATGGTATTCTGAATGCCGGAGCGGTCAAAAATTTCTTTTACGGAATGAATTCTTTTGCTTTGTGAATTATCGATCTCACCAAAGATAATTTCAGGTTCAAATGAAGCGTGTTTAATTTTGCCGGGGCTTTCTATAAAACTAACGATACGACATAATCCCGCGATCACATTTTTTTTAGGAAGCACCTGCAACAACTGTTCTACATTACCGGCTCCGTTTTGAAGAGGCAAAACGATGGTATCTTCTTTAATAATGGCTTTTAAAGCAGTTGCGGCATCTTTTAGTTGCCAGGATTTGACTCCCAGGATCACCAGGTCTGGCGATGAAACATTTTTCAAATCATCGGTTGCAATTTTGGGTACTACTTTAAAATCCCCCTTTATACTTTCTATAAATAATCCGTTTTGCTGAATCGCTTCCAGGTGTTTCCCCCTGCCAATCATACTAACATCATATCCTGCATTGGCAATCATTCCGCCAAAATATCCTCCAACTCCCCCGATACCATAAATCAAAATTTGCATACTTCTGTTTTCTCAAAGATATTTATAAAAGAATAAAATATAAACTTTGAACGTTTTAAAGAATGAGTATCATTTACTTTCTTATTTTTACACAAAATCTGCATCTTCGCTATGAGTTCATCTTTTGAAAAGTATCAAAAACGCCGCCTGATATCGTCGTATTTTTCCGTAGTTATCAGTATAGGTTTGGTTCTGTTTTTATTAGGCCTTTTGGGCCTTTTGGTGTTGAATACCAAAAAAGTTGCCGATCATTTCAAGGAACAAATAGCAATGACGGTTTATTTGAAAGATACCGCCAAAGATGTTGAGATCGAGCAACTCAAGAAAAGTCTCGCACTGGCGGAATATACAAAATCAACCACCTATGTTTCCAAAGAAGAAGCTGCAGAAGCTCACAGTAAGGAAATAGGGGAAGAATTTATGGATTTCTTAGGGTATAATCCCCTGCAAAATTCCATAGATCTCTATATGAAAGCCGATTATGTTTCTCCTGAACAAATAGATGAAATAGCTGAGGATATTACCTCCAAAAATTTTGTGGATGAAGTGATCTATGATAAACCCCTGATCGCTCTGCTGAATGACAACGTGAAAAAGATTAGTTTTTGGGTATTGGTGATTAGCGGAGTTTTTACATTTATCGCGGTTTTATTGATCAACAGTTCTATTCGCCTGGCGGTTTATTCCAAAAGGTTTATAATAAAGACCATGCAAATGGTTGGTGCTACCAAAACATTTATAAGAAGCCCGTTTATCTGGCAAAGCGTAAAACTGGGAATTATTGGTGCCGTGCTAGCACTTATAGGCATGGGGATTGTACTGTATTATTTAAACAGCAGTTTCCCTGAGCTTGAACTACTAGCCGATGCCAAATTGCTGGTAGCACTATTTGTGGGTATTTTAATGATGGGCATATTGATTACCTGGGCAAGTACATTCTTTGCTACTTCAAGGTTTTTAAATCTAAGAACAGATGAACTTTACTACTAACTTCGCCACGAACCTAACTTCGGGCATGAAAGAATGCGGTTTATTTGGAGTCTGTTTTTTTGGCCGTAAAAGGCTATAATTCGTTCTCCTGGTAATGTTTTGGAAATAAAGAAGAGATGTAATTGATTTTGGCTATTTTTGAAGCCGATTAGCAAATATCATCCAGTGAAAAATAAAATATTTGTGCATTCGTGGTAAAAATTCCCAGTTATGAGTAACAACAAGAAACCATTACATAAACAAGACCTGAATTTTATCTTTGGAAAGAAGAATTACATCTTCATGTTTATTGGGCTTGCAGTAATTGTCCTGGGATTTATCCTAATGGCAGGCGGCGGAAGTGACGACCCCAATGTTTTTAACGAAGAAATCTACAGTTTTAGAAGGATCCGTTTAGCACCAACTTTGGTCTTACTTGGATTTGCAATTGAAGTCTACGCGATTTTAGTGAACCCCAATAAAAAATAATTTAATTTGAACGAATTTGATGCAGCGATCCTGGGAATTGTTCAGGGTCTAACCGAATTTCTACCGGTTTCCTCCAGTGGTCATCTGGAACTGGGAAAAGCAATTCTTGGCGACAACAGTATCCCAAGTGAATCCCTCATGTTTACAGTAGTTTTACATGCTGCCACCGCATTGAGTACCATTGTGGTTTTTAGAAAAGATATCGTTGAAATTCTAAGTGGGTTATTTAGCTTTAAATGGAATGATGAAACACAATTTTCTTTAAAAATCATCCTTTCCATGATTCCTGCCACTTTAATCGGACTTTTTTTCGAAGACGAACTGGAAAGCCTTTTTGGTGGCAATATTCTCCTGGTAGGTTTTATGCTTATTATTACCGCCCTGCTTTTATGGCTTGCAGACAGAGCTAAATTCACAGGGAAACCAGTGAGCTACAAAAATGCATTTGTAATTGGAGTATCTCAGGCCATTGCTTTATTACCGGGTATTTCACGAAGCGGAGCCACCATTTCGACCTCTGTTTTACTGGGTAATGACAAGAGCAAAGCAGCAAGATTTTCATTTTTAATGGTTGTACCCCTTATCCTTGGCAAAATTGCAAAAGATATTTTAAGTGGAGATCTGGCTGAAAGCACTACCGAAACATCTATATTGGTGATAGGATTTATAGCTGCATTTATTGCAGGGATTGTTGCCTGTACCTGGATGATCACATTGGTAAAAAAGAGCAAGCTTTCTTATTTTGCCATTTACTGCTTTGTGGTTGGAATTATAGCAATAATCTTTGGCTATGCTAACTAATCCTATTACTCCCGAAGAATTTAAAGAAGGACAAATCCTGCTTTTTGACAAACCGTTAGGCTGGACTTCTTTTCAGCTTGTGAACAAAGTTCGATGGCTTATCAGGAAAAGCTGCAACATCAAAAAGATTAAGGTAGGCCATGCGGGGACATTAGATCCATTAGCTTCGGGTTTACTTATTCTCTGCACGGGGAAATTCACTAAAAAAATCGAGGAATACCAGGCACAGGAAAAAGAATATACGGGAACTATTACTCTTGGCGCAACAACTCCGTCTTATGACATGGAGACTGAAGTAAATGAATCCTTTGGAATTGATCATATTTCTGAAGAAGATATTATAGGTGCTACACTTGAATTTCTTGGCGAGATCGATCAGGTTCCACCGGTTTTTTCAGCATTGAAGAAAGAAGGGAAACGACTTTACGAATATGCCCGCAACGGGGAAGATGTAGAAATTCCTTCCAGAAAAGTGGAAATAAAAGAATTTGAAATTACTGAAATTCGTTTTCCGGAAGTAGATTTTAGAGTGACTTGCAGCAAAGGGACCTATATTAGAAGCCTTGCAAATGATTTTGGGAAATCTCTGGGTACCGGCGCTTATCTTTCTTCCCTAAGAAGAACAAAAATTGGCGGGTTTATTGTAGAAGATTCATTGGATATAGCATCTTTTGAAAATTTGCTACCTTAACCGAGAATAAAACCCCTGATTCGGCAGTTGTAATTATATGGATTTTTTCGATAAACATAAAGCCCTTATTATCACTTGTTTGTTGTATTCTATAGTGCTTCTTGCGCTTTATAATTTCAGTTTGTCCAACAACAATAAAAAAGCCCGGGAACTCCTTGTAGATCTTGAAAGCTTTCAGGTGGAGGAACCTGTAGAGCAAGAGCCTGAAAAAGAGGAAATCCCTCAAAAGACCAATCGGGAAACAGCCCAAACGCACCAGGCATTTAACGAAAATAAGGAAGCAAGGGAAGAAAATTTGGACCGTCAATTGGATGAAATATTCCAAAAAAACAGCGCTTCCCAAGCGGAATCCACCCCGGAGGAAAGCTCCGGAACTTCCGGCAGTTATAATTTTCAGAATCAAAAAAAAGAAGTTAAAAAAAGATCGGATGGTGATCGGACCACCCTTGCTACTTCAACCAAATCTGGCGGCATAGATCGCAGTTCTATTTCCTTTTCACTTTTGGGAAGATCGGCCAGGGAAATTCCAAATCCTGTTTATACCTGCGATACTCCCGGTAAAATTGTTGTAAATATTACGGTGAACGCCCAGGGAAGGGTAATTTCTACTTCCATAAATAAAGGCAGTTCCAGCACTAGCAATGAGTGCCTTACTGAACAAGCCCTGGAATATGCTGTACAGGCTGTTTTTAGCAGCTTAGTCGGCAGAAATTCTCAACCCGGGACAATTACCTACCAATTTAAACCATAAGCTATGAATGAGCTAAAACGCTGTGGATGGTGTGTTGGAGATTCTCTGTATGAAGCCTATCACGATACCGAATGGGGAGTTCCTGTTTACGATGATGCCTTGTTATTCGAATTTTTGATCCTGGAGACTTTTCAGGCGGGACTTAGCTGGATTACCGTATTGAGAAAACGAGAAAATTTTAGGGAAGCCTTCGATAATTTTGATTATCATAAAATATCCGATTATTCTGAAGAAAAAATTGAAGCTTTATTACAAAATGCCGGTATCATTCGAAATAAGCTGAAGGTTCGGGCAACTGTTTCCAATGCGGAGGCCTTTATTAAAATTCAGGAAGAGTTTGGCAGTTTCAGTGAATATATATGGGGATTTGTAGATGGGAAACCCATTCAAAATACTGTGAAGGATTATAAAAAAGCTCCGGCAACTACTGAAATAAGCAATAAATTAAGCATAGATCTCAAGAAAAGAGGTTTTAAATTTGTGGGTTCAACCGTTATGTATGCGCATATGCAAGCCACTGGAATGGTAAATGACCATGAAACGGATTGTTTTAGACACAGCGAAATTTAAAATCATGTATCTTTAGAAAGCTTACTTCAAATATTGCAAAAACTCATTCCGGGAAATTTCTTCCGCACCAAGGCTTTCCAGATGCGCTGTGTAAACCTGGCAATCTATTAGTTTTACTCCTTTCAGTTTTAGTTGTTCCACCCATTTTATAAATCCGAATTTGGAAGCATTGCTCACTTCTGTAAACATACTTTCACCGCAAAACACCTTTTTCTCTTTCAGATAAATTCCATAGAGTCCACCAACCAACTCTTCATTTTGCCACACCTCCACAGATTGCACAATACCAAGATTAAATAATTCGAGATACGCTTTTTTCATTTCAGCAGTAATCCAGGTTCCGTTTTGTCCGGCTCTTTTTATTGCTGCGCACTTATTGATCACTGCTTCAAAATCCTGATTAAAAGTTACTTTAAAAGTATCCTGCCGAAGTACCTGCCTCATACTTTTTGAAATCTTCAATTTTTCGGGAAAAAGCACCATCCTGGGGTCCGGGCTCCACCACATTACTGGTCGGGAAGCTTCATACCAGGGGAAAATCCCGAGATTGTAAGCATCCAGAAGCCTTTTTACCGAGAGATAACCTCCAATAGCAAGTAGGCCTTCTTCATTGGCTTTTGCTACGGGAGGAAATTCCTCGTATGATCTAAATACGCTCAAAGGGGCTGCTTTTAATGTTTAATTTAAACAAATATTGAAAACAAAAAAAGCTTAGCCCCTTAAATCGAAGCTAAGCTTTGGTTATAAAAATTTCTAACAACTTTTCTTATTTTTAAAACGGAAGATCATCGTAATCTTCATCGTTTAGATCCTTAGCAGGCTCAAATTGATCTGCCGGTGGTGGTCCATTTTGACCATCCGGACTCCCACTTCCAGCCTGTAAATTTTCTATTCTCCAACCCTGGATAGAATTGAAATATTTTGTTTCTCCCTGTGGATTCACCCATTCACGGCCTCTTAAATTTACTCCGATTTTCACCGGTTGACCCACCTGAAAACTATTAAGTAAATCTGTTTTATCCTGAACAAATTCCACCATAATATGCTGTGGATATTGCTCTTCTGTGGTGACAACCACTTCTCTTTTTCTAAACCCATTACTTCCAAATGTTTGGGTTTCTCCTATCATTTTGATCTTACCTTGTACTTCCATGTTTTTACTTTTTTGCTAATAATAATTTCCAGGCTTTCGCCGGTTCATCTTTTTCTAAATATAATTGTGCCTGTAAATGAATTTTTTCAGAATCACCAGATTTTAAAACTTCTGCGGCCTCCAAATCTTCATTTAAAAATTCTTTGATCTCTTCTTCTAATGGAAAATTTTCCACATTACCCAGTTTACCAAGGTCATTTCCGGTTAGGACCTTACTGGTTCTTATTTCCGGCGGAATTTGATCCACGCCTATCCCCAATTTCGAAAGCGGTTTAGGAACTTCAAACATCCCCATATTTGCACGGGTATACCAATTACCGCCCATTCTTGCAACCTGATCTATTTTATGTTGATCTATAAATCCTTCTGCATCCAGGATAGCTTCATCAAAATGCATTTTCACGACCTCACAAATCACAAGATTTCCGGCACCACCTTCAGCGCCCAATTCGATTACATCTTTGATCTTGCACTCGAACTGAACCGGCGATTCTGCAACCCGGAATGGTTTTACCAAATCAGATTTCAGCATTGTGAAACCCGCTTTTTCAAATTCATTAACTCCTTCGGCGTACTCTGTACTTGCCAATGACATTTGCTGAACAATTTTGTAATCTACAATATTAATCACAACTTCTTTTGTTGCTTTTGCATTTAGATAGGTATGCTTAACTGTATTATCCCGACCGCGTCTGGCGGGTGAAAAAACCAAAATTGGCGGATTTGCGCTAAAAACGTTGAAAAAACTGAATGGCGACAGATTGGGTCTTCCGTTTTCATCAATGGTACTGGCAAAAGCAATAGGTCTGGGACCAACAGCGCCCAATAGATATTGATGACGTTTCCCTGTGCTTATTTCATTTGGATCTATACTAAGCATTTTCAATTTTTGACAAAGGTAACGAATCACTTCAGTAATGAAAAACCCGTTTGCAACAATAATATTAACAGAAAACGGTTATATTTAAATCTGCTAAATGGACTCCATGAATTTTTCACACGAACGAAATCTTGCCCGTTGGTTTATCATTATTTCTTCTTTGCTAATTGTAGGGCTTATCTTATGGAATACCTCTATATTTTTTGAACGCCTAAAAAATGATGAACGGGATAAAATGAAAGTTTGGTCCGCTGCTCAGGCATTTCTTGACAAGGCCGATGATAATACCGATATTGAGCTCACGCTTAAAATCCTAAATAGCAATACCAGCATCCCCACTATTTGGGTAGATGAGAATGGAAAAATAATTGACGGATTAAATCTTACTATTGAAACACGCAACAATCCTGAAAAACTTCAGCAATATTTTAAAAATTTAAAACAGGAAAACGAGCCTATTGAAATGGTTTTGGGGGAGAACAGGGTACATAAAATTTATTATGGTGATTCCCCGTTGCTAACTAAAATCAAGTATTATCCCATTGGCCTGATGCTTATAATTTTTCTCTTTATAGCTGTTGTATATTTTTTCTATACCACTACCAAATCAAGTGAACAAAACAAGCTTTGGGCTGGAATGGCAAAGGAAACCGCTCACCAAATAGGGACTCCGCTTTCCTCATTGATAGGCTGGACAGAAATACTGAAGGAGGAAAATGTGAACAGGTCTTATATTTCTGAAATAGAAAAAGACATCGAACGATTAAGAACAATTACAGAACGATTTTCTAAAATAGGATCGGCTCCCATTCTTTCAAAAACAGAGATCAACCAGGCAACCAAAGAGAGTTATACCTATATAAAAAACCGAAGTTCTGATTTGATAGAATTTCAGATAAAAACTCCGCATACCCCTATTTTTGTACATTTAAATGAATCACTTTATAGCTGGACCATTGAAAATTTGGTGAAAAATGCAATCGATGCTATGCGTGGAAAAGGCAAAATAAGCATCGAGATCAAACAAGACCTTCATTGGGTATACATCTATATAAAGGATACAGGAAAGGGAATTCCAAAAAGTAAGTTTAAACAAGTCTTTGAACCCGGATACACCTCGAAAAAACGGGGATGGGGGCTTGGACTCTCCCTGGCGAGAAGAATAATTGAACAGTATCACAGTGGGCGAATAAAGGTTTTTCAAAGTGAGATAAATAAAGGAACCTCCTTCCAAATCGCACTAAGAAAAATCTAATAACGGCTCATGATCTCCCGGAGATCCTCAGGAATGGCATAGGTGTTTTCAGTATTAAAATCATAACACACCGCTACGTCTCTTCCCTCTGCACAAATTTCATTATTTTCATTCAGGATAAGATGGTCCAGTCCAAAACTGGAATTTTTAAGATAGGCTAGTTTTGTTTTTACGATCGCTTTTCCGGGATATTGAAGGGATTTTTTAAAATCGCAATGTGTAGAGACCAACATTGGTCCACGATTGGTTTTTTCATAGAGTACTCCAAGCCCTGTTGCCTCCCAAAAATTAACACGGCCAGATTGCAGAAATCTTATAAAAGTGAGGTTGTTCACGTGTTGGTACATATCCAGATCGCTCCAGTCTATTCGTAATTCCAGACTTAGTTTGTATTCTGAAAAATCCATTATAGGCTGGCTTTGATGTCTTCAGCTAATTTCCCGAACTCCTCTTTTGTGAAATCGAGCTTATTGCTAAAATCCATATCCTTCATGGAATTTAAAGGGATAAGGTGTACATGAACATGAGGAACTTCAAGTCCAACTACGGCCATTCCCACTCGTTTACAGGAAACCGATTTTTCTAAAGCTACTGCGACCTTTCGGGAAAACTCCATCAAATTCTGATAGGTTTTGGGATCAAGATCAAAAATTTTATTTACTTCCTGTTTTGGGATGCATAAAGTATGACCTTTTGCATTTGGATTGATATCCAGAAAAGCAAGAAAGTCATCCGTTTCGGCTACTTTATAAGCCGGAAGTTCACCGCTTATTATTTTAGAAAATATAGTTGCCATTGTTGTTGCTATTTAAATTTTATGAAAATACTCGTAAGGAACAAATAGATCACTCTCTCCAAATCTCAAGGATTTCAAACTTCATCTTCCCGTTTGGAACTTCAACCTCTGCGGTATCGCCCACTACTTTTCCCAGTAAACCTTTTCCAATAGGAGAATCTACCGAAATTTTTCCGGATTTTAAATCGGCTTCACTTTGGGCTACAAGTTTATATTTAACTTCCATTCCATTGTCCACGTTTTTAATTCGCACGTGAGAATGTACCAATACCTTGGAAGTATCCAATTGAGACTCATCTATAACCCTTGCTCCGGAAACCACTTCTTCCATTTTTGAGATCCGCAATTCCAGTAAGCCCTGTGCTTCCTTTGCAGCGTCATATTCTGCATTTTCACTCAAATCCCCTTTATCGCGTGCTTCCGCAATAGCCTGTGAAGCTTTAGGTCGTTCTACGTCTCTAAGCTTGTTTAATTCATCCCTTAGTTTTTTTAAACCTTCAGGAGTATAATAAGATACTTTGCTCATAATATTATCGTTTATAAATCAGTGATGATGAGTAATTAGCTCACATCCGGATCGTGTCGTCAAATTTTGTGATATTTTAAAAAATATAGCAGCATTATTGCAGGAGAATCCAGCAAACCCAATCGGGTTAAATTAATTGCTTTTAAATTTTCAAAGGTCAATAAATACAAAAAATCCCATTCGCGACGGGATTTATCTAAACAAATATAATAAATTTAAACATTGAAACCAATAATAATCTTTCCCTTCAAAAGCCTTAAAAATGATCAAAAAAATAAGTGTTAGCCTTCTTTTTGTCGCTATTCTTTCTTCCTGTACTGCTGATGACACTGAGAGAATTAACAATCCATATCTAACTAACAATAGTTTTATACTGGATCTAAATCTTAATCTTCCGGAATATAACAGCCTTAATTTTCCAGGAAACAGCTATGCTACTTATAATTACGGTATCAACGGAGTGGTTGTCTATAACATCAACAATTCCCAGTATACAGCTTTTGAATTAAGCGACCCAAATCATGCTCTTTCGGAATGCTCTACCATGAGCGTTTCAGGGATTATTGCAACCTGCAATTGTGACGATGGAAACTCTTATAATATCCTTACCGGGGAGATCACCGAAGGTTCCGGTCAATATTCTTTGAAACCTTACAGGGTTAGAAAATCCGGGAATGTTTTGCAGGTATCTAATTAACTATAGAATTTCAATGAACTCCCGCCCGATTGGGCGGGTGGACATTGTAGAATTGAACCATAAATAGGATTAAAACTTCAAAGTAACTCCTGCAAGAAAATTGATCCCTGCCTGGGGATAATAGCCTGCTCCTTCAATAGTGGTTACTGTTCCCGGATTTGAAAAATCATCCTCATACGTGAAGAAATATCCGTTTGAGACATATTTCACATCAAAAAGGTTATTGACCAACCCAGAGAATACCACCGATTTAAATACAGGTATATTTTCCAATTCATAATAAACATTAAGATCATTTATAAAAAAGCTATCCAAAATAGAAGCCTTACTATCTATATTTCCCATAAACTGTTCCCCTACATATTTAGCAAGAAAACTAAGCTGAAGATTAGGTACAGGTTGATAAACCAACATATTTGAAGCCACTACATCCGGAGAAAAAGAAATTTTGGTTGTTCCCAGTTCTCTTAAGGATCCATCTACAGAAGCCACGAAATCTCTGTTTTTATTGGAACTCAATGCCAGGTTTGGCCTCAAACTCCATTGCTGGCTCAATACAATTTCTGCATCTATCTCCAATCCCAGCCTGTAACTGTTCCCACTGGTTGTTCTTAATGCTGCACCCACATCATTCAATTCTCCGGAAAGCACCAACTGATCCTTATAATCCATATAATAGATATTAGAATTCAGTTTAAATTTTTCGGAAGTAAAGCGATAACCAAGTTCATAATCATTCAGTTTTTCCGGTGTGGAAATACCCTCCTCAAAATCATTCCTTGTAGGCTCTCTATGAGCTCTTCCGAAGTAGGCAAACAACTGGTTGGATTTATCCATTTGATAAGTCACTCCCATTTTCGGATTAAAAAATCCAAAATTTTCATCTACATCTATAGGCACTATATCTGAAGTGATACCACCAGTTTTATAATTGATGAACCTTCCCTGTAAATCCACAAATAACTGCCATTGATTATTGATACGATAAGTTGCCTTGGAAAAAACCGTCAACTCATCTTTGGAGGCGTCGCTAAAATAATAGCGTTCCCGGATCTCAGAATCTGAAGCAAATCTCGCCCAGATAACCTCTCCAAAATGATCCCCTTTATAATGGCTGTAAAAGGCCCCTGAAGTTACTTCCAGCGTATTCTTTTTATAAGTCGCATTAGCATTGATCACATAAAAATCATTATCCAGCCATCTGCGGCGAATAAGATCGGTTCTGTCTATGGTTTCGCCTCCTATTTCTAAAGGTTCAAGACCATAGGTTGAGAAGCGATCATCTTCCCTGTATTGTTCAAAAAATCCTCTTCCGTAGGTATAATTTAAGCCAAGATTGGAAGACCAGTTATTGTTATAACGCTGATTCCAGTGAAGTTGATAATGATCCTGTTTATAATCATCTACTTCATTATCGTGAAAACGGATATTTCCCTGAGCATCTGTAAACATTCCGGCGGAATTAAAAGTACGGTCCTCCTCAAGAGTTTCCTTATCTATTCCATTCCAGGACTGGTAGGTTACTTCCTGTCCTCCAAAAGCGATGGCCTTAATAAGTGTATTATCGTCTACATAAGAGGCCTGAAGGAAATAGGATTTCAAATTAGAACTTGCACGATCGATATAACCATCGGAAGCGATCGTGGAAAGTCTTCCGGCGAATTCCACCCGGTTATTAAGCAGTCCGGTACTAAACTTAAGATTATGCCTCCTGGTATTAAAAGATCCAAAAGAATTTGAAATTTCTCCATAGGCTTCTTCAGAAACCGCATCTGTAAGTAAATTCAAACTTGCCCCAAAAGCTCCGGAACCATTCGTAGATGTTCCAACCCCCCGTTGCAACTGTAAATTTTGAACAGAAGAGGTGAAATCTGGCAGATTTACAAAAAATGACCCTTGACTTTCGGCATCGTTAAATGGAATTCCATTTAAGGTAACATTAATCCGGGAAGCATCACTTCCACGTACGCGAAATGAAGTGTAACCCACTCCTGCTCCGGCATCGGAAGTACTAACTACAGAAGGAAGATAATTGAGCATGAATGGAAGATCCTGTCCTAAATTCCTTTTCTCGAGTTCTTTTTCATCGATATTTGAATGGGTTACGGGAGAATCTGCATCAACCCGAATAGCCCGAACCAGAACTTCTTCCAGTACTTCTTGAGGTTTGGAAACCGTATCAGGATCCTTTTGTTGGGAAAAACCAAATGTTGAGATCAACAAGGTTGCAGGTAAAATAAAAAAATGTTTCATTCGTAACAGTTAAAATTTACGGATAAAAGGGGCTATTATTCTTTGATTAGTTAATAGCTTAAAAAAATGCATAAAAAAACCCTATTAAAATCTCTCGAGCGATTTAACAGGGGGTTGTATACATTTTCGAAACCTTTGAAGATTTCGTTTCCCTTGGCAGCATTACCTGCCCAGGTTCTTTGGGTATAATCTCAGCCTCGGCCTGAAACAAATTCAGGATTTGACACCCCTTTGAGATGTGCCGCAAAAGTACTAAGCTTTTTTTGATTTCCTAACTAAATCATCCGATTTAAAAGAAATGGCTTAATTTTGGTGTTATTTTAGATAATGAAAAACACCAAGCGATCAATAACCTTAAAGGTGCTCCTGGGATATTTACTTGTTGCCGCTCTGGCAGCTCTGGCTGTTTGGTTTATCTATACTCAGGTCGTGAAGTTTTCATCCCTTGCCCAATCTGCAGATCTTAACAACCAGCAACTGGTATTGGTAAGTGAAATAACCACTGAGTTATCTGAAACAGAAAATATAGGAAGGCGCTTCATTCAATCTGGAGATACCACAGATCTAAACAGGTACTCCGCGCAAATAGACCTTGTTCAGAAAAATTTGGATTCCCTGAAGCAAACATATACAGATACCCTCATGCAAACGGAGTTAGACAGTATTTCTATACTGCTGTCGCGAAAAAGTGAGAACTTGAAGGAACTGTTAAATCTTAGGTCCAGGGATAGAAATACCAGTTATTACCGGGAAGTAATCCAGGAATTACAAAAAGTGGATGCTTCTTTTAACGAGAACAATTATGAAAGGCGCTTTTCCAATCTTGAACCGCACCAAAGAAGTGTTTTGATTCGCTTGCTTGAATTTTCCAGGGATGAGAATCCCGGGCAATTATCAACCTTGAGTGCAGATTCCCTGGTGATTGCCGTAAAAAATGTTTTGAGCGAATTGGAAGTGCAAAACCAACAGTTCCGGGAGGTAATCAATAAAAAAGAAAATGAGTTGCTGGAAAATGATATGATCCTGAACGAGCAACTTAGAAATTTGCTAAGCCTGATAGAACAGCAGGAAAGGCAAAATTCGATTGCCAGGGTAGAAAATTCACAAAATCTACTGGAAGAGGTATCTTCCATTATAATTTTTGTAGGAATAGCAAGTGTTTTGATTATTCTGTTCTTTCTTTTCCTCATTATTCAGGATGTTTCAAGGAGTCAGCGGTATAGAATTCAGCTTGAGGAAGCCCAAAGTTTTACAGAATCATTGATGAAGCGCAGGGAACAGTTCATGGCCACCATTACCCATGACCTGCGCTCCCCGTTAAATACTGTAATTGGCTATACAGAATTGATGGGAAAATCAAATCTTAACAATAAACAACACCGATACCTTTCTCATCTCAAAAAATCTTCAGAATACATACTTCACCTCGTAAATGATCTTTTAGATCTTTCAAAATTGGAAGCCGGAAAAATGCTTATTGAAAAGCTACCTTTCAATCCGAAGAATTTAGTGGAAGAAACTTTTTACAATACCATTCCTGAGGATGATAAGAAGCATTTAAATTTCATATTCAATGCTGAAGAGAATACCGATTGCCAGGTGATAAGTGATCCTTTCAGAATAAAACAGATCCTTTCAAACCTAATTACCAATGCATATAAATTTACAAAAGAGGGAGAAATTATAGCTTCCCTTTCCATGAAAAAGGAAATAGAGGATAGTTATTCCCTTATAATTTCTATTAAAGACACCGGGATTGGGATCTCAAAAACAAAACAGGAGGATATCTTCGAAGAATTTTCCCAGGAACACGGGGAGATCGAGAAGAAATACGGCGGTACCGGATTAGGACTTGCCATTACCAAACAAATTACCGATCTATTAAAAGGAACTATTCAACTGAAAAGCGAACCTGGAAAAGGAAGTGAATTTATCATTAAAATTCCCGTAATAAAGATGAAGGAAGTCTATGAGCGTATAGAAATTCCCGAACTATCTAAATTGAACCTCAGCGGAAAAAATATCCTGGTGGTAGATGATGAATCTTCCCAACTGGCGCTTTCTAAAGAGCTTATAAAATCTGTTGGAATGAATTGTGATACTGCAGCCGATGGAGAAGAAGCGCTTGCTAAATTGGAAAAAAGGAAATATGACCTTGTTTTAACCGATATTCAAATGCCTAAAATAGATGGTTTCCAATTGATAAAAGCGATACAAAAAAATCCAAAATATTCTCGAACCCCGGTACTTGCTGTTTCCGGAAGAACAAATGTAAGCACAAATGCTTACGCCGAGGCTGGGTTTACCGGGAACATTATAAAACCTTATAAACCTTCAGACCTACTGCTGAAAATTGGTAATATTCTGCACCTGGAACTAAAAAACAATGCTCCCTCCCTGAAGAAGATATCTTCGAACTCCAGCTATTCTTTAGATGAAATATTATTGTTTGCGGGGGACGACCAGGCCGCACTGAATACGATCCTCCATGCTTTTATAAATAGCACAGAGATCAATTTAGAGGAAATAAAAAAGGCGGTAGAGAATAAAAATCCAGAAAAGGCGGGCAATATTTCTCACCGCATGCTCCCTATGTTCAAGCAACTTAAAACAAAGGGAATTATTGAAAAGCTGCAACTTTTGGAAGATAAACAAATGGAAAAATGTGACGTTTTGGGATTGATAAATGAAATAAAAAGTTTACTTCAGGAACTGCAAAAAGAGATCACAGTTTAATATCGTATTGTTTTAACTTGTTATAAAGTGTTTTGCGGTCTATAGATAAAAACCTGGCCGCTTTGCTTTTATTTCCATTGGCTTTTTCCAGGGCATCCAGAATTAAGCTTTCCTCATTTTTACTTTTAAAAAGGCTATATGAATCATCACTTTTGGTTGCTGCAGCAATCTCATGGGGAAGTACCTTTAAGGGAATAATGGAATCCTGAGTTAGTAAAACTGCCCTTTTAACCATGTTTTTGAGTTCCCTAAGATTTCCAGGCCAACTGTAATTTTGAAAAGCTTCAATAGCCTCATCACTAAAGCCAATAACATCCTTTTCCAGTTCGGCATTGGCTTGGTCCAGAAAATATTCAGCAAATAACATCAAATCCTCTCTTCGTTCCCGCAGTGCCGGGACCTCAATAGAAAACTCGTTCAACCTATGATAGAGATCTTCCCGAAAATTCCCTTCCTTCACCGCTTTGAAAAGATCTTCATTGGTGGCCGTAACTACCCGGATATCTACTTTAATTTCATTATTTCCGCCTACAGGTTTAATTTTTCGTTCCTGCAAAGCCCTCAACAACTGCACTTGAAGATCATATCCCAAATTTCCTATTTCATCTAAAAACAGCGTACCTCCGTTAGCTGCTTCAAAGTGACCGGTTTTATCCTGGATCGCTCCGGTAAAGGAGCCTTTCAAATGCCCAAAAAATTCACTGGAGGCAATTTCCCTGGGAATCGCACCACAATCAACGGCAATAAAGGGTTTCCCTCTCCGCTTGCTTTTATCATGAATGCTCTTTGCAACCTGTTCTTTTCCGGTTCCGCTTTCACCCATGATCAATACAGACATGTTCGTGGGAGCAACCAAATCTATATAATCACTTAGTTTTCTGGCCGCATCACTCACCCCTTTTACAAATCCGGAAGAAATTAAACCCTCTTTAGGTTTTTCTTTTTCATTTGATGTTGATTTAGGAGCATTTGTTTTTTCCGTAGCAAGCGTATCGGAACTAAGTGCATTTTTTATTGTTTGCAGGATTTCTTCCGGCTGAAATGGTTTTGAAACATAATCAAAAGCACCATTTTTCATCGCCTTAACCGCCATGTTGATCTCGGCATAATTGGTCATTACAATGACCTGGGTATCGGGATATTTTTCTTTGACTTCCAGCAGAATCTCCAATCCATCTTTATCTGGCAACCTTACATCGGTAAGTATCACCTCAAAAGATTGTATCATTAATTTCTTAAAAGAGTCCCCGGCTGTAAAAGCAGTCTCAACCTTATAATCCCTTTTTTCAAAAAAAGTTTTAAGCATTGTAGCAAAGGCTACATCATCTTCAATTATAAGAATTGAGTTCATAAACGTATTCGTATTTGGTGTAATTATCAAATTTACGAATTATGAACCTTTGCCACCCCACTTATTAACACAAAAAATGGCTGTCAAATTTGACAGCCATTTTTAATTTAAAAAACTCAAGCTTAATAAGCTTCCTTCTTTTTATCCTCTTTCTTTATCCAGTTACCTTCAGCATCTACATAAACTTTTTTCTCTTCTCCGTTTAAATCCAGTTTAATTTTGTAAACCTTTTTTCCTTCTTTTTCCTTCACCCAAACTTCTTTAGCCACAGCTCCTGCAAAGTCTGTTTCAATTGCTTGGGTCACCGCTGCCGGAAGTGCAGATGCTTCTATTTTTTCATACTCATACTGTGCCTCAACAGCAACTTCTACTTCGGTTGAAACCTGTGCGTTAGCTTCACTTCCTTCCTGAGCCTGTGCTGTAGTGGCAAAAAATAATCCAAGTGCTGCAAATGTTAATCCTAACTTTTTCATAATCTTAAATTTATAGTTATTATTTCTAATATTGGTTATTATAGAAATAGGAATAATTATGCCAATGCAATTGGAATTTGAAAACTCTTACGGAGACCCCATAAATGGAGGAATACCCTAACTCATAAAATACTAATTAACAGTTATTTACGTAGACTTTTAGAGATAATTCACAATTAAAATGTAGAAAAAATCCACATTCATCGGCTTTTTAAATATACCGCATTGGGGATACTAAGAAGCATTCCTTGAAATTCGGGCGAATTTCTACAAAGGAGGCTTCTGTCTATTTATTTTTTTTTCTGATTTTAACTTCTTGGATCGTAATCGCTTTAATTTTGAAGCTTTGGTTGGTCGTGTCTTTTTTCTGGGTTTTTCCTTTTTGAGAGCCTTTTTCACCAATTCGAGAAAGCGGTTTGTCACCAATTCTTTGTTCGTATGTTGACTTCGGGTTTCTCCGCTTTCCAGAATAATTTCTCCAGAGTTGGTAATTCTTGAAGCGAGTTTCATTAAAATCCCGGATTTTTCTTTCTCAGAAAGTGCCTGGGAATTCTCAACATCAAAATTAAGGATGATTTTTGAGGCGGTTTTATTAACATGTTGTCCACCCGGGCCGGAACTTTTAACGGCTTTAAAAGTCAGTTCTACCTTAAGGGCTTCATAATCGGCCATAACCTATTTTACTTGATGGGAAGGTTTCAAAAGATCGGAAACCGTTTTTACCGGATTGAAGGTAGTCACAGGGACCTCCACAAAAACCGTATTCCATTTTGCCATTGCACCATTCCAAAGTCCGGGCAATTCGAGTGCTTTTAAAGGTTTTCCATCCTTATCCTTTTCCGCAATAAAACTTGTGGAAGGATCTACAAATTCATTTAAATCAAAAGAGATTCCTAAGTAATTTTTTAACCCACAAACAATATCCACAGGATTAAAATGAGTTGCATTTTCTGCGATCTTTTTTTGATCGGGATTATTTTTATCTATTTGTGCTCCTTCAATAATTTGCAGGGAACTTTCTCCATTTTCCATTTTTACAAGAAATGGCCCTCCTCCGGGTTCCCCTTCATTTTTTACCATTCCGCAAACCCTTAGCGGACGATTTAGTTTTTCTTTTAGATATTGAAGCTTTTCCTCTTCTGAAAGTTGATCAAAACCAGACTTAAATTTAAGAAATAACTCATTTTTCAGAAATTCTGAAATTTTTTCAATAGGCGCTCCCGAAGCATTTTCAGCTTCAAGCTCTTTTAAAAATTTAAAACAGCGTTCCTGAAGTTTTAGCAGCTTACCGGCAAGCACTTTTTTATATTTTGCCACTTCCTCCAGCTGTGTTCCTATCACTACATTGTCTATATTTTTAATAAAAACAATTGCTGCCTTTAGCTCATTCAGGTTATCTATTAAAGCTCCATGTCCACCAGGCCTGAAAAACAAAGTTCCTTCTTCCGTCCTGAATGGTTTATTTGAATCATCGGCCGCTATAGTATCGGTTTGGGGGTTTTGATACGAATAGGTTACTTCAAATTTTACCTGAGCTTTTTGTGCTACTCTTTTTTTAATAGACTCAAATTCAGCTTCAAATTTCTCCTTGTGCTTTTCAGAAACCGTAAAATGCAGTTTTACAACCCCATCGATAGCTGCATATTTTGAAGCTTCGAATACATGCTCCTCAAAAGCGGTGGCCACATGATCGCCATAATCATGAAAAGGCACCAGACCTTTTGGATAGTCACTTAAATTTAGACCGGGAGAATGCAACATCGTACGAATCAGGATGAAATTTTTGGCATCATTAGAAAGGCTGTTAAATCCCGGCTGACTTTCCCTGGCATTATTCAGAGCTCGTTTATAAAACGGCAGTTTTTCCATTTGGGAAAAAAAGCGTTTTAAATTTTCATTTTTACTGTTTGATAAAAAATCTGAAATTGATTCTTTTTCAGCATCAAATTCTTCCAAAAACTCGTGAAGATCTTTAAACATTCGGGTTGCAGCTCCCGAAGCCGGTATAAACTTTGTAATATTTAAGCCAAACTTATTAGCATCGTAGTACTCTACCAGTTCGTTTTTTTGAGATTCAGAAAATTGTTGAATTCCATCTCCTGCAGTCGCAGCTGCAAGTATATTTACAGAAATATTTCCTCTTTCAAAAATCCTTAATTGCTCCTCAACTTTTTCCCTTGTTAATCCTTTAGCATCAATTTGCTTTAAATCTTTTTCTCTGGAAATCACTTTTCTCGTTTTAATAATTCATCAATCGCAGAAACGGCTGTTTCAAAACGTTCGTCTTCGTCCCCTTGTAAAATAATATAGGGCCTTCTATTAAGCTGTAGGGTGCTCTTAAATTTTTTGAACATTCCTTCTCTGTCATGAGGTTTATCCCTCAAATCGTCCGGAATCCACTGGTTGTCAATATTAGTTAAAAAGTAGATGTCGTACCAATTGTTTAACGCAGCTTTAAGAAGCAAGGGGTTACAGTAGCCGTGGTAATATGCTTCAGAATAAACTTTTAATTCCAGAAGATCTGTATCACAAAAAAGTATTTTATCTGCAACCTTCGCCTGCTTATTTTCCCGCAGCATCTGACCTTTTGCTATTGGAATAAGATCGTGAGGTTCACAGGTTTTCTTTTTCTCATCCCATTTTCGCTGGAGATAATCCCGCATATATTCCGGAACCCAGGCGGTCTTATAATGCTTTGCAAGCCGTTCAGCCAAGGTGGTTTTCCAGGTTGATTCTGGTCCAAAGAGAACTGCTTTCAGGCAGTTTGCAGGTTCTTGTTTAAGCTTTTCTTCCATGCGAAATAACCGTAAAAGGCGATAATTGTAAATAAAAAATATTGTAAACTAGTAAGGGTTAATCCTTTATGAAAATATAAAGGTACAGAGATTAAATCTCCTATGATCCAGAAGATCCAGTTTTCCAGTTTTTTCTTTGCCATAAGGTACATCCCTACGAAAAATATAGCCGTAGTGAATGTGTCAACATATGCAGTCCAGTCTGTCCATTTATCAAAGTAAATATAAACTCCAAAAACAAAAAGCAAGGTCCCTAAAAACAAAAAGACCGAGTTTAAATGCTCTCTTTTTGTCATAATGGTTACCGGTGTAAAATGAATGGCATCCACTTTTCTTGTCCAAATATACCAGCCGTATATACTCATGGAAAAATAATACGCATTAATCATCATATCTCCCAACAGGCTCCATTGCCAAAGCAGGTAAACAAATATCAATGTACTTATAATCCCGGTTGGATACACCAGTATATTCTCCTGTTTGGAAAACCAAACCGATAGAAACCCAAATATTACTGCAATTACCTCCAGTACTATAAATAAGTTCCTGTAACCATAATACTGCTCAAAAAAGAAATCAAAAATCGGCTGCATAGTCGCTACGATCAGATTTTACGATTTTTATATAGATCAACCCACGGTCTATGGCCTCAAATGCTGTTTTTATTTCCTTGTTAAGAACAGTCATAACCGTGTCATAATCACCATAAACCTGAGTGCTTAAAGGATTTTCTTTTACAGTTAATCCAGAATTTCGCATTTGTTTGATAAAGTTGATAATTGCTGGTTCGTAATTATCCTGAATTGGCGTAAGTGTGAGTTCTACTGAAATTTTCATCCGTTGGTTTTATTGTTTTTTTTTTCGCGGAATCAAATTTAGTTATTAAATAAACGGGACGCAAAAGAATGGAAGGACTTAAAATTAAGTCACGAAACTCCCCTCTTCAAAGGCCGTCCCAATTACAACCATATCGGCACCCGCATCATAGGATTTCATCAGTAACTGTTGTGTGCGAATAGCACCGCCAACAATTAGCGGGATATTAATTGCCTTTTTCACCGCTGTGATGATTTCTTCTGAAACCGGGAATTTTGCTCCGCTGCCGGCTTCCAGATAGATCAGTTTTTTTCCCGAATATTGACCGGCAAGTGCTGTATTCACTATGGTTTCAATTTCAAGTTGAGAAATTGGTTTTGTATTGCTAACCCGGTGTACCGCACATGCTGCTCCGCCATCTATAAGAATATATCCCGTTGGAATTATTTCCAGGGTTGAATTCCGAAGTTTTTCTACAGATTTTACCTGCTGTTCAATTAAATATTCAGGGTTTCTACCGGATATCAAACTTAAAAACAACAAGGCATCGGCATCTTCTGTGATCTGGGTATGATCTCCCGGAAATAATACCACGGGTAAATCTGAAAACATTTTAATTGCCCGGACACTGCTCTCTGTTTTATCAGGCGCTACCATACTACCCCCAACAAAAATATGAGTGGTTTCCTCCGGCAATCCGGATAAAAAGGATTCTGCTTTAGATTCCAGAAATTTATCGGGATCTATAAGTATAGCTAATTGTTTTTTTCCTGTTTCAGCAGAAAGGTCCAAAGCTTTATAGACTGAAGAGGTTAAGATCATTTGTTTTTAGCTTCGGCAAGTTGTCTCGCATAAACACAGGTAAAACCTTCAAATTCCAGAAAATCCAACTTAAAGCGCGATTTCTTACCCTTAAATAATACAGTTCCGGTGGTTTCTGTGGCCTCAAAATCAAAATCGGTAATATTGATATGCTGCAGGAAACCAAGTCCGGGTTCGGCCATAAGTTTGTAGATAGACTCCTTTCCTCCCCAAACGATGGTGAGTTTTCGAATTAAAGCCTCCTCGTTAGCAACCGTATGATATTCCTCTAAAGGAGTGAATTTATTGGCGATCTTGAGTATTTTATCGCGCTGCATTTCAATATCTATCCCTACTTCTTCATCACTTATTATTATTCCGGTAAAAGTAAAAGAATGGGTTATGGAAATATGTTTTCCGGATTTCAAATGTGGTTTCCCCCAATCGTCGTAATAGAGATCTTTATCTACATAGCCGGCTTCAGCTAAAAGATGGCGAATACTCATAAATCCACGTTGATGTAATTCAGATTTCATTCCATCCACCCGGACCTGGCAATTCGTAGTTAGTTCTATTCCTTCACTAAGCCATTTCAAAGGCTCCTCGACCTTCCAAATGAAGACTTTAGTATGTTCATCAACTGTTATTCTTTTGTAAAGGGGCATAAATTTCTATTAGATAATGATTACTTTTGCAACTGAAAATTGCTATAAATCAAATATAATAATATGTCTACTAAAACAGTGCCTTACACGGCCTATAAAGTGAAAGATATTTCCCTTGCAGATTGGGGAAGAAAGGAAATTGAACTTGCAGAAGCTGAAATGCCCGGCCTAATGTCGTTACGCGAAGAATTTGGCGGTGAGCAACCTTTAAAAGGTGCCCGTATTGCAGGTTGTTTACACATGACCATCCAAACTGCAGTTTTAATTGAAACATTAACGGCTTTGGGGGCAGAGGTTACCTGGAGTTCATGTAATATATTTTCTACTCAGGATCAGGCCGCTGCTGCTATTGCCGCTGCCGGAATACCAGTTTATGCGTGGAAAGGAATGAATGAAGAAGAATTCAATTGGTGTATAGAGCAAACTTTGTTCTTTGGAGAAGATCGCAAACCACTGAATATGATTCTTGATGATGGTGGTGACCTTACCAATATGGTATTGGATAAATATCCTGAAATGGCTGAAGGTATTAGAGGCCTTTCTGAAGAAACCACTACCGGCGTTCACCGTTTATATGAGCGCGTGAAAAATGGAACACTTCCAATGCCTGCTATAAATGTGAATGATTCTGTTACCAAATCAAAATTTGATAATAAATACGGATGTCGCGAAAGTGCAGTAGATGCCATTCGCCGTGCTACAGATGTTATGTTGGCCGGGAGACGTGTTATTGTTTGCGGTTATGGAGATGTAGGTAAAGGTACCGCTGCCTCCTTTAGAGGTGCAGGCGCTATTGTAACAGTTACAGAAATAGATCCTATTTGTGCGCTGCAAGCTGCGATGGACGGATTTGAAGTTAAAAAACTTGAAAATGTCCTTGAAAAAGCAGACATCGTAATTACCACCACAGGAAATAAAGACATCGTGCGTCCCGAACATTTTGAAGCGATGAAAGACAAGACAATTGTAGCCAACATTGGCCATTTTGATAATGAGATCGCAGTTTCCTGGTTGAATAAAAACCACGGAAACACTAAAGTTGAGATAAAACCTCAGGTTGACAAATATACCATCAACGGAAAAGATATTATTCTTTTAGCTGAAGGAAGGCTTGTAAATCTTGGTTGTGCAACTGGTCACCCTAGTTTTGTGATGAGCAACTCATTTACCAACCAGACTTTAGCTCAAATTGAACTATGGAAGAATGCAGATAGCTATGAAAATGAAGTTTATATGCTCCCTAAGCATTTAGATGAAAAGGTTGCAAAACTACATCTTGAAAAAATTGGAGTGGAATTAACCGAACTTACCAAAGATCAGGCAGATTATATAGGTGTAACTGTTGAAGGTCCCTTCAAACCTGAATACTACAGATACTAGAGTTGTAAGTATTGGAAATTAAGACAATCCCCTTTGAATTAAATCAAAGGGGATTTTTTTATGCTTTTTGGTTATGGGTTCATGAACCACATAATAAGAAATGCTACAATAATTAACACCAGCGCGGCCAAAAAAATGAAAATCCATTTTTTGGCAGGTTGGTTCCTTCGTTGTTTCTTTGAATCATCGTTCCATTCTCCTAAATATCCCATCGCTTTCAGAAGGGTTTTTGCTCTTTCTATTTGAGATTCCCGGACCTGAACACGCATTCCTTCACCTCCCATTCCTGCGATTCCGGCAGCGGAATTGGTATGTTCATCAAGTATGTGATAATTGAGGTTATCTTCTTCAAATTTGTGTTTGATTATAGATACCTCAGCACTATCATGAGTCCTATAGATAGTAAAATACTCCATATATGTTTAATATTTAACTATTAAGATACGAAAAAACCCTTCCAGAATACTCTGAAAGGGTTTTTAATATTATAAAAAGAAAGTATAATTAAGCTTCAAACGGCTCAATAGAAACGTATGATTTATTGTTTTTCTTTTTAGTGAATTTCACAAGACCGTCTACTCTCGCATGTAAAGTATGGTCTTTTCCTCCATACACATTCTCTCCAGGATTGTGTGTATAACCTCTTTGTCTAACGATGATGTTCCCAGCGATTGCGGCTTGTCCTCCAAAGATCTTAACGCCTAAACGTTTTGATTCAGATTCCCTACCGTTCTTGGAACTACCAACTCCTTTTTTGTGAGCCATGGCTTAAAGTTTTTCTAATTAATTCTTATTTGTTCTTAAGCAATTCTTTTGCCTGCTTTACCCATTCGTCAGATTCGATCTTATCACGGGTAATACCTTCAAGAGCAGAAAGTTCTTCTCTGTCGGCTGCTTTAAGTTTGCTAATTTGCTCATAGGTATAAATACCTATGTCATTCAATTTCTGTTCGTACACCGGTCCAATTCCGTTGATCAATTTCAAGTCATCGGCATCAGATTTTGGAGCAGTACCAATACTGTGAAGAAGTTTATCAACATTTATTTCAATGTTTCCGTCTTCAGCTCTATTTTCAGCACGACTCACCAAATTTTCACTTACTTCTACCTCTTTTTTAGCAGAAGGAGTAGCAGCAGTCTTTTTGGTTTCTGCCTTAGGTGCAGCAGCTTTATCTTCCTTTTTAGCAGAAGTAGCTTTTTTACCACCTGGTAAAGTTATACCTACGATAGAAATCTCAGTTAAGGATTGACGGTGACCATTTTTGACACGGTATCCTTTTCTTCTTTTCTTTTTAAAGACAATAACTTTGTCTCCTTTAAGGTGTCTGGTGATTTTAACATCTACCAAAGCACCATTTATAGCTGGGGCGCCTAAAGTAATAGTATCACCATCTCCGGTAAGAAGAACTTTATCAAAAGACAAACTGTCTCCTTCTTCTCCCGCAAGGCGGTTTACAAATACTTTCTGGTCTTTTGCAACTTTAAATTGCTGCCCTGCTATCTCTACAATTGCGTACATAGCGTATTTATTGATTAATTTATTTTATAGAAAACCCGCCTTTATTTTTTTAAAGACGGGTGCAAATATACTCTTAAATAATTAATTAGCAAAGGCTTTGTACATTTTTACAATTCATGTTTCTTAGCTTCTTTTGTGTTCCAGGAATCCTTTAATAACTGCATAAATGCCAGCGTTAACACAACAGTTGTTGCAAAACCCATTATTGCTACTGTAAAAAGTACCATTCCTATACTTATATGCCAGCTTGTATCCCAAACTGAAAGCAGCTTATTTATAAATCCTGGATTCAATTCAGTAGAATAAATTCCGAAGAAAATCGTAAAAAGTATGGTTGCTGTAAAACCGGTTTTTAGTCCTATTTTAAAACCTTTTTGATATTTATATTTATTGCCCATTTTTTTTCTTGATGCAATAATGGCCATATACATCCCTATTCCAACAATAGCCGGATTAAACAGGCTGAATACTGGGTTTACATGAAGTCCCAAAAGAGAAAGAATTAAAAAATACGCTATCAAGCCAATTGCAATCACAATTCCATAGATTAGTGGAACACCTAATTTTTTCATTTTGATTTTTTTTGTTATATAGATCCTAAAGTTCCTAAAAATTAAGCATTTTATCACTTAAATGACTGTTAATTTTAACATTTCAAACCACCAAAGTTGTCAATCAACCCGGTACACTATAAAAATTATTATTTGTGACAATTTGTAACAATAAAGCGGATTAGCATACTAATAGAGCACATTAATAAAAAACTTGAAAAATGATCAACAAAATTAAATTATCAGCCTGTGCTATGATCCTGGGGGTTTCGGGGTTTGCACAAGAAGTTGAGTTTACAGAATATGATTTGGATAACGGGCTACACGTTATTTTACATCAGGACAAAACAGCTCCTGTGGTTTCTACCTCGGTAATGTACCACGTGGGTGGAAAGGATTTAAAGAATAATAAGACCGGGTTTGCGCATTTCTTTGAGCACTTATTATTTGAAGGTACCGAGAATATCCCAAAAGGAACTTTTATGTCTACAATAAGTTCCAATGGAGGAACCTTTAATGCTACCACATCCCTGGACCGCACATACTACTACGAAACATTTTCTTCAAACAAACTGGAACTAGGGCTTTGGCTGGAATCAGAACGTATGCTTCATCCAAAAATTGACCAGAGTGGAGTAGACACTCAAAACGAAGTGGTTAAAGAAGAGCGAAGGAGAAGTTATGACAACCGTCCCTACGGAAACCTCCTTTCTGTAATTCAAAGCAACCTTTTTGAAAAACATCCGTATAAAGATCCAAACATAGGCTATATGGATGATCTTGACGCGGCAGAACTGAAAGAATTCAATGAATATTTTGATGAATTCTATGGTCCAAACAATGCTACCCTGGTAGTTGCAGGAGATATTGACATAGAAAAAACCAAAAGTCTTATCGAAGATTATTTTGGTCCTATCCCAACCGGAAAAGAGGTTAACCGCTCCCTTATTGAGGAAAAACCCTTGGCAAGCGTGAAACGCGATACCTTTTATGATGCCAACATACAAATTCCGGCGAGCATATTAGCCTGGAGAACACCATCTATGAAAGAAAAGGATGCGTATGTGCTAAACATGATCTCTACATTATTATCTGAAGGAAGATCTTCCCGCTTATATAAAAAATTGGTCGACGATCAAAAACAAGCCCTTGAGGTAGCTGCATTCCATTTACCATTGGAAGATTATGGGATGTACGCCATATTTGCTATTCCGTTAGGCGATGCGAGCTTGAATACTTTGAATGAAGAAATTGATGAAGAAATTTTAAAGCTTCAGAATACCTTGATCTCAGACCGGGAATTTCAAAAACTTCAAAACACTTTTGAAAATCGTTTTGTAAATGCAAACAGCAGCGTTTCAGGAATTGCAGAATCTCTTGCAACCTACAACGTGTTATTCGAAAACACCAATCTTATAAATAAAGAAATTGAGATCTACCGTTCAATTACGCCAAAAGATGTGCAGCGTGTTGCCAACGAATATTTGAAACTGGATGCAAGAGCTATACTTAGTTACCTTCCTAAAACTGATGATGTTAAATAATATACTATAATGAAAAACATGAAAAATTTAATATTGACCCTAAATGCAGTCTTCTTTTTGGCTTTTTCAACTTTTGCACAAATAGACAGAAGTAAACAGCCCGAAGCCGGACCTGCGCCAAAAATAAATATTCAAAAACCCAAAACCTTCACCCTTACTAATGGCTTGCAGGTTATGGTGGTTGAAAACCACAAACTTCCCCGGGTAAGCGCGGTGCTAATTATGGATAACCCGCCTGCTCCCGAAGGCGCAGATGCCGGGATCTCCGGTCTTACAAGCAGCCTTTTAGGTACAGGCACCCAAAAAACTTCCAAAGATGATTTCAACGAGGAAATAGATTTTTTAGGGGCCAATGTAAACTTAAGCGCAGGAAGTGCAAGAGCCAATACGCTTTCAAAATATTTCCCCAGAGTTCTGGAATTAATGGCTGAAGGTGCATTACAACCTAAATTCACACAGGAAGAACTGGACATCAACAAACAGCGTCAAATCGAAGGATTAAAAAGTAATGAAAAGGACGTATCCTTTAATGCAAGAAGAGTTAGACAAGCTTTGACCTACGGTAAGGACCATCCTTATGGAGAACTTACCACGCCAGAATCCCTTGAAAACATAACTCTGGAAAAAATACAGAATTATTACAACAAGAATTTTGTCCCTACCAATGCTTATTTAGCTATTATAGGAGATGTAAAATTTGAAGAAGCAAAAAAACTTGTTGAAAAACATTTCGCCACCTGGAAAAAGAGCGCGGTAACAACTGCAAACCTTCCGGAAGTTAAAAATGAGAAAGGTTTACAAATAAACTTTGTAGACATGCCAAATGCAGTGCAAAGCGAAATAGCTGTTGTAAACAGTACTAATCTCAAAAAAAATGATCCAGATTATTTCGCCGCTTTGGTCGCCAATCAAATCCTTGGAGGAGGTGACGGAAGGCTTTTCTTAAACCTTAGGGAAGATAAAGGATATACCTATGGGGCATATTCTTCTTTGGGCAGCAATAAATATGTTTCTTCCTTTGTAGCCTCTGCCCAGGTTAGAAATGCAGTTACAGACAGTGCAACCGTAGCTTTTCTTGAAGAGATCAAAAGGATAAGAACTGAAAAAGTTTCTGAAAAGGAATTAGAGGATGCAAAAAATAACTATACTGGAAGTTTTGTATTATCCCTTGAACAACCGGCAACTATAGCAGGATATGCTCTGGATATTGAAACAGAAAATCTTCCTAAGAATTTTTATGAAACGTACCTTCAAAAATTGAATGCTGTTACTGTTGAAGATGTTCAACGCGTTGCAAATAAATACTTCAAAATTGATGAGGCAAGAATTATAATTGCCGGAAAAGGAAGTGAAATTTCAGAAAATCTTGAAAAATTTACTTTCAATGGAAAAGAGATTCCGGTAAAATATTACAATAAAAAAGGAATTCAGGTTGACAAACCAGAGTTTAACAAAGCCGTAGATCCTACTGTTACTGCAGAATCTATTTTGAATAAATACATCCAGGCTATTGGCGGAAAACAAGCTGTTGATAACGTGGAAAGTGTATTGATGACTGCAACTGCCGAAATTCAAGGTCAAAAATTAGATCTTGAAATTAAAACCACAGCAAAAGGAAAATCCCTACAAGTGGTTTCAATGGGCGGAAATGCCATTAGTAAACAAGTGTTTGACGGAACCACGGGTTTTGCGGTTGTACAGGGTCAAAAAATACCATTCACAGAAGAGCAAATAACCGATGTTAAAGCAGATGCCGCTCCTTTCCCTGAATTGATAGTAAAGGATGCAAGGGTAATGGGGATTGAAGCTGTAGATGGTAAAGACGCTTATGCAATCGCCTTAAACGATAAAACTACCGCGTTTTACGATATGGAAACAGGTTTAAAAGTTAAGTCCGTAAAAACTGTTACCCAGGGTCCGCAAACTATGGAGGTTCCAACCGGCTATAGCAACTACCAGGAAGTGAACGGAATTAAATTCCCATTTACCGTGACCCAATCCTTTGGACCACAATCCATTGAATTCACTGTGAATGAGATGAAAATAAACGATGGAGTTGAAGAAAGTGATTTCGTAGAATAATATTTTTTTATTGATGTAGAAACGACCGGCTGTTAAAGGCCGGTCGTTTTGTTTTTAGTGTACAGGTTCTTTGAACGATTCACCAAAAATACCCCTAACAAAATAACAAGGGCCGAAATAAGCTGAAGATAACTAAACACCTCTCCATCTAAAAAACCCCAAATCAATCCCACTATAGGGATTGTATAGGTAACGGAGGTAGAAAATACGGGATCTGATATCTGAATAAGTGTATTGAAGATAATCAACGCAATCCCTGTACCTATTACCCCAAGAATAACAACATAAAGCACCGATAAGGAAACTACAGGATCTGACATCATTTCCTTTACCGAAAAGCCGGTGTATACCAACACCAGGATGGAAGGGATCAATAGCACAAAAAAGTTTCCGGCAGCTATTCCCAATGCCGAAATATCTGCCATATAGGTTTTAATAATATTGACATTTATAGCATAGCAACCTGCGGCAAGGATCACCAGGCCAGAATATAGGTAGTTTTGATCTGGATTAACCTCTGCTCCACTAAAAATTAATCCAAGAGTTCCAAGTAAACCAACTGTTACTCCCAGGACCTTATTTTGAGTGAAGGCAATGCGGAAAAATAACACCCCAAAGATCAAGGTAAGCAAAGGAGTTGTGGCGTTCAAAATGGAAGCTATGGCACTATCAATCTCTGTTTCTGCATAAGCAAAAAGGTAAGCAGGAAAAAAGGAACCCAGGAAACCGGAAATAATTATCCATTTCCATTGTTGCTTTTTGAGTTTTATAATTTGTTTAAAACCCACAAGAACTAAAAATACAGCTGCAAAAAAAATCCTGAATGAACCTAACTGTAAGGCTGTTAATCCTATAAGTCCTTTTTTAATAAGAATGAAAGAACTGCCCCAAACCAGGGACAGGAGAATCAAATAGATCCATTTAAGATTTTTTAAGGGCATAGATAAAAATTAAAGTGAAAAAAAGAGGCAAAGCACTGTTAATTTAGAAGTGCTAAAACTTATTATTAATTTCTCCACTGAAGAGTCTCCATCAAATGTTTAATATCTTTCTTTAGATAAGCAGCAGCAGGCATAATAGAATCAAAATTGGGTTTTTGATTGAAATATAGGGATCCTGTAATAAAATGTGAAGTGCTGTCGGTAAGGTAAAACTGCGCCTGGGAAGCTGCATTTCCTTCAACCTCGTATAACATTCCATAGGTTCTATGAGCCGGGTTTTGGTAAACATCACCCTCTATAAAATCTGCTTTTATGGTATGCTGCAAAGGGAGTTTTTGAGCATCCATTAAAAGGGAATCCAGATTGTTATTAACATCCTGATACGTGATAAAAAGTGTTGCATCCAGTAATGGATAATTGATGTTTAACCAACAGTTTCCGGTGCCCTTCGCATCTAAAATTCGGGAAATCTCATTGATTTCAAACTCATAGGGACAGTTCAGGTTTGCCGGAGTGTATTTCGCCTCAGGAAATTCCAATGCAAGAAAAGCCTTCGGTTTAGGAAGGGTTTCATCTTTACAGCCAAAAATAAATAGGAGGAGTGAAAAATATAAAAAAAGTTTTTTCATCTGTTTATTTTATAGTCTTAGCCAACGTATGGACCGTACATATAATCATCTCCTGTGTGAGAAATTTTTCTAATGGATGGTTTCATCAGTATAATTTATTCAGAAGTAATTATTCTTCGCTTAGACCGGCTCAATGCTAAGTTTGATTTGCTTAATACGCTTATTATCAATAACCTCAATAGTAAACTTATAATTCAGGAACGTGATGATCTCATTCTTTTTAGGGAAACTTCCGGAGATCTCAAGTAAAAATCCAGCCAGGGTTTCCGATTCTCCTTTGTTTTCTTCGAAAGCTGACGGATCCTCCAGTTTAATTATCTTGTAAAAATCCTTTAATGGAGTCTTACCTTCAAAAACAAAATTGGATTCATCCAGTTTTGAGAAGATGAGATCTTCATCGTCAAACTCATCATTTATATCTCCCACGATTTCTTCTATAATATCTTCAAGGGAAATGAGTCCGCTGGTTCCTCCGTATTCATCTACTACGATAGCAAGGTGATTTTTTTTTACCTTAAATTCATTTAGCAAATCATCCAGTTTTTTATTTTCAGGAACAAAGTAAGGATCCCTTAACAAACTCACCCAGTCAAATTGTTTTTTGTCGATATAAGGCAAAAGATCCTTTACATATAGAATACCAGTTACCTGATCGATATTTTCCTTGTAAACAGGAATTCTAGAATATCCGTTCTCTATAATTTCAGGAACTATCTCTTCAAAGCTTTGATTTTCATTTAAGGCGAAAATATCCATTCGGGGCTTCATTACCTGCTTTGTATCGGTATTTCCAAAGGATACGATCCCTCTCAAGATCTTTTGCTCCTCATGCGAAGTTTCTTCTTCCCTGGTAAGTTCCAGCGCCTGTGATAATTGATCTATACTTATATAACTTCGTTGTTTCCCCAAACGCTCATGTATAAAGAGTGTAATGGCACGCATTGGAATACTTAAAGGAGCAAATAAGGTGTCCAGCACATTTAGCGGATACGCCATAAAATTTGAAAATTTCACGTTATTCCTGCTTGCATATACCTTCGGAAGGATCTCGCCAAACAATAATATTAAGAAGGTTACAACCCCAACTTCAATAACAAACTTAAAATCGATCCCAAAAACAAGGGTATTCATATTTCCGAAGAACTCATCGGTGAGTGTGTCAAAAAGCAACACGATGGCAATATTTATGGAATTATTGGCCACGAGAATGGTAGCCAGTAATTTTTTGGGTTTCTCGAGCAGTTTAACAACTATTTTTTGGGTATTGCTCCTTTTTCCATTAACCGTAATGAAATTTGCAGGTGTGAGGGAAAAAAAAGCCACTTCGGCTCCGGAAATAAGCGCTGAACCAATAAGCAGGACAAAAACCGCAATAATGCCTCCTATTTGTGAGACATCATAAGAAATAAATGATAAGATTAAACTGGGAGGATCCGGATCCAATTGCTATATTTTTAGTTAAACTTAGAAGGGAAGATCGTCTTCATCTTCCTTTCCCAAAGGTTGATTTTGATTTGCAAAAGTATCATTTTTTGGTTCGGAAACAGTCTTGGAGGAAGCTGAATTTTGTGGTGGCTGAGATCCGGTACTTTCTTTTGGAGATAGAAATGTAAAATCGGTGCATTGAATCTCAACCGAATAGCGCTCCACTCCCTTATCATCGGTCCATTTTCTGTTTTTCAATCTGCCTTCAATATATACTTTATCCCCCTTTTTAAGGTATTTCTCGCATATCTCTGCAGCTTTATTTCGCACTACTATATTATGCCATTCGGTATTTTCCACCCGTTGCCCTGTAGATTTATTGGTGTAAACTTCATTTGTTGCCAATGGAAACCTTCCAATGGAATTTCCACCTTCAAAATAATGCATTTTCACATCATCCCCGGTATGCCCTATCAACATTACTTTATTCAGTGTACCTGTCATAATTTAAAGAATTTTAATCCGTGAAACAACACGAACTTATGGATTAATTATGTTTAAAAATAAATAAAATTATTCAGTAAGTAATCAACAAAAGAGGAAATCTATCAATGCAAAATTATATTGTTGTATCCTGTTATCAATATTCAGAAAAATTATAATCCTGAATAAAATTCGCTATCAAAACAGGTACAGGATACTCGCTAAGATTCTCTATAGAAACAGAATTTTCAGGTAATTTATTCTTTTTTATCAACCAGAAATTAGTGAAAATATGCTGGTGGGAAAGTTTATGTATAATAGGACTGCTATTATATAAGGTAATTTGCTTTGGATCTTTCCCCGCAAAGCTTATAAATTCCTCCTCCAGAAGAATTTCCTCCTCCTTAAGCCGGGTTGTTGTTTCCACAAGTGGAAATTGATACAAGCCTTCCCAAATACCTTTTCCCAAACGCTGTTCTATAAGAGTTGTATTTTCTTCAGAAATAAAAACAAGGTAATTAAAGTATCGCTTCCTCACTTTTGCCTTCTTCAACTTTATGGGGAGCTGAGAAATTTTTCCATTTTTCAAAGCAAGACAACTGCCCGAAAGAGGACAACTTTCACAAAGCGGCAACTGAGGTTTGCACTGCAAGGCTCCAAATTCCATTACCGCCTGATTATAGGTGCCGGGATTTTCACAATCCAGCAATTCGGTCGCCAATAGTTTGAATTCTTTTATTCCTGCACTACTGTTCACAGGGGTTTCAATATCAAAATATCGTGCCAGTACCCTGTAAACGTTACCATCTACCACAGGGACAGGTTCATTATAGCATATGGAAGCAATGGCGCTGGCAGTATAATCTCCCACTCCTTTCAACTTGAGCAAGCCTTTGTAATTTTCCGGAAATTTTCCATTTAATTCGGATGCTACAAATTGAGCGGTGGCGTGAAGATTACGCGCGCGGGAGTAATAACCAAGGCCCTGCCAAAGCTTCAAAACCTTTTCCTGCGGAGCTTCAGCTAACTGAAAAACGTCAGGAAATTCTTTTATAAACTTATAATAATAGGGAAGCCCCTGAGCTATTCTTGTTTGCTGAAGCATAATTTCGCTCAACCAGACGTGATAAGGATTGGCCGTTTTTCGCCAGGGTAAATCCCTTTTATTCTCTAAATACCAATTAACCAGTGTTTTATGAAATAGCATCCGTATAGATGTTTGATTGCAAGTATAAATCTTTATTTGGTTACTATTTAATGAATTAGGATTGAAATATTGGAGATTTAATTCATATATTTGCCCCCTTGAAATTTAGGAACCCCAATTATAATAATAAATAGAAAGAAAATGACGAAAGCAGATATCGTAGCCAAAATCTCCGAGAAATTAGGAATGGAAAAAGGTGATGTACAGGCAACTGTTGAAACATTTATGGAAGAAGTAAAAACTTCCCTTGAAAGTGGAGATAATGTTTATTTAAGAGGATTTGGTAGCTTTGTAATTAAAACAAGAGCCGAAAAAACCGGAAGAAACATCTCGAAAAATACCACCATTAAAATACCGGCCCACAATATCCCGGCATTTAAACCAGCAAGAATTTTTGTTGATGGTGTGAAAACCAACGTAGAAGTTAAATAAAACCCCCTTTTTAATAAACAGGGAAAAGAATAGAATTACTAATTTAAAAAAACACCAACACTATGCCAAGTGGTAAAAAAAGAAAAAGACATAAGGTAGCAACGCACAAGCGTAAAAAAAGAAGTAGAGCTAACCGCCACAAGAAAAAGTAGTGCTCTCACTACTTTTTTTTAGTAAAAGACGTTCTTTGAAATTGAAACCTTATTTAGATTGCTGAAATAAAGGTTTCTTCAGGATTAAAAACCCTGTGAAAATTTAATGTTTAATCCATTCCGAATCCCGAATTTTCGGGGCGGGATAAAAATCTAATCAAGTGGATAAAGAATTGATTATTAGAACCAGTTCCTCTGCTGTAGATTTTGCCTTAATAAAAGATGGAAAACTAGTTGAATTACACAAGGAAGAAGACGACAGTAATTTTGCTGTAGGCGATATTTTTATCGCTAAAATCCGCAAATCTGTCCCAGGGTTAAATGCCGCATTTGTTAATGTTGGCTATACAAAAGATGGTTTTTTACACTATCATGACCTTGGTCCTCAAGTTTCTTCTTTGCTTAAATTCATAAAACGTGTAAGCACAGGTAAATTAAAAGATTATTCCTTACAGAATTTTACTTTTGAAAAAGATATTGATAAAGATGGCAGCATTGCTGAAATCTTAAAATCAAATCAATCACTTCTGGTACAGGTGATGAAAGAACCAATCTCTACAAAAGGTCCACGGTTAAGCTCTGAGCTTTCCCTGCCGGGTCGTTATATAGTATTAGTCCCTTTTTCCAACAGGATCTCGGTTTCTCAAAAAATTGAAAGCAAAGAGGAAAAAGACAGGTTAAAAAGATTGGTGAAAAGCATCAAACCAAAAGGTTTTGGCGTGATTGTTCGCACCGTAGCAGAAGGTAAAAAAGTAGCAGAACTGGACAAAGACCTTCAAAATTTGTTTGAACGTTGGAAGGTGATGTGTAAAAAAATTTATAAAGCTCCCCACCCTTCAAAGGTGTTAGGTGAATTGAATCGTGCATCTTCTATTTTAAGAGATGTTTTCAACGATACATTTACTTCCATTTATGTAGATGACGAGACACTTTATATACAAATCAAAGATTATTTGGCAGAAATTGCCCCTAATAAAGAATCCATAGTAAAATTGCATCAAACCAACGTTCCCATATTTGAAAAATTTGGAGTCGAAAGACAGATAAAAACCTCCTTTGGCCGCACGGTATCTATGAGTAAAGGTGCTTACCTTATCATAGAACACACCGAAGCCATGCACGTTATAGACGTAAATAGCGGAAACAGGTCCAACAAAGCGAAAAACCAGGAAGATACTGCCCTGGAAGTTAATCTAATAAGCGCCTCAGAGATCGCCCGTCAATTGCGTTTACGCGATATGGGTGGGATCATCGTGGTAGACTTTATAGATATGAATAAAGCAGAAAACAGAAAAGCGCTGTTTGATCATTTAAGGGAAGAAATGAGCGATGATAAAGCAAAGCACAAAATTTTACCCCCGAGTAAATTCGGATTGATTCAAATTACAAGACAACGCGTACGGCCGGAAACGAATATCAAGACCAGAGAAGTAAATCCCGATGGTAGAGGTGAGATTGAGGCACCTATTATAGTGATAGACAAAATCGAAACCGACCTTGAAAGGCTGATCAAGAAAAATCATAAAAAGATCACCTTAAGTGCGCACCCATTTATTGCAGCCTTTTTAACCAGAGGCTTTCCTTCTCCCCGCTCACAATGGTTTTTTGACCATAAACGCTGGGTGAAAATATTACCAAGAGACGCTTACACGTACATGGAATATCACTTTCACGATAAAAACGGGGAAGTATTAGAGTAAAATACAGCATTGAAACAAAACGCCTTTCATTCATTTGGGAGGCGTTTTTTTGTTTTTGTATGTTTTATGAGTACGTTCTAGTGACTTCATAACAGGCTGTGAAAGGTCCTTGTTGCCTTACAATATACTGTTAACCAAAAAGACCTTACTTATTTTTAGTAATCTTAATATCTAATCACCTAATCTCAATACAGCCAATTAAAAAGCCGGAGATCTCTTTCCGGCTTTAGCTTAATTTCCTTTTTCTGCTTCCTGCTCCCAACCTTCCGGGCGTTTCCATCTTACCGGTGGGGCAGGTTCTTGTTTCAAATCTACAGGTGTTTCTTCCAGGAGTCTTAATGCTTCCTGAACAGAACGCTCCAGCTGTGGATCTCTTCCCGCAATAACATCTGCCGGAGTCATATGTACCTCAATATCCGGGGCTACCCCTTCTCCTTCTATAGCCCAGTTTCCGTCAACATCAAAGAATCCTCCGCGCGGTGCTACCATTCTCCCTCCATCTACAAAAGCAGGGGTATCCCAGGTGCCAACAAGTCCGCCCCAGGTACGGGTACCTACGAGGGGGCCTATTTCCATCTCTCTGAATAAGTAAGGTAACAGATCTCCTCCAGATCCGGCTCTTTCGTTAATGATCATCACCTTTGGGCCCCAAATACCGGCCATAGGGGTCGTAAAGGGCTTATTTCCCTCCACCCTGCTATTAAAATATCCATGGAGTTCCCTTGCGAGTACCTCCACAATATAATCTGCGGCAGAACCTCCACCGTTGTTTCTTTCATCTATTATAGCTCCCTGCTTATCCTGCTGGGCAAAGTAATATCTGTTAAAATACTGATAACCTTGCTGCCCTGTATTAGGAACATACACGTAGGCCAGTTTCCCATTGGACATTTCATCAACTTTCCTTCTGTTGTCCTCTATCCAGGCAAAACTTCTCAATTGATATTCATTGTCAACAGGAACAACTGTGATCAATCTTGCTCCAACTTTAGAAGGTTTATCGTTCACCAATATATAAGTTTGCCTTCCTGCCGTCCCTTCAAAATAAGTATAAAGATTTTTAGAAGCTTCAACCTCTTCTCCATTTACCTCTAAAAGAAAATCCCCTTCGTTAACATTTAACCCGGAAAGATTTAATGGCGCCTTTACTTCGGGATTCCAGCTTTCACCGTTATAAATCCTGCTGAAATAATATCTGTTTGATTTCACAGCGTAATCTGCTCCAAGCAATCCTACCTGGACTCTTTTTATATCCGGAAAATCTCCCCCTGAAGTATATGAATGCCCAACAGCTACTTCACCTCCCAATATATCTACCAGGTAATTAAGATCTGATCTATGACGCACATGCTCTACCCAGGGAGTATACCATTCCAGGATTTTATCCCAGGGCGCACCGTGAATATTATCCACATATAAAAAATCTCTTTGATACCGCCATCCTTCTTTAAAGATCTGCTTCCATTCTTCTATAGGGTCAATTTTTAATCTCAGATTGGAAACCACCAGTTTATTATCTTCAGTCTTTGGAGCTCCATTAGCGGTGGGGACAATTCCCCAGCTACTGCCATTGCGGTAGAGCATATTTTTACGGTCATGGGAAATAGAAGCCTCATTTACTTTAGGGAGAAATGGGATAGATTTTCGTTCTTCCAGGCTGTACCGACTCATTGAGAATTCAGCTTCGTTTGGGATGCCTTCCATATAGAATACATACCCTTCCGGCCCTGATAACAAATTGGTATAACTTTTATCGGGAACACCCAGTACTTCAATTCGGTTTTCCAATCCCTCAAAATCGATTTTTACCCGGGCGATATCCTTTTCCGGTTCCTTTTTACCTGAAGATTTCTTTTTCTCTTCCTTAGCTTTGTTTTCCTCCTCTTCCTTTTGCTCTTTCTCATCAAAAAGCCTGGGCATAAGGGGAGACGGAGTGTCTTTTGAAAGTACCATCATATACAGGCTTCTGGTTACCGGCCTTTCATAACTTGTCATATCCAACCAGCCGGTATTGAGCCCGTAATTTGTAGTAGCAAGAAAATATAAATATTTTCCACTTGCATCCCATACCGGCGAAATTGCATCGGCCATGGAATTGGTCAATTGATGGTTTTTACCGGTTTCAACATTATGCACTTTCACAGCCTTGAACATATTATCCATAATGCGTACATATGCGATCCACTGGCTGTCCGGAGACCAAACCGGGTTAAGAGAACGATTTGGATGTGCATAACCTTCTACGTCGGCTTTGGTGATCTTTTCGCTCTCTACATCCATATACCACAGGTTGTAATCTGTATCTGTAAAAGCGATATACTTCCCATTTGGCGACCATTCCGGTTTAAAGAAAAAGGTTGGGTCCGGGATCTTTATACTACGAATATCTCCTAATCCTTCCTGGTTCCCAATCATAAGCTGATACTCTCCCGAAGCATCTGAAAACCAGGCTATTTTAGATCCATCAGGAGACCAGACAGGAAATCGATCTGCCGCCCCGGATGAGTTGGTGATGTTTCTCCAGTTCCCTTCTTCTTTTGAAACAGTAAAGATCTCTCCCCGGTATTCAAATAAAGCACGCTGCCCCGTTGGACTTAAGGACGAATTGGAAAGCCTGGTTGGTTCAACCTCTTCCCATCTTGGCCTGGCCCAGTTAAAATCTCCGTTGACATTTATATCAAGTTGTTCACCATTTCCGTTGGAAGGGTCAAGCAAATGCAGATATCCTCCCTGCTCATAAACGATCATACCGCCACCTGCATCAAGGCTTTTAGCATCAAATTGCTTGTGAAAAGTTACCTGTTTAACATCTTCGGAAGCAGGGTCATAGGACCAGATATTGTTAGCAAAATCCCTTTCAGATAGAAAGAATATTTTACCATTATGCCAAACAGGATTGGTATGTCTCTCATTATCTGTTCGCAAAGTTTGTTTAAGTGAATAATCTTTTAAATCCAGGATCCATATTGGCTGCGCCTGTCCACCACGATAGTTTCGCCATTCAGGATCCCAAAAGGATATAGGAGTATAGGCAAGAAAATTACCCTCTTCAGACAATTCTCCGTTGGCAGCTCTTGGAACTTTAATAGCTACTGGCATACCCCCATTCGTAGCGATAGTATATAATTTAGAAGCTGCCGTTGGATATCCTTCCCTTCCGGAAGAAAATAAAACCGATTTCCCATCAGGGGTCCAGCCCGTAACTTCATCGTTTCCCGGATGCCAGGTAAGCCTCTTTGGCTGTCCACCTTCTGCCGGAATAATATATACATCTACATTTCCATCATACTGCCCGGTAAACGCTATCCATTTTCCATCCGGAGAAAAATGCGGATTGGTTTCAGCTCCTTCATTTGAAGTGAGGTGCCGGGCATTACCAAGGTTGGTGTCTCCCCTGCGTTGGTCAACGACCCAGAGATCATTGGCATAAACAAAAGCAATATGTTCATCACTAATGGTTGGTTGGCGTAACAACCTGGTGCCCTGGGCATTTGTATCAACAGGGTAAAATCCCAAAAAACAACAAAAAAATAAGTACAGAGAGGGTATATTTGATATCATAGAATGAATAGCTTAGATAATAAAATAAGATGCAGTAATATAAGTAAAAAATCTTGTCAGTTGTTTACAAAAATCAAGAACCTCGGGGCAGGCCCACCTGCTTTAAATTCATTTTCGGCCGAGTTTCGAGAACTTAAACCTTCAATGAGGGATTTAACTCCCCTCTACTAAAGTATAGTTTTCTACTGCAAACTTTAGCTGTATAAATCTCTTTCCTATCTTTGCATATATGAAATCCACAGCAATTCAAAAATCTTATACGGTAAAGGAAGCCACGTTAAAATTGGCCCAGTATTGCGCCTACAGAGATCGTTCTCATAAAGAAGTGGAAGAAAAGCTGCGTGAGATGCGAATGATCCCGGCGGCTTGTGAACAAATAATCATTAAGCTATTGCAGGAAGATTTTTTAAACGAAGAACGCTTTGCACGAAGTTTTGTTAGAGGTAAATTCAGAATAAAAAAATGGGGAAAGATCAAGATCAAACAAGAACTTAAATTCCGGGAGATATCGGCGCCGCTTATTAAAATGGCACTTGGTGAAATTGAAGAAAAAGAGTATTTGAATACACTGTATCTGCTTGCCGAAAAAAAAGCTGCAGTTCTAAAAGACGAAGATCCATTCAAAAAGCGAAAAAAACTTACAAATTTTCTTCTTCAAAAAGGCTATGAATCCTCATTGGTATATGAAGTAGGGAGCACGATTATCCCTTAATATTTGCTTTTCTATGGGTTCTAATAATGGCCTGCTCGTTTTTATAATCTATCCATTTCTGGCCCTTCCATTTGCGCATATAATTATCAAAATACCGCATAAATATCAAATTATAAACAGCTTTTGAAAAATTTGTAAACGTTCTGGCGGTAGCCCGCAAGCTCATAGAAAATCCCGGTGTCAAATAAGTCATCTGGTGCCAGTATCCTTCCGGCATATATAGCGTTTCCCCGTGATTTAAATTTGTGATATAACCGCTTGCTTTTTTAAGTGCCGGGAATTTTTTAAAATCGGGATTGGTGAAATCGATATCTTCCCTGGTGATAAGGGCGTTAGGAACTTTATAAAGGAATTTACTCTCTGAAGGAGGAAATAGAATGCACTGCTTTTTTCCGTGAAAATGAAAATGCAAAATATTTGCATAGTCGATATCATAATGCATAAAAACCTTTGAATTCTCACCGCCAAAAAATAAGGTTGGAAGCTGTTTTAAAAATCTTAATCCAAGATCAGGAAACTTAAAATCCTTCTGAAGAGAAGGAACTTCCTTGAGTAAATGATATAAAAAAATACGATAATTTGTAGGCCTGGTTTGAAGCAAATCTATGTAGTCTGCCATTTTCATTTTTAAATGGGCTTCATTAAATTTTAACTCTGCACTTATAGGCCTGTCATCATAAAGAGGAACCGTTTTCTCCCCGGCAATTTCTTTGATATAATCGAGGTTCCATTTTTTATAAGCAGGCCAGTCATCTATTAAATGTTCAATTACAACAGGCGTTTGGGTCCTGACATAATTTTTAATAAACTCTTCCTTGGTTATTGTAGAAACCCTTGGTATTTCAGTTAATAGCATTCCTTCTTTCATCATTCAATCCGGGCATTTTTATGGGTGTTTTTTATTGCGCATTCATTCTTGTAATCTATCCACCGCTGTCCTTTAAGCCTTCGCATTAGATTATCAAAATTCCGCACCAAAATCACATTGTTTAAAACCTCGAGAATTTTTTTTGCAGAAATTGGTAGCGACCTCAAAGTTAATGATAAACACGGACTTTCATACTTAATAAAATGCCACCATTTACTGGGAATAAAAAGTGCTTCCCCGTGTTTTAACCTTACCTCAAAACCCTTAGCTTTTGCAAGAGCTGGATATGTATTAAAATCGGGATTGTCCATATCTATTATTTCCATGCTCACTATGGAATATGGTACTTTATAGAGGAATTTTGTTTCCTCCGGCGGAAACAAGATCACCCGCTTCTCCCCTACGAAGTTAAAATGAAAGTTATTCGCGAGATCCATATCGTAATGCATGACCACTTTTCCTCCTTCTCCGCCTACAAACAATACAGGTAATTTTTTAAAGAATTTAACTCCCAGATCGGGATATTTAAAGTCATTTAAAAGTTCAGGAACATTCTGAAGAAGATTAAAGAAAAACATCCGTAGATCTGTTGGACCGGCTTTAAGTATTTCTATATATTCCCGCATTTTGATCTTCATTGCCGGCCCGTGGCTTTTTTTCTTTCCTGTGGCAGGTTTACTGTCATAAAGTGGAACTACAATATCCCCAGCCTTTTCCTGAAAATAGTCCAAATTCCATTTTTTGGTCGCAGGCCAGTCTGCACTAAGATCTTCAAATACCACGGGACGTTGCGGAATAAAATAGTCTTTCAAAAAATCTTCTTTTGAAATTTCTTTTACCCGCGGAATATCCTGCAGACTGAGTTTCATACTGAATTATATTTTGGTTTAAGCCTTAGTTTTGGCTTTCTCCTGAGCCTGAAGATTTTTTTCAATCGTATGCCCCGGTCTTGACCATTTTGGCTTTTCTCCCAAATTTTGATATTTAGACTCTTCGGCAGAAATGCTTTCCGGCTGGGCTTTTTTCTCAAAAGCCTTCTGTGGATTTAGTCCCAGAGCCTTAAACATTTCCATATCTTCACTAACATCAGGATTTGGTGTAGTCAATAATTTATCTCCTGCAAAGATGGAATTTGCGCCGGCAAAAAAGCACATTGCCTGCCCTTCTCTGCTCATTTGGGTTCTTCCGGCCGATAAGCGCACCTGGGTTTCAGGCATCACAATACGCGAAGTTGCAACCATTCGCACCATTTCCCAAATGGAAACCGGTTCCTGCTCTTCCATTGGAGTTCCTTCTACAGGAACCAATGCATTGATGGGTACAGATTCCGGCTGCGGATTTAAGGTGGACAAAGCCACCAACATTCCCGCACGATCACTTATACTTTCACCCATTCCTATAATTCCTCCGCTACAAACAGTAACATTGGTTTTTCTCACATTTCCAATGGTATCAAGCCTGTCCTGATATCCACGTGTAGATATCACTTCCTTATAATACTCTTCAGAAGAATCCAGGTTATGGTTATACGCATACAATCCGGCTTCAGCAAGGCGCTGTGCCTGATTTTCGGTAATCATTCCAAGGGTGCAACAAACTTCCATTTCCAGTTTATTGATCGTCCTTACCATTTCCAAAACCGAATCAAACTCGGCTCCATCCTTTACATTTCTCCAGGCAGCGCCCATACAAACTCTGGAACTTCCCGATGCTTTAGCGCGCAATGCCTGGGCTTTTACCTGGTTCACACTCATAAGGTCATTTCCTTCAATATTGGTGTGGTAACGAGCCGCTTGTGGGCAATAACCGCAATCTTCCGGACAACCGCCCGTCTTTATGGATAACAAAGTAGAAACCTGCACTGTATTGGGATCGTGATTTTTCCTGTGAACGGTAGCTGCTTCGTAAAGTAGCTCCATGAATGGTTTGTTATAAATCTCAAGGATTTCTTCCTTTGTCCAGTTGTGTTTTATAGTCATGAAGTATGATTTGAATCCAAAAATAACGAAAACTCCGCTTTTCTGAATGCTATTAAAATATATTTTTAGTATTTCACTGCAAGGTTTTAAAAACCTGACAGCTGTTTAAACAGCTAATTTATGATTTATTCACTAAAATCGAGACTGCATTTCCTCCGAAACCTACTGCATTTACCAGTATATTTCTTACCTGGTTTGGTGCTTTCTGAAACTCTGAAAAAGGCACCGGAATAAATTCCTGATGTTGTAACATCAGGATTGCCAGTTCCAGGCTCAAAATACCCGAAGCTCCAAAGGTATGGCCAATCTTCCATTTATTGGACGTAAGTGCCGGATGAAGCTTCCCAAATAATTCCCGGATAGCATTTACCTCTGCTTTATCGCCTTTTTGTGTTCCCGGAGCGTGCATTACCACGACATCAATTTCATCTAAAGGAATCGTTCCAATCGCCATTTTCATGGATTTCTGAAAACAGTCAGCATTCGCTGAAATAGATACAGAATGTTTTAATTTTTCGGTGGCATATCCAATTCCGCCGATCTTAGCGATACTTTTTTCAGAATTATTTTCCAAACAAAGCACCCCGGCAGCTTCTCCCAGGATCATAGAATTTCGCGTTTTTTCCATATCCAGCGCACGGCAGGGAAAATCAAGATCCTGTGATGCATAAATCTTCATAGCTTTCATTTGAGCGATGGTAAACGGGGTTAAAGCCGCTTCGCTTCCACCCACGAGAAATTTATCGGCCATTCCGGCCTGCAACCAGGCAATCCCGTTTAAAATTGCGTGTAATCCTGTTGAACAGGTTACGCTATGCGAAATTTCAGGTCCCGAACTTTGAAGATCCTGAGCTACCCAGGAGGAAATATTTCCAAGGGTGGTTGACGGAGAGGCCAGAATTTCAGCCTTTCCTGTATTTAAAAACGAAGTGTGATATTTTTCAAAAAGTTGAGTGGCACCCCGGGAACTTCCAATATTAATTCCAATATTCCCTCCGCTTCCCCAACCGCTTCTTTTTACCGCCTCTCTGGAAGCAAAAATCGCATACAAAACAGATTCATCTAAATTCTTAAAATGAGGTTGTGAAGCCTGCAATTGTTCTATTTCTTCTTTAAGTTTCTTCGGAAGAAAAGCCGCATATTCAGCCTTTCCATTAAAATCATGTCTGGAAATCAAATGGTTTGGATCTTTATAATTTTTCCAAATTTCTTCAGAGGTTTTCCCAAGTGGAGATACCGAAGCGATTGAAGTTATATACACAGGGGTTTTCAAAGCTTGCAATTTTTAAGCAAAAATAAGATCTATATAGTCTTTAGCTAAACTTTAAGCCAATAAAAATAAATAAGAAGTGATTTAGTGTTTGCCCAAAGTTCATTCACTTTCTGCAGTTCAAAAAGCTCAAATTATGATTCCTGACTATAATATAAATTCAAAATTGAATCCATAGGGGTTTTTCCTTCCAGAACAGATGCAATTTTTCTCATAATTTCACTGGAAATAAGTGCTTGTAAAGGTTGCTTTACATTTTTAAGATTTTCAAATGCTTCCTCAAGTTTCAAATCCCAATCTTTATGAAAATTGAGCAGATCATCCGGAAATACCTTGGTGCGGGAAGTGCCTTCATCTTTTGCGTGAAAAGCCTCGGTAACATTAAGATACCCATAATCATCTGTAAGTTCTTCCCCGGGATGAATGTCACGCACTGCGATCTCAAAATCATACGCAGTAGAAAGACAATTGGATTTAAAACTGTGATTCACATATTTTGATAGGTCCCAGCACATCACATAATTCCCTTTGTTATTTCTAAAAGTATATTTATCGATCATTTGCATGGATAACGGCTTCATTTTATCGACTTCTTCCTGGGTATAAACCTGATCTAATTCATCCTGAACCCAGGTGATAGTGCCTTTTGGGATGAATTTTGTAGCAACAACCCCATAGCCAATTTCATCGCTAATAAACTGAATTTCTGTATCCGGGTGTATCATAGAATCAACTTCTTTTGAACATCTAATATAGAATAAAATCTGAAAGGATTTAATTAAGAAAATATAAATTTACAGTGTCCATATTAGTTTAGTACCTGTTCTAATTGAAAATCACACAAGAATAAAATTATTGTTTATCGATAATTTAGTATATATTTGTTATCGATTAACAATAAAAAATGAAAACATCTAAAATTAAACCTCCTATTCTATTAAAGACAATTCTTGACATTCTGTTTTTCTTGCTGATTCTCACCTATTCAGGAATGATTCTCTACCTTATTTTTCAAACCCTAACAGACCTTCCTTTAGATCTCACAATTAATGGAAATGAAATCAGAGAACTTTCCCCTGCAATAATTTTTATACTGACCATTAAGATATTGATTTCTGCCATTTTCATCTACATAATATTTTTGTTGCGAAAGGTGTTACGAAGCTTCTTTAAACGAAAGTTATTCACCCCTTTACAAATATCAGGTTTAAACTTAATAGGCCAATTGATCATAATCTTTAGTTTGGTTGAAGTCATGATCGATTTCTTTTTGAGCCTCACTCTTAATAAAGCCCGAATAGGAATTAGCGTAGAAAATTCATTTGATTCAATTTGGTTCACGCTCGCATTGGGACTTTTCTTCATTTTACTTTCAAAATCATTTAGTTATGCAAAGAGCTTACAGGAAGAAAACGATCTAACAGTATAAAATAATTTAGAAAAAATGAAGCCAAACAATACACCTCTCCAACCCTTAAAGTATTTTTTGAATTTCATATTTATAATTGTAATAATGGCTGTTGGATTAAATATTACAGGAATTCTATTTTTACCCTTTTTTCCTGAATCACAATTCTTAGCCGATTTATTAGGAGTGCCTTTTTTTAAGTGGGAATTCGCTATAGTTGCATTAATTATTTCATCTATAGTTTTACATCTCGGGTTTATTTATAGTCTATATGTCTTCAAAAAAATAATAGTCTCTTTATTTAAATCTCCACTATTTAGCCATTTTCAAATTTTGAGCCTTAAACTATTAGGCCAATTAATAATTCTACTTGTTGTTGCAAAATCTTTGTTTAATATTTTCTCTGATATGATTTTTGGAAAAAGTGAATTAGCTGGGATTCATATTTTTTCCTTCGATTCTAAATTGATGGCTATTTGTTTAGGTTTATTTTTCATATATCTTAGTTATGTTTTCAAAAAAGCAAAAGAACTGAAGGATGAAAACGATTTAACTGTCTAGATTATGCCTATAATTATAAATTTAGATGCAGTATTAGAAAAAAGAGGCATGAAAAGTTATGCACTGGCAGAAGCCATAAACATTACCACCGCTAACTTATCTATATTAAAAACAGGCAAAGCTAAGGCGGTTAGATTTTCTACTCTGGAAGCTATTTGTGAAGTTTTGGATTGTCAGCCGGGGGATATTTTGGAGTATGTGAACGCATAAAAAAACCTGCCTGTGTTTGAAACACGGCAGGTTTTTTAGAAATTTATTTATCGGATATTAATCTGCCAATATAATGGCTTTATTATCTTTCATTTCAAGCACTCCTCCTTTAATACTATAGAACACATTGTTCCCTTCCTTTCTAAATTCTGCAGAAAGCTTTTTTAAACCATCCTGATCTGTACCCAGGTTGATTTTAACTTCCCCTTCTACCAAAAGAGAAACAATAGGAGCGTGATGATTAAGCATTTGAAATTCACCATCTACGCCGGGAACTTTAACCGCTTCTACTTCAGCACCAAATACTACAGCTTCCGGAGTAACTATTTCTAAATACATATATTTCAAGTTTGAAAATTCAATTTCCAAATTTCAAATTCCAAAACTCGTAATTGGAATTTTGGAATTTGAAATTTAGCAGGCGAAGCCTGTTTATGATTCTGCCAACATTTTTTCTCCTGCCTCGATAGCTTCTTCAATACTACCTTTAAGGTTAAAAGCCGCTTCCGGAAGGTGATCTAATTTTCCATCCATGATCATATTGAAACCTTTGATGGTTTCTTTAATATCGACCAAAACTCCTTTTAAACCAGTAAACTGTTCTGCCACGTGAAACGGCTGAGATAAGAAACGTTGAACACGTCTGGCACGGGATACGGCAAGCTTATCTTCTTCAGAAAGCTCTTCCATACCAAGAATTGCGATAATATCCTGAAGTTCCTTGTAACGTTGCAGCAGCTCTTTTACGCGTTGCGCACAATTATAATGCTCTGGTCCAAGGATCTCGGCAGTAAGAATTCTTGAAGTAGAATCCAAAGGATCTACCGCAGGATAAATACCAAGCTCCGCGATTTTACGTGAAAGTACTGTAGTTGCATCCAGGTGGGCAAAGGTTGTTGCCGGCGCCGGATCGGTTAAATCATCTGCAGGCACATAAACCGCCTGAACCGATGTAATAGAACCATTTTTAGTAGAAGTAATACGTTCCTGCATAGCTCCCATCTCTGTAGCTAAGGTAGGTTGGTAACCAACGGCAGAAGGCATCCTTCCTAAAAGGGCAGAAACCTCAGATCCTGCCTGAGTGAAACGGAAAATGTTATCTACAAAGAAAAGTACATCTTTTCCTTGTCCTTCCCCCGCTCCATCACGAAAATATTCGGCTATAGTAAGTCCGGAAAGTGCAACACGTGCACGTGCTCCCGGTGGCTCATTCATTTGTCCGAAAACGAAGGTTGCTTTAGATTCCTTTAAAGCAGCTTTATCTACTTTAGAGAGGTCCCATCCTCCTTCTTCCATAGAGTGCATAAAGTCATCTCCATATTTTATAATTCCAGATTCCAACATCTCTCTCAAAAGGTCATTCCCTTCTCTCGTTCTTTCACCAACTCCGGCGAATACGGATAGACCACCATGTCCCTTTGCAATGTTGTTTATCAATTCCTGGATAAGTACTGTTTTTCCAACACCAGCTCCTCCAAACAATCCAATTTTACCACCTTTTGCATAAGGCTCAATAAGATCGATAACTTTTATTCCGGTAAATAAAACTTCTGTGGAAACAGATAAATCTTCAAATCTTGGTGCATCACGGTGAATTGGCAATCCATGCTCACCTGCTTTTGGCAAATTCTCCATTCCATCAATGGCATCTCCAATCACATTGAATAATCGGCCATACACATCTTTTCCAATAGGCATTTGTATAGGTGCTCCTGTGGCTACTACTTCTACTCCCCTGCTCAATCCATCGGTAGAATCCATGGAAACGGTCCTTACAGTGTTCTCTCCAACGTGGGATTGAACTTCAAGAACCAGAATAGATCCATCCTTTCTGGTGATTTCAAGAGAATCGTAAATTTTTGGTAATCCAGTATTTTCTGAATTAAAAGCTACATCCACTACAGGACCAATAATTTGTGCAACCTTACCTGTGATTTTAGACATTATCTATTCCTTTAATGTTTAATATAATAATTGTTATAATTCTGTTCGACAAATACTTATAAAATCCGAATTCATCAAAATTTTGTTTCAGGCTGCAAAGATAGTTTTTTCTTTATAAAATTCTACAGGCTTCCCAACAACTTTTTTTCGGTTTTTGTTCAGCACGGATTTCAAATCCGTGCTAACTATTTCTCCTCCGTACTAACTGTTTCTCCTTAATTATTTTTACAATTGCTTCCGAAGAAAACAAAAAAAACCTTCCGAATAGATCGAAAGGGTTCTTTGAATTAACACAAAAAA
>NZ_JH594606.1:1625157-1626365 GCF_000243235.1 Gillisia limnaea DSM 15749
AATTTCTAGGCTGATCAACGTTTTTACCCAACATCACAGCGATATGATAGGATAAAAGCTGAAGTGGAATCGTAGTTAATAACGGAGTTAATGACTCGATGGTTTCCGGAATTTCGATTACATAATCTGCCAGTTCTCTTACGGCCTCATCTCCCTCTGTAACAATTCCAATAATTTTCCCCTGCCTGGCCTTTATTTCCTGAACATTGCTCACTACTTTGTCATAATGCCCTTTACTGGTAGCAATTACAACTACTGGCATGGATTCATCGATTAAGGCAATAGGCCCATGTTTCATTTCGGCTGCCGGGTAACCTTCTGCGTGGATATAGGAAATTTCCTTAAGTTTTAAAGCTCCTTCCAATGCTACAGGGAAATTATATCCCCTTCCTAAATAAAGGCAATTAGGTGAATTCTTATATTTTTCAGCTATTATTTTTATATGATCGTTTTCTTCCAGCACTTTAGTGATTTTTGCCGGAATTCTTTCCAATTCCTGCAAATGGAATCTAAAAGTTGAATCGGATATTGTACCGCGATGTTTGGCCAATTTTAAAGCCATTAAAGTAAGTACTGTAATTTGAGTGGTAAAAGCTTTGGTAGAAGCTACCCCAATCTCGGGACCTGCATGTGTATATGCGCCGGCATGAGCTTCTCTGGATATAGAGGATCCAACCACATTACATACACCAAAAACAAAGGCTCCTTTTTCTTTAGCTAGTTTTATAGCCGCCATAGTATCTGCGGTTTCACCACTTTGAGAAATCGCTATTACCACATCATTTTCAGAAATTACAGGATTTCGGTATCGGAATTCAGAAGCATATTCTACTTCCACCGGGAGTCCGGGCCAAATCCTCAAAAATATATTCTGCAACTAATCCGGCGTGCCAGGAAGTTCCACAAGCAACAATAATGATTCTTTTTGCATTTGCGATGCGTGCCATATTATCATCTACCCCTGCCATTCTAATAATCCCTTCTTCTACCAACATTCTTCCGCGGTAAGTATCGGTTATCGCATCTGGTTGTTCGTAGATCTCCTTCAGCATAAAATGATCGTACCCAGCTTTTTCAATTTGCTCCAGGTTGAGTTGAAGCTCTTGAATATAAGGATCTACCAGAGAATCATCATGGATCTTTCTCACCTTTATTTCTTTCCCAAGTCGTACCACGGCCATTTCCCCGTCTTCCAGGTAAATTGCATT
>NZ_JH594606.1:1626465-1735850 GCF_000243235.1 Gillisia limnaea DSM 15749
AACGTTGCAGCAGCTCTTTTACGCGTTGCGCACAATTATAATGCTCTGGTCCAAGGATCTCGGCAGTAAGAATTCTTGAAGTAGAATCCAAAGGATCTACCGCAGGATAAATACCAAGCTCCGCGATTTTACGTGAAAGTACTGTAGTTGCATCCAGGTGGGCAAAGGTTGTTGCCGGCGCCGGATCGGTTAAATCATCTGCAGGCACATAAACCGCCTGAACCGATGTAATAGAACCATTTTTAGTAGAAGTAATACGTTCCTGCATAGCTCCCATCTCTGTAGCTAAGGTAGGTTGGTAACCAACGGCAGAAGGCATCCTTCCTAAAAGGGCAGAAACCTCAGATCCTGCCTGAGTGAAACGGAAAATGTTATCTACAAAGAAAAGTACATCTTTTCCTTGTCCTTCCCCCGCTCCATCACGAAAATATTCGGCTATAGTAAGTCCGGAAAGTGCAACACGTGCACGTGCTCCCGGTGGCTCATTCATTTGTCCGAAAACGAAGGTTGCTTTAGATTCCTTTAAAGCAGCTTTATCTACTTTAGAGAGGTCCCATCCTCCTTCTTCCATAGAGTGCATAAAGTCATCTCCATATTTTATAATTCCAGATTCCAACATCTCTCTCAAAAGGTCATTCCCTTCTCTCGTTCTTTCACCAACTCCGGCGAATACGGATAGACCACCATGTCCCTTTGCAATGTTGTTTATCAATTCCTGGATAAGTACTGTTTTTCCAACACCAGCTCCTCCAAACAATCCAATTTTACCACCTTTTGCATAAGGCTCAATAAGATCGATAACTTTTATTCCGGTAAATAAAACTTCTGTGGAAACAGATAAATCTTCAAATCTTGGTGCATCACGGTGAATTGGCAATCCATGCTCACCTGCTTTTGGCAAATTCTCCATTCCATCAATGGCATCTCCAATCACATTGAATAATCGGCCATACACATCTTTTCCAATAGGCATTTGTATAGGTGCTCCTGTGGCTACTACTTCTACTCCCCTGCTCAATCCATCGGTAGAATCCATGGAAACGGTCCTTACAGTGTTCTCTCCAACGTGGGATTGAACTTCAAGAACCAGAATAGATCCATCCTTTCTGGTGATTTCAAGAGAATCGTAAATTTTTGGTAATCCAGTATTTTCTGAATTAAAAGCTACATCCACTACAGGACCAATAATTTGTGCAACCTTACCTGTGATTTTAGACATTATCTATTCCTTTAATGTTTAATATAATAATTGTTATAATTCTGTTCGACAAATACTTATAAAATCCGAATTCATCAAAATTTTGTTTCAGGCTGCAAAGATAGTTTTTTCTTTATAAAATTCTACAGGCTTCCCAACAACTTTTTTTCGGTTTTTGTTCAGCACGGATTTCAAATCCGTGCTAACTATTTCTCCTCCGTACTAACTGTTTCTCCTTAATTATTTTTACAATTGCTTCCGAAGAAAACAAAAAAAACCTTCCGAATAGATCGAAAGGGTTCTTTGAATTAACACAAAAAAATTACTCCACCGTAACCGATTTCGCCAAATTTCTAGGCTGATCAACGTTTTTACCCAACATCACAGCGATATGATAGGATAAAAGCTGAAGTGGAATCGTAGTTAATAACGGAGTTAATGACTCGATGGTTTCCGGAATTTCGATTACATAATCTGCCAGTTCTCTTACGGCCTCATCTCCCTCTGTAACAATTCCAATAATTTTCCCCTGCCTGGCCTTTATTTCCTGAACATTGCTCACTACTTTGTCATAATGCCCTTTACTGGTAGCAATTACAACTACTGGCATGGATTCATCGATTAAGGCAATAGGCCCATGTTTCATTTCGGCTGCCGGGTAACCTTCTGCGTGGATATAGGAAATTTCCTTAAGTTTTAAAGCTCCTTCCAATGCTACAGGGAAATTATATCCCCTTCCTAAATAAAGGCAATTAGGTGAATTCTTATATTTTTCAGCTATTATTTTTATATGATCGTTTTCTTCCAGCACTTTAGTGATTTTTGCCGGAATTCTTTCCAATTCCTGCAAATGGAATCTAAAAGTTGAATCGGATATTGTACCGCGATGTTTGGCCAATTTTAAAGCCATTAAAGTAAGTACTGTAATTTGAGTGGTAAAAGCTTTGGTAGAAGCTACCCCAATCTCGGGACCTGCATGTGTATATGCGCCGGCATGAGCTTCTCTGGATATAGAGGATCCAACCACATTACATACACCAAAAACAAAGGCTCCTTTTTCTTTAGCTAGTTTTATAGCCGCCATAGTATCTGCGGTTTCACCACTTTGAGAAATCGCTATTACCACATCATTTTCAGAAATTACAGGATTTCGGTATCGGAATTCAGAAGCATATTCTACTTCCACCGGGATCCGGGCCAAATCCTCAAAAATATATTCTGCAACTAATCCGGCGTGCCAGGAAGTTCCACAAGCAACAATAATGATTCTTTTTGCATTTGCGATGCGTGCCATATTATCATCTACCCCTGCCATTCTAATAATCCCTTCTTCTACCAACATTCTTCCGCGGTAAGTATCGGTTATCGCATCTGGTTGTTCGTAGATCTCCTTCAGCATAAAATGATCGTACCCAGCTTTTTCAATTTGCTCCAGGTTGAGTTGAAGCTCTTGAATATAAGGATCTACCAGAGAATCATCATGGATCTTTCTCACCTTTATTTCTTTCCCAAGTCGTACCACGGCCATTTCCCCGTCTTCCAGGTAAATTGCATTGCTTGTAAATTCTATAAACGGAGAAGCATCCGAGGCTATAAAAAATTCATTTTCGCCAATTCCAATTGCCAATGGACTTCCCAATCGAGCGACAACAAGCTCATTAGGTTTTCTGGTATCAAAAACAGTGATAGCATAAGCGCCCACGGTTTGGTTAAGTGCTATTTGCACCGCCTTACCAAGTTTCACTTTTTCGTTTATCATGACATCCTCTATCAGATTCACCAGCACTTCCGTATCTGTATCTGACTGAAAGGTGTATCCCCTTTTTACAAGTTCTTTTTTAAGAGTTGCAAAATTTTCTATTATCCCGTTATGTATTATCACCAAATTCCCTGAATTTGAATAATGAGGGTGCGAATTTACATCGTTAGGAACTCCGTGAGTTGCCCATCTTGTATGCCCTATCCCTACATGTCCTTTTGTAGAGGTAGTGCTCTCAAACTTCGCTTTAAGATCGGCAACCTTCCCTTTGGTCTTGCATAGATTAAGCTGTTCCCCATCATATAATGCAATTCCTGCGCTATCATAACCTCTATATTCAAGTCTTTCCAAGCCTTTCAAAACTATTGGATAAGCATCTCTATGTCCAATATATCCTACAATTCCACACATATCTTAATTGTTAGTTTCCGTATAAATAATATTAAATTTCAATCTTTTGCCTGGATCACTTTCCAAATTCCCATGAAGCACTGTTCCTCGAGGTGTGATTACAGAAGCTGAAGGCACTCTGTCAATCCCATCAACAGGGTTTTTTAAGGCTGAATTTGCCAGTAAATTAATATTTTGAGTTATTACAAGACCAAGTTTCACATTCTCGCCATCCTCACCAAGAATTTGCTTAACATGCTCCGTGATCCTTATCTTATAACTTATTCCGTTTTTATCTTCATCCCTTACCAATCTTCCAGAATGATTCGTGAGAGAAATCAATGGGAAATCAACATTCGGTTGATCTATCCTATAATCAAATAGTGGCTGATTTGTCTTCAGGTTGTAAAGATAAATTCTCTCCGGTTCTGAATTTCCACCAAAAACCTTATCCTGATCAACAAAAAAGGTTAAACTTGCCTCATTGATTAGCCAGTTATTCGCCCTTAACTCCTCCAGCTCAGCTTCATCCTCGAAAAGATTTATTACTGCCATACTGCCCGCTCCACCATTCAGATAAAGATTTTCTGCACCAGTTTCTTCAGAAGCTTCTTGGATCTCCAGGGCAATTTGCGCTGGAAGTTCCTGAGAATATGTGTTCACAGTATTCCCTCCAAGGTCGAGTTTATAAGATCCCGGAATTTCTGTAATAGAATCTTCCACTGTTTGAAAAGCCGTATAATACAGGACAATTCCTGCTTCGTTACCACTTAAATTCAACAACATCATCGAGCCGCTGCCATCTAACGGTTCTGCTTCAAAATACAAGCCTCTTATAAAATTTCTGAAGTTGTTATTGTTGGACAATTCTGAAGAGCCCTGCTTATCTATAATATTCTCCTTGAAGAATTGCGTTGGCAAAGGAACCCTTAACCTGGGACTTACTCTTACAGTATCAATTTCATTTCCCGGTGTGCTTGGATCATTTTCAAAATAGACCACTTCACTTGCTGATGGCTGAAAAGATTCATCAACATAAAGCGGATCACCAATCAAACTGGCCTTAAAAACAGGGCCTTGATCGGAGTAATATTTTTGCCGATCTTCAAAATTGCTTTCAGGATCAAAGTCATTTAAAAAGAAATTTGATCTGCTAACTTTCAATTTAAAAGGGGAATCACCATATACGGAATCCAACCTAAAAACAGGATTTCCATCTTCGTCTGGCTCTAACCTTGTACTAAAATATGGCAGTGTTAAAATAACGCTATCCAGCCTGGGCTCATTTCCAAAATCGGGCTTAGGGCTTGAAAGTGATAATTGAGAGAGCACACTGGCTGTTTGTAGCCCGTAAACAGGCTCTTTATAAACGCCCAGTAAATTTACGGGCAAACCGTTTGTTTGAACTGCGCCTAAATTCTTACTATGCGCTTGAACTCCGGCGCTGTAGGAAGGTAAAGAATCAAATTCCCCACCTATAAGCTCTCCACCAATTGTAGTAAAATCATCATCACAGGACACTAATGCCAGAACAGCGATTAATACAGCCGGTATAAAGCCTAATCTTTTCAATAAAATCATTGGGTATAAGTTACTTATTGTGATAAAACCTGAGTAGTGTAAAATTCTTGATACGCTGAAGAAAATTCCTCCGGACTTTTATAATCCAAAACAGGCTTGTCCAGTTTGCTTAAATATTTCTTTAATTCTTCAGGGATGTTGTCGCCCGCTATAATTGCGGCATCAGAATTGTCAATAGCCGTTTTCATGATATTCACGTAATCCGGTTTCTTAAGATGCTTCACATCTTCTTCTTCCAAACCATCAAAAAGAATTTTTTTATTCATCTTCTTATCTAACGTGCCATCAAAGCTTTGATTGTATACCGAGGTAATAATTTTGGCTTCAGAGAACAAGGGCTCTTTTCCGTAATAATTCCTGATGTACAATGGCAATAATGAAGACAACCATCCATGAACATGGATTATATCCGGAGACCAGTTAAGTTTCTTCACGGTTTCAATTACCCCTTTTGCAAAGAAAATAGCACGTTCATCATTGTCTGGAAACATATTTCCATCCTCATCAGTCAACGTGGCTTTTCTTTTAAAATAATCTTCATTATCAATAAAATAAACCTGCATTCTTTCCTTGGGAATAGAAGCAACTTTTATAATAAGCGGCATGTCCAGATCATCGATTACCAAATTCATCCCAGATAACCGTATCACTTCGTGCAATTGGTGTCTCCTTTCATTGATATTGCCATAACGAGGCATGAATATTCTAATTTGGCCTCCCAGCCCATTTACCATTCTGGCAGCATCAAAAGACATAGATGATATATCGGTTTCGGGCAGGTAAGGAATTACTTCAGATGATACGTATAATATCCTCTTATCTTTCATATGTGTATTGCTTTTGCGAATAAAAAACATGCAAAATTACAAAATTTTATGCAGTTTGACGGTAATATCTTAAGTTTGCACGCTGTTAATTTTATAATAAAATGCAGATATTTAGAGAAAAAGCCCTTTTACAGCGTGAGATTTCACGCCTTAAGAAGAAAAAAAATACGATTGGATTCGTGCCTACTATGGGCGCTTTGCATCTGGGACACCTCTCTCTTGTGAAGCAGGCCGCTAAAGCTTGTGATGCCGTAGTGGTGAGTATTTTTATTAATCCAACCCAGTTTGACAATCTTAAGGATCTTGAAAACTATCCCCGTACTTTAGATACAGATATCGCTTTACTGAAAGATTTACAGCTGGATTTACTTCTTTTTACTCCGAATACTGAAGAATTATATGGAAAACAGATCCAGGCAGGGCATTTTGATTTTGATGGAATTGAAAATGAAATGGAAGGAAAATACAGAACCGGACATTTTAACGGAGTTGGTACTGTAGTGAAAAGACTTTTTGAAATAGTTCTACCCGATAAGGCATTTTTTGGGGAAAAAGACTTTCAGCAATTACAAATCATTAGAAAATTAAACGAAAAACAGAATCTGGGCGTCGATGTGATCGGCTGCCCTATAGATCGTGAAGATACCGGCTTGGCAAGGAGTTCAAGAAATGACCGACTAAGCGCTAATTTAAGGAAAGAAGCTTCTTTTATATATCAGATGCTGATGAAAGTAAAGGGGAAATTTGGCATAGAAAATGCCAATGAAATAAAAGGTTGGGTGGAAAATGAATTTAAGAACCACCCAGATTTAAAGCTGGAATATTTTGAAATAGCCGATTCAAAAACTCTTAAATCTGGAAAAAATAACGATCAGAAATTAACATACAGGGCTTTTATTGCTGCCTATGCCGGAGAGGTTAGGCTAATTGACAATATTGCCTTAAATTATTAAAATTCAAAAATGCAAATTCACGTAGTAAAATCTAAAATACACCGCGTAAAATGTACCGGAGCCGATCTTGATTATATCGGGAGCATTACCATTGATCAGGACCTTATGGATGCCGCCAATATTATTGAAGGAGAAAAAGTACAAATAGTGAACAACAATAACGGGGAACGTCTTGAAACATACGCGATCCCCGGACCCAGAAATTCTGGTGAGATCACTTTAAACGGAGCCGCTGCAAGAAGAGTGGCAAAAGGTGATGTTCTTATCCTTATCACATACGCGATCATGGAGCTGGAAGAAGCCAAAGCTTTTAAACCATCCCTTGTGTTTCCCGATGAAGAAACCAATCTCCTCAATTAATTTTTGAAAAGATCCACAAAAAAAATATTAAAAATTATACTCCCACTTTCACTGGGAGTTTTTTTAATTTGGTATTCCATAAAAAATTCTACCCCTTCAGAGAGAGAACAATTATTGGAAAATATTACCCAGGCCCATCCCGGATGGATTCTTCTATCTATGTTGTTAGGACTGCTATCTCATATTTCCCGTGCATACCGTTGGAAATTCTTATTGGAACCTATGGGATACAAACCCAAATTCCTAAACAGTTTTATGGCCGTTATGGTAGCCTACCTCGCAAATTTTGGAATTCCAAGATCCGGGGAAGTCCTTAGGGGAGTTACCATCTCCACATACGAGAAAATACCTTTCGAAAAAGCTTTTGGAACAATAATTTCTGAAAGAATTGCCGATTTTATTATGCTTTTGCTCATTATTGGTATTGCAATGATCTTGCAAACAGAATATTTGCTTACCTATTTTAAGGAAAACAATATAAATCCTTTTCTAACCATTGCGATTCTTTTTGGACTTTTAGCCGCTGGGGTCCTTACCTTAAAACTTATTAGAAAATCCAAAAATGGGGTTATCCTGAAGATTAAAGTTTTTGCTAAAGGTTTGTTGGAAGGAATGCGAAGTATTTTAAAAATGAAGAATAAAGGAGCGTTCATTTTTCACACGGTCTTCATTTGGCTCATGTATGTCTTGATGTTCTATGCGCTTGTTTTTACAGTTCCTGAAACCGCAGCAATGCCTTTTGGCGTGGTGATGATGGCCTTTGTGGTAGGCTCCTTTGCAATTTCCGCAACCAATGGAGGAATTGGGGTTTATCCCATTGCTATAGGCGCGAGTCTAATGCTGTTTGGAATTAGCAAAGAAGCTGGCGAAGCATTTGGATGGATTACCTGGGGAACACAAACCCTACTGGTGATTTTGGCAGGAGGATTTTCTTTCCTTTTTCTTCCAATTTTTAACCGTCAAAAATAATAGCTACATTGTGTGGTAATCAAAAAACTTAACCTATGCACAAAAAACTACTTTTGCTGTTACTTTTAACCCTGCCCAACCTCTTAATTTCCCAGGTTATCCATAAAGAAATATCTTCTTCAAAACTGGGAAAGGAACGGCAGCTAAAGATTCAGCTTCCACGAAACTATGAGCAAAACAAAGAGAAATCCTACCCTATAATCATCGTACTCGATGGCGATTATCTCTTTGAGCCGGTTGCAGGAAACATAGATTATTATTCCTACTGGGAAGATATCCCGGAGATGATCGTTGTTGGGATCAACCAATCCTCTACACGGGAATCCGATGCTTATTTTGATGAAAACACCTTTTTACCCTCCAAAACCGGAGCTGCATTTTTTGAATTCATAGGAATGGAATTAATGCCGTTTCTAGATTCAAATTATAGAACTGCAAATTTCCGCGTGATCGTGGGCCATGATTTCACTTCAAATTTCATTAACTACTACCTCTTAAAGGAGAAGCCATTATTCCGCGGTTATATCAACCTCAGCCCAGATCTTGCTCCGGAAATGGCAAATCGTATCACCACGTCCCTTGAAAAGACAACCGAGCCAATCTGGTATTATCTGGCCACTTCTTCTGAAGATATTTCGGCTTTGAAAGAGCCTATTTTAAGTTTTGATGCTCAATTGAAAAATATCAATAACAAAAACCTGCATTATAACTTTGATAATTTTCAGGATGCAACACATTATACACTCGTAGGGAATGCAATCCCTAAATCGATAGAGCAAATTTTCAAGGTATATCGACCTATTTCCATTCAGGATTATAACAGTATACTTCTACAAACCTCTGTTTCTTCCTATGATTATCTGGTAGAAAAGTATAAAACTATTAAAAGCCTCTTCGGAATCGATAAAAAGATACGATTGAATGATTTTATGGCTGTGTATAATGCGATGGAGAAAACAAGAAGATGGGACGAGTTAAAAGATCTCTCCAAATTAGCCAATGATCATTACCCAAACACGATGCTGGGAACCTATTTTGATGCCCGGTACGACGAGGAAATGGGCAACCCAAAAAGTGCTATGCGGTCCTATCAAAAAGCCTATGGACAGGAACCCATATCTTTTTTAACGGTGGATTTTATGCTGGGAAAAGCAGATCAGATCAAAAAAGATTTCAACTATTAAGAGGCCAATCAATATCTTGAGGCCCGCCCGAACGGTACGGGCGGGCCCGCCTGAATAAAATTCATTTTGGGCAGGCCCACGATGTATAAATTGGTAAATCATTTAAAAAATTCGAGGCGTCCTGATAGAATATCGGGACGGGGAACCTTCCCGACGAGCAGGCGGGTTAAACCCTCCATGAGGGATTAAAAACTTAAAAAAAGAGTCAGGGAAAATATGGCTAAACCAACAACGATCTTCTATTGCCAAAATTGTGGTGGACAACATCCAAAATGGCAGGGCCAGTGCTCTTCATGTAAAGAATGGAACACCCTTGTAGAGGAAGTTATTCAAAAGCCCGATCAAAAAGATTGGAAAACAGCATTGGTACGGGAGGTTAAAAGAACACCAAAACCAACCAAAATAGCCGATATTCAGGTCTCTACGGAAGCCAGGCTAAACACCAATAACCTGGAACTTGACAGGGTTTTGGGTGGCGGACTTGTTCCCGGATCGCTCACCCTTCTTGGGGGTGAGCCGGGAATTGGAAAAAGCACCTTGTTATTGCAAATCTCTTTAAATCTGAAACAAAAAACCTTGTATGTTTCCGGGGAGGAAAGTGAGCAACAAATAAAAATGCGTGCAGAGCGTATCAACCCTAATCCAGCCAATTGCTATATACTGACGGAAACCAAAACCCAGAATATTTTTAAACAAATAGAAACGCTTCAGCCGGAGATCGTGATCATAGATTCCATTCAAACCCTGCACAGTGATTACATTGAAAGTTCTGCCGGAAGCATTTCTCAAATCAGGGAATGCACCACAGAGCTCATTAAGTACGCCAAAGAAACTGGAGTTCCCGTTATCCTCATAGGACATATCACTAAAGAAGGGAGTATAGCCGGACCAAAAGTTTTGGAACATATGGTAGATACCGTGTTGCAATTTGAAGGGGATCGCAATCACGTTTACAGGATCCTGAGAGCACATAAAAACCGATTTGGCTCCACCCATGAGTTAGGAATTTACGAAATGTTGGGCAGCGGATTACGTGAAGTGACCAACCCTTCAGAAATATTGATCTCTAAGAATGATGAAGGCCTGAGCGGAACTGCAATCGCTTCTACTATGGAAGGTATGCGGCCTTTAATGATAGAGATCCAGGCCTTGGTAAGTTCTGCGGTTTATGGGACTCCTCAACGCTCTACAACGGGTTACAATTCGAAACGACTTAACATGCTGCTTGCCGTGCTTGAAAAACGTGCAGGATTTCGATTGGGAGCCAAAGATGTATTTTTGAATGTTACCGGTGGTATTTCTGTAGATGACCCTGCCATAGACCTTGCAGTAATAGCAGCCATTTTATCCTCCAATGAAGATGTTTTCATTGAAAAGGATATTTGTTTTGCTGCAGAAGTAGGCCTGGCCGGAGAATTAAGACCTGTTCCCAGAGTGGAACAACGAATTTTGGAGGCTGAAAAGCTTGGTTTTGCAACAATTATGATCTCAAAACAAACCAAACTTCCGAAGAATAATTACCAGATAAAAATTCAAAGGGCCGCCAGGATTGAAGATGTCGTGCAATTTCTATTTGCTTAGGGTATGGCATAGAATCTGCAGGGAAATATCTATGCAAAGATCGACTTTCTATTTTTTAGGCATTTTATGCGTTGGTAGTTTTATGGGATGCTCACAACTCAACAAAGCAAAAGATCTTATTACAAGTCCTTCAGCAAAAGAAAAGTATCAACAGGAATTTAGCTCTTCTCCAGCGCTTTTCAACCTATGGGAAAATCAAGTAGGCAACGCATTAAAAGACAGCCTTCAAATAGACCTTCCTTATTTTTCAACAGGGGATTTTACGCCAAGGGGATTCCTTATTTATTCCTATAATGTTTCACTAAATCCAGGCGAAAAACTGGGAATAGAAGCGGAAACAGCATCACCGCCGCCAATGGTGTTTATAGATTTGTATCTAAAACAAAACGATTCAATAAAACCCTATAAAATTATTGCTTCCGCCCAATATAAAGAATCCAGATTGACCTATGAAATAAAAGAAACGGGGACCTATAAAATTATAGTTCAACCCGCAATGGAAGCTAATTCTCCTTTTGTTTTTAAAGTTAAAAAATCCCCTGTATATCTTTTTCCGGTTTCTGGAGCAGGCAATAAGAATATGCAAAGTTTTTGGGGAGCTGGCCGGGATGCGGGTAGAAGAAGCCATGAGGGAGTCGATATTTTTGCTGCCAGAGGTACTCCTGTGGTGGCCGCAATCAATGGATATATTACCTCATCTGGTGAAAAAGGCCTTGGAGGCAAACAAGTTTGGCTCAGGGATCCTAAGAGGAGCCAATCTTTGTACTATGCCCATTTAGACAGCATAGAACCCATTTCGGGTAAATTGGTGAAAAGGGGAGATACTTTGGGATATGTAGGTAATACCGGCAATGCCAGAACCACTCCACCGCATTTACATTTTGGGATTTATAAAAATTATCAAGGTGCTATTGACCCTTTATATCATATTTTTCAAATAGAAAATCCGGAATTTAATTCCCGCACAGATACCTTAAAATTATTTTCTATGAAAGTAACCGGGAAAACCGCCAATTTAAGGGATAAACCCTACGCCAACGGCTCCAGAATTATAGGAAATTCAAAATTAAATGATACCCTGATATTTCTAGGAAAATCAAATGATTGGTACCATATACGCACCCTGGGAAATCAGGCTGCTTTTATTCACGAAAATCTTGTTGCCCCTTTATAGTTCTTAAGGTGCCGGATTTGGGATTGCCTCATGAATTTCATTTATCTCCTTTATAATTTCTTCGGAAAGTTTCACTTCAAAACCATCTATATTTTCTGAAAGTTGATCCATAGTGGTTGCTCCAATTATAGTACTGGTAACAAACGGCTGATTTTCTATAAAAGCCAGTGCCAGTTGAACCGGGGTTATTCCATTTTTCTTTGCAAGTGCCACATACCTTGAGGTTGCTTCCACTGCCTGTGGATTTGAATATCTGTTGTATTGAGGAAATAAAGTCAATCTGGAATTTACCGGGGATTCTTTTAAATATTTACCGCTTAAAGTTCCCATTCCCAATGGAGAATAAGGGAGTAACCCAATATTTTCCCGATGAAATATTTCGGTTAAACCAATTTCATCCTTCCTGTTCAAAAGGCTATATGGATTTTGTACCGCGCATATCCTGTGAGCACCATTTCTGGCTTCCTCAACGCATCGCATAACTCCATAGGGGGTTTCATTGGACAATCCTATTTCCCGGATTTTCCCGGACTTTATAAAACCTCCCAAATCAAATAGGATCTTCTTAAAGTTGTCTTGCCATTCTTCATCTTCATCAACGGTAAAGCCTCTTTTGCCAAAAAAGTTGGTATTCCTTTCCGGCCAGTGCAATTGGTACAGGTCTATATAATCTGTCTGGAGCCGCTTCAAACTTGCATCGATAGCCTCGGTAAGCGCAGCCTTGCTGAATCCAAGATTCGGACGGATATGAGCAACCGCATTTCCCTGTCCTGCTATCTTTGAGGCCAGCACTACTTTTTCCCTGTTTCCGGCATTTTTTAGCCAGGAACCTATAATTTTTTCAGTGTTCCCCTGGGTTTCCTTTCGTGCAGGAGTTGAGTACATCTCTGCGGTATCTATAAAATTCACGCCTCTCTCCAAGGCGTAATCCAGCTGCATATGGCCTTCAGCTTCGCTGTTTTGCTGGCCCCAGGTCATGGAACCCAAACATACTTTACTAACTTTAATATCTGTGCCAGGTAAATTGGTGTATTTCATTTAAATGTATAATTAAACTGCTTTAGTCAAAAGCGATAAATTGTATCTATTTTTTTTCAGTAAATCCAGAACCTCCGGGCAGGACCGCCCACGAGAGGTATCAACTCAAAAATCCTTTTAAAAATTCGAAACATCCCGATATTCTATCGGGATGGGGAACCTGCCCGACGGTAAGGCGGGTTAAATCCTCAATGAGGGATTAAAATAATTTAAGAATCTTTACTCCTCCATTTCATTTAACATCTGGCTTATTTCATCCAGTTTGGGAGTTAGGATCACTTCTATTCTTCGGTTTTTAGCTTTACCTTCTGCCGTTGAATTTTGAGCTACTGGAGCAAATTCCCCACGCCCCGCGGCAGTTAAATTTTGGGGATCTATCCCCTTGTTTTCCTGAAGTATCTGAACGATGGAAGTCGCTCTTTTTGTAGAGAGATCCCAGTTGTCATTTAATTGTCCGCTACCTCCATAAGGGACATTGTCTGTATGTCCTTCAATTAAAACTGCGATATCGGGATTTTGAGCAAGAACAGATCCTAATTGCTGAACCGCCTTTCTACCTTCAGAATTAACAGCCCAGCTTCCTGAACTAAACAACAGTTTATTCTCCATTGAAACATAGACTTTCCCATCCCGCTGTTCTACCGTAAGACCTTTTCCTTCAAAATTGGTAAGCGCATTTGAAACTGCCGTTTTTAAAGCATTCATTTTGGCATCTTTCGCTGCTATAAGGCTTTCAAGTTCATTAATTCTATTTATCCGGGCGGTAAGATCCTTTTGCAGTTTTTCCAATCTTGCCTGCTCTGCCGCAAGGGTTTTCTCTTTTTGGTCAAGTTCTGCCAAAAGTTCTCTGTTTTGTCGGGAGTTTTCTGCAAGTACAGATGAACTATTTGCCTCCAATGCATCATAGGAATCTTTCAGGCTTTCATACCTGCCAGAGGTACGCTCGAAATCCTGTTGCAACTGATCTCTTTCTGCTTTTAACCCATCGTATTCCGCCTGAAGCGATGCCAGTTCCTTCTCACCGGATGTTTTTGTTTGTTTAAAATCTTGAGAAAGCTTCAAATTTTTAGACTGAAGATTATCATACCGGGATTGCAAGTCTTTATGCACTTTAGAAGACACACAGGAAGAGACTGATAAGCTCAAAAAAATGACTGTGAAAAATAATATTTTAGACATCCTCATATTTCTTTAATGAATTTCAATTAATACAGGACAATGATCACTATGTCTTGCCTCTGATAGAATAACGGCACGTTTGAGTTTTTCTTTTAAAGGCTCCGATATTAAATTGTAATCTATACGCCAACCTTTATTGTTTTCGCGGGCATTAGCGCGGTAACTCCACCAGGAATAATTATCTGATTCCTTATTTAAATGCCTGAAAGAATCTATAAATCCGCTATTCATAAAATCTTCTATCCACGCTCGTTCTACCGGCAGAAATCCGGAAGTGTTTTTAAGCCGAACAGGATCATGAATATCGATGGCCCGATGGCAAATATTATAATCCCCCGAAATGATCAAATTTGGGATTTGTAGTTTTAATTGGTCTATATATTTCTGAAAGTCGGCCATGAACTGAAACTTATGCTCTAGCCTCTTAATATTTGTTCCTGAAGGAAGGTACAGGCTCATAACCGAGAATCCTTCAAAATCGACTCTTAGAGTCCTGCCTTCAAAATCCATATATTCTATCCCTGTACCAAATTCCACATTCAGGGGTTCGTGCTTGCTTAAGATTGCAACTCCACTATATCCTTTTTTTTGAGCGGGATACCAGTAATTATATTTATAACCGGCATCCTCGAATGGTTTGGTATCAAATTGATCCGGATTTGCCTTTATTTCCTGTAAGCAAAGAATGTCGGGATTTGCGCCTGTTAACCAATCAATAAAACCTTTTCTTAGTGCAGCCCTTATGCCGTTGACATTGTAGGAGATAATTTTCATCTTTTTATTTTATTGTTTTTATTTATCTAATGAAACGTCCCTATAATCATCCACTGTGTGTCAGCTTGCTGTCATGGATGTTTCAATTATGATTCGTCCAATAAGTGCGCGGGATTCTTCCTCGCCCAAAAGCTCGTTCAAAATGACAAAATAACCCGGGTATGTCATTCTAAACGCAGTGAAGAATCCCTACTGTGAGTGCGCGTTGGGCTTAGTGAAAATGATATTGGATGTTTCATCTTTTCCAAAAATAAGGAATCATGAGTGGTTTAAATAATTTGAATTGTTTTTATAAGCGGTTATTTTGGGCAAATGAAACCGGTTCCTTTCGACTCCGTCTATTTTACGATAAACCGTTTTACGATTCCAACCTCCCTGGTTCCAATTCTTAGCAAATAAACCCCTGTAGCAGCATAGGACATATCAAATTCATACAAATATCCCTGGCCGTTACTTTCCACTTTATTTTCCAATAATTTCTGCCCTAATAAATTATGAATGGTGACCCGCAGGGTTTCATCAAATTCTGTCTCCAGAAATACCCGGAAAATTCTATTCCCCTGATCTGAAATCACAAGGTTTGCTTCATTCAAAAGGAAGTCATCAATGCTAAGGGTGCTGTCTGTTATTCGTACACTATAATCATGAGTTGTTCCATAATCCATAACACTACAGGGATCATTAAGATCTCCATCAAAAGAGACATCCCCTGCCCGTATCCTTAGTAAATGAAGCCCTAAAGGCGCATTGGCAGGCAGTGTGAATTCATACTCATGCCAGGTACTTGCCGTAGGAATAACCTGGCTGGAAATCAATCTTTCTTCATCGTCAAAAACGCCGTTATCATTTAGATCTATCCACATAGAGAATTTCTCATTATCCTCCGGAGAATCAAATAAAGTTTTCACCCTTACCGTAAAAGTTCCTTCAGATCTGTCCAAATCTGTTGAAGACCCAATAAAATCACCATATCCTGTGGTACATGGAATTCTTTCGTTGAGAATATCTTCCAATTCAAAAGAAAATATTCCGTCTCCAAAACTTGTACAATCGGATCCTTCAGGAATACAGTTTAAATTTGCTACCGATTTTTCTACTCCGTCATTTTCGGGTTGACTGTCTCCGGTTAAATTGGTTTCGGCAGAAATATTATATCGGCCAGAAACAGAAAGATTGGCTCTTTGCGAAAAGGTATATGTCACATTTTCTCCCACCGGCAGCGTTCCGGAAAAAGTTTCATTTACACTTCTATTATTCTCAATTTGGTAAGAAACAGGAATGTTGGATTGTGGTTCTCCCCCAAAATTTTCTATTGTAACTGTTATTTCTTCAGAAGAAGTTAATTCCAAACCGGTAGAAGGTGCATCTATGGATGTTACCCCAACATCATTGGGAAAAAGGTTTCTAATAGTTCCGGAAAATTCATCATTATCCTCATTGTCATCGTCTGCTAAATTTGTGGAAGCAGTAATCTCATAAGCCTGTCCTACAATTCCCAAATCTGCTGAAGCGGAAAATGTATAATCTACAGAGCTTGTTCCAGGCAAACTTCCTGTAAATACTTCGTTTATGGTTTGACCTTCGTTGATGGTGTAACTTACAGGAATATTGGATTGCGTATTTCTTCCAAAATTTCGAATTGTAACAGTTATAGATTCAGAACCGGAAAGCGTAGCATCTTCAGGATTTGGGATTGCGATTATTCCAACATCATTATTAAAATCCGGAGCAAGCTTAAAAACACCCACCCTGTTTTTCCTATCTACACCATCAAAATATTCTCCATTGTGCCAAAAGGTAACGCCATCTGTAGGATCTAGCGTCAAATGGGCATAGTCCCCATACCGGGTGTTAGGATTAGGACTAAGACCTTCAACAATGCTTGCTTCAACCAGTGTCATTTCTCCTAATGGATCATTAGAATATCTTCCTGTATACCGTATCGAAGGAAATATTGGTGTTTCCGGACTATCGTCTAAAACTGTATATCCCAAACCTATATTTCCTTCTCTATCCATTCCAATACTTCCACTAAATCTATCGCTTTTGTCCGGAGCATAGGTTCCTTCCTGATAAACGCTCCAGGGGCCTCCATTCCTATCCTGTCTTAGTTCATACCATCTTATTCCGGCATGTTCTGCGGCGGTTGGATTTATATCCACCACAAAATTCATCACAACAGAATTATGGTTTGCAAATCTTCTATACTGGGTCATGTACATCATCGTAGCCTGCAAGGCATCTATTTCCGGAGCCTGATTGGGTTGTGCAAGATTGGAAAAAGCACCTCCGTCAAAAGTGGCAATAAATGGAGAAACTCCGCTTGCTGCGCCCAGTTCCTGGGATTCCCTAATAGTAGAATTTGTCAATAAATTCCAGTTTACGTCAATGTTCCAAATCTTTAAATGATCTTCCGAAACTCCTGCCCAGGCATCATCCTGAAGATAAATTATTGGTGAATTTCCCAAAGGAGGCATTTCCCCTCCCATGGCATGAAATCCTGCAGGACTATAAAAACCATTCGTATTGATACCTACCAATGGAAATGCTAATAACCTGGCAGTTTCCCCTATTAGCATCCTGTCTCTTTCAAAAACATATACCACCTGACTAGTACTTGCGGAATTAGAATTTTTATTAGTGGTCACGTAATACCCATCACTCCAAACCGAAATTTTTGGATAATCCGGCAAGGCACCATTTGTAGGAAATCTATAGGTATACCAACCATCATTTACTGGATCCGGCCCTTGAGATACGGCAACCAAAAAACTTTCAGGAGTTTCGCTGAATTGGGTGATCAAAAATCTGTCGGCGAATTCATCGTACAAAATAATGGGATCTCCCAGGGTTTCATTAGTGAATTCACCGCCAATACTGGAAAGGGAGGCTGGAGGCACAATTTGATTTCCACTTTTATCAAAGATGGAAAAAGCAGAGTTCCATCCGTTTACGTAATGATTGGGACCCGCAGCCCCTGTAGGATCGGTAGGCGTGGAACGGGAAGTTACTGCATCAAATGAAAAAATTGGTGCTTTTCCCGGGACTTCCCCCATCTTTTCCTGAAGTGCAGCGTCCGTGGTTTTAGGCAATCCCTTTCCAGGAACCACTTTATTGATTCCCCTATTCCTGGGGTTTACAATTTTATATTCTGTTGAGGGAGCTATTAATTTTCGTTTTGAAATTGAAGATACAGGAAATGCCTGGGCTGAATCGATATAAACTGGCCCTGAAATTTCTCTTTTCTGCGCATTAACCTGCAAAGAAATAAAGAAAATAAATACGGTGAAAAGAGAGTAAAATCGAATCATATTTTTAAAAACCAAAAATTTTAGATATAAATGTTTAAAATTAAGGAATTAATAAAAATTAAAAGAGGCAATTAACTATTTAATTGCCTCTTTTAATACATTAATACTATAAAAAATCTAACCCGTAATCCACTTCTTAAAATTCACCTCTTCCTCGATGATCTTTTTAAGCTCTGAAATAGGCACTCTTTTTTGCTCCATACTGTCCCTATATCTTACTGTTACTTCATTATCTTCAAGGGAATCATGATCAACCGTTATACAAAGCGGAGTTCCAGCTGCATCCTGCCTTCTGTACCTTCTTCCTATAGCATCCTTTTCGTCATATTGAACCCTGAAATCCCATTGCAATTCTTCAATTATCGTTCGGGCAAGTTCCGGTAAACCATCCTTTTTAACAAGCGGAAGTATTGCAGCTTTGGTTGGAGCCAGAACTGCGGGAAGTTTAAGCACCGTTCTGGAAGAACCATCTTTTAAGGTTTCTTCTTTTAAGGAAGAGGATAAAACCGCCAAAAACATCCTATCCAAACCTATGGAAGTTTCAATCACGTAAGGCACATAGGTTTCATTTAATTCCGGATCAAAAAACCGCAATTTTTTACCAGAATGTTCTTCGTGAGCTTTTAGATCAAAATCTGTCCGGGAATGGATACCTTCCAGTTCTTTAAATCCAAAAGGGAAATCAAATTCTATATCGGCAGCGGCATTGGCATAATGAGCCAGCTTATCATGATCGTGAAAACGGTAATTTTCCACTCCAAGGTTTAAGGAATAATGCCATTTAATTCGTTCTTCTTTCCAGTGTTCATACCACTTCATTTCATCTCCGGGTCGTACAAAAAATTGCATTTCCATTTGCTCAAATTCCCGCATTCTGAAAATAAACTGGCGCGCTACGATCTCATTTCTAAAGGCTTTTCCAGTTTGAGCAATTCCGAAAGGAATTTTCATTCTTCCGGTTTTTTGCACATTTGAAAAGTTTACAAAAATACCCTGGGCGGTTTCCGGTCTTAAATATAAATCTGAAGAAGTCTCAGCCGAAGCTCCCATTTTGGTGCCAAACATAAGATTAAACTGGCGCACATCGGTCCAGTTTTTTGACCCGGTTTCCGGATCGGCTATTTCGAGTTCTTCAATTAAAGCTTTCACATCCTTTAAATCTTCACGTGTAAGGGAATCTCCTAAACGCTTTAAAATATCCTTACGCTGTGTGAGGTATTTTCCAACCCGGTCATTTGTTGCAACAAATTGCTCTTCATCAAAAGAATCTCCGAAGCGTTTTTTCGCCTTGTCGATCTCCTTTTGTGCTTTTTGCAACAGTTTTTCAGCGAAATCTTCCACCAAAACATCTGCACGGTAGCGTTTTTTGGAATCTTTATTATCTATCAATGGGTCGTTAAAAGCATCTACGTGTCCGGATGCCACCCAGGTCTTTGGGTGCATAAGAATAGAAGCATCTATTCCCACGATGTTTTGATTGAGTTGCACCATGCTCTTCCACCAGTATTCCCGGATGTTTTTCTTCAACTCTGCGCCATTTTGCCCGTAGTCGTATACAGCACTTAGCCCATCATAAATCTCACTGGATGCGAAAATATACCCATACTCTTTGGCATGGGAAATCACATTCTTAAATAAATCTTCTTGTTTTGCCATAGCGCAAAAATAAAAAAACCGCCTTGATAAAGCTCAAGGCGGTTCCTGATTTTTTAATTTTAATTAGTTATCTCAAATTGAATGAGGAAGTTCCTATTAGTTCAGGCCCTGCATAAACATATACTTTATAAGTTCCCTCAATAAGTTTTTCTTGTTTGGTTTTTGAAAGAACACACACGTCAAGTTCTTCATTTTCATAAAAAATTCTGGATTGTGCACTGTAAACCATCACTCCACCTCCGTGTTGAACTGCGATTTCATCGCCTACCAATTCATTCCTTGGGTTATAAACCTGAATATACATATCTCTTTCTCCTGCCTGTGCAAGCGCATTTTCAGTAATGGTAAAGCACGTTCGAATCTGGTCTATTCTTCCGGTTTTATCGTTTGTAACGAGTTTCCCATTATTTCGAACAATTACTCCTTCCCCTAAAAGGGACGTTATTTTTAACTGGGCAGCTTTATCGACCTTGGTGGAAAGATTTTGATTGGTTTGAGAAAGAGAATCCGCCATCCTTGTCCTTTCTGCCAAAACATTTTGCGTACTGTCTATAGTTGAATATAGCATTCTGTTTTGGTTGCTCAAACTGTCTACTACTTTAAATAAACGATCTTTTTCATTTTTAAGGGTTCCAATTTCTCTTCTGTATCTGGAAATAAGTACAAGGTTTGCCTCGGAGTCCTTCACAGAATCTAAAAGCACTACAATACGTTCCCTGGCATTTACCAGATCCTGATCCATCACCTCATTCGTAGCGATCGCTTCATCATACTTAACGATCAGGTCGTTGAGTTCATCCTCAATTACTGCTTTTTCCTTTTGCAGAATTGCCTTATTTTCTTTTTCTTCATTATAAAATTTTATGGTATAAATTCCAAGTGCCACAAGAGCCACGGCCAAAATACCGGTCAAAATCTTTAGGGCGGTATTGTTTTTCTGTTCGGTCATCATTTTAGAGATTTAGTTTGTAAATTTATTGGTAAAAGCATCTAAATTACAATTCCTTAACATATGTTTCACGATTTTATCAATTTATTTTACCCCAGGCTTTGCCAGATCTGCGATAGCTCCTTGATGAGAAGTGAAACGGTACTGTGCTTAAAATGTATTCATCAGCTTCCGGTAACCAATTTTCACCTTCAAAACGAAAATCCTGTGAAAAAAGTATTTTATGGACGTGTACTTGTTGAAAATGCCACAGCTTTGCTTCATTTTAGAAAGAAAGGTACGGTGCAAAAGCTTATCCATCAGCTAAAATATAAAGGACAGAAAGAAATTGGGGTTTATCTTGGGAAATGGATGGGAAAAGAATTGGCAGAAAGTTCCGAATTTAAGAAAATAGACATGGTAATTCCAGTTCCGCTTCACAAAAAAAAATTAAGGTCCCGGGGATTTAATCAGGTAGAAGGTTTTGGAAAAGAAATTGCCGCAGCCCTCCAAATTCCTTACGAGGACCAGGTCCTATTGAAAAAATCATATTCTTCAACACAAACAATAAAAATTCGACTGGCACGATGGGGTAATATAGAAGAAACTTTTGTTTTGGAAAATTCAGAGAAAATAAGTTACAAACATATATTATTGGTAGATGATCTTATCACAACCGGAGCTACCCTGGAAGCCTGCTCCAATATTCTGCGACATTCGCCAGGTATCAAAATTAGCATTGCTTCTATGGCAATCGCCTGATACCAAAATGAAAATTAATCGTTTCTTTGTTAAAAATTGGGATTTTCATGAAAAAGTATTTTTCTCTAATATTCTTACTCTTAATATCATTATTTTTAGTGCAATGTGCTAAAAAGGGCACGCCAACAGGAGGAAAAGTAGATTCTATCCCTCCCAAATTTGTGAGAGCTGCCCCAGAAAATTTCTCGACAAATTTCGATTCCAAAGAGATAAAGATAGTTTTTGATGAATTTATAAAGCTTGAAAAGGCCCAGGAACAAATTATTATTTCCCCGCCTATGTCTCCAAAACCGGATATAACCCCGTTGGGATTTGCCAGTAAGGATGTACGAATTAAAATAAACGACACCTTACAGGAAAACACAACCTATGTTATAAATTTTGGAACAAGTGTGACAGATAATAATGAGGGAAATCCTTTACCTTTTTTTAAATATGTTTTTTCCACCGGAAATTACATTGATTCTTTATCGGTCCAGGGAAGAATTGAAGACGCTTTATTAAAGGAAGCACCTTCCTTTATCTCGGTAATGTTGTATGAAGTGGATGAATCCTTTACAGACTCCCTTGTTTTAAATGAACCACCCAGGTATATTACCAATACGCTTGATAGTCTTAAAACATTTGAAATCACAAATTTAAAGGAAGGAACTTACCAATTGGTGGCTGTTCAGGACCTAAACAACGATTATAAGTATAATCCGGGAAGAGAGAAAATTGCCTTTATTGAAAATCCCATTAAAATTCCAACCGATTCCTCTTATACGTTGACTTTGTTCAAAGAAATACAGGACTTTAAGGCAGAAAGACCCAAACAAACAGGACTGCAAAAATTGCTGATTGGTTATAAGGGAAAATCTGAATTGGATAGCATACGCTTTAAACCTATAAGTGCAGTTTCCGATGATTTTGAATACCGAATTACAAAAATCACCGATAAAGACAGCCTTAATTTCTGGTATAAACCTAAAATTGAAATTGACAGTCTGCTTCTTGCTATTTCCGGGCCAAAGGGAAAAGACACCCTTCTTACCAGAATTACAGATATGCCAAAAGACACCCTTATTGTAAGCTCAGAACCTTCCGGAAATCTGGATTTTGGTAAAGATTTTTTGTTTAGAACCAATACTCCTATTTCAGAAAAAAACGATGGTCTTATAAGTATTGTAGGTCAGGATTCCATACCGGTCCCTTTTATTTCAGAAATAAATACCTTAGAGAATAGCCTTCGTTTAAAATTTGATAAAAACGAAAATGAAACCTATCAAATCACAGCGTTGCCAGGTGCAATAACCGACTTTTTTGACTCTGTGAACGATACCATCAAAAAGAGCATACGAACCAAAGCTTTTTCCGATTATGGTAATGTGCGTCTCAACCTTCAAAATGTAAGAGAATTCCCTTTGATTGTTCAACTCACAGATGAAAAAGGAGTGCTTAAATATGAACGCTATTCTATTTCAGAAAGCACTATAAGCTTTGATCTTATAATTCCCGGAAAATATTTGATACGTGTTATTTATGACCGGAATGAAAACAAGATTTGGGATACAGGAAATTACCTTAAGAAAATAAAAGCTGAAGAAATAATTTATTTCCCCGATTTAATTGATGTACGCCCAAATTGGGATGTGAATCAAACTTTTATTTTAAACTAAAGGTATCCCTGTCCTGCAAAAACTTTAATTTTTCGCGGGTTTCAGTAAGATGTGATTTATCAAGGCTCACAATTTGAGTGAATTCAGATTGATTATCATTCTCAAAAAGCGCTTTTCCCAAACAGTCATATACAGCTGTGTGGCCATTATAAACATGCTTATTATCATCGACTCCGGTCCTGTTTACTCCTATACAAAAAGACATGTTTTCTATTGCCCTCGCCTGTAATAGTACATCCCAGGCATGGATCCTGGTTTCCGGCCAATTGGCTACATAAATTAAAAGATCATAATCTTCAGTGTTTCTTGCCCAAACAGGGAAACGTAGATCATAACAAATAAGCGGACAAATCTTCCAGCCTTTATATTCCAGGGTCAATCGTTGTTTTCCGGCAGCGTAGGTTTCATTTTCCCTGGCAAGCGTAAAAGTATGCCGTTTGTCATAGGTTTTAAATGTGCCATCGGGATATACAAAATACAATCGATTATAAAACTTCCCATCGTCCTTAATAATAAGGCTTCCGGTAACTGCGCTTTTCTTTTGGGAAGCAATATTTTGCATCCATTTAAAAGTTTCACCCAGATGGACCTCAGCCAGATTTTCAGCATTCATGGAGAAACCGGTGCTAAACATTTCCGGTAAAATAATGAGATCTACCTCCTGATTTATAGCAGCTATTTTTTCCGAAAATAACTCCCTGTTTTTCGAAGGATTCTCCCAGGCGAGATCAACCTGAAGAACCGCAATTTTTAAATTTTCAATCATTCTCAAATTTAAAAAAATAAATTCTTCCATCCTAAATACTTGTTAAATCGTTGTTTTAAAACCGGAATATAAATAGTTTTAACTCAAATTAAATTACTATGAACTTACCAGCATTTTTTCAGAAGAATACATTTGCCTCAAGTACATCCCGGGGGCTAATTGCAGGATTTTTAGGCGGTCTTGCGGGAACAGCTGTAAAAAGTCTTGTGGAAAATTATCTCCCTGTTAGAAAAATAGAACAACGTTCAGCACAAATTAAAATAGTAGATGATTTGTCCACCATGATCACCGGCACCCCTATAAGCCATCAAAATGAAGCTTTGGCAGAGCAGTTGGTAAGTTTTCCATTTGGGGCAAGTCTTGGGGCAGCCTATGGGTACGGGAAAAAGGATAAAGATGATTATAATATCACCGATGGAGTTATTTTAGGAGCTTCTACCTGGTTTTCAACCCACGAAACTTCCCTGCCAATGATGGGATTAGAACCTAAACCTACGGATGTTCCCTTAAAAATGCAGGCAAATGAGTTATTTGCACACGTTCTTTTTGGAATAACTACCGAAGTGGTTCGCAGTTTAGTAAATCAGAGATTGAAACGCCAGCGCTATTAAGCTATTTTATATCGTTTAGGATTTCCGCAGCCTTTTCCAGGGTTTCATCGGTTTTGGCGAAACAGAACCTCAGTTGAAGGTTGTCCTTATTATCTATGTTGAAAACCGAAATAGGAATAGTCGCCAGCTTGTACTCTTTTATCAGCCTTTCTGAAAATTCAACATCTCCTTCATTTGTTATTTCTGAATAGTCCATCACCTGAAAATAGGTTCCCGCAGATGCCTTCGCCCTGAATTTGGTTGATTTCATCAACTTTAGGAATTTGTCCCTTTTTTCCTGATAGAAGCTCCCCAGCTGTAAATAATGTTGAGGATCTTTTAGGTATTCGGCATAGGCATGTTGCATAGGATGGTTCACACAAAAAACAGCGAATTGATGAACTTTCCTAATCTCCTTCATCAATGCTGAAGGAGCCACACAGTAGCCTGTTTTCCAACCTGTATTATGAAATGTTTTTCCGAAGGAAGCACAAATAATCGCCCTTTCCGCAAGTCCTGAAAAAATAGCAGCACTATGATGCTTATTATCATCGAATACAAGGTGTTCATATACCTCATCGCTAAGAAGTATTATATCGGTGTTTTTAAGCAAACTTTCCAGCTGAAGCATATCTTCTTTACTTAAAACTGTTCCGCTGGGATTATGCGGGGTATTGATGATGATCATTCGTGTTCTGGAAGTGATCTTCTTTGCTACCTCGGTCCAGTCTATTGTAAATTGCGCTCCCTTCAACTGAATTAAAACAGGAATACCTCCATTTAATTTAATGGTAGGCTCATAACTGTCATAAGCCGGTTTAAAAACGATCACCTCATCATTTTTTTGAACAAAAGCCGTTATAGCAGAATAAATTGCCTGGGTGGCGCCATTGGTAACTGTGACTTCAGTTTCAGGATTATATTTTCTTCCGTATAAACTTTCAATCTTTTCAGCGATGCGCTCCCTGAGTTTTAGCACGCCTGCCATAGGTGCATATTGGTTGTGACCGGCTTTCATGGCTTTGGTAACAAGTTCCTTCAAATAGTCATCGGTTTCAAAATTGGGAAAACCCTGAGAAAGATCGGTCGCATTATATTTATGAGCAAGCTGACCCATAATAGTAAAGATACTGTCTTTCTGATTTCGAATTTTGGAAGTTCTAAGTTGAAAGTTGGACATAGGTGCGTTTTAGAATAATATCTATAAAAAATCCCGAACTACAAAGTTCGGGATTAAAATTTTTATAAAGCAACGCTGATGTTATTTCACGCTGGCTTTCAAATATTCACGGTTCATCCTTGCGATGTTTTCAAGGGAAATACCTTTAGGACATTCAATTTCGCACGCACCGGTATTGGTACAGTTTCCAAAACCTTCCTTATCCATTTGTTCCACCATCGCAAGAACACGCCTGTCTGCTTCTATCTCACCTTGTGGCAATAAAGCAAACTGACTTACTTTAGCAGCTGTGAAAAGCATCGCACTTGCATTTTTACAAGCAGCAACGCATGCGCCACAACCTATGCAGGTAGCAGCATAAAATGAAGCATCGGCATCTTCCTTTTCAATAGGAATCGCGTTGGCATCCTGGGTATTTCCTGAAGTATTTACAGAAATATAACCTCCGGCCTGCTGTATCCTGTCAAAAGAACTACGGTCTACAACTAAATCCTTTATCACTGGAAAAGCGGCAGCCCTAAACGGCTCTATTGTAATAGTGTCTCCATCCTTGAACTTTCGCATATGCAGCTGGCAGGTGGTGACTCCACGATCCGGACCATGAGGTTCTCCGTTGATTTGTAAACTACAGGATCCGCAAATTCCTTCACGGCAATCGTGATCAAAACCCACCGGTTCCTCTTCCTTGTTGATTAACTGTTCGTTAAGAACGTCCAGCATTTCAAGAAATGACATATCCGGGTCTATCCCATCTATTTGATAGTTTTGAATTTTTCCTTTTGTAGTGGCGTTCTTTTGACGCCATATTTTTAGTGTAAGCTTCATGTGTGAAATGTGTTAAGAGTTATGTGTTATAGGTTAAGTGATCAAAATCAAATTACCTCTATCCATCACCCCGTTTTTGCTTTCTTTAGATAATTAATGTATCCATTTAAAATTGTTGTGGTTGTTTCAAACTCTAATTTGAATTCCTCCCAAGTTTCCTTACTTATATAATTTTCATCTTTCGCGTTCAAGACTTGATTTAAAGTTTCACAAAGCGATCCCCGGGCAATCCTGCAGGCTTGTATATTTTCCTTGTGCTTAAATCTCCCAAATCCTTCAGCAATATCATCTCCAATTGATCTTGATGATCATCTCCTTAGCTGACTAGTTCATGCGTACTTCTCTTCATTTGGAAATTTAGAAATTATTTCAATGGAAACAAATCTCCTTAAATCCCCCGAGGCTTTTCAACATTCCAATTCCTCAAATGAATTTAAACTCCCCATAACTCCTTACTCTTAACTCTTAACTCTTAACCAGGAACCTACTTGTAACTTCTTGTTTTTACTTCGATATTTTCGTAATTCAATTCTTCCTTATGCAGGATCGCATCTGCGGGTTGCCCTGTATATTCCCAGGCTGCCACATACATAAAGTTTTCATCATCCCTTAGTGCTTCGCCTTCCTCGGTTTGATATTCTTCCCTGAAGTGACCTCCACATGACTCATTGCGGTGAAGTGCATCCTTGGCAAAAAGTTCTCCTAATTCAAGGAAATCTGCAACTCGTCCTGCTTTTTCAAGTTCTGCGTTCATCTCATCCATGGTTCCGGGAACTCGCACTTCTTTCCAGAATTCTTCCCTAAGAGCTTTAATTTCGGAAATTGCCTTTTCGAGATCTGGCACATTACGGGACATTCCAACTTTGTCCCACATAATTTTACCAAGACGTTTATGGAAATAATCTACAGATTTTGTTCCCTTATTATTTACAAGTTTCTCTATTTCTGAACGAACTTTCCGTTCTGCTTCAATAAACTCCGGACTATCAGTAGAAATTGGACCGGTACTAATATCATCGGCTAAATAATTTCCGATGGTGTAAGGAAGAACAAAATATCCATCGGCCAAACCTTGCATCAGGGCTGAAGCTCCCAACCGGTTTGCACCGTGATCAGAAAAATTTGCCTCTCCTGTTGCAAAACATCCCGGAATGGTAGTTTGCAGGTTATAATCTACCCAAATCCCGCCCATCGTATAATGTACCGCAGGATAAATCATCATGGGTGTTTTATAAGGGTTTTGATCTACGATCTTTTCATACATCTGGAACAGGTTTCCGTATTTGGCTTCAACCACAGAAACTCCCAATTCCCTTATTTTTTCATCGGATGGGTTTTCTATATGCTCTGTATTTGCAGCTTCTTTCCCGTAACGCATAAAAGCTGCGCTAAAGTCAAGGTAAACTGCTTCTCCGGTTTTATTAACTCCGTAACCGGCGTCACAACGTTCTTTAGCGGCTCTGGAAGCTACATCACGAGGGACAAGGTTTCCAAATGCCGGATATCTTCTTTCCAGGTAGTAATCCCGGTCTTCTTCTTTAAGATTGGTAGGTTTCAATTTTCCCGACCTTATTGCTTCCGCATCTTCCTTCTTTTTTGGAACCCATATCCTTCCGTCATTCCGAAGGGATTCAGACATCAATGTCAGCTTAGACTGATGATCTCCAGAAACCGGAATACAAGTTGGGTGAATTTGAGTGAAACAAGGATTTGCAAAAAAAGCTCCTTTTTTATGGATTTTCCAGGAAGCGGTAACATTGCTTCCCATTGCATTTGTTGAAAGGAAAAATACGTTTCCGTACCCACCTGAAGCGATCACAACTGCGTGAGCACTGTGCTTTTCAATTTCTCCGGTTACCAAATTTCGGGCGATAATTCCACGGGCTTTACCATCTACTATCACAAGATCCATCATCTCATGACGGTTAAATGGAGTTATCTTACCACGATTGATCTGGCGGTTCATCGCAGAATACGCTCCAAGTAAAAGTTGTTGTCCCGTTTGACCTTTTGCATAAAAAGTCCTGGACACCAAAACACCTCCAAAAGAACGGTTATCAAGCAATCCTCCATATTCACGTGCAAAGGGAACTCCCTGTGCGACGCATTGGTCGATGATATTTCCTGAAACCTCTGCAAGCCGGTATACATTTCCTTCACGGGAACGGTAATCTCCCCCTTTTACGGTGTCATAAAACAAACGATAGACAGAATCTCCATCTCCCTGATAATTTTTTGCTGCATTTATTCCTCCCTGCGCTGCAATTGAGTGAGCACGTCTTGGAGAATCCTGGTAACAAAATGTTTTAACATTATAGCCAAGTTCTGCTAAAGTTGCGGCGGCACTACCACCGGCAAGACCAGTTCCAACAACAATAACATCTATATTTCTTTTATTAGCGGGATTAACAAGGTTGATCTCGTTTTTATGTTTGGTCCATTTATCTGCCAATGGGCCTTTTGGTTCTTTTGATTCTAATATTCCCATAGCTTAAATATTTTCTAAAATAAAATGTATGTAAAAGGGTATCACTGCAAATGCCAAAGGAATTAGTATGGCAAATCCCATCCCAAATTTTCTTATAAATCCATTGTACTTAGGATGATTTACTCCTAAAGACTGGAATCCGCTTGCAAAACCGTGAGAAAGGTGAAAAGCTACAGCCAGCATCGCAATTGCATAGGCAATTACCCAGATTAGGCCATATTGAGGATCTTGAAATGCCTGTAAAGTGATGGTATAAAGATCTTTTACTTCGGCACCACTTTCTGTGGTGTAAATTGTATTATCAAGCCCGCCAAATTTCATCTTAGCCCAGAACATATTCATATGCACTATTATAAAGGCAAGAATTACAGTTCCCAAAATTCCCATATTTCTTGAAGCCCACATTGAATTGGTAGAAGGCTTAAAACTTTCGTACCCGTGGGGGCGCGCTTTTCGGTTACGAATGGTCAATAAAACACCATCGATCGCATGAAAAAGAATACTTATGTAGGTTACATAAGAAAGAATCATAATCAACGGGTTGGAAGTCATGAACAATGCATATTCATTAAACTGATCCTTTGCTTCAGGGCCTACCGCCTGAAGTAATTGCAGATTTCCCAGAAGATGACCAACCAGAAATGTACAAAGAAAAAGACCCGTGAGAGCCATCCAATATTTTTTTGCTAAAGAGGATTTTAACAACGCAGATTTTGCCATAAATTAATGATGTTTAATAAAGTGAGCCAAAAATACGCCTCATATTAGTTTTTAACAAACTTTAAGCTTCTTTTAAATATAATTTAGACCTAATTTAAAGTAGTTTATAAGTTGTTTAATCTGCCACTTTATTTTTTGCAGGATCTTCTATTAAATGTGCTTAGAAAGTTGGTTTATTTGAAATGCTTCAAATACAGCCCAACACAAAATATTTTAAAGCGATTTTATAACCTGATAAGATTAGGAATCCTTAAATTAGAGGAAACAATATCTTGATCAAGACTACATGGAATTTATAGATTATTACAAAGTATTAGAATTGGATAAATCGGCAAGTGTACCAGATATCAAAAAAGCCTATCGCAAACTTGCACGGAAATATCATCCGGACCTTAACCCGAACGATAAAAGTGCCCAGGCCAAATTTCAACAAATCAATGAAGCCAATGAAGTACTTAGCGATCCAGAAAAACGTAAAAAATACGATCAATACGGTAAAGACTGGCAACACGCCGACCAATTTGAACAGGCTAAACAACAACAGCGAGGACAACAACGCGCAGGAAGCGGATTTGGCGGAGGTCAGCAATATTCCGGGAATTTTGAGGATGATACTTTCTCCGAATTTTTTGAGCAAATGTTTGGAGGAGGGGCAAGAACCAGAGGCGCAGGCAGAAGCCCACACTATAAAGGACAGGATTTCAATGCAGAACTTCAGCTAAATTTAACCGATGTTTATACAAGCCAGAAACAAACCCTTACCATTAATGGAAAAAATATAAGGCTCACAATTCCCCTGGGAGTTGAAAACGGACAAACCATTAGAATTAAAGGACACGGAGCCCCGGGAATCCAGGGCGGCCCAAAAGGTGACCTTCTCATCACCTTTAAAATAATCAATAATACCAATTTCAAAAGAGAGAAGGAAAGCCTATATAATACCGTAGAAGTAGATTTTTATAAGGCAATACTGGGGGGAGAAATAACTGTAGATACCTTTACGGGAAAGGTAAAACTCCAGGTAAAACCAGAAACTCAACCGGGAATGCAAATAAAGTTGAAAGGGAAAGGCTTTCCGAAGTACAAAAAGGAAGGACAATATGGCGATATGTATATCACGTATCAAATCAAAATGCCTACAAACCTCAGTGAAAAAGAAAAAGAACTGTTTAGAGAACTGCAAAAATTACGCTCATGAATTTAGATGACCTAATAGCAACAGAGGAACTTTGTATACGATTTAACGTCGAGCACAGTTTTATAAGACAACTTTTTGAAAGTGGACTTATAGAGATTGTAACAATTAAACATCAGGAATATGTGCATTTTGATATGGTAGCAGAATTTGAAAAAATGCACAGGCTCCATTATGAACTGGACATTAACCTGGAAGGACTGGAAGCGATCAAGCATTTGCTGGAACAGGTGAAAAAACTACAAACAGAAAACCTGCAATTGAGAAACAGGTTGAATTTGTATGAATAGCAGAAACGTTAAAGAAATCAAAAATCTTTTAAAGTTAGTTTAACAGGTTTTGCCTTTAGCTTCTTTAATTTTGAAAAAATAAATAAAATCGCTTCAGTTTTCAATTTCTGAAGAAAAAACAATTCAAATCAATATTCTATGAAATACGATCTAATAGACCGTGCCCTGTTCATAAAAAACCGTAAAAATTTTTCAGCTCAAATGAAGCCAAAAAGTTTAGCTGTTTTTAATTCCAATGATATTTACCCTATAAGTGCAGACAGCACAATGCCTTTTCAACAGGCAAGGGATATTTTCTATTTAAGTGGAGTAGATCAGGACGCAAGCATTCTAGTGCTTTTTCCGGATGCACCACTGGAAAAACATCGCGAAATTCTCTTTTTAACCGAAACCAACGAGCATATTGCAGTTTGGGAAGGTGAAAAACTTACCAAAGAAAAGGCCTTTGAAACCAGCGGGATCAAAGCTGTATACTGGATTAAAGATTTTGAAAAGGTGTTTTTTGAAATAATGACCCAGTGTGAAACTATCTATTTCAACACCAATGAACATTACCGGGCAAATATTCAAACTCAAACCCGTGAAGCCAGGTTTGTTGAATGGTGCAAAAAGCAATATCCTGCACATCAAGTAGCAAAAAGCAACCCAATCCTCCAAAGATTGCGATCTGTAAAAGATCCAATAGAACTGGAATTGATGCAAAAAGCATGTAATATCACTGAGAAAGGCTTCAAAAGAATTCTTGATTTTGTAAAACCCGGCGTATGGGAATACCAGATAGAAGCAGAGTTCATGCACGAATTCCTTTATAACCGCTCGCGTGGATTTTCCTATACTCCCATTATTGCAAGTGGAAATAATGCCAATGTATTACACTATGTAGAGAACAATCAGGAATGTAAGGCAGGTGATCTCATCTTGCTGGATGCCGGTGCAGAATACGCCAATTACTCCAGCGATATGTCCAGGACTATTCCGGTTTCCGGCAAGTTTAGCAAAAGACAAAAAGAAGTCTATAATGCCGTGAATCGTGTGAAAGACGATGCCACAAAAATGTTGGTTCCCGGAACCATTTGGGCAGAGTATCATAAAGAAGTTGGAAAATTGATGACTTTAGAATTGATTGGTTTGGGTCTTTTGGATAAAGCAGCTGTTAAAAATGAAGATCCGGACTGGCCAGCATATAAAAAATACTTTATGCACGGGACTTCTCACAATATAGGACTGGATACTCATGATTATGGAATTTTAACCGAGCCAATGCTGGCAAACCAGGTATATACCGTGGAGCCGGGAATTTATCTGCCTGACGAAGGTTTTGGAATTAGGCTGGAAGATGATGTGGTTATTCAGGAAAAAGGAGAACCTTTCAACTTGATGCGAAATATCCCTATTGAAGCAGATGAAATTGAAGATATTATGAATTCATAATTTTTCTTCTGATACTATTCTCTTAACAACCTCTTCTAACCACCTCTTCAGAAATAAAACCTGACGGGGTGGTTTTTTTATCGCGGAGATTTCAAAAAATTCTAAGTTGAAGTTTTCTGGTCTAAAGGATCCTGCCTGATTATGTTCTCATATAAAACCGCCAGGACAAAAGCGATCAATCCGGGAAGCACCCACCCCAATCCATATAAAGCAAATGGGATGAGCTCTTGAATTTGCAAAAATAAACCTGTTGCAATTACATATTGCAAAGCGTCGGGAAGGCTAAACAAAATTATCACTGCAACCACCGCTCTCATAATAAAGCTAGTTCTGTAATTTTCAGGAAGCACATTCAGCAGGATCAAAACAATGGTAAGCGGATAGATAAGCATTAAAACCGGAAGTGCGATCTCTATAATTTTATTCACAGAAAGAGCACCCATCACGACGCCCAAAATACAGGCAATACTAACAGTTAAAGGATAGACAAAAGGTTTATTGATCCTTTCTTTCATAAAATCGGCAGTTCCGGTGATAATCCCAACTGCAGTAGTAAAACAGGCAAGCGCAACCAATAAAGAAAGCCCAACCTGTGCCATAGCTCCCAGATTTAAAAAACTAATTCCGGAAAGCAATTGTGTTCTGGTTATGTTTGAAGGGAATTCAGAATTCACAATCGCGCCATTATATATGAGTCCGCCGTAGACAAATAACAAACCTAAAGCGGCGATAATAGCTGCTGAAGTGATAATTTTCCTTATTTCTGGCGGCGATAAATCCGCTTTCAGTTTTACAGAGATGATGATAACCCCACCAACTACCAAAGCTGCAATAGCATCAAAAGTTTGATAACCTTCAAAAAATCCAAACAAAACAGGCATTTCTGTAATTGGATCTCCCATGGGTTTAAAATCGGAAAACACTCCGCTTATAATTATTGCCAAAAGCAACACCAGGATTGCAGGGGTTAAGAATTTTCCGATATTGTTGATTATGGAGGTCCTTTTAATTACAAAAAGGAAAACCAGCAAAAAATAAATGATACTTGTAGTGAGCGCACTGATGTCGAAAAAAGGCTGCACTGCGATCTCATACGTTACTGCAGCCGTTCTGGGAGCTGGTAGCACAACACTTATCAAGTAGATAAGCACGCTAAAAATAAGACTAAAAACGGGGGAGACCTTATTGGCAAAATTAAAAATACTTCCCTGCAATTGGGCGTGTGCAAAAATTCCTAATAAGGGTAATCCCACTGCAGAGATCACGAATCCCAATGCCACGAGATACCATTGTGAACCGGCAAAAAAACCCAGATAAGGCGGAAGTATAAGATTTCCTGCTCCAAAGAATAAAGCAAATAATGCAAAACCAACAAGAAATGCTTCTTTTGTAAATTTCATTTTGCTATTTAAAATATAATAATATATTATCGGTATGAAGTTGAATTACAAAAGCACCGAGTTGTTTTACACCACCAAAGGTACCGGAAATCCGTTGGTTTTTTTACACGGATTTTTAGAAAGCAGTAAAATATGGGAACCTTTTATAGAAAAGCTTTCAGCAAAGCGACAAGTAATTTGTATCGATCTACCTGGGCATGGAAAATCGGGAAATATTAGTGATATGCATACAATGGAACTTATGGCCGATGCTGTTCACGAAATTCTCAAACATCTAAAAATTGAACGTGCCAGCCTGGTAGGACATTCCATGGGAGGTTATGTGAGTTTGGCCTATATGGAAAAATTTCCCGGCATAACCAAAAGCCTGATATTGATGAATTCCACTCCCGAGGAAGATTCAGAAGAAAAAAAAACCAACCGGGACAGGTCGATAGCTATTATAAGGAAAAATAAAAAGGCTTTTGTAAGTATGGCTATTACAAATTTATTACCACCTGAAAACTATTTAAAATTCAAAAAAGAAATCGATGAACTTAAAAACAATGCGAATCAAATGTCGGAAGAAGGAATAATCGCGGCTTTAAAAGGTATGAAAATTCGTACAAATAGAATTTCGTTGTTAAAAAATTTTAGAAATCAGAAATATTTAATCTTAGGGAAGAGAGATCCTGTTTTGAACACTGATGACACTCAAAGTGTAGGTGATTTTTGCCAGTGCAAAATTATTTTAACTGAAACCGGGCATTTATCGTATATGGAAAATTATACAGAAATCGATGAAATTTTGCATTTCATCGATTAAATTTAACTTTTAGTCGATTTATTAACTTTTTTTTATACTTTTATAGTTCAGAAATTTCAATATCAAGCATTTATGATGAAAACAAACCCTAAAAACTTTTCGTTCGCAAAGTTAACGTGCAACTTATTCGGCCATAAACTGGAGGTATCCAAAAATGTGACCTCTCATATCCACGAATATAAATGTTCTAAATGCGGAATTGAAATGACAGATACTGCCGATGGTTTTCTCACAAGGTTAACACCAAAATTTAAAGAAACGAACGATTACATAGCCAAGATTTACAAAAAAAGAAGACTGCGGCAAACAAAACTTGCAAACGCTTCTTAATCCTCCTCCTTTTCCATAGCGTTCCAACCTTTGGCAATTAACGGGATCTTGGTATTTCCCCGTGTAACCAAATGCATTCCTTCCCTTGCTTCGGTCATATGACCTATAATTGAAAAATTAGGATTGGCCTTGATTTTTTCGAAATCCTCCTGTGCGACGGTAAATAACAACTCATAGTCCTCACCTCCACTCAAAGCAATCGTAGTACTGTCCAATTCAAATTCTTCGCAGGCTGAAATCACTGCAGGATCCAGCGGGATTTTATCTTCAAATAAATTAACCCCAACCCCGGAATTTTTACACAGATGTATTATTTCAGAGGAAAGTCCGTCGCTAATATCAATCATAGAGGTTGGTCTAAGTCCCAGATCCTTCAATAATGGCGGGATATCTTTTCTTGCTTCGGGCTTTAATTGCCGTTCGATAAGATATGTATAAGCATCAAGATCCGGTTGTGAATTTGGATTTACCTTAAAAACAGCTTTTTCGCGTTCCAGGATTTGCAAGCCCATATAAGCAGCCCCCAGATCGCCCGTTACAACCAAAAGGTCATTGGGTTTAGCTCCAGACCTGTACACAACGTCTTCCTTCTTCGCATATCCCAATGCCGTTATACTTATTAGCAATCCTTTTGTAGAGGAGGTAGTATCACCGCCCACCACATCGATGTTGTATATTTTTGCAGCAAGTTCAATCCCCGCATAAAGCTCTTCCAGCGCCTCTACCGGAAACCGATTTGAACACGCAATTCCTATGGTAATTTGAGTAGCGGTGCCGTTCATGGCATAAACATCTGAAAGATTTACCATCACTGCCTTGTATCCCAAATGCTTTAAAGGCATATAGGCCAAATCAAAGTGAACACCTTCCACCAGCAAATCTGTAGTCACAAGCGTTTGATTATCTTTAAAATCCAGTACTGCAGCATCATCCCCAATACTTTTAATGGTGGAGGATAATTTTGGCGCAAGATTCTTGGTAAGCAAATCTATAAGGCCAAATTCGCCTAATTCTGAAAGGTTTGTCCTGCTTTGGTGACTATCTTCTATCATGCCTGGTACTTTTTGTTTGCAAAATAAATGAATATTATTTCAACAATCAGAAATTTGAAAGCTTTTGTAGCGGTTTAATCTGGAATAAAGAAAAAAACCTGTGGTATTCAATACATTTAAAATGATATTTTAATGTTGAAATATGCATAGAAGCCTATTGGAAGTAGCTATAAGGCTATTCCTAAAACATATGTTTAGACTATGGTAAACCGCTTGTTTTGTAGTATATTTGTATCCAATTTAGAATTAATCTTGTTAACGATGATAAAGGTAAGCGAAGACGCCAAAAAAAGGATCTCATTGTTGATGAACGATGAAGGTTATGATGCAACAATAGACTTTGTGCGCGTTGGCGTAAAAAGCGGCGGTTGCTCCGGTTTATCTTATGAGCTGAAATTTGACAAATCTAAGGCTGATAACGATAAACTGTTTGAAGACAATGAAATTAAAATAGTTGTAGATAAAAAAAGCGTACTATATCTGGCCGGAACTATTCTTGAATATTCCGGAGGGTTAAACGGCAAGGGATTTGTATTTAATAATCCCAATGCTCAGCGCACTTGTGGTTGTGGAGAGAGTTTTTCATTGTAATGAGTTGAAAGTTTTAACGTTTTAAAAGTTAAAATGTAGAAAGCTGGCTAGATTTAATTCTTTTGAAGAGATTATTGCCTGGGAAAAAGCAAGAGAATTAAATGCTGAAATTTATTTTATTACGAATAGGGGAGATTTTTCTCAGGATTATGGACTGAAAGACCAAATTAGAAGAGCCAGTATATCGGTCTCTTCAAATATTGCAGAAGGCTTCGAAAGGGAAACAACGAAAGAATTTATCCGTTTCTTATATATAGCAAAGGCTTCGGCCGGCGAATTGAGATCGCAGTTGTATTTGGCTTTCGATTTAAAATATTTATCGATTGAAGAATTTGAAAGGTTAAAGCATAAAGTAAGTGAAATTTCAAAATTATTAAGCGGTTTAATCAAATAACTACTTTCTACTTTTTGAACTTCTAACCTTCTAACAAAAAAAGAATTATGGCATATACAGAAGATGATTTAAAGAAAGAGCTCGAAACAAAAGAGTATGAATATGGGTTTTATACCGATATCGAGTCGGATACATTTCCCATAGGATTAAATGAAGATGTGGTACGGGCTATTTCCAAAAAGAAAGAAGAACCGGAATGGATGACCGATTGGAGGTTAGAATCTTATCGTGCTTGGGAAAAAATGAAGGAGCCTGAATGGGCGAATGTTCGCTATAAAAAACCGGATTTTCAGGCGATTTCCTATTACTCTGCTCCCAATAAAAAACCGAAATACGATAGTTTAGACGAAGTAGATCCTGAATTAAGGGCAACTTTCGAAAAACTTGGAATTTCTATGGATGAGCAAAAAATGCTGGCCGGAGTTGCAGTAGATGTAGTGATGGATTCTGTTTCTGTTGGAACCACCTTTAAAAAAACGCTTGCAGAGAAAGGAATTATTTTCTGCTCGATTTCAGAAGCGATCCGCGAACATCCGGAGTTGGTGAAAAAATATCTTGGAACTGTAGTTCCTCAACGAGACAACTTCTACGCTGCTTTAAATTCAGCGGTATTTAGTGATGGCTCGTTTTGCTATATCCCAAAAGGAGTACGTTGTCCTATGGAACTTTCAACGTATTTCAGGATAAATCAGGCCGGAACAGGCCAATTTGAAAGAACTTTGCTGGTTGCAGATGAGGACAGTTATGTAAGTTATCTTGAAGGTTGTACTGCTCCTTCCAGAGATGAAAATCAGCTGCACGCCGCAGTGGTGGAACTTATCGCTTTAGATGGTGCTGAGATCAAATATTCTACCGTTCAAAACTGGTATCCCGGAAATAAAGAAGGAAAAGGCGGGGTTTATAATTTCGTTACCAAACGAGGAATTTGTGAAGCCAATGCCAAGATTTCCTGGACACAGGTAGAAACCGGATCTGCAGTCACATGGAAATATCCTTCCTGCATTTTGAAAGGAGATAATTCCATTGGTGAATTTTACTCCATTGCAGTGACCAATAATTTCCAGCAGGCAGATACGGGAACTAAAATGATCCATTTGGGAAAAAACACCCGAAGCACGATCATTTCCAAAGGAATTTCTGCGGGACAGTCCCAAAATTCTTACCGTGGATTGGTGCAAATAAACAGCCGTGCAGAGAACGCCCGGAATTTTTCGCAGTGTGATTCGCTTTTGATGGGCAATAAGTGTGGTGCACACACTTTCCCTTACATAGAAGTGAAAAACAAAACCGCGATGGTAGAACACGAGGCAACAACCAGCAAAATTGGTGAAGATCAAATATTTTATTGCAACCAGCGAGGAATCCCTACCGAAAAGGCAATTGCTTTGATCGTAAATGGATTTAGCAAAGAGGTGCTTAATAAATTACCTATGGAATTTGCCGTAGAAGCTCAAAAACTTCTGGAAATTTCCCTTGAAGGTTCTGTAGGATAGTTGAAATAAAAAAGATGAAAAAACTGATTTTTATACTTGGTATTTTAATGGTAATGGTTTCCTGTGATAACGAACAGCAAGCAGAGCCAAAACCAATTGCTGAGCCAACGGCTGAAGACAGTATTCAGAATTATCAGGGAACTTTTATTACTGTAGGGAGATCTGCAGTGCTAAAAGGAAACCAGTTTGTTTATGAAGTTAAAATGGATTCTATGGCTGAATTCCTGAAAGACTCTTTTAAAAATTATGAGTTAATAGACAGTAATTTAATTCCCATAGAAGTAAAAGGAAAGGTGACAAACAATGTGCGATCCACCGGTTATTCCCAGATAATTGAGATCAAAGAGATCGTAGAGATCTTTGCCGAAAAGAATATAGAAAACGAAGAAATAGAAAAATAAGAATATCCGGAGTCCGGATGTATTTAAAATATAATTATGCTTAGAATAAAGAATTTACACGCCAGTATAGACAACAAGGAAATCCTGAAGGGGATTAATCTGGAGATCAATCCGGGAGAAGTTCACGCTATTATGGGACCAAATGGTTCCGGAAAAAGCACCTTATCCTCTGTAATAGCAGGAAAAGAAGAATTTGAAATGACCCGTGGAGAAATAAAATTTGAAGGAGAAGATCTTACAGAACTGGATCCTGAAGAACGCGCTCATAAGGGGATCTTTTTATCATTTCAATACCCTGTAGAAATTCCGGGTGTTTCTGTAACCAATTTTATTAAGGCTTCAATAAACGCCCACAGGAAATCTCAGGGATTAGAAGATATGAAAGCCAATGAGATGTTGAAACTGATACGTGAAAAATCTGAAATGCTGGAAATAGACAGGAAATTTCTTTCCCGTTCTTTGAACCAGGGTTTTTCCGGAGGCGAGAAGAAAAGAAATGAAATTTTTCAAATGGCAATGCTGAATCCAAAATTGGCTATCCTGGATGAAACCGATTCAGGACTCGATATCGATGCGCTTAAAGTGGTTGCCAATGGGGTAAACAAATTAAGAAATAAAGACAATGCTGTTTTATTGATAACGCATTACCAACGATTGTTGGATTATATAGTGCCAGATGTGGTTCACGTGATGGTAGATGGAAAGATCGTAAAATCGGGACCAAAAGAACTGGCTTACGAATTGGAAGAAAAAGGGTATGACTGGTTAAAACCAGAGCAGGTTTAAGGGAAAAGTAAAACCCTGAACCAAAAATCATAAACCCTGAACAAAATTTAACACCATGGAATTAAAAGATAAATTAATATCCTCATTTCTGGCTTTTGAAGAAGCTTTTGATTTGAATTCAGATATTCATGAATTGAGGACCCGGTCTTTAAAGGAATTTGAACAATTAGGCTTTCCTTCAAAAAAGGAAGAAGCTTGGAAATATACATCGCTTAATTCGGTATTAAAACCGGATTACAGTGTATTCCCAAAAAAAGAAGACACGATAGAATATCGCGATATCAAGAAATATCTTATTCACGATATAGATACGTACAATCTTGTTTTTATAGATGGAATTTATTCGTCTCACCTTTCGCAAACCACGCATGACAAGATCGATGTTTGTTTGATGTCTTCGGCATTGAGTAAATCAAAATATAAGCCGGTAATAGACAATTATTTCAATAAGATTGTTTCTAAAGAAAATGGTTTTACCCCATTGAATACAGCTTTCTCAAAAGAAGGGGCATTTATTCATATCCATAAAAATCAACTGGCAGACAAACCTATTCAGATAGTAAATTTTGCAACCGGAAATGAAGCTGCTTTAATGATACAGCCACGAAATTTAATCGTGGTAGATGAAAATGCCCATGTTCAAATTATTGAACGCCACCAGAGTTTAACAAATAATCCGGTACTCACCAATTCTGTTACAGAAATATATGCGGCAAAAAGGGCCATTGTAGATTATTACAAGATCCAGAATGACAGGGATACTGCTTCGCTTATAGACAATACTTTTGTTGAGCAACAAGAGCAAAGCAATTGCTCTATGCATACCTTTTCTTTTGGTGGAAAATTAACCCGAAATAATCTCAATTTTTATCAAAGAGGGGAACATTCAGATTCTACTTTGAAGGGGATCACTATTATTGAAGATAAACAACATGTAGATCACAATACCCTGGTTCATCATATTTCTCCAAATTGTGAAAGTCATCAGGATTATAAAGGGATCTTTGCCGAAAACTCCACCGGTGTCTTCAACGGAAAGGTTTTGGTAGACAAAGAGGCACAAAAGATCAATGCTTTTCAAGCCAATAATAATATTTTACTGGATGATAAAGCCACCATCAATGCCAAGCCACAACTGGAAATTTTTGCAGACGATGTAAAGTGCAGCCACGGATGTACTATTGGACAATTGGATCAGGATTCGTTGTTTTACCTTCGATCCAGAGGAATTCCGTTAAAGGAAGCTAAAGCATTACTGATGTATGCTTTTGCCAATAATGTACTTGAAAGTGTAAAAATACCAGAGATCAAAAAAAGGATCAATCATGAAATTGCCCAGAAACTTGGAGTTAGTTTAGGATTTGACCTTTAAGAGCAAATGTTTTATTGTGGATAAATTCAATTATTAATCAAGAACCTTGGGACAGACCCGCACAGTTAGGACGGGTCTTCCCAAGAGGTGTGTACCGATTTCTATCGGGTCGCGGAAATTAAACCCTCAATGAAGGATTAAATTTTGAATGAAACTGCAAAAACAATAAATAACCACCTATGAAAGTTGCTGCTGAAAAAATCCCATTTAATGTCGAACTTATAAGACAGGATTTTCCAATACTAAAACGGAAGATCAACGGGTATCCTTTGATATATTTTGACAACGCGGCGACATCACAAACTCCTAAGCAGGTAATAGATACGATAGTAGATTATTATTCAAACTATAATGCGAATATCCACCGCGGTGTTCACACGCTTTCTCAGGAAGCTACCGATAAATATGAGGGTGCTCGAAAAAAAATTCAGCAACATTTCAACGCTGCCAATCCATACGAGATAATTTTTACCTCGGGAACAACCCACGGGATCAATCTTGTGGCAAATGGCTTTGCTTCCGAATTGAAAAAAGGAGATGAAGTATTGATTTCGGCACTGGAGCATCATTCCAATATCGTTCCATGGCAAATGTTGTGTGAAAAAACAGGCGCTATTCTAAAAGTGATCCCAATGAATGAGAATGGGGAGCTTATTTTTGCTGAATATGAGAAGCTTTTATCAGGTAAAACGAAAATGGTTTTTGTAAATCACGTTTCAAATGCTTTGGGAACAGTAAATCCAATCAAAAAAATAATAGACAAAGCCCACGAAGCTGGAGCAGTAGTTCTTGTTGACGGAGCTCAGGCTGCACCGCATATAAAGGCCGATGTTCAGGCACTGGATGTTGATTTTTATTTGGTTTCTGCCCATAAAATGTGCGGGCCTACAGGAGTTGGGGTCTTATACGGAAAAGAAAAATGGCTTAAAAAACTTCCTCCCTATCAGGGCGGCGGGGAAATGATCGCTACAGTAACTTTTGAAAAAACCACGTACGCAGATCTTCCACATAAATTCGAAGCAGGAACGCCTAATATTTGCGGCGGGATTGCTTTTGGTGCTGCTCTGGATTATATGAATGAAGTTGGCTTTCATGAAATTGCTGAGTATGAGCACCAATTGCTTGAATATGCAACCAAACAATTACTGGCTATAGAAGGCGTAAAGATCTATGGGGTTTCTAAAGAAAAAACCGCAGTGATCTCCTTCAACATTGAGGGAATTCATCCATATGACATTGGAACAATTATAGATAAATTAGGGGTAGCTGTTCGTACCGGCCATCACTGTGCACAGCCTATTATGGATTTCTATAAAATCCCTGGAACAGTGAGAGCCTCCTTTTCATTTTATAATACAATGGAAGAAATAGATCTTTTTATAGAAGCTGTAAAAAGGGCAAAAGCAATGTTGGAATAAAATAGAGTATCTATGAAACAGCTTTCTCTCCTCTTCGCTTTATTTTTATTCATGTCTTGTGCCAATACAAAAAAAGGTGCAAATGAATTTAATAGTGATTCCCAGGATTTAGGAGAAATTGAAACGCTATCTGGTGAATACCAACTAATAGCTCTTAAAGATGAAAATATTTCTTCGGAAGATATCTATTTAAAAATTGATGATAAAGGTGAATCCTTAATGGTAAATGCAGGTTGCAATGTATTAAGGGTTGATTTTATTCAGGAAAATGAACGTATAAGTTTTCAACCGCCCGTAAGTACCAAAATGTATTGTGAAGGGAAAATGAGCTATGAAAACATTTTAAATTTAATTCTGCCTGATATTTCCGAAATTCAGAGAAAAGCAGATAATCTGGTGTTTTTATCCAAAGAAAATCAAGTGCTCTTAACAGTACGAAAAACAGATAACAGTGAATAAAATAAAGGAAATACAGGAAGAAATCGTAGACGAATTTTCCATGTTTGACGACTGGATGCAGCGTTATGAATATATGATCGAGCTGGGAAAATCGCTCCCGCTTATCGAGGAAAAATATAAAGTTGAAGAGAACCTCATCAAAGGTTGTCAAAGCAAGGTTTGGGTTCATGCAGAACTGGAAGATGAAAAGCTTGTTTTTACCGCAGATAGCGATGCGATAATTACAAAGGGGATCGTTGCAATTTTGATACGTGCATTTTCAAATCAGCATCCTTCAGAGATCCTTGAAGCCGATACTCAATTTATAGATGAGATAGGCTTAAAAGAACATCTTTCCCCAACCAGGGCAAATGGTTTGGTGAGCATGATAAAGCAACTAAAAATGTATGCAATTGCATATCAAACACAATTAGATTAAGATGACAGAAGAAATAAATACACAGGAGATGGGAGAAAAGATTGTAAAGGTTTTAAAGACCATTTATGATCCCGAAATTCCCGTAGACATCTATGAACTAGGCCTTATTTACGATGTAATGGTAAATACAGACTATGATGTAAAAATATTGATGACACTCACCACCCCAAATTGTCCGGTGGCAGAATCATTGCCGCGGGAAGTGGAAGAAAGGGTGAAATCTCTTGATACCGTTAAAGACTGCGAGGTTGAAATTACTTTTGATCCACCCTGGACCCAGGATTTGATGAGTGAAGAAGCCAGACTGGAGTTAGGTTTGCTATAAAAGCAGCTAGTTCTCCAAAAGAAGAAATTCAATTATCCCGGAGGAAGCTCCCGGGTAAGGAAAAAAGAAGATATATCCAGGGTCCCGATGAAATCCTTCACGAAAAGGGACGGTCGGGAATTGGAAAATTAACCCCACTAGTGGTATTAAATCTATAAGCATGTCCACAGAAATTATAAATCGGGTTGCCAATAGTAAATTGGTCACTTTTAATCTCGAAGATTTTTATCCTTCCGGAGAAAGAGTTCTTTTTGATATTAAAGACTGGTTATTAGAAGGCCTTGTTTTAAGGGAAACTATTTTCCGGGAAAAAGCCCTGGCCCACAACTGGAAACAATATGAAGGCGCTTATGTGGCTCTTACTTGTTCCACAGATGCTATTATCCCGGCATGGGCATACATGCTCCTTTCCACGTATTTGAATCCCTACGCCAAAAAGACCGTGATTGGCGATCTGCAAACCTTAGAAACTGTCTTATATAGCGAGATTATTTCTAAAATGGATCTTTCCAATTTAAAGGACAAACCTGTAATTATTAAAGGTTGCTCCCATAAACCGGTTCCCGAAAACGCCTATTTATTTTTGATAGAAAAATTACAACCGGTGGTAAAAAGCCTGTTATATGGTGAAGCTTGTTCTTCAGTACCTCTTTTTAAAAATAAGAAAGTTTAGAATTAATGAAAATATTGATTTTCGCCTTTAGCTTCCTGTTCTTAAATTCGGTTCTGTTTGCACAAAATGAAGAAGCAGAAATCCCGCCAAATGGATGGAGCAAGGAAGGTAAAATCCAGTTGTTGTTTAACCAGTCGGCATTTAATAAAGAATGGACCGGTGGTGGTACTTCAAGTATTTCGGGAAATCTTACCCTTAACTATGATTTTAATTATAGAATGAATGATTTTACCTGGGATAATAAAATCCTGGGGAACTTTGGAATGACCAAGGTGAAAGATGACGAATTTGGGAGGAAAACAAGCGACCGGTTCGAGTTCAACTCGATTGCAGGGAAACAACTTGAAAATTCCAATTGGTACTATTCTTATTTTTTAAATTTCAGAACTCAGTTTGCAAAAGGGTATGAATTTAGTGAAAATGCTGAAACCGGGGAAAATATTAGAACAGAAACCACCCATTTTCTTTCACCTGCCTACCTTCAAACAGGACCAGGTATGATGTGGAAAAAGAATGAAAATTTCATAATCAATATCGCTCCAATCACCGCTAGATTTATATTTGTTGATGACGTATTCACTTCAGGATCCAATTATGTAGATGGCCAGCATTTTGGTGTGGATCGCGAAAAATCAGGTCGGTTTGAGTTAGGTGCTTCTCTTAGCGGTTTTGCTAAATTTGATCTTTTGGAGAACGTCACTATGGAAAACAACATTAACCTTTATTCTAACTATTTGGACAAACCGGGGAATATTGATATTGATTATTTGGCGAATATTGAAATGGGAATCAATAAATATCTTTCAGCAAATCTCATATTTCAGGCAATTTATGACGATAATGCCGTAGGTGCTTTTCAAATTAGAGAAGTTTTTGGATTAGGAATAAATTATGATTTCTAAACCGCCAAGATCTTCCGCAAAATTGAAAATTCCGTAACTGTATAGTTTCGGAATTTTTTTTAATAGTAATTTCAAGTTAAATTTATGTTGAATTTCATACGGTAAAATCGCTATATCAATCAATTGTGTAACTTTGTTATTATGATAGAAAAGACTGACTTAAATTACGAAAAAGTAGTTCTCATTGGGATCGTTACCAGGGAACAAGACGAAGATAAATTAAACGAATACTTAGACGAACTCGAATTTCTTACCTATACTGCCGGAGGGGAAGTACTTAAACGCTTCACTCAAAAAATGGAAAAACCAGACCCGAAGACTTTTATGGGCTCCGGAAAAATCCTGGAAGTAAAAGCATTTATTGATGAGCACGATGTGGGAACCGCCATTTTTGACGATGAACTCTCCCCTGCCCAGCAAAAGAATATCGAAAAGGTACTGAATGTAAAAATTTTAGACAGGACAAATCTAATCCTCGACATATTCGCACAAAGAGCCCAAACCAGTTATGCCCGGAAGCAGGTAGAACTGGCACAATATCAATATTTATTGCCAAGACTGGCAGGAATGTGGACACACCTTGAAAGACAGCGTGGGGGTATTGGAATGCGCGGTCCCGGGGAAACAGAAATTGAAACAGACAGACGAATTGTTCGGGATAAAATATCACTCCTTAAAAAGAAAATTGAAACCATCGATAAACAGATGGAAGTTCAAAGAGGAAACCGTGGACAACTGGTGCGTGTTGCTTTAGTAGGGTATACCAATGTTGGAAAATCCACCTTGATGAATCTTATAAGCAAAAGCGAGGTTTTTGCAGAAAATAAACTTTTTGCAACCCTGGATACAACGGTACGAAAAGTAGTGATAAGGAATTTGCCTTTTTTATTGACAGATACCGTTGGTTTCATACGGAAGTTGCCTACCCAGCTTATAGAATCATTTAAATCTACATTAGATGAAGTTCGCGAAGCAGATCTATTGCTGCACATTGTAGATATTTCACATCCAAATTTTGAAGAGCACATAGCATCGGTAAATCAAACCCTTGCCGATATTAAAAGTGCCAATAAGCCAACTATTATGGTTTTCAATAAAATTGATGCCTATACGGCAGAAAAGATCGAAGAAGATGATCTTATCACTGAAAAATCAAAAGAGCACTACTCCCTTGAAGAATGGCAACAAACCTGGATGAACAAATTAGGTGATAATGTAATTTTTATTTCCGCACTCAATAAAGAAAATATTGAAGACTTTAAAAGGAAAGTTTATGAAACTGTACGACAAATTCATGTTACACGTTTTCCTTATAATAATCTCCTTTATCCTGAATATGACACTTACGGAGAAGAAGAATAGGGTTGGTACCTATTGTTCTTCTTCATAAATTAGATAAAATTTAATTTTTTATACCAATGAAAAATTCATTTCTTTTTTTGACTGTATTTCTTTTCTGCGGAATAGTAGCTGCACAAAATTTTGAAGGTTCCTGGAAACTTATGCTGGAAAACGGAGAACCTATCGCCAACCGGGAAGTGATTCGGATCAATCAGGATGGTTATTTTGCCTATGGATCTAAGGAAATAGACAATAACAACTTTTTAAGTGCAGCTGGCGGGAAATTTCAACTAAATGGATCAGATTATAGTATAGTTCAGGATTTTAATACCAAAGATCCCAACAGTATTGGTAAGGAACTGAAGTACACCCTGAAATGGGAAGACGATGATAAAGTTATTATTTCCAATGACACGCATACCGAGGTATGGAAACGGGTTTCAGAAAAAAAAGATGACCTTACCCAAAACTGGGTAATTACCGGAAGAGAACGAAACGGAGAAATGACTACGATGACACCGGGAAATCGTCGCACAGTTAAAATTTTAGGTGGCGGAAGGTTCCAATGGATCGCCTTTAATTCTGCCTCCAAAGAATTTAGTGGCACCGGCGGAGGGACCTACACCGCTGAAGACGGAAAATACATTGAAACTATTGAATTCTTTTCCCGCGACAATCGTCGGGTAGGTGCAAAGCTGGAATTTGACTACGAGACTAAAGACGGAAAATGGCATCATAAAGGAGAAAGTTCTAAAGGCGATCCAATCTATGAGATCTGGTCTCCATATAGTGAAGCTTATACAAAATAGGATCTAATGCTGTAAAATTGATTCCATCGGTGCAAGAAATGGTTTCTCCGGAACCGTTTTGAGGGCAAATAAAATTCTATCTTCCATCACAATATCTACAACGTCTCCCGATATACGTATGGATTGAGCAATTCGCATAGCTTCATCGGTGTTTGTATCGAATTCGCGTTATGCTTATTTCAAAATAATAATTTCTTAATGCAATATGCTAGCGTTGAGTTAAGTCTGGATTATAATTACACCATTGTTCGTTTTTTGTTTGTAATTTCCAATTACAGGAAACTTTCATTTTAAAAATACACCAAAAATTCAATCTGCTAATTTCAGAAATTAATAAATTTTCTTATACAAGTAATTGCACATAATCTATTAGGATGTCACTTGTTTAAATTGGTGATTTCCACTGTTACCACACATTTGAAGAAATGAAATGGGAGGATTTACAAATCTGATTTATTTTAAAGAATATCTATCTGAAGAGTCAAGGGTACAGAAATTGAAAAACTAAATGGTCAGGCATTCTAGAAAACATTTATTAAAAATATGGATATTAAGAAAACAGTTCTAGTCGCTTTATCGATGCTCTTTTTCATCATTGGTTTTATGATGAGTTCTGTTCCATCAGAACAGTTTGTAGAAACTGGATCCATTATTGCCGTTAGTATAATTTCCATACCGGCATTTTACGGCATGTGGAAAATATATAGTAGACGGGGAATTGCGGCAATTATGGCCTTGGGGGTATTTGCCTTAATTATTGAATCAATTGGGATTCATACAGGATTCCCTTATTCACCTTTTGAATATACGATGCCGTTTGGTTATAAGTTATTGGGCACAACACCGTGGACCGTATTTATTGCCTGGAGCCCGCTAGTTATTGGTGCCTGGTTACTAGCACAAACATGGTTTAAGCATCGCTGGGCACGATTTCTGGCGTACCTTGGGATTCTTGTTGGCACAGATATTATCTTGGACCCTGGAGCCGTTGCACGCGGACTATGGGAATACACCAATGGTGGATTATGGTTCGACGTACCTCTACAAAATTTTATTGGCTGGATTATTTCAGGAACGATTGCATATCTTATTTTGAAATTGGTTTTGAAACCTGTCATTGTGAACGGTAGCGTGGCGGTTTCAAAGCACCTCTGGATTGGCTCTCTTTCCCTTCTCCTCTCAATCTTCCTATGGACAGGAGTTGACGCAGGCTATGAATTATGGTTACCTGCGATTGTAGGAATAATCTTTGGGAATATTATACTACAAGCATTATTTAAAATTTACGCTACAACTTCACAAAACGTCTAAAATTCTCATTTATAATTACTTCTATGAGAGTTCTATAAGCTTCCACAAAAGTTTTAGGGATTTTTGTCAATTACAAAAGTAAATGCGAAATTCTATTAGTAGTGAGAAAATCACATAAGTGGTTGCTAAAGAAATACTGGTCACTCAGAACATTTATTTGGTAGATTATTTAATTGAATACAAATGTATACAATTGATTAAGTGAATTATAAAGGAGAAATATATGTAAGTTTACGTGTATACAATTGTTACCCTTTATTATGAAAACACATTCGTCAATAGTTCAACATTTGAGAACTAATTGTATATTTGTTTCTTAATTGGATTAATGAAACGAATAATTCCAAAAAGTACGCTTCGAGAATATCGGGAAAAACAAGCTGATTCCGAACAGTATTTAAAAACTTGGTATGACACAGCAAAAAGTGCTAAATGGTTTTCACCTAACGACGTCAAACAAACTTACATCAACGCAAGTATTTTAAAGAACGGTCGAGTAGTTTTCAATATAAAAGGAAATTCTTACCGACTGATTGTTAAATTCAATTACGAAAAACAATGGGCATTTATCCGTTTTATTGGCACACACGCTGAATATGACAAAATAGATGCGGACACGATTTAAAAAAAAATCATGGAATTAAGGCCTATTAAAACTGACAAAGATTACCGAAATGCACTCAAACGCTTGGAAGTGATTTTCGATGCGCCAATCGACACAAAAGAGGGCGACGAGGCGGAAATACTTTCATTGCTCATTGAGAACTACGAAAACGAACATTATCCGATAGGAGCACCAGACCCAATCGAAGCGATAAAAATACGAATGGAAGAATTGAATATGCGCCAAAAGGATTTGGTAGGAATAATTGGTGGGAAAAGTCGAGTATCGGAAATCCTCAACCGAAAGAAAAGATTGACTGTCGATATGATACGAGATTTAGAAAGAATACTTCAAATTTCGGCTTCGGTATTGGTCAATAATTATCAACTTGCGCCGAAATAACAAAGGGTAATAACGTATATAAAACATAGCGCGAGTCGTTGCTAACACAAAGGTTCGGGCATTTTTGGGAAGTCGCCAAATTTTTAAATTTGACGAATTGCCAAAAATAAAATAATTGATAAAATTTAAAAATTCGGCTTATGTTTATCGAAACGAAAGTACCTATTTACCGCACTACGCATAAACAAACCGTTAAAGGAAGTTTGTTGTTTTTTTGCTACATAGTCAATATATAGTTTTACCAATATTTCAAACAACAAAAACCCCGAAGGAATCTACGGGGTTTTTGGATTTTACATTAAATGCAAAACAACACTATTTTTTTGTTTAGCAAACAATTAAAAAAAATAAACAAAAAAGCGTAAATTAGTGTATTTAATGATTCTATCATCTTATTTTTGCTGTGCTATGAAACTGACGCTTAGAGAGGTTTTCTTTTTATCCAGACCGAGATTCTGGATGTACGTCCTTGGAACTTTTCTTGTTGGTGTTATTTCTTCAGGAAATCTATTTTTGTATAATGATACCACTACACTTCTTTTAATAGCCTTTGGTCTATTTTTTTCCTTACCGGCTAATGTTTTTATCTACGGTGTTAACGATATCTATGATTACCAAACCGATATCTATAATGATAAAAAGATAAAATACGAATCTGTATTAAAACTCGAAAAACATAGAAGCTTGTGGATAACCATGGCTATTCTATTAATTCCTTTTTTGCCTTTATTTTTTATGGTTAATGTACCAACAAAACTCGCCTTAATGTTGTTTTTCTTTACGGGACTATTTTATTCCGCAACGCCTGTAAGAGCAAAAAGCAAACCACCTTTAGACGTCCTTTTTTCTGCAATTATATATGTTTCGCCTGCACTCGTTGGGTTTTTTATCACGGGAAATACTAATATACAATGGTTAGCAGTACTTGGAGGTCTTATTTGGGCCTTTGGGATGCAAACCTATTCTGCGATTCCAGATATTGAAGCAGATAAAAAAGCGGGCGTGAATACATTGGCAATTATGCTTGGTGAGAAAAGAGCTTTATGGTTTTGCTTGATAACCTATTTAATCTCTGCATCTATTGGATTTTACTATGTAGGGTTTATTGCAATCGTCTTTGGTATTGTTTATATCTCTATAGTACTTCTGAGTATAAATAATATTTCGAAACTATTTAAATATTATACCTACTTTCCACTTATCAATGTACTCACAGGAGCAGTATTGTTTTTCGATATGTTTTTTAGAGAAATACTATAGTAAAAACTACAAGGATTCTAAGGGTTTAGAGGTTTTAATCTTTTGAATACGTTTATAGACGAGTTCAGCCGAAATCAAACAAATAGGCATACCAATTCCCGGACTTGTACCTGCACCAACATAATAAAGATTTTTGACCTTTTTACTATAGTTTAATGGTCGTTTTAGGGTTTGTTTTAAGGTATGTGCTAATCCTAAAGCGGTGCCTTTATAAGCATTATAATCTCTTCGGAAATCATCACTCCAGTAAGACCTTTCAAACACAATATAATCTTCTATATCCGGCAGATCTAAGTCCGTTTTCATCAGATTTAAAATCTTTTGACGGTAGCTTTCCATATCAGTTTTGGAAAGTGTTAAACCCGGAGGAATTGGCACCAGAACAAATAAATTATCAGTTCCTGGTGGCGATAAGTCCGGATCGGTTTCCGTAGGCTTACATATATAATAACTAGGATCTTCCGGAAGTTTAGGCGTATCAAACAGCTCTTTGAAATTTTGTTTCCAATCTCCACCAAAGCGTAGATTGTGATGACTTAAAATCTCTAATTCTCTATCCAAACCAAGATACATAATAAACGCACTCGGACTCAAAACTGCCTTTTCCCAATATCGTTCAGGATAGGTTTGCTGACGCTTCTCAAGTAAATGGGTTTCCGTAAACCATAAATCGGCATTAGAGATGATCAAATCTGCTTCTACAACAGTTCCATTTTCGAGTAGAACACCCGTCGCTTCTTTGTTTTTAACTATAATTTTTGACACAGGGCTATTCGTCATAAACTGTGTACCATGTTTTTTATTAATAGTTACTAGTGCCTTTACAATCTCGTAAATACCTCCTTTAGGGTAGTAAACTCCCATATTGAAATCGATGGCATTCATAATATTATACATGGCAGGTGTTTTTGAAGGATCTGAACCTAAAAACACCAATGTATATTCTAATATTTTTTTAACACGCTCGCTTTTAAACCATTTATTTAAATAGGATTGCATGGTTTGAAAAGGATTGAGTTCAATCCCTTTTTTAATCACGTCCCATTTTAAAAAATCTAATGAGAACCCTAGATTTCGATACATAAAAGTATCTTTAGCCATTTCATATTGCTCCCCTGAACGTTTAAGATACTCTCTAATCTTAGGAGTGATACCTGGCTCTAACTGCTCAAAAAGAGGTAAGTCTTTACCCAGATTAGAATGGATATCGACGATGGGTAATTCCTTATCATTAGAAAAAAACACACGGTAAGATGGAGAGAGTTTTACCAAATCTAAATGTTTAGAAATGTCTTCATCGAGTAATTTAAAATAATGCTCAAATACATCTGGCATTAGATACCAGGAAGGTCCCATGTCAAACGTGTACCCCTCGGCTTCAAAAATATTAGCACGACCACCAAGAGTGGCATTTTTTTCAATGACCGTGACGTTATACCCAGATTTAGCTAACAATGCAGCTGAACCCAGGCCTCCAATTCCGGAACCGATAATAATGATTTTCTTTTTCAATTATGTAAAAATAATGAAGCTTTAAGTAGTTTGAAATTATTTAAGCAGGAATTTTGAATTCTTTTCCCGCGACAATCACCGTGTAGCAGCAAGGCTGGAAATTGACTATGAAGTTAAAGTGGGAAAATGGCATCATAAAGGATAAAGTTCTAAAGGAAATCCAATCTATGAGATCTGGTCGCCATATAAAGATGCTTATAAAAAGTAACTAACGCTGTAAAATAGCCTCTACAGGAATAAGGGAAATCCCTTTCGGAATTTTAGTATGGGTGAATATCACGGTGTTTTCCAAAGGGATATATTGCAGTTGAATATCTTCAACTAACCTGTTTCTACCTTCCCCACTCATTAAATTTCCCTGAAATATATTTTCAGCGGTTTTCACAAGTCTAACTGTATATTCATCCTGCAGTTGGAAACATTCAGAGATTTTAATCTCAAAATCTTCAACGCAATGAACTCCCTGAACCCTGTCTTTTGTAATATGGGTTAAGTCAATAGTAAACGTCCTCTGCCCATCACCGGAATTCCAGCTCCATTGCCCGGTTAAATCCTGGGCAGATGCTGAAATACTGAAACAAGTAAAAATTACGAAGCTGCAAAGTAGTATTGTTTTCATACCCAATTATTTAAGAAATCCTGCCATAGCAGGAGCATTTTTAGAATTCAAGAAGATAAGGAATTCTTTTAATAAAAATTTCCCAAATCTTTTCCGCACCCACTAATTCTCTAATAAAGCTAAAGGATGAATTGAAAAAAAACCTGGTTAGATTCCGAAACCCAGTTTTATACCACCCCAATTAGCAGAATTTCCGGTTTCAAATTCCCTGTTTATCGTTGTGCGGGTATATTCCAGGTAAAGATTATTTATCTTAAATACAACTCCATAATTAATCTGACCTACAAAGCGCTCCACTTCCCCTGCAGGTATTGTGTAAGGACTGGCATTACTGAATAATCCTCCCTGAAGTGTAGCATCATAACCTACAATCTTAACCAGCGGTTGTGCATAGAGGTAAAGCTGAAATTTCCTTTGTTTTTCTTCAGAAGAAAAAGGGGAATTAATGAGCCCTGCAACTGAATTGAATCCAACTGAAGCATTGGTAAATAAAGTTCCTACCTGTAGGTTGGAATTCCTTTGAACAGATAAAAAGTTCCGGTAACGAAAAAGTTGCTTCTCATAACCCACCTCATAATTTAAAACCACATCATTCCTGATTTGATTTCTCCAGCCTTCCGGAATAACATTACCCGTTGCTTTATGTATTCCCACCTGCATTTCTTTGCCAAAGGCACCGGGCCCTATAATGCCGAGACTAAAGGAACTTGTAAATCTGGATCTTTTTTCGAAATTGGTGCTTATCAAAAAACTCTTCAGCATAATAGCAGCAGCAAAAGGGCGATCTCCTTCCTGAATTTCAGGACTTTCGATGTTTCTCGGAGTAAAACCAATGTGTTCAACAGCTATTCCGTAGCGGTTACTCGAACTTTCTGCCCTGAAAAATAAATGATTGACAGGATTTTTTATTAAACAGGGTACAACAAATTCAAGGCTGTAACCCTGGGTATAGTTTTTATCTGTAGCTGCAAAATAGTCGTTGTCATAGTTAAACCGGAAGTAGCTTTCGCTTTCCAAATTTCTGAAAGAGGCCAGATTATCAATTTTCTGTGCATAAATCATTTCCGGGAAGGAAAGTAAACAAAGGAACAAAAGTGTTAAATATCTCATACTTTATTTACGATAAAGCTTTACAAATGGTTTCACTCATTTCCCGTTACCCGAATACAAGGTTCAATATTTATTTATATATGAACATTTAAATGCTTATAAATATATAATATTCCAATTACCAGTTATATAAAAAATTAATTGTAAATAATTAGTTTACAAATAAGATAAAAGTGGTAATCGGGAAACAATAAGAAGCATTAAATTTACATCGGACTGGGAAGAAGCACCCGGAACGAAAAAACCGAGAGTGGTTACAACACATCTCGGTTCTATTAAATGCTTCACAAAAATTATATAAATGGAAGCAGTTGTGTTACTGTTGATCTATATGATTCTTAGAGAAATATAGATCTAAATGATCCCCCTGGTGGAACAGGGGGATTTTTTGTTACTACAAATATACTATTATGTAGTAAAATAGTAATATTTACATCAAAAAAGTTTATTCAATAAAACCTAATCTTCTCTAAGCAATTTATTCGCCACAACCTCGGAAACTATTAGTTATAGACTGGATGATTTATATAAAAATTACATACTTAACTTACAGTAAAGCAATATGGTGTGGTTTCACTTATTTCCCGTTACCCGAATATTATCGACATCATAAGTGGTGGTTTTATCTGGAATTCCTCCCATATATCTAAAGGCAACATGCACCGTTCCCTGTAAGCAGGAAATATCGACATGTGTCCTTTTGAAAAAAGTGGCAGCCTGGTTGGAAGGCCCCAGAGGAATTTCTGCATCCAATAACTTCCACGAAGTTGTCAATGGATTTCCGGAGTAGCTATCGGAAATATAGACCCTTAAAATCGTAGCATTGTCAAATGAAGATCTTAGGTCAAAAGCAAGAACTTCAGAATCGGTTTTTTCAAGATCAATTGCAGGGGTAACCAGCCAGGCCTCCAAAGGAGCTTCTATTGTATTATATGCGGAAATTCTCAGATGCCGGTTCCCTCCTAAGGTTCCAGGTTTAAAAACTACACTGCCTCCGCTTACATTCACATTGGTCCATCCTCTGGTTTCCAGCATTCTTAGTGTTGTAATGGTCTCAAAACTTTCCTGAAAAACGATTTCCACTCCGGGAGTTGAATTTTCCCCGCATTTAAAAAATTCAGGATCACAGCGCGCTCCATCTTCAAAAGAAAGATCTTCCGGGGTATTGAGCACAATTATAAAAAAATCATCATAAAAATCTCTTGTTAAAACCCCGGATAAGCCACCGGAAGCCTCAGGTAATAACAAAGACCTGAAATCGGCAAAGGTGCTGGTGCTAAGCATGGAAGTAGCTCCGGTCTCACAACTCTCTAGCTGACGTACACCATCAAATTGATCGGTTGTTTCAGCAGCAAATGTAAGTGGCCTGTCATCCCGGAAAAGATTTAAATTAAACTGAACATTTTCCAGTTTAATATATAAATTCTTGAAACTCTCATTAAAATCCCGGATATCTAATCTTAAAGGTTCGATTGCAGCTGTTTCCGAAGTTTTCAATAGGTGTTCGTCTATTAAAGGTTTGGGAATTGCAACCACATTCCCCCTGTTTTGAATTCCTAATTGCAAATTTCCGTTATTATATCCTAAACTAAGCCCGTCAAGCTTCACATAAATTTTTCTTCCAAAATCATACGTATTAAATAAGGAAGCATCATCAATTAGAACCTGTATTCCGGAAGTTGGATTGGAAGAGCGATCCTGCAGGACAAGCTTTTTATAAAAATTACCTCCTTCGTCACTGGAAACAACATAGCCTTCCATCGCTACACCTGTGTTTTGAAAAGTATAAATATCTTCAGATTCAAAATCAAAATGGCCTTTTACCGCAGCAATCGTTGTAAGGTTTCCATCAAACGAAACTTCAGAAACCTCAATTTCCGGAAGTTCATAGTCATCGGACTTCACGCAGGAAATCAGGAATAAAACCGCCGTCACACCAAGCAGGATATTAAAGTTAAATAGAGTTTTCATAAGCTATGGTTTTGGCTTCTTACATTTAATCCGGTTTAAAATCTCACATAAATATTCGCATAATAGGTAGCGCCGTTCCCAAACCAATATCTGGACCCAAATATAGGCTGGTCTCTTTCCCGGTCTTCTTTTAGGGTTCTAAAGTTGGCATTTCTGGACTGTTCAAAACCACCGGTTTTGTATAAAACATCAAAAATATTATTAAGACTCACAAAAAACCCAAGATAGTATCCGCCTTCTAAAAGCCAGGATTTCCCACCAATTGCATTCACTAAAATATAATCATCAAATTGTTCCTGTTTAAGAAGGGATCGGGCAACATCCTGCTCATAATCTAACAGTGGCAATCCGTCTGAATCTGTTAAAAAATTGCTGGTTCGGGTCAACGGACTTACATCTGCAAAAGCATGTGAAAAGAAATTCACGGTGGTCCCAAACCACCAAAAACCGGGATCACGATATTCAAAACCCAATTGTGCAGCACGCTGTGGGCCTCCCGCAATTCTATAATTTTTTAAATAAGACGTCCCGTAATTGACAACTTCATCAAAATCATCGGAGGTTAAATATAGATTGGGGTTACTGCTATACGTAAATTGACCCAGAGCGGCGGCTCCCTTCAGTTTTATCGTTGTTGTTATTTGAGATTCCACTCCCAGCTCTAATCCTACATGTTGCTTATCAATCCCGCTTAAAACTTCCTGAACAAAAGCAGTTGTGCTGTTTCTTCCCAATCCTGAAAGCCCATCGGCATAATAAAAGGAGATCTCGGTAGCATCATTTATTTGTGTAAAATAACCCGTTAACCGAGCCTTCAAATGTGGAGCTCTATACATGTAGCTCATATCTGCAGATTGTATTTTTTCACTGCCTAACCCCACCACCACATCATTATTTTGGCGCGAATTGGAGAACGAATTCCTCAAATTAGGTGCTTTTGAAAAGTAAGCGGCATTGAAATCGATCAAATGTCTACCGGTGATCTTATAGGTTGCCCCTGTTTTGAGGCCATAATTGGTGAAACTAAGCATCTCACTTTTTCCCAGAGAATTATCGGGAAAGCTCCCATTTTGAAATAGTCCTGTTCGTTGGTAAGAAGTTTGGGAAAGATTTCCTGCCACATAAAAATCAATCTTGCTATATTTGAATTGTGCCTGAACAAAACCTTCAGTCACCCCTGCGCTTAAGTTGAAATTATACTTAAACCGTTCTCCTTCAGTTGCTATTCTGTTTCGGTTTTGCAAATCACTTTGAGCTATATCTCCTACCGGATTTTCTGCATCCCCTTCAGCAAAAAAATCTACATCAAGATAGCCGCTTCCTCCAAGAAGATCCTTTAGGCTAGAAAAATTTTCACTTTTAAGGTTGTTATAACTGAGTTTGCCATTGATTATAACAGATTCATTTAACGTATAGCTGAGAATAGAATTCATCCAAACTTGAGTATCATCATTCCTGTCTTCAGCGATTACGTAAATGGCATTTCCTCCATTTGCAACCGAGGTTCGATTTGCAGAATAAAGTGCTTTCCAATCTAATTGACCGTCCTGCTGAAATTCCTGTTGTGCAATATAAGCGCTCACATAATTGGGATTCCTAGGATTCCGAAGAAAATAACTGGGTAATTTTTGATAATACGCAGGATCGGGATTACTTCCACCACCAATAAAACTCTCCTGCCCATCGGGCTGTGTTACAAGTCTGGTTCCTCCAAAATCTATACGGCTGTTCCCAATTTTTCCAAATTGATAGGACAGGTTATTATTGATTTGAATCTTATTTGTGACTTCCCAAAAATGATTCAACATCAAAACAGGCTCCTTTATTTCCCGTGTTCTGGAATTCCTGATCTCCTCATCCTGATAGCCCCAAAAAGAGTTATAGCGCCTGCCTTTCAAATCAAATACTTCCTGGGTATTCGCTGAAGATTTTCCGCGGATATTTGGCGTATAAAAACCGGTAAAATTAAGGCTGTGGTTCTCATTTATCTTCTTCCCCACCGATATAAACAGGGCATTTGCATCATAGAGGCTTCCGTCATTATAGCCTTCCTCTGCAAAGCGCCGTGAAGCCGAAACCGAATAGGCCCATCCATTACTCATCTCTCCAGAATTGTATGTCCCCATTATTCGGCCTTTATAGCTGCGGTTTGCTGCGGCATAAGAAACCCTTCCACCTTTGCTGAAAGCCGAAGCCCGCATAATAATATTGGTGGTTCCCGCAAGACCTCCAAAACTGACTTCGGAGGAAGTAAGCCCCATTGAAAACACCTGATTTCGCTGGACATCATTCAGTCCGCCCCAGTTTCCCCATTGAGGCCTTCCATTGAACAATTTGTTCATTTCGATACCGTTGATGAGTAATTTTCCATGTTCACTGTCAAATCCGCGCGGGCGGAAAAAAGTAGCGCTAAAATCAAATGCAGCAGCGTTAAGAAAAACGTCCCGGGTAGCCTGTAATAATCCTGAAATACTTTCAATGCTCCCTTCATCCTCACTCAGCTCCGTATCCGAGAGACTAATAATTCCAATCATGGTCTGTTCCCGGAACATATCTATTTGAAGCGGAATCAAATCCAGATCCTTATATTCATCGTTTATTATTACAGGAAGACGTAAGAGATTATAACCTGGTTTTAAAAACAGTAGAACCTGATTTCCGGAAGGCAAATTTTCATTTGAAAATATAAAATGACCGTTTATATCTGTAAGCGTATTAAAGGTAGTCCCTTCAATTGAAACCTTTACATTTTCAATATTTTCATACGAAGATGCTGCCACTACAACTCCCTCCAAGGTGATTTGTGCAGAAATATTAAAGCATACGAAATGCCCTAAAAGCAATAAAAAATTGACCCTACTCATTTATAAATTGCTCATTTACAGATTATAAGTTAGAACTTTTATTCCATATTATTTAAAATATTAGTAATTTAATAAGGATATTTTAAAAAAATCCAAGTATGTGCTGTTCCCAATTACAACCGATAGCTGTCCTTAAAAATTCAAAAATACTTTTGATATTTTTTCTGATTTTTAGTTATTTCAGCATGACGTCTCAGGAAAAGAGGAACTATCATATTAGAACCATCGCTTTCTATAACATAGAGAATTTGTTCGATACAGAAAATGATCCGTTCACTTTTGATGATGATCGTACTCCAGAAGGAAAAGATGCATGGACCTTTGAAAAATACAATGATAAAGTGAAAAATATTGCCAGGGTACTCTCTGAAATAGGAACAGAAACCGCACAAATTCCGCCGGCAATCATAGGTCTTTGTGAGTTGGAAAACCGAAAGGTGATCGAAGATTTGATAAATCATGAATATCTTTTAAGCTTCAATTATGGGATTGTACATTATGATTCCCCGGATCGCAGAGGGATTGATGTTGCACTGCTATATCAAAAAGACCTGTTCACACCAATTAATTCTCACTCCCGAAGATTGCTTATTTATGATCTTGAGGATCCATCTAAGCGGGTTTTTACGAGGGACCAACTGGTTGTCACCGGAATTTTTGAAGGAGAAAAGATGCATTTTATCGTAAATCACTGGCCTTCCAGAAGCGGTGGAGAGGCAAGAAGCAGTTATAAAAGAGAACGAGCTGCCTGGCTGAATAAGCAAATTATAGATTCCCTATATCACATAGATCCATATTCCAAGATTATTACTATGGGTGATTTCAATGATGATCCAACGAATAAAAGCTTAAAAAAAGGATTGCAAACCAGAGCGAATCAAAGTACAACAAAATTTCAGGAATTGTTCAATCCTATGGAAAGCTTGCATAAAAAGGGCATAGGAACCCTTGCTTACAGAGATGGATGGAATTTATTCGATCAAATTATTTTAACTCAGGCATTTCTTGAACGGGATTATACGGGTTACAGTTTTTACAAAGCCGGAATTTATAATGCAAATTACCTTATTACTCCCACAGGTCAATTTCGCGGGTATCCCTTTAGGAGTTACGATTATGGAGGATATACGGGGGGATATAGTGACCATTTCCCGGTGTATGTGTATTTAATTAAGGAAGTTGAATAATACAATCTTAACTCAGGGAAAAACCCACTGCCTAAAACAATTTCACCTGTCCCTGCTGGCAGTCGATAGAAGAAGTGAGTTTTATAAACAAAATGAGCAATATCTGGAAAAACTGGCAAGGTTGCAATATCTAAGATAGAGATTCACTATTTTATATCTTTAGACTAATTTTTCAAACTTTATTTTGAAAAAATAAGTTTTTTCCTCCTCCTTTTTTCTTTTCTCTTCAAGGCAAAATCGTAACGCTCTTAATAGTATTATCAAAAAGTAAATAAAATTCTATATTTGTTCCGCTCCGGAGATTATACCTGTTGCCAAACTGAATGATGGAATACTTAGTTATTTGTCTTTTTGCATTTTTAGCTTCAGGATTAACTTTTTTCTCAGGTTTTGGCCTAGGCACCATACTCCTGCCTGTTTTTGCTTTCTTCTTTCCTGTGGAAGTTGCTATTGCTTTAACCGCTATTGTTCATTTTCTCACCAATCTTTTTAAGCTAACGCTTATTGGTAAAAAAGCAAACAGATTTGTACTTATAAAGTTTGGTGTGCCTGCTTTCCTTTTTGCTTTACTGGGAGCTTATATCTTAACCTTAATTGCAGATTCGGCTCCTATTTTGATGTATTCTATATCTGGTAATATATTTTACATTACTCCGGTGAAATTGATTATTGCCGTACTTCTTGCCATTTTTGCACTAATAGATATGGTACCCTCCCTTAAGAGAATACAGGTCGATCAAAAATACCTGCCGTTGGGAGGTTCCCTGAGTGGATTTTTCGGAGGCCTTTCAGGTCACCAGGGAGCTTTGAGGACCGCCTTTTTAATTAGGGCTAATCTTTCTAAAGAGGAATTTATTGCAACAGGAATTGTAATTGCGGTTATTATAGATATATCGCGGTTAAGTGTGTATGCGGGAGAAATCCTTCAGCTGGAAAGCACTTTCAATTATCCTCTTTTAGCTGCGGCGGTTTTGGCAGCATTCCTTGGAGCCTTTTTAGGTAATAAATTATTGAAAAAGATCACAATTCAAAAACTTCAGCTTAGCATAGGAGCTTTACTGCTCATTTTTTCAGTGTTACTGGGTGCAGGAATAATATAAAATTTTATTCCCGATTTAATTTAAAACAATCTCATCTGTCCTTGTTTAAATTCCGCGTGCAGTTCACAGTTCAAAGTGGGTGAAATCCTTCCGGAAAGATATTTTTTCTTTGCAATTTTAAATTGTTGTGAAACCTGTTCAGCAATATTCCCGGAACCTTTCATCCTCCTGCCAAATACGCTGTCGTTTAAATTCCCTCCATGACATTCGGCTATTTGATTTAATACCTTTTCTGCTCTATCCGGCATGGCTTTTTGGATCCAGCTAGTAAATATTCCTCCAATAGCACCGTTTAATCGCACCATGGTATATCCCACTCCTAATGCACCAGCTTCAGCAATGGTCTTTACAAGTGGTAGTATCTCATGGCTATTTATTCCCGGGATAATTGGTGCCATCATCACACTCACCGGAACACCGGCGGCACTTAACTTCTCAAGTGTATCCAAACGTTTTTTTACTGTAGCCGTTCTTGGCTCTAATAAACGTCTTGTTTCCTCGTTTAAGGATGTGATTGAAAGATGAACTTGTACCAAATTATCCTTGGCTAGTTCAATTAGAATGTCAAGATCTCTTATAATAAGCGAATTCTTTGTAATGATCCCAACAGGATGTTTATACTTTAAAAAGATTTTTAGTAAGTTTCTGGTGATCTCCAATTTCTTTTCTATAGGCTGGTAACAATCTGTATTTCCGGAAAGCACAATTGGTGTTGCCTGCCATCGTTTACTTTGCAGCTTCTTTTCCAACAATTCCACCGAATTTTTCTTTATCAGGATCTTTTGCTCAAAATCTAATCCTGCACTATAGCCCCAGTATTCATGAGAATTCCTGGCATAGCAATATACACAGCCGTGCTCACATCCCTGATAAGGATTTAGCGAATAGCCCATACCAACATCGGGACTGTTTACTTTATTGACAATAGTTTTTGGGAAAGTATCTATTAAAACCGTTTTGGTATTTTGAGGCTCCTCATCTTCCATCGCACAATAATTTAGAAAATCGCTGCGGAATTCATGGGTGAAAGCATCAAATTTATTTGAAACATTTCCCTGGGCACCTCTCCCGTTTAAATATGAATTAGCTTTGGACATAAAACAAAAATATGGAATATATCCTAATTAAAGGATATATTCCATATTTTTGTTATCTTGATTGGGATTATTCGCCTGGAAAATCGGCCTTTCGTTTGTTCAGAAATGCGGAGGTTCCTTCTTCAAAATCGGCTGTTCCAAAACATCTTCCAAATTCTTCAATTTCGGTTTCAAAACCATTCACCCCATCTTCATAATTGGCATTTACCGCTTTGATCGCAGATTTAATAGCTACCAGGGAGTTTTTCATGATCTTTCCTGCAAGCTTTTCAGCAAATTCCAGCAATTCCTCCTGTGAGGTAACATGATTCACCAAATTGTATTGCAGTGCCTGGTTGGCATCGATCATTCCCGCAGTCATGATCATTTCCATTGCCCGGCCTTTGCCAACCAATTGAGGTAAACGTTGGGTTCCCCCATAACCGGGAATTACACCAAGGGAAACTTCAGGAAGTCCCATTTTTGCATTCTCACTGGCAATCCTAAAATGTGCCGCAAGCGCAAGTTCAAGTCCGCCGCCAAGAGCGAATCCATTGATTGCTGCAATTACAGGCTTTGGAAAATTAGCGATATAATTAAATAATTTCTCCTGACCTTGAGCAGCTAATGCTTTTCCCTCTTCCGAAGAATAATCTGAAAATTCACTGATATCCGCTCCTGCGACAAAGGCTTTTTCCCCGCTTCCGGTGAGGATGATCACTTTTACATCTTCATCCCCTCCCGCAGCCCAAAATGCTTCGTGAAGTTCATGAATTGTTGCCTTGTTTAGGGCGTTTAATTTTGATGGCCTGTTAACGGTAATTTGTAAAATCCCCTGATTTTTTTCGGATAAAATATTTTGAAATTCCATTTCTATGTTTTTATTTAAAAATGATTTTTATTCTAATAATTAATACAATTTTCTAAGGTTTTGAATTCCTATTTTGGAAAACGTATTGTAAAGATAGTGCCTTTATTTCTTTTTGAAGTAAAGCTAATGGTACCATTATAGGTTTCCACCAGGTTCTTTACCATTGCCAGTCCAAGGCCCATCCCGCTGCTTTTTGTGGTGAATTTAGGTTCAAAAACCTTATCCTTATTCTCTTCAGAGATCCCAACCCCATTATCGGAAACCGAAATACTTACCGTGTCCTCTTCATCTTCCACGTTCACCAGAATTCTGGGATTTTCAATATCCTGAAGCGCTTGCGTGGCATTTTTAACAAGATTTGTAACTACCCGGATTAGCTGAGTTCTGTCAAATTTTGCTAAGATCTCCTCTTTTTCTGAAGTAAAAATGATGTATTCTTCATTAAAAATATCCAAAGCCAGTTTCACAATCTTGGGGACATTGAGAATCTCATTTTGCTGTGCCGGCATTTTTGCGAAATTTGAAAAGGCCGAAGCGATCGCGCTCATCGTGTCTATTTGATGAATAAGCGTATTGCTGTATTCCTCTACTTTTTTATCGATATTGGGATCCCTGGGATCAAAATTTCGCTGAAAACTTTGAACACTTAACCTCATTGGGGTCAACGGGTTTTTAATCTCATGTGCCACCTGTTTTGCCATTTCCCGCCAGGCCTGTTCCCGCTCTCCGGTGGCCAATTTAACCGCACTTTCTTCCAACTCATCTATCATACTGTTGTAAGCCGCAACCAGGGTATAAATTTCTTCGGAAGCATTATCGATCTCGATTTTTTGATTCCGTTTGTCAAGCCTTGTCTCTATGATCTTTTCTGAAACTATTTTAAGGGATTTTGTGATGTATTTGGAAAGAAAATAAGACAGCAGAATTGCCAGAACAAGCATGAATAAATACACCTCGGCAAGTTTCACAAGAAAATCATTCAAATCCTTCTGAAGCATTTTGTCGTCCTGTACATACGGCAAATATAGAATGGCAAGTGGTTTAAACTGATTGTCTGTGATATACGAATAAGAAGATTGAAACTTTTGGCCGTTTACTTCAGATCTTCTCAAAAACCTTTTATCCCTGGAGTTTTTAAGCTCCTGAAGAATGTATGGATTTATTTGAACGTTCATAGTATCCCTGAAAAAGGACTCATTTGATTTTATGAGAAGCCTTCCGCTGAGATTATAAATATTGAGATGCATATCATGAACCTGGGACATTTCATAGATCTTATCCCTTTCCTTTAAAATAACGGGCATATTTTCAGTATTCACTATATGCGTGGTATTGCCCAACACAAATTTTATATTCTCCCGTATGGCCTGCTCTTTTCTTTCCAGGCGATCCCTGTGATATGCTTCAGATTCCTGCGTATATTGAAAAACCGTTACTCCTGCAATCAATATTGAAGCCCCTAAAACCAGTAAGATCATGGAAATGAAAATACGGTTTCGTAAAGAGAGTTTTAATTGTTTCATAGGAATTTATACGGGTTGGCTAAAAATATCAATTATCACACCATACTAGGCTTTTGGATCCTGGGACCTTATTCTCTGGTAAAGCTTAAAGCCCATCATCAGGATCACGCTTAAAAGTATAATCCCAATAACCCCATAAATCCAATTCAATGCATCTCTCAATATCACTAAAAATACAACCGAAAAAAGGATAATAGTAGAACCTTCATTCCATATCCGCATTTTGTTGGAACTCCATTTTACAACATCATTTTGTAATTCCCGGAATATCAAATGGCATTTAATATGGTACGCATATAATAACACTACGAAGCCCAGTTTCACCAACATCCAGTCCTGTTCTATCCAAAATGGCATTATAAAAAGCAACCAAAAAGCGAAGATACTGGCCAATATCGCAGAAGGCCAGGTAATGATATACCACAGCCGTTTGGTCATTAGTTTTAACTGATTTACTAAAATAGACTTTTCAGGCTCTGGTTTTTGAGCGGCTTCAATGTGATAAACAAAAAGTCTTGGTATATAAAAAAGCCCGGCAAACCAGGTGATCACAAAAATTAAATGAAGTGCTTTTATATAGTTGTAATATTCAAACAAAGCGTATATTTTTTGAGGGATTCTGGCCGGTATCGGGGAACTCATTCATTTCCATCTCAACAGGTTTTAAACAAAGATATACATTTGAAAATTTCTTATTCAGAATAATTTAAAGCCTGGGAAGGTTTCAGTTTTAAACGGATTTCTCTATTCAGGAAGTATGCAGTAACTATGGTTGAAAGCACATCGGCGATAGGGAATGAGATCCAAACACCAATCTCTCCAAAGTATTTCGGCAAAATTAGAACCAACGGAATAAAAAAGAAACCCTGCCTGGATAAAGTGAGCAAAAGTGCCGGAATGGCTTTTCCTATTGCCTGAAAATAAGCCGACCCAATCAACTGCAAGGCGATAATTGGAGTGGCCGCAAAAACCCATCGCATGGCGCTGGGGGTTTCCTCAATAATTTGTGGGTTTGAGGTAAATATTGCGACGATATTTTCAGAAAAAAACATAATCCCGGCAAATACCAGTACTCCCAGCATACTGGCATAAAGAATAGCCGTATTGATGCTTTTTCTTACGCGTTCCCAATTTTTTGCTCCATAGTTATAGCCTGCTATTGGTAAAAATCCCTGTGTTACTCCAAGCACCGGGAAAAGGGCAAACATCAACATCCTCCCAATAATGGCATATACGGTTACTGAAGCCGCACCTCCAAGATCAAAAAGAATATTATTCATCAATAAATAGGTAACGCTAACAGCTGCCTGCCTTGCCAGAGTTACAAATCCCAGGGAAGATGTTTCCTTTAAAATTGACCAGTCAAATAAGAAATGAGACCATTTGATCTTTAATTCTGAATTTTTTGAAAGAAAAAACCATACGATGTATCCAAAACAAAGCAAATAGGAAGTTGTGGTAGCCCATGCAGCACCCAACATACCCATATCAAATACCTTGATAAGTATATAATCCAAAACAAGATTCCCAACAGATGGAATGATCATGGCGATCATCGCAAATTTAGGTTTGCCTTCTGCCCGTATTACATTATTTCCCATCATACAAAGTGCAAGAAAAGGCACTCCGTACAACACAACGGTATAATACACCTTGGCCGGTTCAAAAATAGCCCCTTTTCCTCCAAATGCCGGAATAAGGGAGTTGACGAAGGTTAACCCAAGGACAACAAGCACAATCGTTAAAATTAGGGTAAGGCTAATCTGATTCCCAAAGGTTTTCAGCGCTTTTTCATCTTTGTTGGATCCCAGCGCACGGGAAATTATCGAAGCACCTCCAATTCCTATAGCCATCCCTAATGCCGCTATAAAAAAGGAAACCGGTAAAACCACATTGATCGCTGCAATTGCAATGGAACCAATCCAGTTCCCAACAAAAATAGTATCTACAAGAATATTTAAGGACATAACAAGTATCCCAACAGATGCCGGTAAGGCTTGCTGAATAAGCAACTTACCAATAGGTTCCTTGCCAAGAATTGCAGAATTAATTTTTGCCATTATGCTTCAACGGGATTGGAAAAGGCCCATTCATCTATCCAACGGGATAAAACCTTAACCCAATCTTCTCTATCATTTAAACACGGAACAACCGTGAATTTTTCTCCTCCAACTTCATGGAATATCTCTTCTCCTTCCATCGCAATCTCTTCCAATGTCTCCAGGCAATCGCTTACAAAAGCAGGTGTAACTATGGCAAGGTTTTTCATCCCCTGTTTCCCAAAACGCTCTATTGTTCGGTCTGTGTAAGGTTGCAACCATGGATCAAATCCAAGTCTTGACTGGAAAGATACACTGTAAGTATTTTCCTTTAATTCCAAATATTCTGCAACAAGGCGAGTGGTTTCAAAACATTGATGACGGTAACAAAACTGGTGCGCAGGAGATGCTGTTTGACAACAGGAACCATCTATCTGGCAATGAGATTTTGTGATATCGCTTTTTCTTATATGTCGCTCCGGAACTCCGTGATAGGAGAATAACAAATGCTGAAACTCCACTGCTTTAAGTTTTTCTGAAATACTTTCGGCCAGCACCCGAATATAATCGGGATGATTATAAAACGCAGGAACGGAAGTAAATTGCATTTCAGGAAAATGCTCTTTTCTTAATTCTTCGGCTAAAACCAAAATAGTTTCGGTGGTGGCCATAGCAAATTGTGGATATAATGGAAAGATCAATACCTCATCCACTCCCTGATCATGCAATTCCTGTAATCCAGATTTTATATTTGGCGTGCCGTAACGCATGGAAAGTACGATAGGTATCGAGGTGTGATCGTCGATTTTATCGCGTAATCTTTTGGAAAGTACAATTAACGGGGAACCTTCATCCCACCATATTTTTTGATAAGCAGCTGCCGATTTTTTTGGTCGGGTATTGAGAACAATTCCTTTTACAAGCAATGTTCTTGCCCATAGCGGGACATCGATCACTCGTTCATCCATTAAAAATTCCCCTAAATATTTTTTAACATCCTTGGGGGAAGTACTATCGGGAGAGCCCAGATTTACGAGCAGTACACCTTTTTTCATATTTTTCTTTTTTCAATATAAAAATAAAATTCTTTTTTGGGATACACGATAGAAAGGTATTATACTTTCTTATCTCCATATAGAAAAACCCCTTTCCCTGATTATGCTCCCAAAGCGAATAAAATGCTCTGTAGAATATGTTCTCTAAATTCAGGTTCGTCATAAGCTTCATCCGTATGTCCTCCAGCGGTATAAATTGATATTCCGCCACCATCGAGCTTTCGATACCAGGCAATAGGATGATCTTCTCCATTTTCACCGCCTTGATAAGTGCGCTCCTCTAAATTTAATAGAACGGTTATTTCGGGATTGATATTTTTAAAATTGTACCACTCATCCTCGCGTATCCAGGTTTTTGGTAAATGAGCAACCGTTGGATGTTCCGGAGCTGTCACCGTTATTTCGGCCTTTGCTATTTTTGGATGGCTATTAAAATAAGCACCGGCCAACTTGCCGTACCAGGCCCAGTCGTATTCGGTATCTGTAGCAGCGTGAATCCCAAAATAACTTCCTCCGTTATTTATGAAATCTTCCAAGGCATTTTGTTGCTGAAGGTCAAGAACATCTCCGGTGGTATTTAGAAAAATTACTAGGGAATACTCTTTAAGATTATTCTTCGTAAAATTTTCTGAATCCTTTGTTTCCTCCACGTTGAAACTATGTTCTTTCCCAAGTTCCTGAATGGTTTTTATCCCCTTCGGAATTGATTCATGATAAAAACCTTCCGTTTTATGAAAAACCAGTACATTTTTTCCCTGTGCGTAGGTGAAGGAAAAATTGAAAAAAAGAATGGCAATAAGGATTTTAAGACTTTTCATAAAACACTATTTCTAATTAGTGGTTGGAATAGACATGATATATTTCTTTGGGGTAGTACCGAATTTTTTCCTGAATGCTGCAATAAAATGGCTTGCTGTGCTATATCCCACTTTTAATCCAACTTCATTCACATTGTATTCTCCGGAGTCTAAAAGCTTTCTCGCAAATTCCATCTTATAATCAAACAAAAAACTATATACAGAATCGCCATAGATTTGCTTAAAGCCATCCTTTAATTTTTTCAGACTCAATCCAATTTCTAAAGATAACTCATTTAAAGAGGGAGGTTCTGCCATCCTGTTTATTATAATTTCTTTTGCCTTGCGAATTTTTAAAACGCTTTCCTCATCGCTTAAAAATGGACATTGCTCCATATTTGGATCTTCTGTCCTGTTAAAATACAGACTCAACAATTCATATGCTTTAGCTTTAAAATATAAAGACTTTATGGACGGCATCAAATTAAAGTTCATCAATTGGTTTAGAACAATAGCCATAGAAGGAGAAATCTCTGCATCCTTATAATATTTCTTGTCGCTATTTTCTTTACTTAAAAAAGGAATATAGCCGGCTTCCTGTGAAAACAAGGAATGAAATTTCTTTATTGAAATTACCAGGGAGATCAACCAGGATTTTGGTTGCAATTCTAAATTGATTGGCAAATCTCTTTGTGGGTTATATAAAAGCAACGATTTTTCTTCCTCTAAAGGCAATTCATAATTACTGTTATTAAAAAAAAACTTGCCTTTTCCCTTTACACAAAAATGAAACTGAATATAGCTATTATCTATCTCCCGGGAGATGTTACCCGGAAATTTATCTTCATTTTGAAACTTTAAGATAAAGAACCCATCTTCAACTTTAGTTTCATCAACAAACCCTGCAGCGATATTTTTTTCCTCTAAATCCATAATTGAATTCATTTTATTATTTAGAATTAATCTAAACTAATGCGTATTTAAGCGCTATTATTGCTACAAAAATAAGGATTTCACCTAATACCCTCCCCGAAAATATGATTATTATCAGGAATCGACACATTTAGTACTTTGCGCGTTACTTTTTAAGAATCTTATACCTTACTTTTGCCCCTGCAATCCTAATCTGTTACATGGAGAACTATCATATTTCAAGAGGTAAACATTTTTATACCATTGGTTTAAGCTATAAAAAAGCTGATGCCGATATACGTGGTCATTTCAGTTTAACTGCAGAAAGCAAAATAAAATTGCTGGAAGACGCTAAAAATGAAGGGATTGACGGAATTATTGTCACCTCCACCTGCAATAGAACTGAAATTTACGGGTTCGCACAGCATCCTTATCAGCTTATAAAATTACTTTGTGAGCATACTCACGGTACCGTGGAAGAATTTGAAAAAGTAGCTTACATCTATAAGAATAAGGAAGCCATCGCTCACATGTTTAGAGTTGGAACAGGTCTCGATAGCCAAATCTTAGGCGATTTCGAAATTATTAGTCAGTTAAAGATCGCATTCATCAGTTCAAAGAATGCCGGAGTTGCAAATCCTTTTTTAGAGCGACTCGTAAATGCCGTTATTCAGGCAAGCAAGCGAATTAAAAATGAAACCGAAATGTCTTCAGGGGCAACTTCAGTGAGTTTCGCTTCGGTTCAATACATTCTTCGTGAGGTTAAAAACATTTCAGAAAAAAATATTTTACTCTTCGGAACAGGAAAAATCGGAAGAAATACTTGTGAAAATCTTGTAAAACATACCAAAAATCATAACATTACCCTTATAAACCGAACTAAGGATAAAGCTGAAAAAATTGCCGGAAAATTCAATTTGAAGGTAGAAGATTATGCTAACCTTCAGTCGGAAATCCGTAATGCAGATATTTTAATCGTTGCAACAGGAGCTCACAATCCAACTATTTCCAAAGAGCTTATTTATCCTAAAAAGGAATTATTGATCCTGGATCTTTCCATCCCTAAAAATGTTTCAGACGATGTTGCTGAAATGGAAAATGTAACTGTGCTTCATTTAGATCATCTTGCTCAAATGACAGATGAGACCCTGGAACGAAGAAAACAATGCATCCCTGCAGCCAAACTCATAATTGCTGAAGTTGAAGATGAATTTAACAAATGGCTGGAAATGCGAAAATTTGCTCCTACCATAAAAGCGCTCAAGAAAAAACTGAAGGGCATGAAAGATGCCGAACTGGATTTTCAACGTCGAAAAATTGTAGATTTCAATAATGAGCAGGCAGAAATAGTTAGCAACAGGATTATTCAAAAAATTATGAATCATTTTGCCAATCACCTTAAAGATGATTCCAATACTACAGATGAAAGCTTGGAGCTTATCCAGAAAGTCTTTCAGCTGGAAGATGCCACAAAATGAACAAAACAATAAGAATAGGCACCCGCGATAGCGAATTAGCGCTATGGCAGGCAAAAACCGTTCAATCTGCACTTGAAACATTAGGTCATAAAACCAACTTGGTTCCCGTGAAATCTACCGGAGACCTCAACTTAGACCAACCTTTGTATGAAATGGGAATTACGGGGATTTTTACAAAAACCCTGGATATTGCCATGCTGACCGATAAAATTGATATTGCGGTACATTCCATGAAAGATGTACCAACTGCTTTGCCAAAAGGCATTGTGGAAGCCGCCATTCTAAAAAGAGCAAATTCAAAAGATATTTTAGTACATAAAGGCCTTGATTTTCTTGAATCCAAAGGCACTATTGCCACCGGAAGCCTGCGCCGAAAAGCACAATGGCTTAACAAATACCCCCAACATGCGGTTGTAGATCTGCGCGGAAACGTAAACACCCGAATGAAAAAACTGGAAGAAAACAGTTGGGACGGAGCCATTTTTGCAGCCGCAGGACTTGAACGTATCAATCTTACTCCTGAAAATTATTTAACTCTAGACTGGATGATACCCGCTCCTGCTCAAGGCGCGATGCTTGTTGTTGCAAAAGAAAAAGACGAATTTTGTAGAAAGACGCTTTCAGCCCTGAACCATAAAGAATCTGAAATTTGTGTGCATACAGAGCGTGAATTTCTAAAAACCCTTGAAGGTGGCTGCACAGCTCCCATTGGTGCTCTTGCCGAAATTAGGGATGGAATACTTTATTTCAAAGGCGGACTATACAGCCTGGATGGAACACAAAAATTTGAAATTGAAAGAGTAGTTTCAGCAAATCAAACCCAGGGATTCGGGAAAAAATGTGCCGAAGAAATCCTGAAAAATGGAGGTTCAGAACTTATGAAAAAGATTAGGGAAGTGCTAAAATAATGCAATCATGCCAACTGTCCTCTCCACCAAAATACTAGAACCTCATCAAAAACAATTATTGCTAAATGCCGGAATGTCCCTGGTAGAATACAATGCAATTAAAATTGAATTTAAAGATTTTGATCCCGGTAAGAAGTTTATAAAAAATGCGATCATTACAAGTAAGAATACCGCAAAGGCAATACTCAGGAAGAATCTTATAATTGAAAACTGTTTTTGCGTTGGAGAAAAAACAGCTGCCTTTTTAAAGGAAAAAAAGTATAATATTACCGAAATTGCAGATTATGGAACTGCTTTAGCTACTATAATTACAAAAAACTATTCTGATGAAAACTTCAGCTTCTTCTGCGGAGATAAACGCCGGGAGGAATTGCCATCAATTTTAAAGGAGAATACTATAAATGTAGAAGAAATTCAAGTCTATAAAACAACCTTAAATCCGAAGAAATTTCAACAGGAATTCGATGGAGTTTTGTTTTTTAGTCCTAGCGGAGTAAAAAGCTTTTTCAGCAAAAATAAAATCAAGAACAGCACCGCTTTCTGTATTGGTACAACAACTGCTTCAGAAGCAAGAAAGTTTACAGAAAATATAGTAATTGCCACTAAACCAAGCATTGAAAATGTGATTGTACAGGTGGTAAAAAAAATACCGACACCATGATTAAAAACGATCTATTTTTAAAAGCATTAAAGGGTGAAACCGTAGAGCGACCCCCGGTTTGGATGATGCGCCAGGCGGGAAGATACCTGCCGGATTTTATGAAATTGAAGGAGAAATATGATTTCTTCACCAGGTGCCGTACCCCGGAACTGGCAACAGAGATCACCGTAATGCCAATAAACCAGATAGGTCCAGATGCTGCGATCCTTTTTAGCGATATCCTGGTAATTCCCCAGGCGATGAATATTGAAGTGGAAATGAAGCCAGGTTTAGGACCCTGGCTACCAAATCCTGTTCGAACTACACAGGATGTTCAAAAGGTCATTGTACCCGATGTGCATGAAACTTTAGGCTACGTAATGGATGCCATCAAAATGACCAAGAAGGAGCTCAATGATGAGGTTCCCCTAATAGGTTTTGCAGGTTCCCCCTGGACTATATTATGTTATGCGGTACAAGGACAGGGTTCTAAAAACTTTGATATCGCCAAAAAATTCTGTTTTACCAATCCGGCTGCAGCACATACCTTATTGCAAAAAATAACCGATACCACCATCGCCTATTTAAAAGCAAAAGTTGCCGCGGGCGTAGATGCCGTACAAATATTCGATTCCTGGGGAGGAATGCTTTCTCCAACCGATTATCAAATATTTTCATGGTACTATATTCAGCAAATCATCGATGCCCTAAAAGAAGAAACCCATGTGATCGCCTTTGGAAAGGGCTGCTGGTTTGCGTTGGATACCATGGCAAAATCTGGAGCTTCGGCTTTAGGAGTAGACTGGACCTGCTCTCCATTACATGCGCGTTATTTAAGCGGTGGGAAGATCACGCTTCAAGGTAATTTTGATCCTTCCCGATTGTATTCCCCTCCGGCAGAGATTAAAAAAATGGTGCATCAAATGATCGATGAATTTGGAAAAGACCGCTACATCGTTAATTTAGGCCACGGGATCTTACCCGATATTCCGGTAGAAAATGCCCGTGCTTTTGTTGATGCAGTTAAAGAATATAAGCCAAGATAAGAAATGGCAATAGTGGCAGGAATTAAAGGTTTAAACTTTTGGCAATTTTTCAAATTGGCAAAGGTTTTAATTTTGAAACCTTTCTTTATCGTCCCAACTTATAGGGCCACCAGAAAAACTGTTGAGATTTGTAATTCCCATTTTGGGAAAAAACATCATAAAAATAATAGTACCAATGCTTTCAGGCATGCATTATGGAATTTCCTGATTTGTGAAAAATGTTATAAGACTTCAAATTCTATTGAAAAGGCCTCTATATGGGCTGAAAAAATAACCAGTCTCCACGAGATACTTTCACCAAACAGAGAGCTTTCCAAAATCATGGATCTCCATAACAACAGAATAGGAAGGGAGCTGTTTAAAAAAAATGCTTCAAAAAGTATTAATATTATTGCACTTCTTAAGGAAATGATGGAGAACGCGGTGCAGGTAAGCAGTATTGCAGAAATAGAAAACGCACCAAACAGGTTGGTTTTTATTGAAAAATTAGAAACTCAATTATGAAGAAAAAGTTCTATAAATACATAGAGGATTTACAGGATACGATCACGTCCAGACTTGAACAAATAGATGGGACGGCAAAATTTCGGGAAGATCTTTGGGAGCGGAAAGAAGGCGGGGGCGGAAGAACCCGTGTTATTGAAAATGGGGCTGTTTTTGAAAAAGGCGGAGTCAATATTTCAGCGGTTCATGGATCGCTTCCTCCGGCGATGCAGCAATATTTCAAAGTTGGCGATGTCGATTTTTTCGCTTGCGGCTTAAGCCTGGTCCTGCACCCAAAAAACCCAATGATTCCCACCGTTCATGCAAACTGGCGTTATTTTGAGATGTATGATACAAATGGAACGGTGATAGATCAATGGTTTGGCGGTGGACAGGATCTCACTCCTTATTATTTATTTGAAGAAGATGCGGTACATTTTCATCAGGTTTCGAAAAATGCCTGTGACAGTCATCATCCTGAATTTTACTCCAGATATAAAAAGCAGTGTGATGAATATTTCTGGAACTCCCATCGCGAAGAAGCACGGGGAATAGGCGGTTTGTTTTTCGATTATTGTAAGGCCACGGAAGAAATGAGTATTGAAGACTGGTTTCATTTTGTGACCGAAGTTGGGGACAGCTTCCTGGAGGCGTATGTTCCCATTGCTGAAAAACGCAAGAATTTGCCGTATTCAAAGGAGAATAGAACCTGGCAGGAAATAAGGCGGGGTCGCTATGTAGAATTCAACCTGGTTCACGACAAAGGCACCCTTTTCGGATTGAAAACCAATGGGAGAATTGAAAGTATTTTAATGAGCCTTCCTCCTCACGTGCAATGGGTGTATGATCATCATCCTGAAAAAGACAGCGAAGAAGAGAAATTACTGAATGTATTGACGCATCCTAAGGATTGGATCTAAAAAGGTCTAAAAAGTGCTTCGTCATACCCGGAAATAAAACACAATTAAAGCTTCAGGCCTTAGATCCTGAAACCTGAATTTAAAACTATTAAGAGATGTATCCATTAAGAAGAAACAGAAGATTGCGAACAAGCGAAGTAATACGTTCATTGGTGAGGGAAACTATTATCAGCCCAAATGACTTTCTGGTACCTATATTTATTGTTGAAGGAAAAAATGTAAAGGAAGAGATCGCTTCAATGCCGAATTATTTTAGGTTTAGTCTGGATCTTCTGGAAAAAGAAGTGAAAGAATTGTGGGATCTGGGATTGAGATCGGTTTTGTTGTTTGTGAAGGTGCCTGATAATTTAAAAGACAATGTGGGAACCGAAGCTTTAAATGCCGACGGATTGATGCAACGGGCAATAAAAACCGTGAAAAATGCGGTTCCGGAAATGCTGGTGATGACAGATGTTGCTTTAGATCCCTATTCCTCTTTTGGACATGACGGAGTGGTTGCCGATGGCAAAATTCTAAACGATGATACCACAGCAATTTTGGCCGAAATGTCCCTTTCACACGCCAATGCCGGTGCCGATTTTGTTGCTCCAAGCGATATGATGGATGGTCGTATTTTCGAAATAAGAAGCCTCTTGGAAGATGAAGGTTTCTATGATACCGGAATTATGAGTTACAGTGCAAAATATGCCTCTGCTTTTTATGGTCCGTTTAGGGATGCGTTGGATTCTGCGCCGGGATTTGGAGATAAAAAAACCTACCAGATGGACCCTGCAAACAGGGATGAAGCCATTAGGGAAACACTCATGGATATTGATGAAGGAGCCGATATTGTCATGGTTAAACCGGGACTTTGTTATCTAGACATTGTTCGTGATATTAAAAATGTGGTAAATGTTCCTGTAGCGGTGTACCAGGTAAGCGGGGAATATGCAATGATAAAAGCTGCTTCAGAAAAAGGATGGCTGGATCACGACGCGGTCATGATGGAACAATTAACAGCCATAAAACGCGCCGGAGCCAATATGATCGCCAGTTATTTTGCCAAAGATGCGGTGAAACTTATTTCCTGATACAGTTCTAAGGGCTTCAAAGCTATCTTCTTTGATTTGAAAAATAGGATCCGGAGCTTTAAGCCTCTAATAATCAGAGCGAAATTATTAGCAAAAATTTAATTTTCTCTATCGACTTTCTATGTACATTTGATTTGTGAAAACCAATTTGTTAAATAGAATTTTTCCTTTAGTGCTTCTGGCACTATTGAATGTATTTAGCAGTGCTGCTTTTTCAAATTCTTCGGCAGTTTCTAATTTAGATCCCAGGGATTACGATTATTTACAGGCCGATCAAAATACAGAGGCTTTATTCTTTGAAGAAATTTCGGTTGGTAGTTATTTTCAGCTGGAGCCTGAGGATCTTTCAGGCAGTTCGGGATTTAGTCCTGGAATTTTACAAAACACATTACTTCACAAAAAAGGCCAAAACCATTCCAATACATGGGTTTACCTTCCGGATTTTCGGGCTCTCATAGAAAATCAAATCTTTCCTTTCCATTTTTTTTGGTGAAAACTATTTCAAAATAGGATTTCAGTCAGGCTTTTACACTAAAGGCTGTGGCTTTTTTGTGCAACCAAATATTTCTGTTTAACAGTAATACCTTAAGCACAGCAACAATCAATTCACCTAAAAAAAATTAAAATAATGGATACATCATCTGTCATCATTGGCCTTTTGTTAATGTTAGTGTTTGTGGGGCCTATACTTTATATGATCCTCAACCAATCAAACAAAAACAAAAACCGCTTAAAAAACCTTAAAAATCTGGGTTCCCAAAACAACATGAATCTGGACCAGATGGAATTGACCAATTCTCTTTTATTAGGCCTCGATTCTAAATCAAAAAAACTGATCATCGTGGAACCTAAAAACAATATGCAATACGATATCATCGATTTGTGTGAAATAAATCAAAGCCTGGTTTCCAAAAAGGCTCTGCCACAGGTAAACGGACAAAAGGAAAATACGGCGATCACGCACATAAGCCTGGACTTGTTCCAAAAACATCCTAAAGAAACCCGCACCGAAATTATTTTTTATGATGAATACGATGATACAAGCTATAATGCCGAAACCCAGTTGTTTTTGGCCAATAAATGGGATAAACTCATAAAATCCAATTTTTCAGCTTAATCCCGGAAGTGGGTTTAATTTAAGGATCCTGCGGGACCTACGACCTTGATTTTAGGAAAGCATGAATTTATAAGCTGTTACCGGAAGTTTTTTCGGTAACAGCTTTTTTTTAAGAATCCCATAAAGAAGTCACAAACTGCGAATTGGAAAGAAATTTAAACCTTCAAAGAGAGATTAAACGGCTTTACCATTACTTTAGGTAAATTGTATTAAAGAATCCTTATTTTAGTGTCCTAAAATGAAATCTAACAATGGAATTACTTATTCTTTATGCTACGCTTGCCATTTTCTTTTCATTTTTATGTTCTATACTGGAAGCGGTTTTACTTAGCATCACCCCTACCTTTATTCGTGTTAAAAAAAAGGAAGGGAAAGCCTATGCAACCACGTTAACCGATTTCAAAAGGGATATCGATAAACCTCTCATCGCCATTTTAACGGTAAACACGATTGCGCATACCGTGGGAGCAATTCTTGTAGGAGTGCAGGCGGAGAAAGTTTTTGGAGACGGTGGGAATTCAGTAGGAATCGTATCTGCTGTTATGACCCTGGCAATACTAATTCTTTCTGAAATAATCCCAAAAACAATTGGAGCTACCTATTGGCAATCCCTGGGCAAATTTACTGCTATCACTTTAAAAGTCTTATTATTTCCATTGAAATATACCGGAATCCTGTGGTTGATGATGCTCACCACCAAACTAATAGGGAAATCGGCGCATGTAAGTACAATGAGTAGGGAGGAGTTTTTGGCAATTACCGATGCCGCCGAAGAAGAAGGTTTTTTCGAAGAAAAGGAAACTACGGTAATAAAAAATCTGCTCGTGTTTAAATCGGTCATGGCAAAAGATGTAATGACCCCGTTTTCTGTGGCTACGATTGAAGATGAATCCACCAGCATTGAAGTATTTCACCGCGCTCATAAAAATTTAAAATTCTCCAGAATCCCGGTTTATAAAAACAAACCCAATAACATCTCCGGATTTGTGCTTAAAGATGATATTCTTGAGGAAATGATAGATGAAAAAGGCCCGGAACCTTTAAGCATTTTAAAAAGGGATGTTTTCATCACAGATCCCAACACTCCAATTCCAGAGCTTTTCGAGATCTTTATCAAACGAAAAGCGCATATTTCAATAGTAGCCGATCAATATGGAAATACCATAGGATTGGTAACAATGGAAGACATCATTGAAACCCTCTTGGGACTTGAGATCATGGATGAGAACGATCATATTGAAGACATGCAACTTATGGCTCGTCAAAACTGGGAAAAGCGGGCTAAAAAACTTGGACTTATTCAGCAAAATGATACCGAAACAAAATCTGCCAATAATGACGATCAGTCTTAAAACTCCATTGGGGATTTGTGAAATAACTGGTGATGAAGATGGAATTTCAGAAATTAGGATCGTGGATGAAGAACGGGAACTCAGCGATAGTGTTCCGGAAATTTTAATTCCTGCAGTTAAACAAATTGAGGCTTATTTTAGAGGTGAATTAAAGGATTTCAGCTTAAAATTAAATCCAGAGGGAACTCCGTTTCAAAAAACAGTCTGGCAATCTTTGCGGGAAATTCCTTTTGGGAAAACCAACTCCTACATGGAAATATCTAAAAATTTGGGAGCTGTAAAAGCCATTCGTGCGGTGGCAGCCGCAAATGGAAAAAATCCTTTGTGGATTGTAATTCCCTGTCATCGGGTAATAGGCAGCGATGGCTCCCTTACCGGATATGCGGGAGGATTGTGGCGAAAAAAATGGTTATTGGAGCACGAAAACCCCTCTTCCCAACAAAGTCTTTTTTAGCTTTTATGTTTCAGGAGCTATAACTTTTAGAAGTATAAATACTTTCTTCCTAAAATTGCTTAATTTTAAAAAGAAGTATTTGTTCCTCACCTTATAGAAGCTTTTGAATTAAAACACACTAAACACCTATTTATGAAAATAATCTTACGCATTCTTGGCGCCTTCATAGTTTTTGTTCTTTTCGGAATTTTGCTCCTTTACATTTTCAATTATGAATATATTCTTCGGGGATTGCAAGTGGTTTATTTGCAAGGGCATACCACTGCTTACATTGATGATCACCCTGAATTTAATAACCGAAAAATAGCTTCTGGAGATGCTTACCAGGCCTGGCTCAAACACAAAGAGTATAACAGTGTTTCTCCTACAGAAAAGCTTCAGGAAACCAATGATAATTTGGGAACGATAGCTTTTCTAATCATAAAAAACGACAGTATCTGGTATGAAAATTATGCTGAAGGATATACGGACACTACCCTAACCAATTCTTTTTCCATGGCAAAATCCATCACCACTGCTTTACTTGGAAAGGCAATAAAAGATGGGTATATCAAAAGTTTGGAGCAACCTGTGTCAGATTTTTTCCCGGAATTTAAAAATCCGGAATTTTCCGTTTTAAGCGTAGGAGACCTTGCGGCAATGTCTTCAGGTTTAAACTGGGATGAAGATTATTACAATCCATTTTCTGTAACTGCCCGGGTTTATTTTGATGAAGATATAAGAAAAGTAGTAAAGGAACTTGATATCGTTAAACCACCGGGAACCGAATTTGAATACCTTAGTGGAAATACCATTTTACTGGGAATGGTAGTAGAAAAAGCAACGGGTAAAAATCTATCCAGGTACTTAAGCGAAAGTTTCTGGATCCCAATGGGAATGAAAACAGATGCCTTGTGGCAACTAGACAGTAATGAAAGCGGCATGGAAAAAGCGTATTGCTGTATCGCTTCTAACGCAAAAGATTTTGCAAGGTTTGGAAAACTTTTCAAAGATCACGGAAAATGGAATAACAAGCAATTACTCGATTCAGCATTTATTGCAACAGCAACTGCTCCACGGTTTAAAGACTCTCCGGAATATGGCTACGGATTCTGGCTTAGTGACTATAAAAACAAAGATATCTTTTATATGCGCGGCGTTTTAGGGCAATATGTGATTGTAATTCCTGAAGATGACCTTATCATTATTAGGCTTGGGCATAGCCTTATAAAACGCAAAAAAGAAGAAGACCATTCTCCTGACTTTTTTATCTATATAGACGAAACTTATAAAATGCTAGACCATGATTCATAAGCTCAACCTGGAACATATTTTATTTCTTGACATTGAAACCGTGCCGGAGGAAAAGACATTTAAAGATCTATCTGAAGAGAGAAAGAAACTCTGGGAAGTTCAGCATTTGGACACTCTGGACCTGTGTAGATATAATTTTTAATATATAAAAATGTCCCTTTTCTGAAATCTCTATGTTTTCATCTTCATATATTCCTAAAATCTTCAAATACAAATTCAACAAAATTTTATACTTCTTTTTACCAGTTCTTTGTATAACTCAACTTTCGCCAAGGGTGTTGACTAATTTTTTATATTGATATCATATAAAGTTGTTAGGTTAGAAGTAAATTTATGTAACAGGATATATTTGGTGAGTTCGCAAACTCACTACTTTATTTTTACTTTAGAATGAGTTCCCAAATTAGTATGAGATATTCCTATCTTGATTAAAAATTGGTTTCGATACTTGAACGAGTATTATAGCCTTAATATCTTTTTTGGTTTTTCTCAAAAACAAGAAACATAATAGACTCCCCAAGCAATAGACCAAAAAATATCCAAATTAGAATGATTCTCAACATTAGTCTATTTAGATTTGAATAAAATTCACAACACAAAGAACTATAAACACTAATTAAATATTCTCTTACACATTTTAATTTTAAGGGATAAAATAATAAAAGTTAATTATATAACACGTTCTGCTTCAGCTCAGGGAATCAACTAAATTTCGTAAATTGTTACAATGAAAAAAACTGAGCAAGGTTTTATAATTGACCGATTAACAGATTCGATTCTAAACACAATTTCGGGCGATAGTTTCCAAACGGAAGTTTCTACTTTAAAGAAATCCGATTTGAAACATATTCTCAAAAAGAACAACTGGAATTTTGCTTGGAAAGCGGAATTTAATGACTTGACCAAAGAAGTTTATAAACTGACAATCGTAAACAATCCGGACATTGTTCAAGGACTTTTGAGCATTACAGTTGAGAGTGACCACATCTTTATGAACTTGCTCGAAAGTGCGCCATTCAACATCGGGAAACAAAAACTTTACGAAGGTGTAGCTGGAAATTTGGTGGCTTATGCGTGTAAAGTTTCGTTTCAAAAAGGCTATGACGGATTTGTAGCTTTTACTGCAAAATCACGACTGATAAAGCACTACGAGGAAACTTTGAGAGCTTATCATTTCCGTAATCAAAGAATGATAATTGACACAAATTCAGCTAAATTTTTAGTGACTAAATATTTTAAAACATTATAAAATGGGACATATCGCAGAACCAAAAGGAGTGGATTTTTTAATTGAAAGTCCACCATTAACTGACAAAGAGAGAAAAGAATTGAGCGAATTTATCAAAAAGCGTAAAACAGAACTCGGAAAGGAGTCTGTGCAGAAACGAAGACCTCGCACAAAAGAAAAGCCGAAAACATAACATCGTATGAAAATAATAGGGCAAGTGGTTGCTAAACCCAGTGGTTTGGTACATTGGCAAAGTCGCCAAATTTTTAAATTTGGCTTATTGATAAAAGAAAAAATAATAAGTAAAATTTAATAATTCGGCTTGTTCTTAACCGAATAGTAGTCGCCCTTTTTCCAACCTACTATTCTTAACCAAGACCTTTGATGAAACTTATAAAATGCTAGACCATGATTCATAAGCTCAACCTGGAACATATTTTATTTCTTGACATTGAAACCGTGCCGGAGGAAAAGACATTTAGTTCTTTAACCGAAGAACGGAAAAAACTATGGGAAGACAAATCCAAATACCAGCGCAAAGAAGAGTTTACAGCTGAAGAGTTCTATGACCGGGCAGGGATTTGGGCAGAATTTGGAAAAATCATCTGTATTTCGGTAGGTTTTTTTAAGTTCAAAAATGAGATAAGAAGCTTTCGTATCACGACATTCCAGGGAGAAGAAGAAAAACTTTTAAAGGATTTCTCGCTTTTACTTGAATCTCATTTTTACAAACCTCATCACCTGCTTTGCGCCCATAATGGTAAAGAATTCGATTTTCCCTATATCGCCAGGAGATTGATCATTCACAATATTCCGCTTCCCGGAAAATTGGATCTATTCGGAAAAAAGCCCTGGGAAGTCCCTCATCTGGATACTTTGGAATTATGGAAATTTGGAGATTATAAACATTATACTTCGCTAAAACTTCTCACCAACGTGTTAGGAATACCATCCCCAAAACAGGATATAGACGGATCTGAGGTAAGGGATGTTTACTATATAGACCGGCAACTGGGAAGAATAGTAAGTTATTGTGAACGGGATGTCCTGGCAATTGCCCAGGTGCTATTAAAAATGCGGCAGGAAGAATTGCTTCTGGATACAGAAATAGTTTCGGTATAAAAAATCGAAAACCCGCCTTAAAAGAAGCGGGTTTTTGTTTTATTATTTTAATAAAGTGTCCTAAATTTCAGGCTAGAGATCGAACTTGATACCTTGTGCCAATGGCAACTCGGTAGTATAATTTATGGTATTGGTTTGTCTTCGCATATAGACCTTCCAGGCATCCGATCCGGATTCACGGCCACCACCGGTTTCTTTTTCTCCTCCAAAGGCACCGCCTATTTCAGCACCACTGGTTCCAATATTCACATTTGAAATTCCACAATCTGATCCCTGAACCGAAAGAAAATGTTCAGCTTCTCTCAAATTATTGGTCATAATGGCTGAAGATAATCCTTGTCTAACCCCATTCTGAATTTCCAAAGCATCTTCTACATTTCCCGAATATTTCAGCAAATATAAAACCGGGCCAAAGGTTTCGTGTTGTACGATATTAAAACTGTTGTCTGCTTCTGCAATCGCCGGCTTCACATAACAACCGCTTTCATATCCTTTACCTTCCAGAACGCCACCTTCAACAATTATTTTTCCACCTTCTTTCACTACTTCTTCCAAAGCATGCTTATAATTCTTTACCGCATCTTTATCGATAAGAGGTCCTACATGGTTGTTCTCATCCAGTGGATTTCCTATTCTCAATTGTTTGTAAGCAGCAACTACCGCATCTTTCACCTTATCATACATAGATTCGTGAATGATCAACCTTCTGGTAGAGGTACAGCGTTGCCCTGCAGTTCCTACTGCACCAAACACAGCACCTATCACGGTCATTTTTATATCGGCATCCGGAGTAACAATAATGGCATTATTTCCACCAAGTTCCAACAGGGTTTTTCCAAGACGTTCAGCAACTTTGGAAGCCACTATCTTTCCCATTTTTGTAGATCCGGTAGCAGATATCAAAGGGATTCGGGAATCGGTTGTCATCATTTCCCCCACTTTATAGTCTCCGGTTACCAAACAGGAAATCCCTTCCGGCACTCCATTTTCGGCAAAAACACGGGCTGCAATTTTTTGACAGGCTACAGAGGTGATAGGAGTTTTTTCAGATCCTTTCCAAACACAGGCATCTCCACATACCCAGGCCAAAGCAGTATTCCATGACCAAACTGCAACCGGGAAATTAAAGGCAGAGATAATTCCCACTACTCCAAGAGGGTGGTATTGCTCATACATTCTATGCCCGGGGCGTTCAGAGTGCATGGTCAATCCATGCAACTGCCGGGATAATCCCACGGCAAAATCACAGATGTCTATCATTTCCTGCACTTCTCCCAAACCTTCCTGGTATGATTTTCCCATTTCATAGGACACCAGTTTTCCAAGCGGTTCTTTCAACCTACGCAACTCATCGTTAAATTTCCGTACCACTTCACCTCTTAGGGGTGCAGGCATTTTTCTCCAGGTTTTAAAACCTTCGGTTGCCGAGGTCATCACTTTTTCAAAATCTTCTTTGGTAGTAGATTTTACCTTTCCTATCAATGCTCCGTCTACCGGAGAATAGGATTCAATAATATCACCACTTCCAAAGAAATCCTTACCTGTAGAAGTACCTTCATTTATATCTTTAATCCCTAAATCTTTCAGGGCTTGCTTAATTCCAAATTCTTCTGCTACTCCACTCATTAATTCGTTGTTTTAATCTTGTTTATTGTTTGTTTGTTGCGAAAATAATAAAATTTAATCGTTTTCCCCTTCAGCTAAAAATCTTGAGTCTACCGGCATAACCGTTCCGCAGGAATCGCAGGTTCTCAACTCCTTACTTTCATAGAAATGTCGAAAATGCTTTAAAAAATCCTTTTCAATATCATGCAGCGGGAAGAAGACTTCGTACAATTTATTGTTACAGTTATCACAAAACCAAAGCAAACCATCCTTGCCCTCTTCTCCCAATCGCTTGCGCTCAATTACAAGACCTATGGAGCCTTCGTTTCGCACAGGGGAATGTGGGACTTTTCCGGGATGCAAATACATATCCCCGGGGCCTAATTCCATTGTTTTCTTCTCTCCATTCTCCTGAATATGGATCTCTATACTTCCCTCCAACTGGTAAAAAAGTTCTTCGGTTTCATTGTAATGATAATCCTTACGAGCATTGGGTCCGCCTACCACCATCACGATATAATCGTTAGAATCCTTGTAAATATTCTTGTTGCCAACCGGCGGTTTCAATAAATCCCGATTTTGTTCGATCCATTTATTGATGTTAAAAGGTTTATTTATAGCCATTTTTGGATGTTTTTTTTATATCCCTTAAAATTAAACAATCTCCACCACAATGTTCTTAAGCTTATTAAAATGTTTTGGGCGTGTGCCAAAAAGTGGCACCGCGCTATCCGTTTCAAGTCCTCGTCCCGAAAATAAAACCCGGGACTGCGGGCTTTCCACTACTATCGCTCACGCAGGAAAAGTAAGGATAATGTTACGCTGTTTTGATCTTCCCATTTTTAATGAAAATTTTACTACTTTTATCTCCCAATGTTCAAGCCTACAATTATGAAAAAAATTCTTCTGCTATTATCAATTACAACACTATTTGCCTGCAACCAATCTTCAGTAGATAAAAAACCAATAGGAGATCCGGCTCCCAAAACCACTTCAGACAAAGTGGAATCAGATAATTATGGGATTGTTATCCACGGCGGGGCAGGAACGATATTAAAGGAAAATATGACAGATTCTCTTGAAACTGCATATAAAACTGTTTTGGAAGAAGCTATTCGTGCAGGCCACGAAATTCTTGCCGGGGGAGGCACCTCCATAGATGCAGTGCAGGCCAGTATAAACATAATGGAAAATTCACCTTTGTTCAATGCAGGAAAAGGAGCCGTATTTACAGCCGATGAAACCAATGAGATGGACGCTGCCATTATGGATGGAGAAACTCTTAATGCAGGTGCAGTAGCGGGTGTAACTACAGTTAAAAATCCTATTAACCTGGCTTTCCAGATAATGGAAAATTCCCCACACGTGTTGCTTTCAGGAAAAGGGGCAGAACAGTTCGCAAAGGAGCGAAATTTGGAAATTGTAGATCCTTCTTACTTTTATACAGAAAACAGATTTCAGTCCCTGCAACGTGTTAAAGAAGCAGAAGCTGCTAAGGATTCTGCAAACAATGCAACTGCCTTTTACGATCCTTACATCAAAGAATCAAAATTTGGAACCGTAGGCGCTGTTGCTCTTGACAAAAATGGAAATATAGCAGCTGGGACCTCAACCGGGGGTATGACCAACAAAAAATGGAACCGCATTGGAGATGTGCCTATTATAGGCGCCGGAACCTATGCCAACAATAAAACCGCCGCCATTTCAGGAACCGGATGGGGAGAATATTTTATGCGCGGAGTGGTGGCCTATGATATTTCTGCAATGATGGAATACAAAAAAATGAGTTTACAGGAAGCAGCTTCCGCTGTGATCCAGGATAAATTAACCGAACTTGGCGGAGAGGGCGGAATTATTGCAATTGATGGTAAAGGAAATATAGCGATGGAATTCAATTCTGCAGGAATGTACCGTGCAGCTATGAATAAAGAAGGAGACCTTACTTTAGGGATATATTCAGATGCAGAGCCTACTTCAGAAGAAGAATAATATATTCTTTTAAATAATATCAGGAACCCGGAAGTAAAATTTTCCGGGTTTTTTTATGCCTAAAAATTTAAGCTAAAATCTTAACAATAAATTAGTTTTTGATTAGTTCGATAATTACCGAACTAAAACTAACTTGCGCCTTCAAATTTTAAGATGAAAGAAGCAAATTTAGCAAGCCAAAAGAAAAACCTGATTGAAAGGATGGGGGTATACCTAGAGAACCATGATAATATGGCGCCCCTGGAAGCAAGGATTTTTTCTGCTCTCATTTTGACCGGGAATAATGGAATCACTTTTGAAAGGCTTGTTGGTGATCTTTCGGCTAGCAAGAGCACCATTTGCACCCATCTTAACACACTCCAGGCAGCAGGAAGAGTTAACTATTATACCAAAAGCGGAGATAGAAAAAGATACTTCACAGTGATTCCAAACCGCCTGATCCAAGTGATGGATGAGATGTTACAAAAATGGCAAGAGCAACAGGTACTTCATAAAGACATGCTTGATTTTAAACGTACAATGGAGCAAGAAGATCCTGAACCAGGTAAAAATGATCTTGATCTCCAATTTCACGAAAACTATCTTCAGTTTCTCGAGGAAGTGAGCCTTTCAGTAAAAAAATTCAAAAAAAAGATATCGCAAAAACAAGTTGAAAATGATTAAGAAAAAACTTTCCAGCATAGGCTCCTTAATTGTATTGGCCATACTTTTTTCTGGTTGTAACCGCGGCGCTTCAAACTCCAGACCGGCACCTGCTATAAACCCTTATCCCACTATAAAGGTTGAAAGAAGGGATGTTACGGCATTCAAAAAATTTCCGGCAGAGATCGAGGGAACTGTAAGCAGTGAAATTCGGCCTAAGATTAGCGGATACGTTCTTGAGGTGGCGGTGCATGAAGGTGAGAAAGTAAAAGCCGGCCAACTGCTCTTCAGGCTGGAAACACAATCTTTAAGCCAGGATGCTTCCGCAGCCAAAGCCAACGTACAGGCAGCACAGGTGGAGGTAGACAAATTGATCCCTTTGGTTGAAAAAAACATCATTAGCTCTGTTCAACTTGAAACAGCAAAAGCGCGTCTTGCACAAGCCAAAAGTTCTTATCAGGGAGTGGCGGCAAACATAGATTATGCGCGGGTAAAAAGTCCGGTAGATGGTGTTGTGGGATCCATCAATTTTAGAGAAGGTGCTTTGGTAAGTCCCCAGGACCCAACTCCGCTCACTACTGTCTCAAATATCTCTGAAGTTTTTGCAAATTTTTCAATGAACGAAAAAGATTTTATAGCCTTTAACAGGAATGCAAAAGGAGCGAGCATAGAAGAAAAGATCAAAAACCTTCCGAAGGTTAAACTTATGCTGGCAGACAATTCTGAATATGGAACAGAAGGAACCATTGAAACAATTTCAGGAGGAATCAATGCCCAAACAGGTAGCGTTACTTTCCGCGCAAGATTCAACAACGACCAAGGATTGTTAAGAAACGGAAGCAGCGCCATAGTAAAGGTTCCTGAAAAATTTGAAAATGCCCTGGTGGTACCAACCCTTTCCACTTTCGAAAGGCAGGAAAGAACATTTGTTTACAGAGTTGGAGAAAATGACAGCATTTTTAGCGTGATAATTGAGGTGGGCACCAATGTAGATGATCTTAGTGTAGTCACTTCGGGATTAAAGGAAAATGACCAAATCCTTGCTCAAGGCGTAGGTAAAGTCCAGCCTGGAATGAAGATAAAGCCTCAGCCAACTTCTATAGACAGTATAACAAGTTCTTCGAAACCGGTTTTTAAATAAAGAAAAATGCTAAAAATATTTATAGAACGGCCTGTACTTTCTACAGTTGTTTCCATTCTTCTGCTCATTCTGGGAATATTATCTTTAAGCTCTCTTCCTGTAACCCAATATCCGGATATCGCTCCGCCAACTGTACAGGTAAGCGCGGGTTATCCCGGAGCCAACGCACAAACCATCCTGGAAAGTGTTGTGATACCAATTGAAGAACAAATCAATGGTGTGGAGGGAATGACCTATATCACATCCACTGCAAGTAACGACGGGAGCGCAGGAATCCAGGTATTCTTTGAACAGGATACAGATCCGGACATTGCTGCCGTGAACGTCCAAAATCGAGTTTCAAGGGCGAATGCGCTCCTGCCTCAGGCAGTGGTCCAAAATGGGATCATTGTACAAAAGCAGCAGACAAGCGCTCTTATGTACTTTTCTCTCTTTTCTGAAAATGAAGACTACGACGCCACCTTTCTGGAAAATTATATGAACATCAATATAATTCCAGAGCTTCAAAGGATTAACGGGGTTGGGGAAGCAAGGTCTTTTGGAGGAAGAAATTATGCTATGCGCATCTGGTTGCTCCCTGAGAAAATGGCTGCCTATAACCTTGTACCTTCAGATGTAACTGCCGCCATCAATGAACAAAGTCTGGAAGCAGCGGCAGGTTCTCTTGGACAAAACAGCGGACAAAATTTCGAATACGTTCTTCGCTACAAAGGCCGGTACAAAACAGCTGAAGAATATAAAAATATTATTATTAAAGCCCAGGATAATGGGCAAATTTTGAGACTTCAGGATGTTGCAAATGTAGAACTTGATGCTCAGGGGTATTCTTCTAAAATACTTGTAAATGGTCTCCCCGGAATAAATGTTGGGGTTTTCCAGACACCTGGCTCGAATGCACAGGCTATTATTGAAAATATTCAGGAAAAATTAGATGAGTTAAAAGAAGATTTTCCTGAAGGGGTAGATTATTTTATTAATTACAACACCAATGACTTTTTAACAGCCTCCATTGACAAGGTAACGATCACTCTTATAGAAGCCTTTTTGCTGGTTTTTCTTGTGGTCTTCGTTTTTCTTCAGGATGTAAAAGCTACAGTGATTCCAGCAATTGCGGTTCCTGTATCGATTATCGGAACTTTTTTCTTTCTTAATTTATTTGGCTATAGCATCAATTTACTTACACTTTTCGCTTTGGTGTTAGCCATTGGGATTGTTGTAGATGATGCTATTGTGGTTGTGGAGGCTGTCTATGCCAATATAGAAGCTGGTGCGAAAACGGCCAAAGAAGCGAGTATTACTGCTATGGATGAGATAGGTGGCGCTATTATTTCCATTACCCTTGTAATGGCTGCAGTTTTCGTTCCCGTTACCTTTTTGTCTGGACCAACAGGAGTTTTTTATCAACAATTTGGAGTTACATTGATTGTTGCTGTGACTATTTCAGCGGTTGTTGCTTTAACTTTAAGTCCGGCGCTTTGCGCTATTTTTCTTAAATCTCAGAAGGAAAAGGAAGAACAAAGTAAGAAGAATTTACTTCAGAAATTCTATTCAGGCTTTAACAACACCTATGCTGCTGCTTCAAAAAGGTATGTAAGATCGGTTTCCTTTCTTACAAGAAATAAATGGATCACAGGAGCAATTCTTGTTGCTGCAATTCTTTTAACCTTGTGGGCTGCAAAAAGTACTCCTACAGGTTTCGTCCCTACTGAGGACAGGGGTATTATATTCATGAACCTGGAACTTCCGGTTGGTGCTTCTCTGGATCGAACTTCTGAAGTTACCGAAAATCTCTATAATGAGATCATCAAACTTCCCGGTGTTCGTGGAGCTTCTATGATTAACGGAAGAAATTTCTTCTCGGGGGCAGGTGGTTCTTATGCGCTTGGTTTTATTCCTTTGCAGGCGTGGAATGACAGAGAGGATGAAGATGTTTCCATTGAGGCAATCACCGCTAAGTTAACCCAGCTTGCCATTACGGTGGCACCAGATGCCAAAGTTATTTTCTTTCAGCCGCCAAGTATTCCCGGTTTTGGTTCGTCTGAAGGTTTTGAAGCAAGATTGCTGGACAGGACCGGGGGCAGCTTTGAAGATCTTGATGAAATGGCAAAAGAATTCACAGGTTCTCTAATACAGCAAGATGAAATAGCTTTTGCTTCGAATTCTTTCAGCACCGATTTTCCTCAGTATCAAATTGATATAGATATCGCAACAGCAAAAAAATCTGGAGTTTCCGTAAATGAGATTTTAAGCGCATTACAAGGTTATGTAGGAGGAATTTATGCAGCAGATTTTAGCCGTTTCGGAAAACAATATCGCGTGTACGTACAAAGCCTTCCCGAAGACAGAGCAGATCCGGGAGATCTAAGCAAGATCTTTGTAAGGAATTCCACAGGGCAAATGGCACCAATCAATCAATTTATTACCCTTAACAAAGTTTATGGACCCCAGTCGGTAAGCAGGTTCAACCTATTTAATTCGGTTACTATTAATGGATCGGCAGCTCCCGGATCAAGTTCAGGGGAAGCCATTGCAAAAGTAGAGGAGCTGTCCAATACTTCGCTGCCTCAAGGGTATGATATCGCTTATTCAGGTTTGACAAGGGAAGAAATCGCTGCTGGCGGACAAGCTTCCACTATTTTTATCCTTAGCCTCGTATTTGTTTTCTTCCTTTTAGCAGCGCAGTACGAGAGCTTTTTAGTACCATTTTCTGTCCTACTTACCTTGCCTGTGGGAATTATGGGTGCTTTTTTAACCATTAAAATGGCTGGTCTTGAAAACAATATTTTCTTCCAAATCGCTTTGATCATGCTTTTAGGGTTGCTGGCGAAAAATGCCATTTTGATAGTGGAATTTGCCATTCAAAGAAGAAAAACAGGAATGGGAATAACAGAAGCAGCAGTAGATGCAGCAAAGGTAAGGTTAAGACCAATCCTGATGACCTCATTCGCCTTCATTTTAGGCTTGATGCCTCTGGTGTTAGCTTCGGGAGTTGGTGCTATAGGAAACAGATCTATTGGAACAGGAGCCGTTGGAGGATTGTTGGTAGGAACCATCTTAGGCGTCTTTATCACGCCTGTACTTTTTATAATTTTTCAGACACTTCAGGAAAAAATTTCAGGAAAACCAGTTGTGGAAAATAAATCTCTTCAGAATGAATAGCATAAGAATCAAAAAGTATTTTATTATTCTTGGAATTCCATTCATATTCCAGGCATGTTTTGTTGCAAAAGAATATCAGAGGCCTGAGGAAGTAGTTCTTGAGGAGGATCTCTTCAGAACCAATATTCTTCTGCAGGATACCACCAGCATGGCTGAAGTTTCCTGGAGAGAAATGTTTACAGATCCTTTGTTAATCACTTACATAGAGCAAGGTTTGAACAACAATATTGATATTCGGGTTGCGGTTCAACAAATTGCCGCCGCAGAGGCTTATGTAAAGCAGGGAAAAGCCGGATACTTTCCAACTTTAGGATTGGGGACAAGTGTAAACCATCAAATCCTGTCTAGAAACAGTCAGTTTGGCTCTTTTTTCGATGGAAGTATTACCCAATATGAAGCAACCGGAAACCTTTCATGGGAGGCAGATATCTGGGGAAAAATAAGAAGCAATGACCGTGCTTTCCAGGCTTCCTATCTTCAAACAGCTGCAGCACACCAGGCGGTTAAGACAGAATTGATTGCAAGTATTGCTTCTATGTATTATCAACTGCTGGCATTAGATAAACAGCTTGAGATCACTTTGGAAACCATTGAAACAAGGGAAAGCAGTCTGGAAACAACAAAGGCATTGAAAGAAGCCGGAACAGTTACAGAAGTTGCTGTTAAGCAAACCGAAGCTCAATTGTACAGAGCCAGAGCTGTGGTAGTAGATATTGAAAATAATATCCGTCTTCTGGAGAATGCTTTTTCTATTTTATTAGGTGATACTCCTCATGATATTGAGCGTTCAGATTTGGCAAGACAGCAAATAACCACAGAACTTCAGGCAGGAGTTCCGGGGCAGATGTTAAGAAACCGCCCTGATGTTATAGCTGCGGAATACAACCTGATCAATGCTTTTGAACTTACAAATGTAGCCCGAGGTAGTTTTTATCCGTCCATTAGGTTAACCGCCAGCGGTGGGTTTCAGAGTTTAGATATTGCCGAGCTTTTTAATGCCAATTCCCTATTTGCAAATCTTGTAGGTTCTTTGGCCCAGCCTCTGCTGAATCAAAGACGCATAAGGACCCAATATGAAGTTGCCCAGGCACAACAACAGATAGCCCTTTTAGATTTCAAGAGGTCTTTACTTGTAGCCTCAAGAGAAGTTTCTGATGCTTTGTACAACTATGAAGCTGCCGTCAAGAAAATAGAATTGAAATCGGAAGAATATGGCGCTTATGAACTGGCAACCAATTACTCTGAAGAATTGCTGAATAACGGTTTGGCAAATTACCTGGAAGTTTTAAACGCTCAGGAAAATGCGCTTAATTCTCAACTTGAACTTGTAACTGAGAGGTTTAACAGGCTGGATGCAATAGTGGAATTATATCAAGCCTTGGGAGGTGGATGGAGATAATCTTTTTATATGATATGCGGATAAGATAAAAGACCGCTGCGCTTTGAGATAAGAGAACAAAGATTTGATTGAAACTAATTGACGATCAGGTAATGTTCATTTTCCAGTTCCTGCAGATTTATTTCAGGCATTAGCAAACTTTTTCACGCGGCGGCCTCAAAGGAAAACGCTGCGGACGTTGCGTGCATAATTTCTACGCCAGAACATCATCATAATATGAAGATTTTTCCATCACTTTTTTTGCGTAGGAGCATGCCGGTACAATTTTAAGATTATTTTCCCGGGCGTATTCAGCAAACTTTTTCACGCGGCGGCCGCAAAGGAAAACGCTGCGGACGCTGCGAAACCTTTGCGACCGCTGCGTGCTTAATTTTTATGCCAGAACATCATCATAATCTGAAGATTTTTCCATCACTTTCTTTGCGTAGGAGCATTCCGGAACAATTTTAAGATTGTTTTCCCGTGCATATTCAGCAGATTTTTCTACAAGTTGCTTTCCAACTCCCTGCCCCTGGTAAGAGGGATCTACTTCTGTATGTTCAATAACTATTTTGTCTTTCCCGGACTGCGAATAGACCATTTTCCCTGCAGTATTACCGGAATCTACCGCTTCAAATTCACCTCTGCTTTCACTGCTGCTGTGTTTAATATTCATTTTTTTTTCTTCAAGAAACCAAAGTTAAAGGATTTTTCAAAACAAATTAACCTAGTTTAACTTTCCAGCTTTAGAAGCCCACCAGGGATGACTTTCGGAAGGATGGTGCAACAGAGTAATAAGCCCGGGAGGAATGAATAACTTTCCACTTATAGTATTACCAGATTTTTCTGATGTAGTTGTTAAGGCTATGGAGCGAAAACTGGAGTACAAAAATAATTAAGTCAATAAAATTTCCAACAGGGAATTAACTACAATGGATTAGCCTAAAATTTAAAAAAGAAGAAAAATGGAAAATGTAAAGAATTATAGGAAAATTTAAAAGAGTGATGAAAGGCCACTTTTTTTGTTCAACTGAGGAGTTCACCGAAATGAATCAAGTGGCATAAAGGCGTTAGAAAAAGGTTTTATCTGAAATTGAAAAGACTAAACCGGAAAATAATGGAACTATGGTTGGTGTTGCCGGAAATAAAATGGCTCTTGAAAATAATGAAAGGTTTATTGAAGAGGACCTGGGCAGAACGTGGAAAGAGGATAGTCTACAGTAGAAAGAGAAAGAATCTCACGAAAAGCGGGAAATGCACGAAATTATTGAGGCCTTGGAAAGTTTCCCTGAATCTGATTTTTTATAGCGGCATTTTCTGGATATTGATTAAGAATTGCTTTTTCCAAATTGATATGGTTTTGGCCGGGAATTAGAACTGTTTTTTCCCTAAGATTAATTGATTTAAATTAAGAAACTGCACTGTAATTTATATTTATTGCCCTTCCAATCTTGTTTGAAATATTGCTGTGGAGCTTGATTTTTTGAACTAAAACCTAAATTAAGTTTATCAGGTATCCTTGTTAAAGGCAATGATGGTATGACTTCTTCCCTACTAATGCCATTCTCATCCAAAGTTTTCACTAATGTTGAGACTCATCATTTTAACTGTCCATTATAAAATTAGGATGTATTATTAATTTCCTATCAAAAAATGTAGAAAAGAGAAAGTTGAAGCATCTCATATTTAAATTCCTGGCTGTTCATAACGGCCTCTGAACTTATATGATTTAATCCGAGCATATATTTTATTCCTATCCCAAAGGTTGAAGTTATGTCATATTCTACGCCAAAGGTTGCTCCCAGGCTGCGGTCCTCCAATCCTTTCGTTATCATGGAACCCGACCCTTCATTCTTTTGTTTGGCGTTAATAAGTAATTGAAATTGAGGTCCTGCTATAAAAGATAACCTGCCCATTGCCTCCCATCTAAGAAATACAGGAAGTGAAATATAATTAAATTCATAACTGGTACCCAAAGATGCTGCTTTTCCTCCCATTTGGGAGTATAAATATTCAGGTTGAATATAGAAGCTTCCGGATAATGGAGCAATAATAAAAAATCCCGCTATTCCTCCTGGTTTCCATGAAGATTCTATGGGAATAGCAGGAGGAGGAGAACCTTTGGAGAAGTTCATGTTGGAAAAATTTACTCCTGCCCTAACACCATATCTAACCGGATTTCTTTCAAGAGGCTGTGCGCATATCCCGTGGAGAAACAAACTAAATACAATAAAACTAAGAATTTTTAAATTCATAAATTACAGATAAATAGAAAGTTAGTGAATGTGGTAACTCGATTTAATGGGATTTCTTCAATCCCAGACATAACTGTTTATGGAAATTGTCTGCATTAGCAATCCAGTTTTTGGGCTTTTTAAATCGAATGAGGTCTTTTTGAAGTGACACAGCTGTTGATACGGTACGCCAAAATCAAAAATTAAGGTGCAGAGTGCTTAATAAGAGGAAAAATGTTCGGACCTATTAAAAAATATAGTTTAAAAAAATTATTCCAATATATAGAAAGTTATACCCATGAAAGAAGGTATTATGTAATTCGATATGAATTTAGTACCGCATATTGCTTTTTGTTATCTCGAAAAGCATAAGTTAAATTTGATGACTACTCATTTATTTAGAGCATTTTGACCAAAGCTTTTCATAAGTTTTTCATTAAGTAATGCTCCGTTATAATTTGCTACATGCAACCGCCCTAACCTGAGCGGTGAAGAATTTCGGGTTATAGTTTCTTCTACTGTAGTAAAACCTAAAGCTATTTCATTTTGCCTTACGGCTGACAAGGTTTCATCATTGTAATCTCCGTAAGGGTATGCAATTGCATTTACTATTGAATAATTATTGCTTTCAAGATAATTTTTACTAGCTGCAATTTCTTTTATTTGAAATTGAGTAGAGTGACTTGCTAAGGCGGGGTGGGTTTCAGTATGCACGCCTAAAGTGAAAAGTTTATTGTTTGCTAACTCTTTAAGCTGTTCAGGATTCATTGGGGAATATTCAGACATTTTTGATGGAGTAAAATCAGCCCAGTTTTTTATGTAATTAATAGCCTTATCTATCATATCATAAGGAAGTGGCTTTAACAGTTCCCATATGTTAAGATATAATTTGCAACGATTGGTCGGCGGATGTTCAGGCCAGTTCCAGGTTTGATGTTTTTGCTGAATTTCGTCATTTAATTTTTCGATTGTAAAATGAAAATAATGAATCTTTTCATCGATCTGTAATGTGAGTTTTGAAGGGAGTGTTTTAGAATGAAGGATAATTGCTTCCAGCTCATCCCACCAAAACCATTGTTGCTTCCCAATAAAATGGGTTGGAACAAAAAAAGTTGCTGGACAATCATATTTTTCTAACACAGGTTTAGCATACAGATAATTATCATTGTATGCATCATCAAAAGTTATATAGACACTCTTGTGTATTATTTTGCCTAAACTTAATTGTCTGGCCAGTTCAGCAAGCGGTAAAACTTTAAAATTTTTGGTGATCGTTTTAATTTGAGCTTCAAAATTATGTGGACTTACCGACAATTGCCAAGGATCTGTCTTAACATTAAATACCCGATGGTACATTAAAACAATTGCCCTAGGTTCCGATTGATGAAAATAATTTTTAATTCCGCTTAACATTTTTTAAGTGGTCGCTATTTGGTGGCACTCACAGCAATGATTACCTGATAATGTGGATCGTGAGAATCCATTTGTTCTTTTTTAATTTCAGGCAAACCCATTCCGTATAAGAAGGCACTTGCAACCAAAACATTCCCATATGTTTTGATTAGAATTTTATCTTCAGAGAAATGCTCTTGTATAATCTTTTGCATCGAGGTATCTGTAAATGACCAAAGCCAATATTTCCCCCATTCATCTTGTGCAATATGGCTGATTCCAGGAACAGTCAATAATAAAGTGCCACCTGACTTTAAAACCCTATTGCAAGTTTTAATCGCTGCTTGATAGTCATATATAAGATGTAAAGTTTGCGTAAGGATGATACAATTAAAAGAATTTGAAGGCAAATTAGGAGCGTCACTTAAATCTCCAATAAATGTAGCTTCATTAGAGTCGTTGACATTAAAAATATCGCTTTTTGTTAGCTTATCCCCGCCAAATTTTAAGGTGTATGCGTTATCTCCTATTTCCAATACTCGTCCCTTAATTAGTGAGGAACTTTCGTTTAGAAAATTTTCTATGTAATATCTGTCTATGGGGCCGCCCCGATCATAGCCGAAATTTACGCTGAAAGGTTTTGTTCGATTTAAGTCCCCAAGATTAATATTACCTGCATTGGGTATCTCTGGTTTATTTTTTATTTTGTAATATATCTTCCTTAGTATACCAATTATCCGATTTTTGAAATCTTTTCTTTTTCCTTCATATCCTTCAAACGGTTGATTTATAAATTTTTTATAAAGGCTTTTGTTGTTACTTTTTAAGATCTTTAGTTCATTTTTATCAAATTTCACCTCCCCGGCATATAATTTACCTACAAAGTCCTCGTAAATTTTTTCAGAGTAGTAGGTTTTCCAGTAATTTACTCCCTTTTTATAAGACTTCTTTTCATCTTTGTTTTTGAGATTTTTCTTTTGAAAGGATAATGCCAGCAAAGCTGACTTCATCATCTCAACGTAATTGGCGGACATGTTTTGACCGTGCTTTCTGTAAACAGCGATTAATTTGGTATGATGAATAATTGGAAAAAATCTCGTAATTTGAAGATACATATCATAATCCTCACAATAAGATAAAGTTACATTGTAAGCAAATTTTTCAAATACCCAGCTTCGGTACATTACGGTTGCATGCATACCAATAAAATTACCTTCCAGCAGCTTACAATAATGGTTGTCTGCTATTTCCTTTTGAATAGTCCAGGTTTTATCTTCAGGCTCATAATACAATTCATAACCTCCGGTCACAAATGCAGCATTTACATCGGTATTTAAAAATTCAAGATTATTTTTCAGGGCGTCCTTCAGAAGCCAATCGTCTGCGTCTAAAAAAACCAAATAATCTCCCTTCGCATGTTTAATACCAGTATTTCTTGCTGCGGACAAGCCGGCGTTTTCCTGATATACATATTTAACTTTCGGATAATTGATACATACAGTTTTAGTATTATCAACCGAACCGTCGTCAACCACAATAAGTTCAAAAAATTGATAGGTCTGTGAGTAAACGCTTTGAATAGCTTTTGCCAAATACTTTCCATGATTATAGCATGGAATGATTACTGAAACCACGGGGGTTATCGAATTTATAGTTTTTACCATTTTACTGTTATAGAAATAATGGTGGTTTTTTCTTATTTCTATTATAAAATCTTATTCCAGAAATTAGGCCTCTTATTTCACTCCATATTGTTTGGTAGCGCAATTTATAATTAGGGAACCCGATAAGGATTAAAAAGAAATAATATCGGGGTATTTCATAATATAAATAGTGCTTATAGCCAATTTTTTTATCCTGATAATGTTGTATCAGTACAGATGCGGAATGCCCGCGCATGTAGCCAAAAAGCTGCTTATGTAATTGCTTCAATCCCCTTCGGTGTTCATGATATACGAATGCCCTTGGATTGTAATGAATAGACATTTTTTCAGTTAAAATCCTATACCATATTTCAGAATCGCCACTACAACCTGCTGCACCAACATCTAATCTATCATCAAAATAGTTAACTTTTTCAATAGCCCTTTTTCTGAAAGCCATATTGGCTCCCGCTCCAATCTCCCATACCTTTGGTATAGTTAAAGATTTACGAATAAAATCATTATTAAAAAAGATATCCTGATATCCCTTATTGAACCCCCAATTTTTTTCAAATATTTGCTGACTTTCGGTTTCAAGCGAAGACGCAATCACTAAGCCTGTCATTGCATCAATGTTTTCTTGTAAAAAAGTTTCCCAAATACGATAAGACCACAACAAATCTACCCTTACGTCATCATCGGTATACGCTACTATGGGAAATTTTGCCAGTCGTGCACCGGTATTTCTTGCGATATCTAATCCTGGACGCGGCTCTTTACAGTAACTTACGGTTTCATACAATTCTGCAACTAACCTTGTACTATCATCTAAAGGTGCATTATCTACAACAATTATCTCGCGAGCCATACAGATTTGTTCGTTCAAACTGTTAAGACAATTTTTCAGACTTTCACTACGGTTTCGGGTACAAACTATAACAGAAATATCAACCTTATCAGGTATTTCCATTAATAAATAAGGAGAAAGTATTTTTTCAATTAATTTTGAGAATTCAAAAATATCTTTGGTTTCATGTGCTTTTATTATATCATTTATTTGTTGATTGTTACGATCATAATTTCTCAACGTAGGGATAATCACTCCCATTATTTCCTTTGCAAAATTAGCACTACCCCCTTCCTCAATATACAAATGGCCCAGGGGTATTTTTACCCACCAAAAGACAAAATAATACCTATTGCCTACTTCTGGCTGAGCAATAGAAGAAATGTCCCGTTCATCCAATTGCACATGATAAATTCTGTATGGAGCTATTTCAGGCACAATATGGACTTATTTTAATCTTTTTTTTAAAAAATTCCGGTAAGGGTCGCTCCATATATAAAATAATAAAACAGCTATTCTTGATATTATATATTTATCTCGGTAAATACCTAAAATGCTTTTAATTTGATTATAAGCCGGTTTATTGTTTTTATTATCAAACCAAGTTCCAAAAGTTTCGTTCATTGCCCAATAAACATAGTTTCTTTTAGCATTTTGGAGCATTTTACGTTGATCTTTTTTAGGTAGATAGCTGATTATTATAGCCGTAACTTTCTCAATATCTTTTATATTTTGACCTGTTTGATAACTTTGCCAGGTAATGGAATTTTCATGCTCTCGATATTCCGCCAGGAATTCAGGGATATAAGCTGTGTCATATTCTTTAGCTATACGGGCCCACATTTCCCAGTCTTCGCCATATTGTACCAAATAAAAACTTCCCAATTTTTCATAAACTTCCCGCTTTACAGTAATTGCTACATATTGCAAACGAGGATGCTGCGCAAGTTTATATAACCAGTTGGCTAATATGCAAGGTTCGTCAGCTTCCAAACGGGATTGGTGGGAAAATCTCCCATAACTATCTATATGTTCCCAGGGACAAAAGGCAGCTCCTGCGCCAGGGAATTTTTCAAAAATTTCCGTTACCGCTAAATAGTATCCTTTTTTAACCCTGTCATCACCATGTAATAAATGTACATATTTTCCCCTTGAGCGATTGATACAGGTTTCAAAATTTCTAAGACTGCCAACGTTTTCTTTCTGCCTGTAATAGCTCACCCGGTCTTCACCTATCGTTCTTACCAGTTCTTCTACGTTAGCATCTGTACTGCAATCATCTACAACTTCAATTTGCATCAGGTTTTCACCCATATCCTGCTTTAAAACACTCACTATTGCCTCCTTCAAATAATTGGAACAATTATATGCTGGAATCATCACAGACCAGATGGGGCGATGTAATCCATCCGTAACGGGAGCAATTTTTGGTGGTGATTCAGGTATTCTCTCCACTTTTTTATAATTTAATCAATCATTGAGGGTTTAATTCCCCGGGGGCTTTCCTCGAATTTTTAAAAGAATTTTCTAATTGATCTCGAGGGCTTTCCCTGAGGTTCTTGATTCATTTTATAAGAGCATTGAGTACTAAAGGGAAATCTGGTCGCACATAACCCCACCATTTGCCATACCAGTTAATGCTCTCACGATAATCTGCGATATCGAACATTAAACACTCTTCATATGAAAACAACTCAGAGGATGTATCTCTTGCAAAATGCAGTGTAAATGAATACGACCCATCATTAAGAAAATTTCCAGGGATTGTACATTCTCCTTCAACCATACCTTTTTCATATATTGCTGGTTTTGAAGGAATATCAAATATACATTCACCAGCCAAAGTAAACAGTAGCAAATCGGTCGACAGAACAATATTATCGCTCGCATTGTAAAACCTGAACTTCACAGTGAGCGGAGTTCTAATATCCGGAACGTTGTTGGGATCATCAAGATGGGGAATGAGTTCTACATAAAGCACTCTGATTAAATCATTACCTGGCGCTTCATTAAGGGTTGAAAATTCCTTTATCCAACTGTTTTTGTGCAGGGCACTTAAATATTCATTAACAACTGATTTTGTATTTCCCCGTGCACGAATGTTTCCTTTATCCAACCATAGTGCTTTTGAGCAAAGATTATTCACAGCCTGCAAATTATGGCTGACGAATAAAATGGTACGACCACTTTGCTTGGAGGCATCATTCATTTTGCCAAGACATTTCTTTTGAAAATCGGCATCACCTACAGCTAAAACTTCATCGATAATAAGAATATCGGGCTCTAAATGTGCTGCGACTGCGAAGGCTAAGCGCACATACATTCCCGATGAATATCTTTTTACTGGAGTATCGATAAACGCCTCCACGCCTGAAAATTCAACAATTTCATCAAACTTTTTCAGTATTTCTGTTTTTTTCATTCCCAAAATATGACCGCATATAAAAATATTCTCCCTTCCGCTAAGCTCCGCATGAAATCCTGTACCAACTTCAAGTAAACTACTTATGCGTCCACGACCACGAACGATACCTTCAGTGGGTTTTACAATGCGGGATAATATCTTTAATAATGTTGATTTTCCGGCTCCGTTATGACCAATTATTCCTAATGCTTCACCTTCTTTTACCTCAAAGTCAATATTTTTGAGCGCCCAAACAGCCTCGGTATTGTCAATCTTTTTACCTCCCCTGATATATTGATTGGGGTCTTCATTATTGAGGATTTTACGCTCCCACCACAACTGCATTTCCCGCCGTAACGACCCGGAGCCGATGGTACCGAGGTGATATAATTTTGAAATATTTTCAGCCTGTATTACTATGTCTGACATAAATTTTTATAAAACATCTATTAATTTATCACTCATTTTATTAAAGAACATTACCCCAAAACACACCATGGCTAGCATAAAAACAGTACTGTATGAGAGATGAAGAATATCTATGCTCCCCATTCCTAAAAATGCAAACCTGAAATACTCAAAGAGGGATGATAGTGGGTTGATATTTACCAACCATTGCATTTTTTCAGGAACCATACTAAGTGTGTAAAAAACCGGGCATACAAACATAAGTAGTCTTATGATGAGCTGAATTAAAGACAAAAGATCTCGGTATTTCGCAGTAAGAACAGAGAAAATTAACCCACCCCCAAAACCAATACCCGTGGTAATAGCAATTACAGGAAAAATTAGTAGCAATCGGCCCAGGTTAAAATCAACTTCACCTTTTATTAGAAAAAATATATAAGCCACAATAAGTAAAAGTAGCTGAATTCCAAATAACAGTAATTGGAGCCAAAGGGTGGAAAGAGCAACTATAATTCTTGGGAAATACACTTTACTGAAGAGATCCGCATTTTGAGAAAAGGTTTTTGAAGTTTGAAGAAAGATTTCTGAAAAAAGATTCCAGAGGGTAATGCCTATCAAGTTAAATAGAAAAGGTGGTACGCTTCCAGTAGAAATACCAATTATATTATTAAATACCACTACATAAATTAGCACAGTAAGCAATGGCTGAAGTAATGCCCAAAACGGACCCAAAAGTGTTTGCTGATATAATCCTAAAAAGTCTTTTCTGACTAATTGCTGTAACAGATCTGTATATGAGTAAAGTTCTATTAAACTTATGTTCCACCATGAAGTCTCGGGCTTAATTTCCCATTCCCAATTTACAGAGCCAAGTTTATTTGGTTTTTCGCTCATTTTACCTAAAATAAAATGTTCTTTTCAATTGTGTTCTTTTTTTCTACCTCGAATTATATTTTCAATTTGTTTATACCTTATAATATACATGCCATAAAAGCGAATTATCCAATAAAGCGTGGTAAAATCCTTATTCATATTCCAAGCTCCCTTAATTTGCAGAAATGCAGCTTTTTTGTTATTGAGTAACAGACCGTTGGCAACTTTCACACAATATTTTGCATAGTATACCAAAGAAGCCTTTTTTATTTTTGATCGCTTATGTTCAGGCAAATAATTTTGAATTATATTTATTACCTTCATCACATCTGTAACATTTTGACCGGTACGAAAACTTTCATGGCTTAGGCCAGTATCGTGGTTAAATCTATAAGACGCTAAATATTGAGGAGAATAAGCTATCGGAAATTTGGATGCTATTCTAGTCCACATTTCCCAATCTTCCCCATAATGAACGGCATAAAAACTACCTAATTTTTCATAAGTGGTTCGCCTTACGACTATCGCAGGAGGCTGTATAAGTTGCCTAAATGCAATTTTATTAACAAAGTTAGGAATTAGGCCTTGCGTGCCTAATATGCTTTCATTTTTGACGGAAACAATATCACTTTTATGGTCTATGTAGTTAAAATTAGTAAACGCTGCGCCTGCTTCAGGATAATCCTGAAACAAGGTTCCTATTGTTTCGTAAAAACCAGTTTCTATTCTATCGTCGCCATGTAAGAGATGTATATATTCTCCTTTGGAACGATTAATACAACTCTCAAAATTTCTTAAACTCCCAGAGTTTGCTTTTTGCCTGTAATAAGCAACCCGCCCCTTACCAATATCATTAACAAGTTTTTCAACGTTACCATCTGTACTACAATCATCAATTACTTCAATTTGCATTAACTCAATTTCTAGAGCTTGTTTAAGTACACTTTCCAAAGCCTCTTCTAGGTAATTGAAACAGTTGTAAACAGGAATCATTACAGACCATAGTGGTCTATCTGTACCAAAATAAGATTCTATATGTGGAGGATAATCAGGTGTGCGCTTATACATATATCATCTATTTATATATTAAAATATAAGTTAGAATGGGGTATAGCATAAGCAGGAATTTTTGATAACTTAAAATTTTAAAAAAATCATCCTTTCAGCTTTATTAAATATAATTCTATAGGGGGCAGTATTTAAATATATATCTTAAAGGCCAATAAAAGTAGGAATATTATGGTTTATATTCAAGAATCAAAACCCCTAGATTTCTCTGATTGGTTCAAAACTGCCGAGGATTGCAAGAAATACTTGGTTAGGATTTTGTGGAAGGTGGTTTCAAATGCCTAAATGTGCTCAATGAAATGGAAAGATTTCTCACGAATGCGCAATATATGCTTGCGCCTCTAACCGGCAATTACGCACACACTTTTTCATAAAGTTATGTTTGGCGAAAACAATATGTCAAAGAAGAAAAAAACCTCTTTAAAAGAATGCCTCCCTAATTACCAAAAAATGCCCAAGAATAGCCGCAACAGCTTCATCCCACCCAGCAAGAACGAGAACAGCGCAACCAAAGCTTGCGCCGGGCTTTGGCCAGTCTGGTAGGTAACCTTGGCGCAAGGGCAAGACTTTGGAAATGGTCGGGTACCCGAGACGAGGTAGTTGATTTAGAGTCAGAATATTGCCAAAATTAATTTTCTCTGGAACTTCCCAAGAAATAGCTCCCCTTGAGAATTTTATGTGTGAAAAATTAATGCCAGCCTCTATACCCAAATCTAACCGGTTTTCTTTCAAGAGATTACCCGCGTATTCCGTGGAGAATCAAACTACACACAATAAAACTGATAATTTTTAAATTCATAGATAATATTATATAGAGGTTTAGTGAAAGTGACAATTTAACCTAGACAGTCTTTGTGAATGTTTTGGCATCTAATAAATTGATATTGTTTGAAAAAAAATTACCTCTGGATAAAATTGTTAATTTCAAGTATTGAAGCAGCCAAAACCTAATTCATCAGCTGCAATGCTTGCCATTGCCTGAAAATTTTTAAATGCACTGGAAGAACTATCCTTATTACCTTATTTAAGCATCATTTAATGAAACTATAAAAGGTATAGAAACAGAGGTTTAAGTTGACACCGAATATTTGGTTCTTCAAATATTATATTACCTCCTCCAGTAGAAGTTGGAAAAAAACTTCCACATGGGAATATAAAGCAAGTCAGCTTTATAATAATTAAAGGTTATCCGGTTTTTTAAACCATATTTATGGGAATTGCAGCATCCATATTTTTTCTGGCCACACACATCAAAGTAAGTGCACTAAATTGAGAATTTGGATTTCTCCCGGAAAGAAAATTGCCTAATCTATATTTAAATGCGGCTTTGCCAATATTTCCATCAAAAATTTTGGTATCTACAGTATGGTTATGAGGGTAAATTTTTACATCAAAACCATGTAGTTTAAGGCTCTTTTCAAAAAGCTCTTTTGAAACACCGCGGCCAGGTTTATGATGTATTTCCGTTTTTAAAGCCCAATATTGTTGTCCCTTTTCCTTATGAAATCCATGGCCGGTATATCTATAAACCAGCGTTCTGCTTTTCCAAAGTAATAACGCCAAACCTTTATAATTCCAAGCAGATTTTTGAGGATCATGATCGGTAATAATAGTTCCTCCGGGTTTTAAGATGCGGGCTGCTTCTGAAAGTACAGCAGCCATATCATCACAGTGATGTAAAGCAGCATTTAAAATTACAGTATCTGCAAAACCACTTTTAAATGGGAGGTTGGATGCATCTGCCAGGACGGGAAGATATCCATGTTTTTTTGCAAACTCCAAAGAATTTACTGCCACATCTACACCTATTAATAGTTTAGGCTTTTCTGCAAAATTTGCAAAGACATTACCCGGACCGCATCCCAAATCAACAACAATTTTATCAGAATAGTCCCCAAGCGCTGTTTTCCATCGACTTATAAAGTTAATATCCCTGTGACAGTAGGTTAAATATTCCTCTGCCCATTCGGAATTATTAAAATAATAAGCATTTGCTTCTAAACCTTCAGAAGCGTTTTTGGTTATATCAAACTCGATATAGTCCTCATGGTATTTAGGTTTTACACCTTCATTTAAATACTTGTCAATTGTAGTTTTCATGATTATTAGTTTTGATTATTAAATTATTTAAAAATAGAGGGATGGATATTCTCTATGGATTCACTAGATTCAATTTGAAATCATAAATTGAGTTAGTGAAAGAAAAAGTTGAGATAGTTTATAATTTTCCTAATTACTTTAAATGGTCATTTGAAAAATTAAGAATATCGAAGAATTGAACCCTCCATCAGGGAGTTTTTTTGCATATTCCCCGATTATAATTAATTATATTTTAAATCTTATCTGTTAATAAGGAGCCTAAAAGTCTGAACTTCTTTCTGGCTTTCCAGAAGCAATAGATACAAACCATTTGCTAAAAGTGATCCGTCGAACTCCTGAGTATATTGAACTCCTGCCTCTGCCTCTCCCTGTTTCAGTAAATAAATAAAAGCACCCTGTAAATTGTAAAGGCTCAGAGTGTATCTGCTATTCTCTTGCAACACGAATTGAATTGTTGACGTGTCGGAAGATGGATTAGGATACATTACGAAACTCTCTTCAAAAACAGGTTCTTGGTTACTGATAATTACATTTACACTTTCGGAAGTTGAAACAGCTCCTAAATTATCAATTGCTGTAACAGATAATATATAATTTCCTGTTGCCACATTATTCCACGCAAAGCTCCATCCATCGCTGCCATCTATATCTTCTCCCAATTTTGTGGTGCCTTGGTAGAATTCCACTTTGGAAACCGTACCATCAGAATCGGATGCTGTTGCTGTAATGTTGATCGTAGCAGGTGAAGTAAAACTTGCATTGTTTTCAGGTGCTGTAATAGCTACTGCAGGAGCGATATTCACCGGATCCCCAACCACAATATTGATTGTTTCAGAAGTGGTTTCAGCTAACTTATCATCTGTGGCTTTTGCCGATAATACATAATTGCCTGTTGCCACATTATTCCACGCAAAACTCCATCCATCGCTGCCATCTAAATCTTCTCCCAATTTTATAGTTCCGTTAAAGAATTCCACTTTGAAAACCGTACCGTCAGAATCGGATGCTGTTGATGTAATGTTGATCGAAGCAGGTGAAGTAAAACTTGCATTGTTTAAAGGTGCTGTAATAGCTACTGCAGGTGCGACATTCACTGGATCCCCAACCACAATAGTGATTGTTTCAGAAGTAGTTTCAGCTAACTTATCATCTGTGGTCTTTTGCCGATAATACATAATTTCCTGTTGTCACATTATTCCACGCAAAACTCCATCCATCGGTGCCATCTAAATCTTCTCCCAATTTTATAGTTCCGTTAAAGAATTCTACTTTGGAAACTGTACCATCAGAATCGGTTGCTGTTGCAATAATAGTTATGGCTGCAGGTGAAGTAAAACTTGCATTGTTTAAAGGTGCTGTGATAGCTATTGAAGGTGCTACATTCGCTGGATCCCCAACCACAATATTGATTGTTTCAGAAGTGGTTTCAGCTGACTTATCATCTGTGGCTTTTGCAGTCAATGCATAATTGCCTGTTGCCACATTATTCCACGCAAAGCTCCATCCATCGCTGCCATCTAAATCTTCTCCCAATTTTATAGTTCCGTTAAAGAATTCCACTTTGGAAACTGTACCATCAGAATCGGTTGCTGTTGCTGTAATAGTTATGGCTGCAGGTGAAGTAAAACTTGCATTGTTTAAAGGTGCTGTAATTGCTACTGCAGGCGCGACATTCGCTGGATCTGTAACCACAATAGTGATTGTTTCAGAAGTGGTTTCAGCTAACTTATCATCTGTGGCTTTTGCAGTCAATGCATAATTGGCTGTTGCCACATTATTCCAAGCAAAGCTCCATCCATCGCTGCCATCTAAATCTTCTCCCAATTTTATAGTTCCGTTAAAGAATTCTACTTTGGAAACTGTACCATCAGAATCTGATGCTGTTGCAGTAATGTTGATCGAAGCAGGTGAAGTAAAACTTGCATTGTTTTCAGGAGCTGTAATAGCTACTGCAGGCGCGACATTCGCTGGATCCCCAACCACAATATTGATTGTTTCAGAAGTGGTTTCAGCTGCCTTGTCATCTGTGGCTTTTGCAGTCAATGCATAATTGCCTGTGGTCACATTATTCCAATCAAAACTCCATCCATCGCTGCCATCTAAATCTTCTCCCAATTTAGTGATGCCTTGGTAGAATTCCACTTTGGAAACCGTACCGTCAGAATCGGATGCTGTTGCAGTAATAGTTATGGCTGCAGGTGAGGTAAAACTTGCATTGTTTAAAGGTGCTGTAATAGCTACTTCAGGAGCGACATTCGCTGGATCTGTAACCACAATAGTGATTGTTTCAGAAGTGGTTTCAGCTAACTTATCATCTGTGGCTTTTGCAGTCAATGCATAATTGCCTGTTGCCACATTATTCCACGCAAAACTCCATCCATCGCTGCCATCTAAATCTTCTCGCAATTTTGTGGTGCCTTGGTAGAATTCCACTTTGAAAACCGTACCGTCAGAATCGGATGCTGTTGCAGTAATAGTTATGGCTGCAGGTGAAGTAAAACTTGCATTGTTTTCAGGAGCTGTAATAGCTACTTCAGGAGCGACATTCACCGGATCCCCAACCACAATAGTGATTGTTTCAGAAGTGGTTTCAGCTAACTTATCGTCTATGGCTTTTGCAGTCAATGCATAATTGCCTGTTGCCACATTATTCCACGCAAAGCTCCATCCATCGCTGCCATCTATATCTTCTCCCAATTTTGTAGTGCCTTGATAGAATTCCACTTTGGAAACCGTACCATCAGAATCTGATGCTGTTGCAGTAATAGTTATGGCTGCAGGGGAGGTAAAACTTGCATTATTTAAAGGAGCTGTAATTGCTACTGCAGGAGGTGCATTGACACTAATGTTCACTAAAGCTGAAGTTGTCGCTGCTCCCTTATCATCTGTTGCGATAGCTGTTAATGAATAGGTGCCTTCCGCTACATCACTCCAGGTAAAACTGTAGGGACTGCTCAAATCCTCTCCCAATTTTGTGGTGCCCTGGAAGAATTCTACCTTGGCTATAGTACCATCAGAATCTGATGCTGTTGCAGTAATAGTTATGGCTGCAGGGGAGGTAAAACTTGCATTATTTAAAGGAGCTGTAATTGCTACTGCAGGAGGTGCATTGACACTAATGTTCACTACAGCTGAAGTTGTCGCTGCTCCCTTATCATCTGTTGCGATAGCTGTTAATGAATAGTTGCCTGACGCAACATCACTCCAGGTAAAACTGTAGGGACTGCTCAAATCCTCTCCCAATTTTGTGGTGCCCTGGAAGAATTCTACCTTGGCTATAGTACCATCGGTATCCGAGGCAGTTGCATCAATCGTGATAGCTGCAGGTGAAGTAAAACTTGCGTTATTTAAAGGAGCCGTAATAGCTACTGATGGAGGTGCATTGACACTAATGTTTACTATAGTTGAAGTTGTCGCTGCTCCTATATCATCTGTTGCGATA
>NZ_JH594606.1:1735950-1737708 GCF_000243235.1 Gillisia limnaea DSM 15749
AGGTGAAGTAAAACTTGCATTGTTTAAAGGTGCTGTAATAGCTACTGCAGGCGCGACATTCACTGGATCCCGCAACCACAATAGTGATTGTTTCAGAAGTAGTTTCAGCTAACTTATCATCTGTGGCTTTTGCAGATAATGCATAATTTCCTGTTGTCACATTATTCCAAGCAAAGCTCCATCCATCGGTGCCATCTAAATCTTCTCCCAATTTTATAGTTCCGTTAAAGAATTCCACTTTGGAAACTGTACCATCAGAATCTGATGCTGTTGCAGTAATGTTGATCGAATGAATTGTTGACGTGTCGGAAGATGGATTAGGATACATTACGAAACTCTCTTCAAAAACAGGTTCTTGGTTACTGATAATTACATTTACACTTTCGGAAGTTGAAACAGCTCCTAAATTATCAATTGCTGTAACAGATAATATATAATTTCCTGTTGCCACATTATTCCACGCAAAGCTCCATCCATCGCTGCCATCTATATCTTCTCCCAATTTTGTGGTGCCTTGGTAGAATTCCACTTTGGAAACCGTACCATCAGAATCGGATGCTGTTGCTGTAATGTTGATCGTAGCAGGTGAAGTAAAACTTGCATTGTTTTCAGGTGCTGTAATAGCTACTGCAGGAGCGATATTCACCGGATCCCCAACCACAATATTGATTGTTTCAGAAGTGGTTTCAGCTAACTTATCATCTGTGGCTTTTGCCGATAATACATAATTGCCTGTTGCCACATTATTCCACGCAAAACTCCATCCATCGCTGCCATCTAAATCTTCTCCCAATTTTATAGTTCCGTTAAAGAATTCCACTTTGAAAACCGTACCGTCAGAATCGGATGCTGTTGATGTAATGTTGATCGAAGCAGGTGAAGTAAAACTTGCATTGTTTAAAGGTGCTGTAATAGCTACTGCAGGTGCGACATTCACTGGATCCCCAACCACAATAGTGATTGTTTCAGAAGTAGTTTCAGCTAACTTATCATCTGTGGCTTTTGCCGATAATACATAATTTCCTGTTGTCACATTATTCCACGCAAAACTCCATCCATCGGTGCCATCTAAATCTTCTCCCAATTTTATAGTTCCGTTAAAGAATTCCACTTTGGAAACTGTACCATCAGAATCTGATGCTGTTGCAGTAATGTTGATCGAAGCAGGTGAAGTAAAACTTGCATTGTTTAAAGGTGCTGTAATAGCTACTTCAGGAGCGACATTCACCGGATCCCCAACCACAATATTGATTGTTTCAGAAGTGGTTTCAGCTGACTTATCATCTGTGGCTTTTGCCGATAATACATAATTGCCTGTTGCCACATTATTCCACGCAAAACTCCATCCATCGCTGCCATCTATATCTTCTCCCAATTTTGTGGTGCCTTGATAGAATTCCACTTTGGAAACCGTACCGTCAGAATCGGATGCTGTTGCAGTAATAGTTATGGCTGCAGGTGAAGTAAAACTTGCATTGTTTAAAGGTGCTGTAATAGCTACTTCAGGAGCGACATTCACCGGATCCCCAACCACAATATTGATTGTTTCAGAAGTGGTTTCAGCTAACTTATCATCTGTGGCTTTTGCCGATAATACATAATTGCCTGTTGCCACATTATTCCACGCAAAACTCCATCCATCGCTGCCATCTAAATCTTCTCCCAATTTTATAGTTCCGTTAAAGAATTCCACTTTGAAAACCGTACCGTCAGAATCGGATGCTGTTGATGTAATGTTGATCGAAGCAGGTGAAGTAA
>NZ_JH594606.1:1737808-1745678 GCF_000243235.1 Gillisia limnaea DSM 15749
CCAATTTTGTTGTGCCCTGGAAGAATTCCACCTTGGATATAGTACCATCGGTATCCGAGGCAGTTGCATCAATAACTATAGTGGCTGGAAAATTAAAACTTGCATTGTTTAAGGGGGCTGTGATTGCTATTGCAGGAGGTGCATTGACAGTAATGTTCACTAAAGCTGAAGTTGTCGCTGCTCCTTTATCATCTGTTGCGATAGCTGTTAATGAATAATTGCCTGCCGCAACATCACTCCAGGTAAAACTGTATGGACTGCTCAAATCCTCTCCCAACTTTGTTGTCCCCTGAAAGAACTCTACTTTGGATATAGTACCATCGCTATCTGAAGCAGTTGCATCAATCGTGATAGCTGCAGGTGAAGTAAAACTTGCGTTGTTTAAAGGTGCTGTAATAGCTACTGCAGGAGGTGCATTGACACTAATGTTCACTAAAGCTGAAGTTGTCGCTGCTCCTAAATTATCTATTGCTATAGCTGTTAATGAATAGTTGCCTGACGCAACATCACTCCAGGTAAAACTGTAAGGACTGCTCAAATCCTCACCCAACTTTGTTGTGCCCTGAAAGAATTCTACTTTGGATATAGTACCATCGGTATCCGAGGCAGTTGCATCAATAACTATAGCGGCAGGGGCAGTAAAGGTCGCATTGTTTGCAGGAGTCGTGATGGCAACTGTAGGAGGATTATTGGTAGTTATGAACGTATTAAATACCACATCTACCCAGTAGTTGCTGCTTTCAAAATTCTGATCGGGAAATGCAGGGATTGCAGAGTATGTGTATACACCATTAGGGCCATCTGTACCACTCTGCAAACCAGTAAGAGGGGGCTTTACCAATGCATTGTTGAAAAATGGATTGGTTTCTGAGTAAAAACCATCGCTGCTGTGATAGGAAATTACATAGGTCGTGTTGGCATTTATGGCAACGGGGGAGGAAAATGCTACTTCCTGCCAGCCTGAAGCGGTTTCGTTAATGAATGTGGCCTGTGCCAATAAGCTACCTGTGCGACTGTATAGTTGGCCGATATGTGTCCCTGTGTTGCCACTCTGCTTATAAAAACGAACTCCCGCGACGAAACCATTTACCGAAGAGCGAAACTTCATGCCCAATTGCAGCGCCTGACTCTGATCATTCAAAAGTTGTCCAGTAGGGCCAGCTGTAGGTTCAAATACCGTACACGGACATGCAAAGCTTCCCGGGTCGGGATTTACTGTCACAGAAACAACTGCAGAAGTATTGACCATACCCTTATCATCGGTAGCCCTGGCTGTTAATGAATAGGTGCCAGCCGCTGCATTGTTCCAGGTAAAACTGTAGGGACTGCTCAAATCTTCTCCCAGCTTCGTTGTACCCTGGAAGAATTCAACTTTGCTTACAGTACCGTCGCTATCCGCTGCTGTAGCATTAATAACTATAGCGGCAGGGGCAGTAAAGGTCGCATTGTTTGCAGGAGTCGTGATGGCAACTGTAGGAGGATTATTGGTAGTTGTGAACGTATTAAATACCACATCTACCCAGTAGTTGCTGCTTTCAAAATTCTGATCGGGAAATGCAGGGATTGCAGAGTATGTGTATACACCATTAGGGCCATCTGTACCACTCTGCAAACCAGTAAGAGGGGGCCTTACCAATGCATTGTTGAAAAATGGATTGGTTTCTGAGTAAAAACCATCGCTGCTGTGATAAGAAATTACATAGGTCGTGTTGGCATTTATGGCAACGGGGGAGGAAAATGCTACTTCCTGCCAGCCTGAAGCGGTTTCGTTGGTGAAGGTGACCTGCGCCAATAAGCTTCCCGTGCTGCTGTGCAGCTGACCGATATGCGTCCCTGTGTTGCCGCTCTGCTTATAAAAACGAACTCCCGAGACAAAACCATTTACCGAAGAGCGAAACTTCATACCTAGTTGCACCGCCTGACCATCAGTCACAATTGTACCAGCAGGACCAGCTTCAGGTTCAAATACCGTACATGGACATGCAAAGCTTCCCGGGTCGGGATTTACTGTCACAGAAACAACTGCAGAAGTATTGACAACAGCCTTATCATCGGTAGCCCTAGCTGTTAATGAATAGGTGCCAGCCGCTGCATTGTTCCATGTAAAACTGTAGGGACTGCTCAAATCTTCTCCCAGCTTCGTTGTACCCTGGAAGAATTCAACTTTACTTACAGAACCGTCGCTATCCGCTGCTGTAGCATTAATAACTATAGCGGTAGGGACAGTAAAGGTCGCATTGTTTGCAGGAGCCGTGATGGCAACTGTAGGAGGATTATTGGTGGTTGGGTACGTATCAAATACTACATCTACCCAGTAGTTACTGCTTTCAAAATTCTGATCGGGAAATGCAGGTATTGCAGAGTATGTGTATACGCCATTAGGACCATCTGTACCATTCTGCAATCCAGTAAGAGGGGGCTTTACCAATGCATTGTTGAAGAATGGATTGGTTTCTGAGTAAAAACCATCGCTGCTGTGATAAGAAATTACATAGGTCGTGTTAGCATTTATGGCAACGGGGGAGGAAAATGCTACTTCCTGCCAGCCTGAAGCGGTTTCGTTAATGAATGTGGCCTGTGCCAATAAGCTACCTGTGCGACTGTATAGTTGGCCGATATGTGTCCCTGTGTTGCCACTCTGCTTATAAAAACGAACTCCCGAGACGAAACCATTTACTGAGGAGCGAAACTTCATGCCCAATTGCAGCGCCTGACCATCATTCAAAAGTTGTCCAGTAGGGCCAGCTGTAGGTTCAAATACCGTACACGGACAGTTTATTACCTGTCCTGTTATATTTAAATTCACAATAACTGGTGCTCCCATATTACCGGAATCATCAAAAGCCCTGCTTTGAATTGTAGCTGCTCCTTCAACTGTTGGGGTCCATTTATACGACCAATTTGAATTGCCAGTAGCCAGACTCCAAGTGCTTCCCCCATCAGTGGAAACCTCCACACCTGCCAAAACCTGATTATCTGATGCTGTTCCGGTTATAGTAAGTTCCACACCTACTGGTGAAGATGCATTATCAACGGGAGATGAAATAACAGTAACAGGGGCCTGAGTATCTGTAGAAGCAGTTGCCGCGACTAAGCCGGGTTGTCTGGTTCCCGGCTGCGTTCCCATATCTGCAAACAGGTTAAGGGTAGCTTGTTGCATATCTAAGCTCGGTGCCGCATTACCCCTATCATGATTTCCGTCCAGACCCCAGGACCATTGAACGGTACCTGCCCCAAAAACCAATGCTCCACTATTATGCTTGTAAAGAGAAATATTATGAACTTTTCCTCCTATAACTGTTCGGGAAAGTAAAATCCTTCCGTTAGGATAAGAAGAACGGTAAAGTTCCTGTTCTGAATTCCATTCGTAACCAATAGTACCATAAGTAAAGGAAGCTTTTTGTCCAGTACTCAAATTAGCAACACTAGTGTTACGCCAAAACCGCAAATTTTTATATTCACTTGGAACCTCCAAAGAGGCATCAGACAATTCCCAGCTAATCTGTCCTGTGAGTGCATTTTCCGGCTGACAGCCACCGGCACCTGCAAATGTACAGCCATCACGCCACAATCCGGTCCATTCAGGACTTGGATCACATTTGCCTCCACAAGTATTTTCCCCCAAGGTTCCTTCCTTGTAACAAACCAAAGTACGGTGAGAAACCCCGTTTCCATCTATGCTATTTTCCCAGCGCGTTTTCCAATAGACTTCATTACCGCTGAAAAAGGCCATATGAGTTCCTGCATTTCGGGCAGCTAAAACATTTGCCTTATGGGTTCCTGACCAATATTCATCATGTCCTACAGAAAGAAAAACCTTATGATTTCTTATAAGATTACCCCTTCTGTCGCTATCCACATTTGTAGTGTAAGTCATATCATAACCATTTGCCTCCAGCCAACGAATCATGGGATACTCAGCATTGAATAGCCAGTCTTCAGAAGGACCTCCACCTCCTCCACCATCACGCGTAATAAAAGGCCTGTTATAGCTCACTTTTACGGCTTTTCCGCCAGAACCTGTATATAGGCTTTTACCATTATTGTTATCTCCATATACATTATAAGCCTGCCAGGTAGCATCGGAGGTCTGGAACAATATATCAGAATTACTGGTATCGTCACGGACAATAAATGCAATATGACTTGAGCCTCCATTATTAGTTCGGGTTAATTTAGCGAGGTACAATCCGGAAACTGCAGATGCTGGAATATTCCAGGTAGCAGATTGTGTCCAGTTTCCACAATCCAGTAAACCTGTATTTGAATCTGTAAGGCAATTTGGTTGGGATTGGGGCAAAGTTGCTGTTAATGTCGCACTTCCTTGAAGTCTTGCTCCATTTCCCTGATAATAACCGAGTCGGTATATGTTAATTGTGTAAGCATTGGCATTGCTTTTAATCTTAAACCGAGCGGTTTCCCCTTTATTATAGCTAATATCTGTAGCATAACCCTGAATCGTGGGATCCCCTGCTCCACTGATCTGCCATTCAGAAGCAGGATTACCTGGCTTAGCATTTTCTAAAACTATAGCATTTTGAGCTATAACTTCAGAAAAAATAACACTCAAAAGAAGAATTAAAAAGAAAAGTCCTTCCCTGATTTTGCCAGAAATAACCATATAGAAATTTTGCCTTTTGGTTCTTATATCTTTTCTAATAATTTCCAAAATGGTGCAATTTATATATTTATGAAAATGAACGGAAGTAGTTGTGTTTTTCATAACTTTTTTATTATTTGATCACCTTGCATTTTTGCTAAAATACCGGACTTAAAGTCCTTTCATTTCTTGTAATTTGATTCTTTTCTTGAAGAAAATTATAAATCCTAAGAATTAATAAACTTTTTGAGAAAAAATTGTTGATTAGCGAATGGTATTTGAAGACTTGAAATCTCATTACAAAGGCTCACCACTTTTTAATTGCTTTATCAGTTATAAAACATTAATAATTCGTAGGCTTCTTTTTAGGAGTCAAAAGTTGACTCCCGTATCCCGGGGAAGTATCAAACCTCCCGAATTTCCACACTGAAAGACTTTCTCTTAGCATTTTTATGAAAATGGAAAACTAGAGTTTCAAAAGACACGCTTGACAATTCAGTTATTCTCCCATAATATGTTCCAAGGGTAAAAAATGATTAGAAATTTCCTTTCCTCCTTTTTTTAAGTAATTAATCCCTATATCAAAATGTCAAACATAATTGGATTGAATTTTTTAAATCCCAACACAATATTCACTATCGAGGATATTACTATTATTTTTAAAGGGAAATTCTTATAGTTTTTTGTCCTCTTATTTAAATGACCTGATCTTCTTCAGAAAGAAATAATAATTAAGGATGGTTGTACCCTTTTTATTCAGTTGGAAAATCCTTAGGAATTTTTTGGGTAACCTTTCCTGATGCTGCCCATTCTGTCCCTCTTTGTATAATTGTAATAAAGCCTACCCCTCGTTGAGATTCAAGATCATGGCCTAAAGTAGTTTGAAACACCCTCCCTTGCCCATAGTTTATTACCATCATTACAGGTTCATTCCGGCCAGAACCCTTCTTTTCTAATGGGGTCTTAGCAGTTGCCAATATCTCCATATTCTCGGCTGGACCTCGAAGTTCCTGATAGATTTGATCCTCTTCATTCATCCAGGTAGCAGGCAAACCTTTTGTAATTGGATGATTTTTATTTTTTACTTTCATTTTTACCGAAGATTTATTTGTATGGTAGCCTCCCCCTTTTGCATTGTGAATCTGCGCTGGTTTTTCTTTTTCTTCATCATAATAAACGATTGGCCCAACTTCTGGGTCTCTACCAGTTCCCACCCCTATCATTTTATTATAAGCCGTCCAATCTGGAAAGGCATTACTTGCTGCGTGGACAATAACTAGTCCCCCACCATTGTTCACAAATTCTTCAAAAGCATTTTTAATTTCTTTTGGCCAGGAATACCCATTGTAATTAGAAACGACTACTTGATAATTTGTGAAATCTGGTTTAAAGCTATCTAAAGCACCCCCTTCTGAGGGATAATTTCTTAGCACTTCTACAGAAAACAAACCCGTTTCTTCCAAATGAATTTTCATTATTTGAGTAGTTTCCTTCCAATTCTGATGATCGTTTTGACCATCTATAATCAACACATTATATTTTGTCTGTCCAAACGCTGAAAAGGAGCAGGAAATCATTATAACGATCATGAATATGGAAATACCAGAAAATAAAGATTTCATAAATTTAAATTTAAGATTTATAAATAATGAGCTCCAGTTCTATCTGAAAGAAGCTACAACTCTTTTGTTTTTTAAATTAATTTTATCTGTTAATCGCGATTCTGAAAGTTTGAGTGCCTTTTTGACTCTGTAACCTAACCAGATAGATTCCACTAGGTAAGCCCCTTCCATCTATTTCTATCAGATTTTTTTGGCCTGCCTGGGTTTGTTCTTTTTTTAGTAAGGCAACAAAAGATCCTTTTCCGTCATACAGATTAATCACATACTCACCTCCATTTTGTAGTACAAAATCTATATAAGCTATTTCGGAGAATGGGTTTGGATAAACTTTTAGAACATCCTTTGGTTGTGGATCAGAACTTTGCGATACACTTGTTTTTACTGAAGAAACTACCGAAGTAGCAGTTGTTTTAAGGGGATTGCTCGTATCAAATACCACATCTACCCAATAGTTACCACTTTGATAATTCTGATTAGGAAATGCAGGGGTGCCGGAGTATCTGTATACACCATTAGGGCCATCTGTACCACTCTGCAAACCTGTAAGAGGGGTTTTTACCGTCGCACTGTTGAAGAATGGGTTTGAAGCAGAGTAAAAACCGGAGCTGCTGTGATAAGAAATAACATAGGTCGTATTGGCATTTATGGCAACTGGGGAGGAAAGTGCCACTTCCTGCCAGCCTGAAGCGGTTTCGTTGGTGAAGGTAGCCTGTGCTAATAAGCTACCTGTTCTGCTGTATAGCTGGCCGATATGCGTGCCTGTGTTGCCGGCCTGCTTGAAGAAACGAACTCCCGTGACGAAACCATTTACAGAAGAGCGAAACTTCATGCCCAGTTGCAATGCCTGACCATCATTCCAAAGTTGGTTAGTAGGGCCAGCCGTAGGTTCAAACACCGTGCACGGACACCCAAAGCCTCCCGGGTCGGGATTTACTGTCACTGAAACGACTGCAGAAGTAGTGACCGCAGCCTTATCATCAGTAGCCCTGGCCGTTAATGAATAGGTGCCTGCCGCTGAATTGCTCCAGCTAAAACTATAGGGACTGCTCAAATCCTCTCCCAGCTTTGTTGTGCCCTGGAAGAATTCAACTTTGGTTATAGTACCATCTGTATCAGAGGCTGTAGCATCAATGACAATAGTGGCAGGGGCAATAAAAGCAGCATTGTTGGCAGGAGCCGTGATGGAAACCGTAGGTGGTGTATTGGTGGGATCGGACACTGTGACGTTTACTGCCGTAGAAATAGTGACCGCAGCTTTATCGTCGGTGGCCCTGGCCGTTAATGAATAGGTGCCCGCCGCTGCATTGCTCCAGCTAAAACTATAGGGACTGCTCAAATCCTCTCCCAGCTTTGTTGTACCCTGGAAAAATTCAACTTTACTGATCGTACCATCGGTATCCGAGGCTGTAGCATCAATGACAATAGTGGCAGGGGCAATAAAAGCAGCATTGTTGGCAGGAGCCGTGATGGAAACCGTAGGAGGGGTATTGGTAGAATCGGAAACTGTGACGTTTACTGCCGTAGAAATAGTGACCGCAGCTTTATCGTCGGTGGCCCTGGCCGTTAATGAATAGGTGCCTGCCGATGCATTGCTCCAGCTAAAACTATAGGGACTGCTCAAATCCTCTCCCAGCTTTGTTGTGCCCTG
>NZ_JH594606.1:1745778-1841227 GCF_000243235.1 Gillisia limnaea DSM 15749
CAACTTTGGTTATAGTACCATCTGTATCAGAGGCTGTAGCATTAATAACTATAGAGGCAGGGGCAGTAAAAGTAGCATTGTTGCCAGGAGCCGTAATGGCTACCGTAGGAGGGGTATTGGTGGGATCAGACACTGTGACGTTTACTGCCGCAGAGGTAGTGACCGCAGCTTTATCATCGGTAGCCCTGGCGGTTAATGAATAGGTGCCTGCCGCTGCATTGTTCCAGCTAAAACTATAGGGACTGCTTAGGTCCTCTCCCAGCTTTGTTGTGCCCTGGAAAAATTCAACTTTACTGATCGTACCATCGGTATCCGAGGCTGTAGCCTCAACAACAATAGTGGCAGGGGCAATAAAAGTAGCATTGTTGGCAGGAGCCGTGATGGCAACCGTAGGAGGGGTATTGGTAGAATCGGATACTGTGACGTTTACTGCCGCAGAGGTAGTGACCGCAGCTTTATCATCGGTAGCCCTGGCGGTTAATGAATAGGTGCCTGCCGCTGCATTGTTCCAGCTAAAACTATAGGGACTGCTTAGGTCCTCTCCCAGCTTTGTTGTGCCCTGGAAAAATTCAACTTTGGCTATAGTACCATCGGTATCAGAGGCTGTAGCATTGATTACAATAGTGGCAGGGGCAATAAAAGTAGCATTGTTGGCAGGAGCCGTGATGGCAACCGCAGGAGGGGTATTGGTAGCTGAAGAGGTATTAAATACCACATCTACCCAATAGTTGCTGCTTTGATAGTTTTGATTTGGAAATGCAGGGGTGCCGGAGTACCTGTAGACGCCATTGGGGCCATCTGTACCACTCTGCAAACCTGTAAGAGGGGTTTTTACCGTCGCACTGTTGAAGAATGGGTTTGAAGCAGAGTAAAAACCAGAGCCGCTGTGATAAGAAATGACATAGGTCGTATTGGCAGTAACGGCAACGGGGGAGGAAAATGCCACTTCCTGCCAGCCTGAAGCGGTTTCGTTGGTGAAGGTAGCCTGTGCTAATAAGCTACCCGTTCTGCTGTATAGCTGGCCGATATGTGTGCCTGTGTTGCCGGCCTGCTTGAAGAAACGAACCCCCGAGACGAAACCATTTTCAGAAGATCGGAACTTCATGCCCAATTGCACTGCCTGACCATCAGTATAAAGTTGGTTAGTAGGACCAGTCGTAGGTTCAAATACCGTACACGGACACCCAAAGCCTCCCGGGTCGGGATTTACTGTGACATTTACTGCTGCAGAATTAGTGGTAGCAGTTTTATCATCGCTGGCCCTGGCGGTTAATGAATAGGTGCCCGCTGGTGCATTGCTCCAGCTAAAACTATAGGGACTGCTCAAATCCTCTCCCAGCTTTGTTGTACCCTGGAAAAATTCAACTTTGGCTATAGTACCATCGGTATCCGAGGCCGTGGCATTGATCACAATTGTGGCCGGGGCAGTAAAAGTAGCATTGTTGGCAGGAGCCGTGATGGAAACCGCAGGAGGGGTATTAACATCATAAGTTGCAACAAATTCCCCATTGATCGCTGAAAAAAATGCATATTCAATACCTTTGATAGTTTCAATTCTATAAGTAGCTGGTTCTCCATTTACCGTTAGCCCCACTATCCGAATAGATCCTAGAATGGCAGGAACCATTCCTTCCAATTTATGGGCTCCACTAGCCACGCTTATGGAGAAATTGAGCTTATTTTCATTCCAACCAATAGAACCAAAAGAGGATCCATTACGTCCATCCAGCCAAGTAAGAACCTGTTTTGCTGAAATTACAGGTATATTACGCGCTTTGGCTGAGGCTATAATCTTATCAGAGCCATCAGAAAAATCGGCATCTGTATGCATGTTTGCACAAAACATACCATAGTAACCTTCAGGCCCCAAAGCTTTGTCAAGTAATTGATCGATAGTAAAAGGAAAGTTTTGTCCGGATTCATCTGTCATTTGGGTCACAAGTTGATAGGAATCTATTATTGTTCCATCCAAATCTGCAAAGCGCATAGGCATAGCAGAACCCGTAAACATTCCGGGCCGATTTTGTACCCATGACTCTGGCCAGTAATAATAGTTTGCATCTAGACGTATTCCTTTTCCTGACCCTAATTTCGGTGATGTGGCCCAATCACTATAGGCAATGCAATGGGTGCGGTTGGTAGTAGGTGCTGTAATACTCGGGAATCTAAATTTAAATTCTGCAAGTTGATTTGTTAAATCATTATCAAAAGATGAAGGAGTAAAACTTGAACAACCGGTATCCAAGTGGAGGGCAATTTCAAACCCTTGATCTTCGAATGATTTCGCTTCCGCATTCGTAATAGGGGTATTAAGAAAAATATAAGAAGTCCCCCTTATTGCCCTCCAGTCTGCCACTGCTGCTGCACTATTATCTTCGCTAAGTTGCAGATATTGGTTAAATCTCGCTGTAGTACCATTATTTGCATGGTCATCTCCTGTCATCACCACCGCTGCTTTTAGTCCCCTGGGTAGGTACCAAAAGCGAGGCATTGGCTTGCGACTATTTTGAACTATTATATTTGCCAGAAGTCGCTGTTGCTCATCTGCCTGAGGTATGGCTACTTTATTAAGATCTACCCAGTCTGGAAAAAAAATATCGTTGGATCGGATAGGGCCCGGTTGCCCATCCCGTTCCTGTCCTGCCCATTCTGGGTTTCCCTGCCGGGTATACACAATTGAACGTGCAAGATCATAGGTAAAAGCTACTGCTTTTCCTCCATTGACCCCTACATTGTTAATACTTACCGCCGGGTTCGTTGTTGCAGTGTTCACTCCTGAATATAAAGTTGCCAGGCTTGTTGCCCCATTGAGGTTATAAAGATCTGCTGCGCTATGATATTGTATTGTTTGACTAACCAAACCCTTTCCGGGGCCAGATGATGTATTTATCAAAATGTATTTGTCATTCAAAGTACCTCCGGCAACAGTCAGACCCATCAAAGGTGCTAATTTTACATCAGGTCTGAAGGCAATTAAAGTCCCTCCTGCACCAGCCCAATTACTTAACATCGTTACTTGCTCTTCTGTTAAGGGAATCTCACCAATAATTATGACGTCATAAGTGCTCAGCAATTCGGGAGATATAACGGATATGTCGGATGTAGCGAACTCATTCAATCCCTCAGCGAGAAGAATTTCAGCAGCATAACTGCTAAAAGGCCTGGAAGATGATTTGATTATAAGAATTGGCCCTCCGGGTCCATACGAAGTTGCTAAAACAGAATTTAAAACAGTCTGTAATTTTGGATCACTTCTTTCTAAACCTTTTTCTAGGTATCCTGAAAAAGAAGTCGTTGTATCAAAAGTATTCTTTTGATTGTCCTGCTTGACTTCTAAACTATCCCCGTTTGCATTGAAAGTCAGGCAGTTGATATAATCTGAATGACCTCCTAAAATTTCGCTCACTTCCTTTGGAGTATCCGGGTCTAAACTGACATTTGCATAAGAGAAAAAACAAATAAGGTAGGCAAGAAATTGTAATATAAATTGACTCTTGGAAACCAGGGTTGAATAAAAATTTTTCATAGCTAAATACGTTGACAAAATTTAAATATGACTGTAAATTTTAAATTGACTTAAGAAGAGGAGGGGCCAAAGACCTACAGAATAAAAACCTTGGTAGGGAAGTTTATAAACGAGGCAAAATTTAATAGGTGGGAACTAGCGAAAAATACTTAACTTAAAGTGGCGACAAGATTAAAGGATAGAAACATCAATTTTATTTCACGTGCGACTAGATTTAAATATAAAATCTATCAATCATAAATAATCTTCATTAGTTTCCTTTTACTTTTATTTGCATATAAATATTATTTTAGGCTCTAATATCTTTTTCTATTATTGAAATCTCTGATTTAGTGGCCAATCCATTCGTGGAACTTTTATGAAATTTAGATTTTTCCCAGAAATTTTTCTTATCCATCCCATATCCATATCCATATTTATTGCCATATCCAAGATTTGACAAATTAACATTGTTTAGTACAAAACATACACGCTTCATTGTACCTTTTTCCTTGGCCTGAACCGGGAATTCAAGTAACTCTTTCTCCGTGTATCCTGCTCTTACCATATATAGGATAAGGTCTGCATATTGAGTAAGAGCAAAGGTATCTGCAACCAACATTGAAGGTGCAGTATCTATAATTATATAATCATACTGACTTTTAAGTTGATCAAACAAGAGCTCAACTTTTTCTGTTTTAAGTAATTCATATGGGTTTGGAGGAATACTTCCCGATAAAAGGACATCTATATTTGTGTGAAAATTAGATTTTTTTATTAGGCTTTCCAGTAGCAGGTCTTCATCCACCAAATAATCACTAAATCCCAATTTCTTTTCCTTATCAGTTACAAGTGGCTGAAGCTTGGGGCTCCTAAGATCTGCACCAATTAATAGAACTGTATTAAAGGTATTGGCAAGGGTAATACTTAAGTTTATTGCTGCAAACGTCTTGCCTTCCCCTTTTATAGAAGATGTGATTAATAAAGTTTTGGCCTCTTTCTTATGTTTTAAGTTTACCAAAAGGTATTGCAAGTTTGTATTCAGGATCCGAAATGACTCTGCCAGCATCGAGCGGTCATTCAAAGTTATAATTTCTTGGGTTCTTTTTACCCGTGGAATATCTCCTACAACAGCTATACTTGATGTAAAGGCTTCAATATCTGTTCTCTTTCTTACTTTATTATCTAGCATTCCTTTTATATAAATGACTGAAAACGGTAGAAATAAACCTAAAATAACGGTTCCGAGGTAGATACTTCTTGAATTGGGTGATATAGGAATTTCATTAAAATATGCCCTGTCTACTATTTTAGCTTTAGGTTCTGTCACCGCCATAGCAAGGGAATTCTCCTCTCTTTTTTGAAGTAAAAATAAGTAGAGAGTTTCTTTGATACTTTGCTGTCTTTCAATCCCCCTGTATTCTCTTTCTTTAGAAGGGACTGCAAATATCTGTGATCCAATACTGGAAGCCTGCCTTTGTAGATCCTCCTGTCCTATTTGCAAGTTTGACCGCATCCTGCCTAAACTCTGTACAACATTTCCTTTAATTTGACCTATCTGGCTGTTAAGTTTTATAACTATAGGATTTTTCTCACTTGAACCGGAAAGGATCCTGTTACGCTGCAGCACCAAGTCATTATATTCGTCTATTTGTCCATTTACGCCACCTTCAGAGAGCCCCAAATTGGTAGGCAACAAGTCGCTATTGGAATTCGAAGAGATATATTCCAACATAGCATTTGCAAGTTCAAGCTGGGTTCCTACCTCCTGCCGTTTTTTATTGTATTCACTTGCATTTTGAATGTACATATTAGACTCTGCCTGTATATCTGTGAGCCTGTTTTGTTCTTTAAATATTTCCTTCCCAGACTCTACAGAGTCTAACTCCCCATTTATAATTGCCAGCCTTTCGTTGATAAATTTTGCGGTATTTCCTGCTATGAGATTTTTGTCCTCTATAGCAGATCGGTTAAACTCGAGAATTAATTGATCTAATATATCCCGGGCCTTTTCTTTTACAGGATCTGCAAGTACAAGTTCAATAAAATTTGAGTTTTTATCTTCTTTGATAAAGCCAAGTTGATTTCGGTAATGAGCTGCGATTTTTTCTATTTCTGTAAATTGTATAATGATAGGTTGATTAAAATCTTCACCAAACTCTCCTGGTCCCAGCACGATACTAGTAATTCCAAGATCTACGGGAGATCCCACCTTGGCGTTAACTATCCTGCCAGATGCCATATCCCTAATTTGATATAGATCTTCATTCATTTTTTTTAACTCGTATGTAGCTCCTCCCCTTTCCTTTAACTTTTGTTCGTCCAGCTTGAGAACCTGGAGATTAAAGGGAATAATTTCATAAATCTCCATTTTATTAACCTTCCCTTCAATAAAATATTGAATATTAATATCTAAAGATTTTACTACATTATTCATCAACCTTCTGGATCGAAGAATACCAATTTCATTCTCTATATTTTTAGTGCCAACTCCACTTAATAGGCCAAGATCTGCATAGATGGCAGACTCGGGACCTTTTGAGGATTCATCTTTTACTATAATGGTTGTGCTTGCATTATATAAAGGAGTAGTGTATCGCAAATAGGTATACCCCAATCCTATAGCCAGCACTGAACATAGGACAAACCAGGGCCAGTTTTTAAGATAACGATTAATTTCTTTTCTCATGTTGATTTTTTCAAGATGAGACTTTCCGGAATTATTATTAGAAGAAACCATAATTATCTAGTTATTAATATTACCAGTGACGCGAGAACAGATACAATGGAAAGGTAAGTAGATGCCAGGCCTGTAGAACCGGCAGATTGCCTTCTTGTGCCTCTTGGTTCTACATAAACAACATCATTTTGCCTTAAATTATAATGAGGAGAATTAACAGTATTGGCATCGGTGAGGTCAAGATAAGCGTATGTTTTATGATCCCCGTCTTCACCCATGACTAGAATATTATCTCTTTTGCCAAAAATTGTAAGATCTCCGGCCATTGAAAGCGCTTTTGATAGTGTGATATGGTCATCTTCAATAGAAAATGTTCCGGGATTGTTTACTTCCCCTAAAACACTTATCTGGAAGTTTAGGATTCTTACGTTTACAATAGGATCTTTTACGTATTCACTTATCTGGTCCTGAATTTTTTTGGCCAGTTCCATATTCGTAAGGCCTTTGACTTCTATTGTGCCAACGACAGGAAAAACAATTGTCCCCTCGTTGGATACCAGATAAGTCTCCAGTTCTACCTCCCCCATTACTCTTTCCTGGGATGCAATAGATTTGGTTAAGTTAAATGGCAATGCAGCCTCCTGCTCTGGGGCAGATACCCGAATTGTTAAAACATCATCTGGTTGGATTTCAAGGTTGTTTCCACTCCTACGATTTTCACTTTTCTTCAATTGTTCTATATTTTGAAAGTAAACCATTTCTTTTCGGGAAACGCAGGAGGAAATAATTACCATAAGAAGAACTAACAGGAAAAATTTCTTAAATTTTATAATGTTCATAATTAAAAATAATAAGGATTAATGAAAAAAGCTAAGATTAGAATGTGTGAATGAGGGGGTTAAAAGGCTTTATCATCCCCGGTAATTGCATTGCAAATAGTATAGTAAATAATTTTGAGGTCCATTATTGGGCTCCACTTTTCGAGATAAAAAATGTCAAACCTGGTACGGTTAACAATATCTGCTTTGCAGGTGATTTCACCCCTGTATCCCTTAATTTGTGCTAAGCCTGTTATTCCTGGTTTCGCAAAATGCCGTACGAGATATTTATCTACAGATCTTGCATATTCCCGGGTATGGGTTTCCATATGTGGACGTGGCCCTACAACGCTCATTTCCCCCAGGAATACGTTGATGAACTGAGGCAATTCATCGATACTCGTTTTTCTTAAAACCTTTCCCAATCGGGTTATTCTGGAATCGTTTTTAATGCACATTTTTGTGTCTGATTGCTCGTTGGTTCTCATAGACCTGAATTTGTAGCACCAAAATGATTTTTTGTTATATCCTTGTCTTATTTGTTTGAAAAACAGGGGATCCCTGGATTCCATTCTTGTTAAAAGGTACAAAAGTGGAACAAGCCAGGATAATATTAGAAGGATTACCAAAGAAGAGAAAATAATATCAAATCCACGTTTACCATATTTCGCATAATTTTGTTCAAGAGGAGAGTTTCTAAGGTTTAAAATAGGGACATTTCCGAATAATTCCACCTGCATGGCTCTGGTGAAAACCTCCTTATTATCAGGAACCAGTTTTAATCGCTTCAAATTATTATCTGCAAAGGATATAAGTTTATGAAGTTCTTCATTGGACACCTGAGAAACCAAACAATATATTTCATCAATATTATTGTTCATAATAAATTCGTAGCTTTTTTCAACTGAGCCTAAATAGCCAGTTTCATTTGATAACTCATTGTTGAAATAGCCTTTATATCGGTATCCAAAATCTGGGTCCTTAAAAATCTCCTTGATCGTTCTAATATTTTTATCCTTTCCTATCACCACAACATTCACAAAGTTGCCGCCTTCCACACGGTAAAGCCTCCTAACCGCAAAGAAAAACCAACGATAAAAAACAAGAAGAAAAAGCAAAAAACTTAGAACAAAAAGTTGATATCCAATTGAAAATTGAATCTCAAAAATTGCAAAGAAGGCAACGTAGGAAAGGCAGAAAATAAAATAATGTCTTAGAAATTTATGAAACTTAGTGATAAACCGTTCTTTCCTTTCCACCGAATAAAAATTCATCCCAATTGAAATAAAAATCCAAGATGCATTATATCCTAAAATAGCGGTAAAATTTAAATATGTATTTGGTGTTAATAAATATAAAACAATATTAATTGTGACCAGATGTGCTACCACAGAGAATGGCATAATAAAATAAGAGCCTTTCATCTGTTTATTTTATTGTTTTTAGCGGACATATGTAACATCCATATAAACTTTTTCCTGTGTGAGAAAATTTTTCCAATGAATGTTTCATAATTGATTATTTCAGCAAAGCGAATCCTTAAATAAGGTTTTAAATAAAACGATTAGATCCTAACACCTGTGGAATTAAGTATTGTGGAATTTTTCTTCCCACTTTACAGGCAAGGGTAAATATTCCGTTCAAATTATATAGTTTGATGATGCTTAAATCTTCTCGCGATTTTTTGATTTGTAATTTTACGGAAGTACTTATGCCTCCCAACCTCATTTTTACGACCCACTCGTTTAAGAATAATTTCTTAATCTGTTCATTTTTGAACCACCGAAGCGAGATTTCATAATCGCTGGCAATGCTATACCCAGGGTCGTACATCCCATATTTTTCAAAAATCTCCCGGCGCACAAAAATGGTTGTATGAAGCGGAATCCAGCCATATAACAAGAATCTTTTCCTGAAAATCTTAGAAGGGTAAATTCGCTTTATCTTTTCAGGATTTTCCTTATCCACAAACAATCCTTTAGCATATACCAAATCGGCATTGGAGGACTCAAAAGCATTTGCAATATTTCTTATTGTGTCCACTTGAAAGAAAAGATCATCTGAATGTAAAATCCCGATAATATCACCTGTTGCATTTTTAATACCTTTATTGAGGGCATCATAAATCCCTTCATCTTTTTCAGAAGAATAGTAATCAATCCTATCCTTATACCGTTCAATTTTTCGTTGAGTCCCATCGGAAGAACCTCCATCAATAACAAGATATTCAATATTGCTGTAGGTTTGATTTAGAACAGATTCTATACAATCGGAAATATACTTCTCACGGTTATAAACTATGGTTATAATTGAAAATTTCATTCGATGCCTAAAAATTAAGTTGAATTGAAAACTAAATTATAAACCTTTGGACTCATGGCTCCTATGGTAACTAAAGTTCCATATCCTGAAAGCTATAAATAACCAGACTACATTATAGCTTATTAACACCAGGTAATCCAAAGATGGTTCGGTTGCTAACAAGAGAAAAATACCGTTGATAATAAGTAAATGTGCTAGAACTAAAAAGCTGATTAGAGAAGTTGAAGTTTTCATATTTCCTAAATTTAATAATTAATAATTTTCAAATAAGCATCTCACATTCTACGGTTTCGTAAAATATTCAGATGGAAATCCAATCAAGAAGTTTGAGGAAACTAGTTGACTTTGGTTAAATCATAATTAATCAAAAGATTATTCCTTAAAAAGGGGGGAGATACAATCTAAAACACAACAGCTTTAAACAATTTAGATCATCAAAAAAATGGGTGGGGTCAATATTTTCAGGCTTTTAAGTAGGGAAAGCCTGAGAATGGGGTGTTTAATAAAAATACACTGAAGTGTCTCTTAAATATAGAAAAAAAAAATCTAAAAACCAGTCCAATGAAGTAAAATTTTCCTTAAAAAAACACATTCTTTGGTTAACGGAATCCATCAACCGGGATTAAGCTCACGAGCTAAGGCGAAGGAAGAAATATCAAGAATTTTGATGTAATCCATCCGAGCGTTATGGGTGAGCATCATGAAATTAATAGTTTCTAATCATTTTAGTTTTTTGACCAATTTTGAGTTCAGATTCAAAATACTCAATAGTTTTGGTCAATCCCTCGCTAAGCTGAACCTTTGGCTCCCAGTCATTCAGATATTTTTTTGCAAGTGAAATATCTGGTTGGCGTTGTTTGGGATCATCTTGTGGTAAAGGTTTAAATATGAGCTTAGAGGAAGAATTGGTGAGGTCAAGGATAGTTTCAGCTAGTTGTAGCATGGTGAATTCATTTTGATTCCCAAGATTTACAGGACCCGTAAAATCATTTTCGGTTCCCATCATTCGAAGCATCCCCTCAACCAGATCATCTACATATTGAAAGGAACGGGTTTGTTTTCCATTTCCAAAAATGCTGATATCTTCCCCCTTTAAAGCCTGTACAATAAAATTTGAAACCACGCGTCCATCCCCGGGATTCATATTAGGTCCATAAGTATTAAAAATCCGTACTATCTTAATATTTACGTTGTTTTGGTTGTGATAATCCATAAAGAGGGTCTCTGCACAGCGTTTTCCTTCATCATAACAGGATCTGGGACCAATTGGATTTACATTTCCCCAATAACCTTCCGGTTGTGGATGGATTTCAGGATCACCGTAAATTTCGCTTGTACTGGCCTGTAGGATCTTTGCCTTCAAACGTTTCGCCAGTCCAAGCATATTGATGGCCCCCATAACCGATGTTTTAATTGTTTTTATAGGATTGTACTGGTAATGTACGGGCGAAGCGGGACAGGCAAGATTATAAATCTCATCAACCTCTATAAAATAGGGAGAAATTATATCATGTCTTACTAATTCAAAATAGGGGTAATGAGACAAATGGATAATATTTTGCTTTCTGCCGGTGAAATAATTATCAAGGCAAATAACTTCATTTCCTTCCTTCAAGAGCCTTTCGCAAAGATGTGAGCCAATAAAACCAGCTCCTCCGGTTACTAAAATTTTTTTCATAAAACGATATTAAACAGATTTAATATTTAGACTTAGATGTACATTTTTTAATGGTGAATCATGGTGATCTATTGCTTACTTAGTTTTGAAACCCCGATGAGAGGAATTAATAGAGGAAAATGGATAGAATATTTACTGATTCTAGTTTCAGGAAATAGTGATTTCAGATTCTTTAGTGGCATTTGAAATTGCTACGGTATTTTTTTTCCTTTTTAATCTTAACTCCCTCATTTTTATTTTTATCAAAAATTCATGGTAGCCCATATTAACACAATAAATGAATCCCGGAGTACCTTCCAGAAATCCACCATTAAATATGTAAGCATGGAGAAATCTCAATAGAGGCCAACCTGGAACATCGCTCAAGCGGGATTTTAGCGCCGGATTCCTTTGACTCGAATTTCGGTGGAATATGTGCTTGAAGGGTGGTCTTTTTTCAATCCGGTCACGTGCCTCAAGGGAAGAATACCTATTTTGTCTAGCTATCCACTGGGTCCATCCTTTAGAAAAACTATAATGTAAATAGGGTTCTTTTATATATTCTATTTTACCTTTAACTTCCCCTTCCTTCTGGCCGTGACCGAAATCGGTGAATGTAGCTCGTCCTTTTTTTAGTACTCTCAACTGCCATTTTGGAAAATTATCACAGTTTTTTAGCCATGTATCATCCAACATCATTTTCCAACAGCAGTAAAATCCAGCCACCCTTTGGTCAGCATTTTCTATGGCATATAAAATAGCATTTTCAAAAGGCGGTGTAACCACTTCATCTGCATCCAGAAATAAAATCCAGTCATATTTTAATTCCAGATTTTCCAAAGCATAATTCCTCTGCATTCCAAAGCTCGTAAACTTATTATAACTTACCCTTGCTCCAAAGTCCCGGGCAATTTTTACGGTATCATCCGTACTCCCTGAATCAAGAACAAGTACATCGTCTGTCCACTGCAATGAGCTAAGACATTTTGGCAAATCCTGCTCTTCGTTTTTAGTAAGAATTATAACTGAGACCATAAATCAATTTTGTTAGAAATAAAAAATGTTCTATTCCTTTATTTGACGTTGTTTAATAAAGCATGCAGGATTTCCACCCACAACTTCCCAGGCGGCTACATCCTTGAACACGGCGCTTCTGGCTCCTACAACGGCGCCCTCCCCAATTGATACTCCGGGAGCAATAAAAGCTGCAGCTGCAATCCAAACCTGGTCTTTAATTTCTATGAATTTGACAATTAAAGGGAAATTGGAGATTGTGAAATCATGAGTTGAGGCACATAAATAGGTCTTTTGCGAAATAACCGTATTGTTTCCTATGATTATTTTTCCCTGATTATAACAATCAACCCCAGGCCCCATGCTAGAATAGTCACCAATTTCTAAATTCCATGGTGCCCAGATTTTTACACTGGCATAAATGTTTGCTTTATATCCCACCTTTGCTCCAAAAATCCTTAATACGCCAGCTCTCCAGCCATTAAACAAGTTTAAATTAAATGGCCGGAATAAAATCCAATAGCAGCCGTTCCATGTCATCCTCAGAATTTTATTTTTAAAACCAAAATCTGAATTATAAGTTGATAAATCAACTCTTACCTTTTTTGAAATTTTAACTGATAACATTTTCTATTAATTATTTGTATATCTAAAGGAACCAACCTCTGTTGACACTATATTTTTGTAAAATTCAAAAGTTCTTTGAGCGACAGCCTGTATTCTGTATTTTCGTTGTACTAATCGTATTCCATTTTCTCCAAACTGAGCTCTGTCTTTTTGAGATAATGCCAATGCTTCTCTAATAGTTTCCACCAATTTTGGAGCACTCAAATCAATCCACCAACCACATTTGTTCACCACTAATTCCTCCCAGGGGGTCCCTTGCGTTGTAATGACCGGCACACCTGCTGCCAGAGCTTCAATTATTACAATTCCAAAATTTTCACTATAGGTTGGTAGAACAAAGAGATCTGCCTGTGCATAAAGTTTCCATTTTTCTTCACCGTACACACCACCTACAAAATTAAAAAGGTGATCTACTTCTTTTTCAATACAAAGATTTTTAAGCTTGTTTATATAAGTTGCTTCACCCTCTCCTGCAATGGTAATTTTCAGATTTGGATCGTTAAGAAAGTTAATTGCCTCAATTAAAATTTCAATTCCTTTTTTGGGATGTATTCGTGATAAGAAAAGAATATTTTTTTCAATTTCTTGGGTTCTAAAGTCGCTCTTTTGTATAACTTCAGATGCATCTATCCCATTTGGGATTATCATTGCCGGACAGGAAAATCCTAATTTTCTTATTTGACTCAACTCTGCTGAAGCTGTAGCATGTAAATAATCCGCAGATTGTATAGCCTTTTTTTGATATAATGAAAGGGCTAATCTTTTCTTCAAATAATTTCGTTTTAAAATGTACGGCTCCAGCATCCCGTGGGGAGATAAAAGAACCTTTATTCTTTGGTTGATACATACCTTCTGAAATAGCCAGTTTTGTGGATCCCAAATTCCATTAATATGCGCCATATCTGGTTCTTCACTTATTAATATTTTTTCAAAATCTTTTTTGAGGGACCACCATCTTGATAAGCCTAAATCCAATTCATACACTTTCACGCCTTTTAATTCTAAAGGATTGGAAGTTCTTGATGTTACAACTACCAGATCTGCATACCTTATCAACTCTGCAGACAATAACTTAATATAGGTAGCAGTTCCACCGGTATTCTTATCAATGGAACCTATGAAATGAATTACTTTCATCATATTTCTTTTTTACCTTTCAATTCCAAGTAAGTCTTATCTTCTAAAACATCCTTAGCCTTTTTCATATCACTGTTTGGGATGTTGTTGAAATCATACAATAGACCTAATTGTTAAGGTGAGAATAATCGGTAAAAACAATCTTAAAATGGGGCTTTAATATACAAATCCTTCCACCCGGGAAAAATATTTTGCAGATTTCGGAATATCCCTCAACGGTTGAGCTGGTACCCCTCCATATAACTTCCATTTTTCGTGATATACCTTGTTAAGCATTGATTTTGCTCCAAGAACACAGTGGTTGGGTAAATTAGCACCACCTAAAATAACTGTATTAGTTCCAATAAAAGTATAATCTCCAATTATTATTGGCTTGCTATCCTGAATGTTCTCCAGAAGATCAATGGAATGGGTTAATATCTGTGTGTGATATCCTGCTATGGTAGAAAAATTCCCAATTCTTATTAAATTTGTACAGTCCAGATGATGATGCTTTGTTATCGAGCTATTACTTCCTAACATTAAAACAGACGTCCGTGTGGTTTGATGCTGAAAATGCCTACTTGAGGTACCGGATGGAAAACCTGTTATCCAATTACTACGTCCAATACTGGAATTTTCCTCCATTTCTATTCTGTCCAAATGTATTGCAACAGTAAAATGATCTATTCTGGAATGGGCTTTCATAACTAATTCACGTGGAAATACCCAGCAAAATCCCAGCCTGCTGGTAGGGTGAATATCATATCCAAACCATTTTATCAATGCTCTGCGCCTTAAATACCAGGGCATAAAAAACAGAAGAATTTTTTTTATTTTATCCATATCATAAATTACTTCTTGTAAAGGCGAATGAAATCCTTTATAAGTTTTTGGCTTTCAAACCTTTTACAATTCTCAAAGCCAAGTGCTATGAGTTTTTTCTTATTTTTCTTTTGTATTAGATTTATAAAACCTTCAGCAAATTCTCCAGGTTTATATGGATCTGCATAAATAGCTGCCTCTCCTCCTACTTCGTGCAGAGTTGGAATAGAGCTGGCCAATACCGCGGCTCCACATGCCTGGGCTTCTATTAATGGCCACCCGAATCCTTCAGAAAAGGAGGGAAAAATAAAAGCCTCACAAGAACTATATAATGCAACAAGGGTGTGATGGTCTGGCCTAGGAACTGATTTTACGCGATTACAGATTCCATAATTTTTCGCATTTTTTGAAAAGTCCTCATCGAGAGGATCTCCTGCAAAACAAATATTCCCTTTCCATCTATCTCCCAACGAATTGACCATTTTTAAAAGTAAGCTTCTATTTTTTCTTGGGAGTCCGGATCCAACATGTAGAATAAAAGATCCTTCAGGAAAGTTTATTGCATTCAAAAATTTTCTACTTTCATTTTTATCCATTGGCCAAAAATTCGAATTAAATGAGTTATGAATTACTCTCCAATTAGAGTTTGAACCATTTTCAACTCCACAGAGTTTTGCCAAATGTTCCATCGTATTATGAGATACCGCAGTTAATATTTTTGCCTTTTTTAAATTTTTTAAAATCCAGTTTTGAAGAATTTTCCCAGTTCTGGTAGCTCTACAATTGGCCTCTTCAAAGCCTAAAGCACCCTCAATAGCTAAGACATCGTGACAAGTAATTCCACTTCCGTTTTTTGGAAGAACTTTAAGATACATAGAATTGGAATGGTCGCAGATGTGGAAAAAGACATCTTCAACTTCATTTTTATTTTTCAATTCTTGCAACACTTTTATCCTTAAAATTATAGGAAACACTAAATATTTATCGATATAACCTAACCATTTTAGCAATCCACCGGTTGTTATTTTATTGTGGGGCGCAAAAAATGATCTTGGTTGAATAATCTCTACCTGCACTTCATTGCTTATCAAGTTATCCCTAAGGGCAGTTAAATACCTGATCATACTTTCCTGACTGTCTCCCGGATAGTTGCCTATTAATATTATTTTCATGATGATTGGCTAACAAATTTTTATTCATCCAAACCATATGAGTATTATCATTGAACAACTCAGGTTGAATATCTTCAATAGGTTAAAAAATGGTATCTTTTTTGAATAAAATCATCGTTCATTTTTTTCACGGTGAGATGCTATTATCAATCCTCCTGCAAATACACTAAAACCCAATGTGGTAGGTTGCGCCCACTGCCCCTGCAAAATCATAAACATACCAAAACTAAGCATCATCCATGGCAGCAAATTTCCTGTACTAATTGAACTCCATGCTTTTCTAAGGAAATGAATAACCAGGCTAACTCGAATTAAAATAAGGATGACTCCCAATAATACTCCCAATTCTCCTACGATTCGCCCCCACTCTTCCTCGGCAACTAAAAATTTCTTGAAATCACCTACAAGGATCTTTGCCCCAACATTAGTACCCATGCCCATTCCCATTCCCCAGAATGGTAATCTTTCCTGAGTAAGAGCACCGTACATACCTCCCAGAAAGCGGTCGATAAATACCCCATCCAGACCTCCTTCTGTTTTATTGGCTGATGTAAATCGTTCTGAAAAAGCATGAGTTGCTGTTTCAAAAAAAGAAAAGCTTTTAATACCCAAAAATAATATCAATCCAGCACTAATAGTTATGGCAACTCTGCCAATTATTTTTGGTTTTTTTCTAAAGATTGCAATCATAAATACCATTGACACTGCTATTTCGAAAAGGACGGTCCTGCTAATGCTAAGAGGAATTGCTATTAATAAGGCTAGTGTAGAAAAGACCAATAAAATTTTAAATCCTTTAATAGTCTTAGGGGCAATCCAGAAATAGAATAAATATGCTGCGGTAAGACCATAAAAGAAAGCCAGGCCATTAGTAAAGGAAAATGTTCCGGGAACACGAAAAAAGCCTGCTGCTCCACTAAACCCGGAACCCTCTATATCACCTCCAATTCCGCGGTTAATAAAAGCATACTGTGGGCTAAAAAATTGAGCAGCAACCAATATGGTCATTCCAATATTAAGCCAGAGCATTACTTCCCCTACCTTAATTACGTCCTTTTTATTGAAAATTGCTCCTATTACAAAGATCAGCGGAAATTGCACAGCTGTTATTCTAAAGCCAAATATTCCCACTGTCAGGTTTCCATGACCTGTCAAAAGAGCCAAACTCAGCGAGAGTATCGAAACCCACCACATAGCTTTTACAAATAAATTCGGCTTCCAGACGTTAGCATTAAATGCTTTAAACATAAGCCAAAGTGCCAACGGATCCCGAATAAGCAATAAGGGTTCTGATAGACCCGGCAAAACCCATTTTCTCAAAGCACCTTCAAAGATCAAAAGAAAAAAATAAATCCATACCCCATTTTTTAATATTGTGATATTGATTGGTTTTACTGCCTCCTGAATTACTTCATTTGAAGAGATGCTATTATATTGAATTCCCATAAGAGTTTAGTGATCTTTTAATCTTATCCTCTCTGTAATGCTTCTGCAAGTTCGCGTCCATAAACTTCCCATGGTCTGCAGCGAGCAGTTTCCATAGCAGCTTTACCAGCTTCTTTAATCACTAAGGGTTTTTCCAGAAGCTTCGATATGCATTCTACCAGGGCTTGGGTAGAACCAGCTTCCACCAACCAACCGTTTTCACCATCTCTTATAAGATCTGGTCCCGCAGTACGATCTGTAGTGATAACAGGTGTTCCCTGAGACATTGCCTCGGTGATAACCAATCCGAAACCTTCAAATAGGGATGGGAAGACTAATAAATCATGGCTTCTCATTAGGCTCAGAATTTCTTTATGAGGAAGGCTTGGAAACCAGGTGTGGCCTGATAGGGCTTTGTTCAGTGCCTGACAATCACTTGTAACTTTACGGCCCACTATTGTTAAACTTACATGGGGTAAAAGTTTATCAACAGCTGTAAACAAATTTGCAATTCCCTTTCGCTGGGATAAGCCCCCTACAAAGAGCAGTTTTAATGGTTTATGTATATTATATTCTTTCTCAATTTCATTTTTTAAAACGTCTGGGAAACCATAAGGTATAACAGAAATGGGAGCCAGTTGACCCGGGAAATCGTTTAATGTCCTGGCAGTAAAACTACTTGCAACAATTATTCTGTTCGCAAGCTCAAGTTCTTCATCTTTGGACGCCAATTTAACGAGAGAATCATTAAAAGTGGAAATAGTTGAGGCCCATTCCGGCCATTTTTTCAATTCGGGTTTTAGTAGTTTTCGGGCAGAACGCCAATAGCCAATAGGCAGATCATAAAAACACTTTAAATCATGCTTTTTTGCCTCCCGAAATGAAAAAATTGCTCCATCTTCGTAGGAATAGACCGCATCAAAACGATTATTTTTTGGTCTGGAAATCCTTGCAGATACATACCTATCTAGGTCTCTATAAACGGCATCCATAGATAATTTACCGCTCTCCTGTTTCGTAATTGAGGAAAAGCCTCCTTTTAAGGCAATATTACGACCTATTTCCAACCAGGGCCTTGTATGGGTAACTGGCTTTAATAGTCCATCGAAACTTCTCCTGCCTATTATGTTAAAGGGTTTAAGCTTGCCTACCATATCTAAAATTGTGCCCGGAAATGAAGCAACTCCCGTATGAAACTCAGATAATATACCCGCTTTGTAGAAACCCAAAGCTGCCGCTCTGTTAAATTCATTACTCGTAGGATGTGACAAAATAATACGCATAGTACTTAGCATTTAATTAACTGAATATAAGGAAGAAACAAATTTTATTGCGACTAACGCAAGACTTGTACTTTGTTTGTTTTTTTTCTTGACAAGAAAAAAGGTTTCAAACTGGCTTGTTTTATATTGGAAAATACCCGCAGGTGTCTCTACTTTAGTTTTTATTTTGGGAGTCCAGGATCGAGCCACACAAATAACGGGTAAGGAATGTTCCAGCATAGAAGCTACAGTTCCACTTTTTTCTATTTGACCTAATGGTGTTGTAGATATTCCAAGAGAACTTTGTGCCAGAGTTTGCGAAATTTTTTCGGGGGATTGTTCACCCAAAACCCTCAAAGGCAGACCTGCATTGAGGCAAATTTTTATTAACCTTTCCTGTTCATTACCACATATTCCTATCAAGGTCAATATAGGATTGATATTCATTCTTTTTGAAAAGTTTACCACGTCCTGGACAAAATCTTCTAAAGGTGCACCCGGATGAATGGTCCCAAAGATCACCATTTCGTATTCCTGTGAAATAGAGCTGGAGTTCCGTTTTTTTACTTCCCCATTGTTTGTAACCGGAATATTTCCAAATAAGGAAAGAATACCCGTATTTGTGAAGTTCATTTCATCCAACCTTTGCAAATAAACATTACTTTGGGTATGAATTATCTTTGGTTTAAGAGTCTTCACCATAGAGTTAATAATGAACTTTTGAAGAGTGCCAAGGGCCAGGTGTTTGAATTTCGCTTCCTTATCTATTCCAACCCATAATTCATGGAACATAATATGCCAGCACCTACCTTTTGCTAGTCTGGAAAGCTTATGAGCCAGTTTTAACGGCAAGCCATTTAAGTGAAAAGAAAATGGTACATATTGTAAGCTTAACCACTCCGGATCCAATTCTTCAATTTTCCTTTTCACCAAACCCAAAGTCTGGACTCTATTTTTTCCCAATCGAATTCTTATAACTGGTATTAAAGCCTGTACCTGTTCTAAATAATTATCTTTTAAGAGGAAATGATCATTGAGAGATAACATATTTATCTCGTGACCGTTTTTAATTAGTTCACCAGCTAACCTGCGAGTATAATCTCCTACCCCATCCTTGCCAGGCTCTAAACATCCACAAATAAAAAGAATTTTCAATGTTTAAAATGGATTAATAATCATTAGTAAGCGTTTAAAACCTCTAAATGTCAGGACGTTATAATATGAAGAAAATATCCATTTAATTGCCGTTTTTTTATCCCCACCCCTTATCACTTCACTTATCGCCGGATTCATTAAATCTCTTATCTTTTTATTTATAGCCAGACTTTTAAGCTTTTTTGGAGGTAAATCTTCAAATAGAATTTTAACAATACAGGACATAAATTCTACCGATCCAGACCCTGTGATAGAGGGTTGTCCTACCCTATATTTAGAAGTGACCTCATTGACCCAAAAAAATAATCGATCTTTTCCTAAACGAAATCCAAAATAGAAATCCACCGCATCCCCAGCTCTGCCTTCATCGTAATATCGAATTTGTTGTGCTTCTTTGGTACGCATCAAAAAAGCATTATTGGGGAGCATTTGAACTGATGCTGCCCATTGCCCATTTACAAATCCAGCTCTATTTGGTGTCCTATAATATTTTTCATTTAGATGCTTATCACTATCCTTTATAATAGATCCGTCTTCCTTTATCAAATATTGATTCCCAAAACTTGCAACTACTTTTGGATGTTTAATTAAAGGTTCCTTAAGTAGTTCAATACAATTTGGCATTAATAAATCATCATCGTGTAACAGCAATAAAAAATCAAAAGAGGCTTCCATCATTAAAAAATCTACATTTTTTGTTTGTTTTAAAGCTGGTTTATGATGAAAATATTTAATTGGCACTGGACTCTTCTCAATAAGAGTTTCATTTACTAGCCTTTCAGTATCGTCGTTATTTGAATCATCTCCAATTATAATCTCATCGGGCAAACATGTTTGCGCCCAAACTGACTTTATCGCTTCCTGTAAAAATTCAGGTCGATTGTAGCTCGGAATAATAACAGTGGTTTTCATAAATATCGCAAAATTTTTGTGAAAACATAAAAGTAATATTTCATCTAATTTTAAAGTCTATAGAGAACTCAATCCTCAATTTTTACAATTTTATAACCGAAATAAATCCAGTGTAGAAAAATCTGTATCACAGCCAAAAAGATATTGAATAAGAGCACTCCTTGAAGGGTTGACAGTTCAAAAAGGATTGCACCTAGTGCAATTGACACTATGCTAATTCCAATAAGAATCATTGGATTCAAAACCCAACCCCTACTCAAATAAAGAATAGCAGCCGTATTACCAAGCAAAGCTAAACCACCACCTGTAATGCTTAATACAAGCTCATAATTTAAATCTGAATAGTTATTGCCTAATATCCACAATACAGGTTCGGAGAGCATAAAAACGGCAAAAACAACCAGACATACAAGGATTGAAAGAGAAACGAATACCTGAATTGCCCTTTTAATTATTATTTTTTTATCGAGCTCCATTTTCGCAAAGGAAGGCTCTATAAATGTCCCTATCAAATACTGAATTAGGACTAAAAGCATTGACAACCTACCCAGAGCTCCAATTTGAGCCACTGCACTTGTTTCACCAAAAAAGGAAATAACCCAAATAGTTATTTGGCTAGATATACAAAAATAAATTGCCCCTGGCATAATCCGTTTTACTATGGATAAAATTTCTTTTTCCACGTTGGGATCAGAAGGCTTTGATGGATCTGCAAAGGGGTTTGCAATTTTTCTTAACTTAAAATTACCTAAAAGTCTTGGAATTCCATTCGCTAATAATGCGATGTATGTAAATGGAAATATAATTATAAAAGTAAAGATTAAAAATAGACGACCAAGTTCCACCTTAGCACTATTTCGTTGTATGGGAAGAATACATTGATGCAGCTTAGGAACTATTACTAAAAGAGAATCTGACAGACTGCCGTAAAATGCTGGAATTATCGCTAGACATATTAATAGCGCAGTCAACCAGGAAGCTTCATGTTGGATAAGGAGATATGCCAAAATTGGCAATGATATTATTAAACTTCCAATAGCAAACCTATGTCTCAAATGAAGACCTGTAGATAAAACCGAACCAAGCTTTTCCCTGCTCTTCCAAACCTTACCCCCTATTGATGTTATCCCTGTAGAAATTCCACCATCAGACAGAATTATCATTGTACCTAAAACTGTATTTGCAAGGGTATAAAGTGCATATTCCTCTAAAGGTAAAAATCTAATGATTAAAATACCAGAGATAAAACCAACCGCCTGAATTCCAATTTGGGAAGCCCCAGTTAAAAATACTAATTTACTCCATTCTGTTAATTTTTTGGAGGGTAAACCTATATTTAAAGTTTCAATAAAATCTCTCATGTTTATCTTTGCTTCAGATATTCATGAATCCTCTAACATTAAATGATACTACCATTTTAATAATGAGATTCCATTCCAACATTTGCTGGTTGAATTAATTCGATAAAACTTCTAATTATATACTTAATTTCAAAATCTTTCATTGGAACATATAGGGGCAAAATAATCGATCTATCCTGCAGGTCTTCGGAAACCGGTAAATTTATATCCTTTTGAATTTTTTTATAAGCGGTTTCCCTGTGAGTTGTCATTATCCCCCTCCTGGTGGCAATTCCTTCATCCAAAAGTTTTTGCATAAGGTCATTCCTGTCTATAGGGCAAGATTCTTTTAAGTAAACACTATAAGATTGATTATTGCTAAAATAGCCCTCCTTCTCTATAGGCAAGTTTATAAACTCTATATTTTTAAATGCTTCATTATATATAGCGCCAATTTTTCTTCGCTCCTCCACGATCCAGTCCAGCTTCTCCAATTGCTTAATTCCTACAGCGGCCTGTATATCTGTCATACGGTAGTTGTATCCGACCTCTAAATGATCTTCAAAAATTACTTTATCTGATACATGCCTAACCCGGTCGTTTACTGACATTCCATGTTGGCGCAAAAGCTTTAATCTATTGTAATAGTCTTTCCTGTTTGTTGTTATCATCCCACCATCACCTGTAGAGATCACTTTGCGGGGATGGAAAGAAAAGCATACGAGTTCCGAATGAGAACCGATCTTTTTACCTTTATAGGCAGAGCCTGCAGCACAGGCAGCATCCTCGATCAATTTCAGATCATATTTGTCGCATAATTTCTTAAAAGCATCGATATCTGCAGGCATACCTATTTGGTGTACAAGTAAGATAGCTTTTGTTTTAGTTGTAATCCTTTTTTCAACATCCTCAGGATCGAGGTTGTAATTTAATGGCTGCACTTCGGCAAAAACCGGTATCGCTCCCACGTATTTTATGGAGTTTGCCGTTGCTATGTAACTCATAGAAGGGCAAATAACTTCATCTCCAGGGCCAATGCCGGAGACGATCATAGATAAATGTAATGCTGTAGTACAGTTAGAGACTGCAATGGCATATTTTGCCCCTGTATAACCGGCGAATAATTCTTCAAATTCCTTAACTTTAGGACCCTGGGTGATCCATCCGGAAAGGATGGTATCATAAGCAGCTTGTGCTTCTTCTTCGGTCAAGTAAGGTTTAGCTATAGGTATCATATTTTATTTTTTATCCAGTTTAAATCTTCTATTTCAACTAATAAATTATTTTGTTTAACTTTTTTCACGTAATAATCTACCGTTTCTTCTAAACCTTTCTCAAAGGAATAATTGGGGGTAAAATTTGTAAAGTTTTTAAATTTATGGGCATCTACCCACAGTCTTGGCACATCGGCAGGTCTATCCGGAAGGAAGTTTATTCCCAATTTTTCCTTACCCATGGTATGGAGAAGTTTCATCAACAATTCCTTCATAGTTATTTCTACTCCCGTACCTATATTGAATGTTTTTGCTAAAATTTTTTGTTGGTCACCATTTTCTGCGATTTTTAAAAATTCGGCCAATGCTGCTGCAGTGTCTTTTACAAAAAAGAAGTCCCGCGTAATACTTCCATCGCCAAAAATAACTGGCTGCTCATCATATAAAATCTTGACTATGCTTCTGGGGATTATTTCACCAGCATCTCCTTCATAGTGCGCTCTGGGCCCATAATTATTAAAAATCCTCAATATGCTTACTGGTAAATTATAACATTCATTGTAAGCCTTTGTATAATGCTCCCCAGCAAGTTTGCTCGCTCCATATACTGTAATAGGATTAGTGGGAGCACTTTCAGTAATTGGAAAATCTGTAGTGCGTCCATAAATTTCAGAAGTAGAGATATAGAAAAAATGTTCTATGTTATTTTTTCTGCTGGCTTCTAAAATATTGAGAGTTCCTTCAGCATTTACCCTATGATTCATAAAAGGACTGTGAATAGAATTTCGTACCCCCAAACAAGCTAGGTGAAAAACATAATCTATTCCTAAAAGAGCTTCTTCACATGTTTCCTGATCCAGGATATCTCCTTCAATAAAAATAAATCGATCCTGGGTGCAAGCATCTTTAAGATTTTCCAGAGATCCATTTACAAGATTATCCAATACTGTTACATAATATCCTTCATCCAGCAACCTGTCGGTTAAATGAGATCCTATAAAACCGGCTCCACCGGTAATTAAAATTCTGCTTTTATCTATTTTGTTATGCATGGGCTTGATTAGTTAGGCTTAGAAGGACAATCCCACTAATTATTAAAATGAAACCAATAATGGAGAGTAGAGAAAGCTTATCCTGAAATAGATAATATCCTACTGCAATCGTCATGATGAAATTTATACCTGTGGCAATTGGAATAATAATAGAGAAATTATTGGTGGACAAGGCTTTGAAAAAGGCAAGTGCCGAGAGAATTATAAGGAGAAAAGCTCCAATGAAAGTGATATTCAGCATTAGTTTTAACCACTCATTTATGGTTTCCAGACTTCTTCCTTTCAACTGCCATTTAATTAATGCGGCACCTGCGACGTTAAAAGTTGCATAAAGCAGGATATATATAATTGACCTTGTCATTTATTTGATATAGATAAGTATTCCTGAACCGATTTTTCCTGCGTTACTTCCCCAACAATTTCATCTATTACGAACACTGGTCTTTTTCTGCTGGCATCCAGGGTGCGCCATAGGTACTCTGCAATAATCCCTAAAGAAATATTGGTAATCCCAAATCCAATCATCAGTATCGATAATAATGCCGGCCATCCCATAGCCAGATCATTAAAAATTATTGTTCTTATAATTATATATCCTGTCCAAAGAATACCTAATAGAAAAAAAATGATGCCAATTACAGAAACCAGGCGGATGGGAGCAAAGGAAAACGCCACGAAGGAATCAATAAAAAGTTTAATTTTCTTCGATATTGTCCATTTTGATGTACCTAAAAGCCTTTCGTTCTTATCATAAATAATATTTGCCTGCTTAAAACCCAGGTTTAAGATCTGGATAAAAATGGAAGAATTGCTCTCTACATTTTGGTCTAAGCACGCCTTTATTTTTGTGCTAAACATCACTACATCAAATCCCTTTTTCGGGAAATTAGAAACAGCATATTTCCGCATCAATGAGGCATAAGCAGAAGAAAAAAATTTCTCCCATTTAGTTGCGGCCGTTGAATTCCTAAAAGCCCAGGTAATATCTACTGCTTTATTTTTCATTTCATTATACAACTGAATTACCAACGTAAGGGGATCCTGAAGATCGGCATATATGAAAGTAATATAATCCCCTTGAGCTTTCTGGATCCCTGCCCTCAAAGCAGCGTGTGATCCAAAGTTTCTGGAAAAACTGATAATCTTATAGGTATAGGAATGATGGTGAGCTTTCTTCAATCTGGACAAGCTATCATCTGTAGAGCCATCGTTCACAAAAATGATTTCAGTAGTAAACCTCGTCTCCTTTTGGAAAAATGATCCTACTTCATAAACGAGATGATCAATATTTTCTTCTTCGTTAAAGATTGGAATGATTATACTTATTTTTTCCATAATTGAAAGAATAAAGTCGTCTTCTTAATTATTGTGGGAATTCAAATTTCTGGCAGGATTTCCTACCATTTTTGCATGTCCCCCCACATTGTGCAAAACATTGCTTCCTAAACCTACCAGCGTGAAATCGCCTATACAAACACCGTTTATAATTGTAGTACCACTTCCTATGTAGCAGCCTTCTCCTATAGTGGTTCCCCCGGCCACCACAACATTGCTCCCAATAAGAGTATAGTCGTTAACCACTGAATCATGGTGAATTACTGTATTAGGCAAAATACACACATGGTTTTTGACCTGGGCATTGCTGGTAATAACTACGCCTGCCATTATAAGACAGTTGTCTCCTATTTTTACATTTCTGCCTACGGAGGCATTGGGATGTATTGCAGTTATGTATCTCTCAAAATTTTTTATTCCCAATGAGCCAATTAGTTCTTTCCTTTCCCGAAAGGAGGCAGGACTTCCCGGAACCGCTAGCACAAAGACCTCTTTTCGATTACGTAGAATATCGCGAGAGTAAATAGAATATTTTTCAGACTTTTTTAAAGGATCGTCATCAACAAAGCCTAAAAAATCATATTCCTCAAAACTAATACAGTCCAGCGCCTCTATTCCGTTGCCATTAAAAGGAAAAATAACCAACTTTTTCTTAGACATTCCTATATTCATTTAGTACTTCTATCACATGGCCAACTTCCATATCTGTTAATTCAGCATACATGGGTAAAGAAAGGCAGTGATTGGCTAAGTATTCAGCATTTGGACAATCCCCTTCTTTATATCCCAAATGAGCGTAGGCCTCCTGCAAGTGACAGGGAACTGGATAATGAAGACCTGGGGAAATATTATTTTCATTAAGATATTTTATCAACCCTTCTCTATTTTCTGTTGTTATTACAAACAAATGATAAACTGATTGAGACCAATTTGGTTGAGCCTGTAATTTTATAATATCATTTTTAATTTCCTGTTGATAACGCTTCCCAATTTCTCTTCTGCGATCATTCCAGTTTGGAAGATATTTCAATTTTACATTAAGCGAAGCCGCCTCCAGCCCTCCCATGCGCATATTAAATCCAATTTCATTATGATAATAGCGCACTATAGATCCATGATTTCTAAGGCTTAACAAGTGTTTATAATAATTTTCGTTATTGGTTACAATACCACCTGCTTCGCCACAGGCACCCAAATTCTTACCCGGATAAAAACTGAAACAGGCCATTTCCCCAAAACTTCCAACTGAAGATAATTTATACTTGGCACCATGGGCCTGGGCAGCATCTTCCAATAAAAAAAGGTTGTTTTTCTTGCATATAAGACTAACAGCATCTATATCAAAAGGCTGTCCGTATAGATGTACCCCTATAATTGCTTTTGTATTAGGCGTGATTTTCTCTTCTAACTTCGATGCATCCAATTGCCAGGTATTCGATGTACAATCCGCAAAAACAGGTGTAGCCCCGGTATAAGAAACTCCCCAAGCGGTAGCTATAAAGGTGTTGGCGGGAATTATAACCTCGTCTCCTTTTCCTATACCTAAAGCAATCATGGCAAGGTGGAGTGCAGAGGTTCCATTATTGACTCCTACTGCATACTTTGTTTGGCAGAAAGTCGCAAAGTTATTCTCAAATTCTTCAACAAAAGTACCTCCTGAAAACGCGGTGTTTTCATACACCTTTTCAAAAGCTTTAAACACTTCTTCTTTAATTTGTTGATGTTGACCTTTAAGGTCTAGACATGAGATCTTCTCTTGAATTGCTGAATTGTTCATATTACACTAATTTTATATCTAAATATTTAATCACTTTGGCAGGGTTACCCGCCACCACAGCATTTTCAGGCACATCTTTAGTAACGATAGAGCCTGCTCCAATAATGGCCCTTTTCCCTATCCGCAATCCGCAAAGAATAGTTGCACTGGAGCCTATAGATGCCCCCTCTTCCACATAAGTTTCAACACACTTCCAATCTGCATCTGTCTGCTGGGTGCCATCATCATTTGTTGCCCTGGGAAACTTATCGTTTATAAAGGTGACATTATGACCAACAAAAACATTATCAGCAATATGCACTCCCTCGCATATGAATGTATGACTTGATATTTTACAATTCTTACCAATCGTTGCTCCTTTTTGTATCTCTACAAACGTGCCTATTTTAGACCCGTCATCTATGCTACATCCATAAGCATTCACGAAGTTGTAGATCTTTACCCGCTTACCTAGTTTTACATTATGTAAGCTTTGCTTTTCATTATCTATTGTAACTGTATCCATAATTTACTTACTTAATATGAATTAAATGCAATTGGTATTTTAGAGGCTTGTAATACAACCTCTTTTCCCTGATGTTTTATAGATTCGTTTGATGCTTCAAGAATTCTGACTACATCCAAACCTAAGTAACAGGACGATCTAGGTTGTTTTTTCTCATGGATACAGTATATAAAATCGTTCGCCATACTAAGTAAGGCTTCGGTAGTAGCAAGTTTGGGAACATGAATATCACCAACTCTATAATCTACCATCACCTGGTTCTTCTCTTCATCGTTCGCATAACTATATCCTGAATCGTATATTTTTATTTTTTCTGTGGGTTCGAGATCATTATAGAGAATCATCTTTTCGTCTCCTCCTAATAACATCATTCTCACTTTTACAGGACTTGTCCATGAACAATTAAAATGAGCTATCAATCCAGATTTAAAATTCACGGTGAGATAAGCGATATTCTCTATTTTATTGCATGTGTGGGTTATCCCTCTGGCATTAACGCTGTAAGGTTGCTCATCAACTATATAACTAAGAATAGATAAGTCATGGGGTGCAAGATCCCAAAGCACATTAATATCAGATTGAAAAAGACCTAAATTTATTCTGGTTGAGTCAAGATATTTGATACAACCCAGCTCCTTACTATCTACTAATTGTTTCATTTTTTGAACTGCACCGGTATATAAGAACGTATGATCTACCATAAGCAGCAAGTTCTTTTGCTCAGCCAAATTAATTAGAATCTCAGCTTCCTCCACCGAGGAAGTCATGGGTTTTTCTATAAGTACGTGCTTCCCTTCTAAAAGTGCCTTATGAGCCAACTTAAAATGTGTACACACCGGTGTAGCGATAATTACTGCATCAATTTCACGATCAAGAATAATTTCATTACCATCATTTACTGCCTTAATTGTGGGATATATTTTCCTGAGTTCTTGCAGCCTTGCAGAACGAGAATCTGCTACAATTTTTACACTACAACCATTTACTGCAAAAAAATTTCGAACTAAGTTAGGTCCCCAATACCCATAGCCTATTATGCCTATATTTATCATAATTTCACGTTTAATAGTTTAATTAGTTTATAAATTACCGTGGAGCTTGATCATAGAAACCGGGGTTTCTATTTCATTCTAAATATTCCTGAATAGACCAATTTTTAGTTGCTGTATTCGTAAACTTAGTATAGGGTATAAGAATTCTACTTTTTTAATCTTGACTAGACCCTAATAACAAATTGCTACAATTAATGGAAGTCAGATTATATTAGTTTAATTGATTTACTCAACTAATAATTATTCAGGAAATTATTTATTCCCTAGCATAAAGTCTGTAAGGACCGTAAGGCTTCCTGAAAATAGAATACAAGTTTCGAATTCTTACTTCATTATTAGTAATACCGTCAAAGGGTTTTGGTGGTTCTTCATAAATATGATAAATGCCCCTGTCTACCAATCCTGCATTTTCAATTGATTTTTGAAAACTTTTTGAATATTCTCGTACAATTATGAAATCTACATTAGGAAGAATCTTTTCCCAGGTTTCTAGGTTCAAAGGATCATTATGGGCTTCATAAATTTTGTACATCTTCCAATTCAAAGATCGTCCAGAATAATAAAACTCATGAGGAATATAAACTTTATGGTCTCCATAACCAACCATAGAAAAAGCAGCCTTATCCAAAAGTCCCCTATCCCGCTCTGCTTTCCCATCAAAGGCTAGAAATGAACGCACTATAAGGGATAATCCAATAGACCAAAAAAGTAGTGTATATATACCGCTAAATATGAGGGAACGGGGGTCACTTTTACTATAATCTTTGTTATATAACAAACCAATCCCTATAATGAAATAAGGAACTAAGTATTGAACACGGTTAATATAAACGACCGTAATTAACATTAGAATTATTACAGCCAGTATAGCCACGAACAAATATGTCTGTTTAAATTTGATTAATGATATTATAGCAAGCAAAACTACAAAAGGACTAAACTTTAAAACCCTCAATAATTCAATCGAATTTTCTAAAGCAGTATTGAATCCATTAATATCAGAGGATCCAGCATGAGTATTATAAGTAATTGTTTCCTTGATAAGACTCCATTGAGAGAATAGTTGTTCTGAAAAAGGTAAAACCAATAAGGCAATTGAAATTACTGCCCCAAACATAAATAGAAACAAAATATTTAATATTACTCTTATTCTCTTTTCGTTTTTCCATTCATAACTTATTTGTTCACTGAGTTCAAGTCCAATAAGAGGAAAGAAAAAAATTGCAGAAGGCCAAGTGAAAATCGCTAAGCTAATTAGACTCCCTGCAAATAAAAATTTAGTATTTAAATTAGACTTCTTACTAGCAAAAAAATTGATTTCAGATCGAAGAACCCAACAACAACTTATGCATAAAAACATAACCCATCCATCTATCCTTCCTATCGTAAAAGCTTGCACTATGAGAGGGTCAAGAAGAAAAATTAGGCCCAAGAAAAATGTGGGTCTTATAGAAACACCCCTTAATAATAGATATTTTACTAATGCTGTTGCTGCAGCAAGCGCACCTAAAATCGCGAAGATTCTTGGACCGAACTGTCCAAAGTACTCGAATACAATTTCCTGAATAGTAGCCCCTATATATGAAATTAATATTGCTGGTTTTTGCTGTTCAATAACCCAAGCGATGGACCAGTCAACATTAGGATTTAAAATATTCTTACCTAAATCAATTATTACAAATTCATCTGGATGTAGGTATGCTCCTTTATCAACCGTTCCAAGGAAAATTAAAAAAATAATACTAATCGATAACAGCCAGCTAACCCAAAAGTTTTTAAAGAAATTTTTATTTAAAGGAAAAAAAGAATGTGTCATGGAAATTTAAAGAAGAGTAGATTTTTCGAATAGCTTAATAAGCTTTATCTGGTAATAAAATTGCTTATATAGTATTGATTTCTTCCGTTATTAGATGTTTTGCGCTAGAAAAACTACTTATAAATGCCGGTGAATAGCATTTATTAAATGAACTGAGTTATTTTGTCCTTCAATAATAAAATCTGTTTCCAATTGAATATTTGTTTAGCAACTGAGCCCGAATTTCAGAAGGAAGTCATTCATCAAATCAATAAAAAACAATATAGTTTGATGATTTTGCGCTAAAACTCCGAAATGCTTTCTTTTTGTTTTCTTTTTGATTTCATTTAAAACCAAGGAACCTAAATAAGTTGACAATATTTAATAATCCATATTGGCAGGAACAAATAAAAACTACCTAACATTGGTAGTATGATATATACTGGATTTATACCACCTATACAATCTGTTTATTCCTTCATCCAGTTCTACTGAATATTTCCAGCCCAGGGCCCGAAGTTTTGAAACATCTGTAAGTTTACGTGCCGTGCCTTCAGGTTTACTTGTATTAAAAACCAGTTTTCCTTCAAATTTTATAATGATTTTTACTATTTCTGCAAGATGGGCTATTGTTATTTCTCTACCAGTGCCTATATTTATTTGAGAATTCCTCACTTCATTTTCAGGTTGATCTTTCGGAATTAAATCAATAAAGTCGATATTCTCCATTAAAAAAGCACAAGCTTCGGCCATATCATCGCTCCATAAAAATTCTCTGATTTGCTTTCCACTGCCCCATATTTCAACGGAGACATTTTTAAAATCCTCCTCATTTTGTAGGTCTGAATTCATTTGATTGGAGATGGGTTTTATTCCATATTTGCTTAGAATCGCAAGCATTTGTTTTTTTCCCTGGCTGCCATCCATTCCTTCTAACGGTCGCCTGTTAAAATCATCGGCAATAGCGATCCAATCATTTTCTTCCAAAGCTTTTCCCAAATGGATCTTCCTAATCAATGCCGGTAGTACGTGCGAAGTTTCCAAATTAAAATTGTCTCTTGGACCATAAAGGTTTGTAGGCATTACAGCAATAAAATTAGTCCCGTATTGTAAGTTATAACTTTCACACATTTTAATCCCTGCTATTTTGGCTATTGCATATGGTTCATTGGTATATTCCAGGGGATCTGTCAAAAGATATTCTTCTTTAATTGGCTGTGGACTATCCCTGGGATAAATGCAGGTACTGCCTAAAAACAAAAGCTTTTTAACGCGATGAAGGAAAGCCTGATGAATGACATTTGTCTGGATCATCAGGTTTTCATAAATGAAATCGGCTCTGTAGGTATTATTTGCTACGATGCCTCCAACCTTTGCTGCAGCGAGAATTACATATTCAGGATCTTCATTTTCGAAAAACTGTTTTACAGCATTCGAATCTATTAAATCCAATTCCTGATGCGTTTTCAAAATTAAATTTTGGTATCCCTTAGCATTAAGATTGTTGAGGATAGCACTGCCCACCATTCCCTGATGGCCGGCAATATATATTCTGGAATCTCTGTTCATTTCACTCAAGATGTTAAAGGGGGAATTTATCTAAATTTTTTTATCTGGAAATCTTACTTATTAACCCAAACAGAGGTTAACGGTTATAAGTACCAATTATAATTTTGAGGTTCAAAAAGCAAAATTTTTATTCAAAATAGTTCAAAACTTTATAACCAACATCTTTCAAATATTGCTCCTTTTGCATTAGAAGCAAATCACTTTCCATCATTTCCCTGATTAAGTCATTTAGGCCGTATTCAGGAATCCATCCCAGTTTTTTATTTGCTTTTTCGGCGTTACCTACCAGAAGGTCTACTTCTGTTGGTCTGAAGTATTTGGGATCTATCGCAAGTACTTCTTTTCCTTCAGCCAGTTGATACTCGGGAAAGCTACAGTTTTCCACTATTCCTACTTCCTCAATCCCAACTCCCTCAAACCTAATTTTTATTCCCGCTTCTGCAAAGGCCATTTTCACGAAATCTCTTACTGTAGTGGTTTTCCCGGTAGCGATTACCCAATCCTCGGGTTCTTCGGCCTGTAAAATCATCCACATCATTCTTACATAATCTTTAGCATGACCCCAATCCCTTCTGGCATCCAGATTCCCCAGGTACAACTTTTCCTGCAAACCTAAAGCTATCCTGGCAGCAGCCCTGGTAATTTTTCTTGTAACAAAAGTCTCTCCTCGTATGGGGGACTCATGATTAAAAAGAATCCCGTTGCAGGCAAACATGTTATAAGCTTCCCTGTAATTGACCGTCATCCAGTATGCATAAAGTTTAGCCACTGCGTAAGGACTTCTGGGATAGAAGGGAGTAGTTTCTGTTTGAGGAACCTCCTGGACTTTTCCATAAAGTTCTGAAGTAGATGCCTGGTAAATTCTGGTTTGCTTTTCCATTCCCAGTAAACGTACGGCTTCAAGAATACGCAAGGTACCTAACCCATCTGTATTACCTGTATATTCCGGAATCTCAAATGAAACCTGAACGTGGCTCATGGCTCCTAAATTATATATTTCATCCGGTTGAATTTGTTGTATCAATCGTATTAGGTTGGTGCTGTCTGTTAAATCCCCATAGTGAAGAATGAAATTCCTATTTTGCTCATGAGGATCCTGATATAAATGATCTATTCGCTCTGTATTAAACTGGGAAGTTCTTCTTTTTATTCCGTGAACTATATAGCCTTTTCCAAGTAAAAATTCACTTAAATAAGCGCCATCCTGCCCTGTCACCCCGGTAATAAGTGCTGTTTTCATAATTAATTCCTGTTATATGTGTACTCAAACTTGATTTGAATAATTGGAGTGCTGCCTTGAAAAGTTGATTTTACCGAAGCTGGCATGGCTCCGCCCTTTGAGTCCCACCTAATAGTAGGATTCGAATTTATAACTCAACAAGAAGCGGGGATCTTTAAAATATGAAAGCACAACAGCAGCAACAAATTGGGGGTTTGAGGAAGACGGGGATCTTCTTATGCTGTATTGTAGAAAAACGGTATGTATATGGAGTAGAAATTAATTATTCATAAACCATAACAAGACGAAAACTACAATTGCTTCAATAACATCACTAAAATGTAGGGAACTAAAAAAGGGGAATAACTTGGGGGGGTTGTTATTGCTAATTTAAAAATAAAACCCAACCCTTTAAGAATTATTCGTTAAAATTCTAAAAATTTCGTTAAAATGCATCGCTTGAATTGGAAACCCTAGGAATATCTAAAGCTTCAAAAATTAAAAAGTTACTTTTTCTAGATATAAAAATTCTTTTTGAAAGAACTTTCGTACAAACCATTAAATATAAATGACTTTAAGATTGAATTTCTTTTAATTTTACTGTTACCGTGAAACCAATATCTACCAAAATTAATCGCATAGTATTTTTTCCTATGTCGATTATTTTAGCTTCCTGATCTTTGAAAACTCCAGATTTTAATTTTATCCTGTCTCCCGGGCTCAATCCTTCTACCACTATTTTTTCTGTCGTTCCACTTTCAACCCATTCCCGGATTGTTTCAATTTCTTCGTCATGAACCATAGCAGGCTTCCCGAGCCAATAGACATATCTTACTATTCCAGTCACATCAAATACCTTTTCCCGGTTCTGTTCCTGGATTTTGATAAACAAGTAGGAACTAAACAGTGGTTTGGTTACCATTTTTTTTCTATCACTCCATTGCCTCATTTCTTTTATGACAGGACAATAAACTTCAATACCCATTTTTTCTAAAGTAGTTGCCGCCTTTATTTCGTATTTGGATTTAACATATAAAACGTACCAGGCCATATAAGTAGAATTTTAAATCATTTAAAAAAACAGATGAATTTTCAATTAAGATAGTGAAGTCTTATAACAATGCATCCAAAAAATTGTTATCGCTTTGCAAAAGGTGGTTTGCATAAGTACATTGCGGAATTATTTCCAGGTTTTCCTCTCCTGCCTTGCAATTCTACTGCATCACATACTATTTTTTCCCCCTACGCCTTCTCCCTTTAATTAGGGATATACTTCTATATGTTCTATAGTAATTCTGCTTTCTCCGGCACAGGTTTAATTCATTGTTCCGGCTTTTCTATCTTTACTAACCTCGTTAAAATGCCCTTTTATTTTAAGCTTTTGTATGTTATATTTTCATTACTGAATTTAATATTTAGTTTAACTTTCCTCCTTTTGCAACCCACCAGGGATGAACTTCCACTTTTAATCTTCCAGCAATCACCATAGGATCAAGTCTTGCTAAACTATCGGCTTCTTTTTGGGTGGGGGTATTATATATTACAATTCCACGCAACTCCCCATCATCACCCATAGGTCCAGTTAAACTTGTATAACCTTCATTGTACATTCTGCTTAAGTGCGCCATATGTTGATCCTGAAGTTTTGCCGAGGTTAGGGAATCCTGAGAACGATTATCGCCAGATTTTAAAAAAACAATATAATATTGCTGCATCAGGTAGGAAGTATCACCTTCTTTATAAGTGAAAGTTTGATAGCCATTATTTTTGAGTTCTTCTTCAAGTCCTTCAACATTCTCCATTTCAGCCTTAACCGCAGGCACGGCAAGTATTCCCCTGGTGTTTTCCGGACGTTCATTGCATGCAGTCATGAAAAATACCGCCACTATAAGAATAAATATTTTGTCTGCTGTTTTCATCTACCAGTTTTTATATGGCTTTTTGCTTAACTGCGAATTATAATACCTGTTATCTCCAGTAACTTCTTCTCCAACCCAAAGCGGTTTCAAAAATTTATCTTCTTCAGACTTTAATTCAATTTCAGCTATTATCAAGCCTTTATTTTGCCCGTGAAATTCGTCCACTTCAAAGATGTGATCCTGATTTTTTACCAGATATCGGTCTTTTTCTATGATTCCTGGTTCACATAATTTCAACAAATTCTCCGCTTCTTCTACTTCTATTTCTTTTTCCCACTCAAATCTGCTCAATCCATTTTCGCTGGATTTCCCTTTTACGGTAAGAAATGCCTGAGGACCATTGACCCTAATCCTGACAGTTCTCTCCGGATTGGTGTTTAAAAACCCCTGTACGATCCTGGTTTTTTGATATGCATCAGATTTAAAAGCATCAGATTTTACCAAAAATTTTCGTTCAATTTCTGTCATAGTTCTTTTTAACTTAAAGGGAGGATGCTATTTCCTTAATCTCATCAGATTCTATACTATTTTTTTTGTGACCTTGTTTTGCAACAATAATCATGGCTTTTGCAATTGTTTCCGGATGAATAGAGCGATATTTTTTTAAAGGCCCAAGCATCATAAAATTCAAAATCTCAAAAGCATTTTTGGCCAGATTCTCAAAAAATCTTTTTTCCTCCCTATCTCCCGCAATAAGCGATGGCTGAAAAATATACGTGTTTTTTATATTTTGAGACAAAACAGCCTCCTCCATTTTACCTTTGATTTTGTTGTAGAACGTAGAACTATTTGCATCAGCCCCAAGCGCCGAAATCACGAGGAAGGTATTAATCCCATTCTCTTTACAAAGCTTGGCCGCGGCTACCGGAATTCCGAAATCAATTTTCCGGTAGGTATCGGTATCCGGGGTTTTGCTTTTTGTAGTTCCAATACAGCAAAAAACCTCATCCGCTTCAAAAAGCTCTGTATATTCATCCAGCCGAAACATGTCGATGAGATGTTCTTCAATCTTTCCATCCCTAACCGCAACAGGGGATCTTGAAAAGAGTTTGACCTTTTCATAGGCTGGATTCTTTAACAATTTCTGAAGCAAAATTCCACCGGTTAATCCGGTAGCTCCTAATAAAATAGCTGTTTTCATAGTTCCCCAAATCTTAACTTTGCTAAAAGCCAAAGTTTTTTACTTTCTATTCATAAAGATAGGATTTTGGGTTTGATTTTTTAAAAAAAGTTAATTCAACGAATCTTTTTGTCTTCTTCTACGACTTGACAAAACGAAGTTTCATTAAATTTACAAGGTGGAAAAACATACGCCCTTAAGGAAAATTATCCATGTTGATATGGATGCTTTTTATGCCTCTGTAGAGCAGCTGGACAATCCCGAATTGCGGGGAAAAGCACTTGCGGTGGGAGGTAGTGAACAACGAGGCGTTGTTGCTGCAGCAAGTTATGAGGCGCGAAAATATGGTGTGAAAAGTGCCATGAGCAGTGTGATCGCTAAACGAAATTGCCCGGATTTAATATTTATAAAACCTAGATTTGAGCGTTACCGGGAAATTTCAAACCAGATAAGGGCTATTTTTCTTGAATATACAGATCTGGTAGAACCACTTTCCCTTGATGAAGCTTATCTTGATGTTACTGAAAATAAAAAGGGAAATCCCAGTGCAACGCTTATTGCAAGGGAAATTCGAGAAAAAATAAAGAATAAAACAGGTTTAAATGCTTCTGCGGGAATATCGGTGAATAAATTTATTGCCAAAATTGCCAGTGATATCAATAAACCTAATGGCCAAAAAACCATTAATCCAGAGGATGTTTTAGAATTTCTTGAAAAGTTGCAAGTTAGGAAGTTTCACGGCGTAGGAAAGGTGACTGCAGAAAAGATGTACCAGCTAGGAATTTTTAACGGATTTGATTTGAAACAAAAATCCCTGGAGTTTCTCATAGAAAACTTCGGAAAAAGTGGACTCCATTACTATAATGTAGTTCGGGGTATACATCTAAGCGAAGTAAAACCAAATCGTATTAGAAAATCCCTTGGCGCAGAGAGAACATTTGACACCAACATTTCTTCAGAAATTTTTATGCTGGAGCGACTGCAAAATATTGCTGAAGAAATTGAACGCAGGCTTCAAAAAAGCAAAGTCGCCGGAAAAACGGTTACCTTAAAAATTAAATACAGTGATTTTACGCAACATACCCGCAGTAAAACCCTTCCTTATTTTATTTCTTCTAAAGATCTCGTTCTGGAGTGTGCAAAAGAGTTGCTTTTTCAGGAAAAGATGAAAGAATCTGTCCGGCTTCTGGGAATTAGCCTTTCAAATCTCAATACCGAAAAAAAAGAAAAGAAAGAAGAAATTGCGGTGCAGCTGAAGTTTGAGTTTTGAATGTTGAAAACCATAAAAAAAAGCCACGAATTCACTACTAAAAAATAGCAGCTATCGTGGCTTTAATTGTATAATTATTTCAGTTATTCTATTTCAGAAACCCTCAATGTATTCACCATTCCTTTATCTACTATTGGCATAGCAGCAAGATTTATAACGAAATCTCCGTGATCTGCAAAGCCTTTATTTTTAGCTATATTGTTGATGTCCTCGATTGTTTCATCTGTACTAACAAATTTATCGTAGAAGAAGGCTTTAACTCCCCATAGCAAACTTAATTGTGATAGTATTCTTCTGTTAGAAGTGAACACCAATATATTGGATTCCGGTCTCCAGGCAGAGATTTGAAAGGCTGTGTAACCACTATTTGTCAAAGTACAAATAGCTTTAGCCTTGATCTCATTTGCCATTATGGCTGCGTGGTAACAAATAGATTTTGTAATATATCGTTTGGTTCGTATGTGTGGTGGGTCATGCGGGACCTTAATTAGCGGTGAATTTTCTACAGCATTAATGATTTGTGACATTTTTTGAATTACCTGCACCGGATAATTCCCTACAGAAGTTTCCCCACTTAACATCACTGCATCTGCTCCATCCATTACAGAATTTGCCACATCGTTTACCTCTGCCCTGGTAGGAGTAAGGCTAGTGATCATGGTTTCCATCATTTGAGTTGCTATAATAACAGGAATTCTGGCTTTTTTGGCGATTAAAACTAATTGCTTCTGTATTAACGGCACTTCCTGTGCAGGTATTTCCACACCCAAATCTCCGCGGGCTACCATTAATCCGTCACAATAAGCCACGATTTTTTCTATATTCTTTACCCCTTCCGGCTTTTCAATTTTTGCAATAATTGGAATTTTATGTTCGCTATGCTCTTTTATAAGATTTTGAAGTTCTATCAAATCATTTTCCTGGCGTACAAAAGAAAGCGCCATCCAATCTACCTCAAGACTGCATGCGAAAATGGCATCTTTAATATCCTTTTCGGTCAATGCCGGAAGAGAAATATTTGTATTAGGAAGGTTTACCCCCTTTTTAGATTTTAGCGGACCTCCCTGTATAACTTTGGTAACAACTTCATCCACCAGGTTGGTACTCACAATTTCGAACATCAATTTCCCATCGTCAAGAAGAATTCGTTCTCCTTTTTGTACATCCTGTGGGAAAGTTGCGTAATTCATATACACCCTGGAAGCATCACCCTTAAAAGGTTTTCCGGTAACAAAAGTTATTTGATCTCCCGGATTCACGATCACCTCTTCCTTCATGGTACCAACTCTCAATTTGGGACCCTGCAAATCGGCAAGAATAGCGGCACTATATCCAAATTCTTCATTCAATTCGCGAATCATCTGAACGCGTTCCTTTACATCTTCATAGTCTGCATGAGAAAAATTCACCCGAAATACATTTACTCCGGCATCAAGCATATCTTTTAAAACAGCTTTTGTACTCGTTGCAGGTCCTAAAGTGGCTACAATTTTTGTTCTTTTATTTGCTGGCATTATTCTAAAATTAAATTATTTTTTGATTTAAGTTGATTTGCATCAACTGCATAAATAGTGATCACGTTTGGTATAAAAGCGATCCTATTAATAAGTTTTTGAAGTTGTTCCGGCTCTATATCTTCTTCAACCTTTAAGAAAAAATCCACTTCTTTAAATTCCGGGATTAAATAGGTGAGTTGAGGAGTGCCTTCATCTTCATTAAAAAGTGATCCTGAACTAAGAACCTTTTTCAGCGGCCCTTTATATTTATTTTTTATAAGATAATAATTCCTGTATTTCACAGGTTCTTTGAAAATGTAAAGCGGATAATTGGCCAGTACAGAACCATGGTTAAAATCCAGATCGAGACGGGATCGCCGCATATTGATCTCTAAGTGCTTATTTAACAAATAAGCCATTTTGAATTCTTCTAAAGAACTATGAATTGCAAGAAGTTGATAATCCTCTTCATCATCATCCAGTATCAACTTGTGGGATAGCATATCTTTACACTTAAATGATAAAGATATAATAAGAATGCCAATTTAGCAGATTTTTAGCCTGTTTTTTGGGTTATTTTCACGAAAACGTTATAGTAAATTAGCATGTAGTTCTAATTCTCTATCTTATTTTGAAGGGCATAATAAGCCCGTTTTGAAGCTTTTTCTTCTGCCTTTTTTTTAGAAGTAGCCCTTGCTTTTGCAACCACCGTTTCATCGATTCTAAGCTTTACAGCAAAATGCTTGATCTCGTCGTTACCGGTATCTTCATAAACCTCATAATTAAAGGTCTTTTTGGTTTTCTGGCACCATTCTATCAATAAACTTTTATAACTTATTACCTTTCCTTCCAGCTGTTCAATGTCTACATATGGATTGATCACGCGATCGTAAATAAAGCGCTTGCAGTACTTGTATCCTCTGTCCCAATAAATAGCCCCTATAAGTGCTTCAAATAAATTCCCGTGAATATTGGCTCCAAATTGTTCCTTTGGAATGTTGGTTTGTACAAGACCTATAAGGTTCAGGTCTTTTCCAAGCTCATTTAAGTGCTTCCTGCTCACAACCTTAGAACGCATTTTTGTAAGATACCCCTCATTACCGCCAGGCACCGTTTTAAAAAGATACCCTGCGATTACAGCACCCAACATGGCATCGCCCAGAAATTCCAGCCTTTCAAAGTTGATGGCATTTCCTTCCTTATCCCTTTGGTTAAGGGATCTATGCGTAAAGGCTTTTTGATAAATAACAATATCCTTGGGTTTAAAACCCAGGATTTTTTGTACTGATATAAAAAAATTCCCGCCTTTAGAAGAACGGGAATTTAATATGTTACGAATAACGCTCATGTGATTGATTATTCATCAAATTTTTTAAAAAGAACACAGGCATTGTGACCTCCAAACCCAAATGTATTGCTCATAACCACGTTAACATCACGTTTTTGCGCTTTGTTCAATGTTAAATTTAAAGCAGGGTCAATATTACTATCTGGATTTTCATGATTGATTGTAGGCGGCACAATTCCGTGTGTGATGGAAAGGATAGAAGAAATTGCTTCTATAGCTCCAGCGGCACCCAACAAATGTCCGGTCATGGATTTGGTAGAATTGATATTAATATTTTTAGCATGCGCTCCAAACACCTGGGATATGGCCTTAAGTTCTGCCACGTCTCCTAATGGGGTTGAAGTTCCATGTGTATTAATAGCGTCTACATCCTCCGGAACCATTTTTGCATTTTGCAAACAGTTTTTCATCACAGCAATTACACCAATTCCATCAGGATGTGGGGCAGTCATGTGATAAGCATCTGATGACAATCCACCTCCAACAAATTCAGCATAAATTTTTGCTCCCCGGGCCTTTGCATGCTCATACTCTTCCAGAATCAAAGCTCCTGCCCCTTCCCCTAAAACGAAACCATCTCTGGTTGCATCAAAAGGTCTTGAAGCCGTTTCGGGACTTTCATTTCTGGTAGATAAAGCGTGCATGGCATTGAATCCGCCCATTCCTGCTTTGGTCACTGCCGCTTCAGATCCGCCGGAAACAATGATATCACCGTATCCCAAGCGAATATAATTTAAGGCATCGAACATTGCATTTGCGGCCGAGGCACATGCTGAAACTGTAGTATAATTAGGTCCCATAAAACCGTGACGTATGGAGATATTACCCGGGGCAATATCTGCGATCATCTTAGGAATAAAAAACGGATTAAAACGAGGCGTTCCATCGCCGGTGGCAAAATTAATAACCTCGTCCTGAAAAGTTTCCAATCCCCCAATTCCTGCACCCCATATAACCCCAACCCGATGTTTGTCTATACCATTCAGTTCAATTCCAGAATCTTTAATAGCTTCATCAGAGGCTACTATGGCATATTGTGCAAACCTGTCGAGTTTTCTGGCTTCTTTGCGATCAAAAAAATCAAGGGCGTCAAAATTTTTAAGTTCACAAGCGAATTTAGTTTTGAATTTTTCGGCATCAAAATACGTAATGGGTGCAGAACCGCTTTTTCCGGCGATTAAGGCATTCCAATATGCTTCAACATTGTTACCTATAGGCGTTAAGGCCCCTAAACCTGTAACTACAACTCGCTTTAACTCCATAAAGAACTATCCTTTTGCGTTTTCGATATAAGAAATTGCCTGGCCTACGGTAGCAATGTTTTCTGCCTGGTCGTCTGGAATCTGGATATCAAATTCTTTCTCAAACTCCATGATCAATTCCACAGTGTCTAACGAATCGGCGCCCAAGTCGTTGGTGAAGCTGGCTTCATTTACCACTTCATTCTCGTCAACTCCCAATTTGTCAACGATAATCGCTTTTACTCTTGATGCAATGTCTGACATAATATTCTATTTTAATTTTGATTAGACGGCAAAAATAAAAAACTTTATTTTAAAACCGGTTTTTAGTTTAAAAATGTGGTGGTAATTTACGGAAATTTCATTTAAAGCCTTTATTTTTACCATCTTTAATTATTAACAGACTCCTTTTTGAACACTCTAAAACCCATATCACCCAAAAAAATAGTCATCTTTGCTTCCGGATCCGGAACCAATGCAGAAAATATTATCCATTATTTTGAAAACTCGGAACTGGCAAGAGTGGTTGCCGTATTTTCAAATAAACCCTCGGCTAAAGTTTTGGTTCGCGCCCATAATTTAAAAATCAAGTCGCTTTGTTTTGACAGGGAATCCTTTTACAAAACCAATGAAGTATTGAATATTTTGAAGGATATTAATCCTGATCTTATTGTACTTGCCGGATTTTTATGGCTCTTTCCATCTAAAACCCTGCAGGCCTTTCCCGCTAAAGTTATAAATCTTCATCCTGCTTTGCTTCCCAACTTTGGTGGTGCCGGAATGTATGGAGACCGTGTACATTCTGCGGTGATCGATCAAAAACACCAGAAAACAGGAATTACCATACATTATGTAAATGAAAAATACGATGAAGGCCAAACCATATTTCAAACTTCCATTCCGGTTGCTCCAAATGATACTCCTACAAGTTTAGCCGAAAAGATCCACGAGTTGGAATACCGGCATTTCCCTGAAATAATTAAAAATCTTCTAGAAAATAAAGCTGTTGACTAAGCCAGACGTTCACATTTATACCGATGGCGCCGCCAGGGGAAATCCCGGACCCGGTGGCTATGGAATAGTCATGGAATGGGTAGGCAAACCTTATAAAAAAGAGTTTGCACAGGGTTTTAAGCACACCACCAATAACCGGATGGAATTACTTGCAGTAACAGAAGCCTTAAAAAAACTGAAAAATCCCGGTACTTCGGTGTTGGTTTTTACAGATTCGAAATACGTAGCAGATTCAGTAAAAAAAGGCTGGGTTTTTAATTGGGAAAAAAAAGGGTTTAAAGACCGAAAGAATTCAGATTTATGGAAGGATTTTTTAATCGAATTCAGAAAACATAAGGTTGATTTTAAATGGATTAAAGGTCACAACAATCATTCTCAAAATGAACGCTGCGATGCGCTCGCAGTAGAAGCAATTAAAAAATCCCGTCTACTTATTGACAACGGATTTAGAGAGGACTAAAACGAGCTTTTTTGATTTAGTTAAATTTTTAAAATCACCCAAAGGTCTTGAAAAACAAACCGTACCTTTGCGCCACAAATTTGAAACCATATTATGAGTAAATTATTGATAGTAGGCACAGTAGCCTTCGATGCAATTGAAACCCCATTTGGCAAAACCGATAAAATTCTTGGAGGTGCTGCAACTTATATTGGCCTCTCTTCTGCCCAATTTGAAATAGACAACGCTATAGTATCCATTGTTGGAGACGATTTCCCAAACACTCATCTTGAATTATTAACCAACAAAGGGGTTAATATAGATGGGATCGAAATAGTAAAAGGAGGGAAAACTTTTTTCTGGAGCGGAAAATACCATAATGATCTTAATAGCCGTGATACCCTGGAAACTCAATTAAATGTACTGGCAGATTTCAACCCCGTTGTTCCGGCTGTATATCAAGATGCGGAAATGATCATGCTTGGGAATTTACATCCCTTGGTTCAGCTTAGTGTACTGGAACAGGTGAAAAACCCAAAGCTGGTGGTGCTGGACACGATGAATTTTTGGATGGATAACGCCTGGGACGATCTTTTAAAAGTTATCAAAAAAGTGGATGTGATCACTATCAATGATGAAGAAGCAAGACAACTTACCGGAGAACATTCCCTGGTAAAAGCGGCCCGGAAAATTGAGGAAATGGGACCTGATTATGTGGTTATAAAAAAAGGGGAACACGGTGCCCTTCTTTTCCATGAAGAACAAATTTTCTTTGCTCCTGCACTGCCGCTGGAAGAAGTTTTTGATCCTACCGGAGCTGGCGATACTTTTGCCGGAGGATTTATTGGCCACCTGGTAAAAACAGGAGATATTTCGTTTGAAAATATGAAAAATGCAGTTATTTATGGGTCTACCCTTGCCTCTTTCTGCGTAGAAAAATTCGGGACAGAACGAATGGAAACCCTCACCAAGCAAGAGATTCAGCTGCGCCTAAGAGAATTTGAAAACTTAACCCAATTTGATATAGAATTAACACCAAAAAAAGTCCGGTAATTATTGGACTTTTTTTGTGACTAAGTATACCATTAACCCACTTGAATCCGAAAGGAATTTACTATGAGCGATGCTATTAAACATGAGTGTGGAATTGCACTTATCCGACTATTAAAACCCTTAGAATTCTACAAAGAAAAATATGGCACTGCATTTTATGGCGTGAATAAAATGTACCTAATGATGGAAAAGCAGCATAACCGTGGTCAGGATGGAGCAGGTTTTGCCAGTATCAAATTAAATACCATTCCCGGAGATCGCTACATAAGCAGGGTACGTTCCAATGCAGCACAGCCTATACAAGATATATTCAAACAAATAAATGAGCGTATCAATGCCGAGATTGCAGAACATCCCGAGTATGCCAACGATGTTAGCCTTCAAAAAAAACATTTACCATACATAGGCGAATTGTATTTAGGGCACGTGCGCTATGGAACCTTTGGTAAAAACAGTATTGAGAGTGTGCACCCTTTTTTACGCCAAAATAACTGGATGCATCGAAACCTTATCGTTGCCGGGAATTTCAATATGACCAACGTTTCACAACTTTTCAATAATCTTGTAGAATTAGGTCAACATCCCAAAGAACGTGCAGATACGGTTACGGTGATGGAAAAAATTGGTCATTTTTTAGATTCTGAAGTTCGGAAATTATACAAAAAGCTCAAGCATGAAGGATATTCCAAAGTGCAGGCTTCTCCTTTGATTGCGGAACGATTAAATGTCGCAAAGATTTTGAGAAAATCGGCTAAAAACTGGGACGGAGGTTATGCAATGGCTGGCTTATTAGGCCATGGAGATTCCTTTGTACTACGTGATCCTTCAGGGATTAGGCCGGCTTATTATTACCAGGATGATGAAGTTGTAGTAGTCGCTTCAGAAAGACCTGTTATACAAACCGTTTTTAACGTAAAGTTTGAAGATGTTAAGGAACTTGATCCGGGACATGCCATTATCACTAAAAAGAGCGGGGAAGTTAATATTACCGAAATACTGGAACCTCTGGAACGAAAAGCCTGTTCCTTTGAGCGGATCTATTTCTCCCGCGGAAGTGATGCAGAAATATATAATGAGCGAAAAATGCTGGGCAGATTACTTATGCCTGAAGTATTAAAAAGCATTAAACACGATACAATAAATACGGTGTTTTCATTTATCCCCAATACGGCTGAAACTTCTTTCTACGGAATGGTGGAAGCAGCACAGGATGAATTGAATAAACAAAAAAACCAGGCAATCCTGGAGGAAAAAGAAACCCTCACCGATGAGCGCTTGCAGGAAATTCTTGCGCACAGATTGAGAACAGAAAAAATTGCCGTTAAAGATGTTAAGCTGCGCACCTTTATAACTGAGGATAGCAGCCGGGATGATCTTGTAACCCATGTATATGATGTTACCTACGGGGTGGTAAAACCTACAGACAATCTTGTGATAATTGATGACAGTATTGTTAGGGGCACTACCCTTAAAAAGAGTATTATAAAAATGATGGACAGATTAAACCCCAAAAAATTAATCGTGGTTTCCTCTGCCCCTCAAATTCGTTATCCCGATTGTTACGGAATTGATATGGCCCGACTGGAAGACTTTGTTGCTTTTAAAGCTGCCCTTGCCTTGCTGGAAGACACAAATCAATACCATATCGTGGATTCTGTTTATGAAAAATGTAAAAAACAAGTGGAATTGGCAGATGAAGAAGTTCAAAACTTTGTTACAGAGGTTTACGCACCGTTTACAGATCAGGAAATTTCAGATAAAATTGCAGAATTATTAAGTGAGCCTGAGGTTGAAACCGAAGTTCACGTTATCTACCAAACCGTGGAAAACCTTCATAAAGCATGTCCCAAGAATTTAGGCGACTGGTATTTTACAGGAGATTATCCTACTTTTGGAGGAAACAGGGTTGTTAACAGGGCTTTTATAAATTTTTATGAAGGGAATAAGGACAGAGCATACTAGTTTTTTCTTACAACTTATTAGAAATAATTATAGAAAAGTGCCTTTCAACTAATATTTGGGTAGTTCACCTAAAAGTGTTTGCTTGAAAGATGGTTTCATCTATATTAGCAGAACCATAGCATAAGTAGGTTAAGTTCATGGTAGATTTGGGGCAAAAAAAGGTGGACTCTCGTCTGCCTTTTTTTATGTCCAATAATTTCTAAGAAATTCCTTTCATTTATTCTTAAAATCTCCCTAAAAAAAGGCCATTAAGTAGCGTATAACCTATATATATGCCGTTTAGCTAAAAATTTTTTTTTCTTGTATGTTATTTAATATCTTGCACTCACCATTGCATAAGTAGGTTAAGTATATGGTAGATTTGGGGCAAAAAAGGTGGACTCTCCGTCCGCCTTTTTTCATTTTTAAACCAAAAAAAAGCCCGCTACGGATCGGATGTAGCAGGCCTATCTTAACAACTATTTTTATCTATTTTCCTTTCGCAAATCGGGATGCAACTTCTTTCCAGTCTATAACGTTAAAGAATGCTTCGATATAATCCGGACGTTTATTTTGATAATGTAAATAATAAGCGTGCTCCCAAACATCAATTCCTAAAATAGGGGTTCCGCCACATCCAACTCCAGGCATTAATGGGTTATCTTGATTTGGAGTAGAACAAATTTCAACTTTTCCTCCCTCATGAACGCACAACCAGGCCCAACCTGAACCAAATTGCCCGGCAGCAGCCTTGGAGAATTCTTCCTTAAAGGCATCGATAGATCCAAAAGCTGTATCTATAGCCTTTGCCAAATCCCCTTCAGGTTTTCCACCACCATTTGGAGACATGATCTCCCAATATAAAGTATGATTGTAATACCCTCCTCCATTATTTCTAACAGCAGCATTACTTTTGTCGAGATTCTTAAGAATATTCTCTATAGTTTTACCTTCGTGATCTGTCCCTTCAATTGCAGCGTTCAATTTGGAAGTGTACCCCGCGTGATGCTTCCCGTGGTGAATTTCCATTGTTTTTGCATCTATATGAGGTTCTAATGCATCGAAAGCATATTTTAATTTTGGTAATTCAAAAGCCATAATTATATTTATTTTTGTTATTATTTAATCATTTTTCCCAAATTTAAGTATTAAGCCTATTATTAAAAATATTTTTGTGTTATAAATTACTTAAAGATTGCATTTATACAAGACTTGGTTTAAAATTTATAACTATACTCCTGTAGCTTTCTAAACCTTCAAAAATTCAAATATTGAATACCCAGAATACATTTACCGTTTATAACGCCTCTGCAGGTTCCGGAAAAACTTATACCCTGGTAAAGCAATATCTTTTGTTGCTTTTTAATGCCGCGAAAAATGATTCCTATAAAAATATTCTTGCCATCACTTTTACAAACAAGGCGGTAGCCGAAATGAAATCCAGAGTGATACTTAATTTGAACGCTTTGGCACAGGAGGAATGCCCTGCAAATTCTAAAAATTTACTAACCGATTTGGTAAAGGAAACAGGAATGCCTGCCACGGAAATTAAGTTGAAATCAAGAAAAATCCTAAAAAGTATCCTCCATAATTATGCTGCATTTGACATTTCCACGATAGACCGGTTTACTCATAAAATTATCCGGACTTTCGCAAAAGATCTTGGGATCCCTGTTAATTTTGAAGTGGAATTGAATATAAAACAGGTACTAAAAGAAGCGGTAGACAGGGTTATAAGCCGCGCCGGAGAGGATAAAAAACTTACCAAGGCCCTGCTTAGTTACACAATTTCCAAGGCCGATGATGATAAAAGCTGGGATATTTCAAAAGACCTTTTCGAATTTTCGGCATTGCTTACACAGGAAAATCATCAAAAATATGTCACGCTTCTAAAAGGTAAGACCTTACAGGATTTTGAAGATTTTTCGAAAAAACTCAAGCAAGAAACAATAGCAACCGAGGAAATTATAAACGATACGGCAGAAAGTTTTTTTGAACTGGTTGATCTGGAAGGCCTGGAAAAAGCAAATTTTAATGGAGGATACCTCTCTAAATATTTCGAAAAAATCCGTTTAAAGGATTATTCAAGGCCATTTGGTGCTAAATGGCAGGAGGAAATCGATGACAAACCGCTGTATTCTAAAGCAGTTCCGTCAGATAAAAAAGCAGTTCTAGATCTGCATAAGGCGCAAATTATATTGCTTTTTAAAACTTCCAGAGCAGGGATTTTCAGAAGGGAATATTTAAAAGAAATTATCAAAAATTTAAATCCACTCTCCTTACTGAGCGAAATTTCAGCAGAAATTGAAAACATCAAAAAAGAACGCTCCCTGGTATTGATCTCAGACTTTAATCCAACAATCGCGGCAGAGATCAATCAGCAGCCCGCTCCTTTTATATATGAACGACTGGGGGAACGCTACCGGAATTATTTTATAGATGAATTTCAGGATACCTCAGAGATGCAATGGCAAAATATTGTTCCTTTAATAGACCACGCGCTCTCCAGTGAACATTTAAACAATGAAAATGCAAATCTCACGATCGTAGGAGATGCTAAGCAATCCATCTATAGGTTCCGCGGCGGCAAGGCTGAACAATTTATAGATCTGTACAATGATCAAAACCCTTTTACCACAGAAAAAAATATTATCAACCTGCCAAATAATTACAGAAGTGCAGAAAAAATAGTGGAGTTCAACAATTCATTTTTTGAATTTATATCAGGGAAATTTGAAAACCCGGTGTACAGTGAATTATTTAAGTCCAGTTCGCAAAAGGCGATCAAGGAATTTCCGGGCTATGTGAATATCTCTTTTATGGAAACCGAAAATAAAGAGGAAGAATTGGAGCTTCAGCCAGAAAGAGTTTTTGAAATAGTTAAAGATCTTGAAAGCCAGGGGATGTCAAAAAGTGATATTTGTGTTTTGACACGAACCCGAAACCAGAGTTTTGCAATAGCAAAATACTTGAGTGAGCAAGGCATTTCAATTGTTTCTTCAGAATCCTTATTGGTTTCAAACTCTCCCGAAGTTAATTTCATCAATGCCATTTTTGAGTTTTCATTAACCAATGAGGATAAAAATTTGAAATGGAAAATTTTAAACTATCTCAATCATACACTGAATATTGAAAATCCGCATAGGAATCTTGAGCAAAATCTAGCATATGATGGTAGCCTGTTTTTTGATTGGTTAAAAGAATATAACATCAACTTTGACCTCGGGAAACTGAAGATTTTGACGCTTTATGAGGCGGCAGAATATATTATCCGGAGTTTTTCACTTATTAAAAAATCTGATGCATACCTTCAGTTTTACCTGGATTTTATCTTTGAGAAAACCTCAAAAAACTTCACCGGAATCCCGGCATATCTGGAACTTTGGGAACAGGAAGCAGGAAAATTGAGCATTGTTGCTCCAAAAACCGAACATGCTGTTCAAATCATGACTATCCATAAATCTAAAGGCCTGGAATTTCCAGTGGTGATCTATCCATTCGCGAAAACAAAACTGAGGGATGTAAGCCGCGATTACCTTTGGGTACCACTTCCGGAAAACCTTGATGATATTCCCGTGGGATATTTAAAAGCTTCAGAAAAGATGAAGAATTGGGGTGAATTTGAGGCCGCTGCTTTCCGGGAGCGGGTAGATCAAACCGAGTTTGACAATATAAACATACTGTATGTTGCATTTACAAGGGCTTCTCAACAGTTATATGTTATTTCAAATTATGAACTGAATAGTAAAGGGGATGAAGATGAAAAAAAGGTATCAGGATTATTGATAGGTTTCCTGAAATCACTTCAACTCTGGAATGAAAACAAGATTTATGAGTTTGGAAATAAAGAACTCACCAATTATAAGAAAGAAATAGCTGCTGAAACTATTCGCCAGGAAAATTATTACTCTTCCCCAACAAGATCTAATGCCGTGAAATTAATAACCAGCTCCGGTGTTATATGGGGATCGGCCAGAGAAGAAGCTATTAAAAGAGGAAATTTGATCCATGATATTCTTTCTGAAATAGATACTTCAGAAGATATTCAAAAGACATTAGAAAAATTTTCAGAAAAAGAAAACCTGGATTTGAAAGAGAAAGAGGAAATAAAAGAAATTTTATGGCAGGTAATCTCACATCCTGAGTTAAGCCCTTATTTTTTGAAGGAATCAAAAATTTACAGGGAACGGGACATCATAAGTCCGGATGGCGCACTATTAAGGCCGGATAGATTGATCTTTGATGGAAAAACGGTTACCATCATGGATTATAAAACCGGAAATGTAAGCGATAGTCATATAGCACAGATGAACCAGTATGCCGATTTACTTTCTTTGATGAACTTTGAAGTGACAAATAAAATATTGATTTATATAAATGAAGAGTTGAACATCGCTTTTGTGTAAAAGATGATTAATTTTGTAAAAAACAGAAACTATGTACGGAGCAATAAAAGAACATTTGCAAAAAGAAATAGAACAAATTAAAGAAGATGGCCTTTATAAAAAAGAACGGATAATAACTTCTCCTCAGGGAGCTGTAATAAAAATTTCTACAGGACAGGAAGTGATTAATTTTTGTGCAAATAATTACCTGGGATTGTCCTCACACCCTGAAGTCATTAAAGCGGCAAAGGACACGCTGGATTCTCACGGTTTTGGAATGTCCAGTGTTCGCTTTATATGTGGTACCCAGGATATCCATAAAGACCTTGAAAAGACCATTGCAGATTTCTACGGAACCGATGATACCATTTTGTATGCGGCATGTTTTGATGCTAATGGAGGGATTTTTGAACCTTTGTTATCAGCAGAAGATGCAATAATTTCCGATTCCCTCAACCACGCTTCCATTATAGATGGAGTGCGCTTATGTAAAGCAGCAAGATTTCGATATGAGAACGGTAATATGGAAGATTTGGAAAAACAATTGATCGCTGCTAATGAAAAAGGAGCACGCTTTAAATTGATTGTGACAGATGGGGTATTCTCCATGGACGGACTTTTGGCACCATTGGATAAAATTTGTGATCTGGCCGATAAATATGATGCCCTGGTGATGGTAGATGAGTGTCATGCTACTGGTTTTATAGGAAAGACGGGAATTGGCACCATGGAAGAAAAGAATGCCCTGGGAAGAATAGATATCATAACCGGAACCTTAGGAAAAGCACTTGGAGGTGCAATGGGCGGTTATACCACCGGAAAAAAGGAGATAATTGATTTGCTTCGTCAAAGATCCCGGCCTTATTTGTTCTCGAATTCACTGGCTCCTGCAATTGTAGGTGCTTCCTTAAAAGTGTTTGAAATGCTAAAAGGAGACACCAGCTTACGGGATAAGCTGGAGGAAAACACTAAATATTTCAAGCAGGGGATTAAAGCTGCCGGTTTTGATATAATAGATGGAGACTCCGCAATTGTTCCTGTAATGCTTCACGATGCCAAACTATCTCAGGATATGGCCGATAAATTACTCGAAGAAGGCATTTATGTGATTGGGTTTTTCTTTCCTGTTGTTCCCAAAGGCAAAGCGCGCATCCGGGTACAGCTTTCTGCAGCTCACGAAAAATCTCATTTGGACAAAGCAATACAGGCATTTACAAAAATTGGGAAGGAACTTGGCGTCATTTAATTTTCAATAAATAGATTGGTTATTGTTAAATTATTTCGATCTTTATGATAAATTTGATATAAAAGGGTAAAAAAATTAGGTGCCAATAGCTTGAACTCCTGGTTTAAACTCAGCAAAAACCTAAATAAACCCTTGCAAATAGGGCATTTTCGTGCTTAATTAAGAAAACTTTATTATATATAACTTTGTTAATATCGATTTTGCACATACTTTTGCTTCAATTAACACAAAAAATTAAAATAACAGATATGAAACATCTTAGCAGATTTTTATTAGCTTCATTGTTAGTCTTTGGTCTTACTTCGGTACAGGCTCAGGACGCAAACAACCCTTGGGCCATAGGTATTGGTGTAAACGCGGTTGACACATTCCCTACCGGAGAAGATGCTCCTAATGGAGATTTTGGTGAGGATTTTTTCAACGTAAGTGACCACTGGAATATTCTTCCTTCGGTTTCAAAACTATCTGTAGGTAGATATATTGGTGGTGGATTCGTGTTTGAAGCAGCAGGTTCTGTAAATCAAATCGATAAATTTGGTGATTCAAGTGTAGACGATTTATCATACTATGCATTGGACGGAGCTTTGAATTACAGCCTTAGAGCCGCATTAAACGACGGATGGTTTGACCCATTCCTTGGAGCCGGTGGTGGATATACCTGGTTAGACGAAGAAGGATTTGGTACATTAAATGGTACTCTTGGATTCAACTTCTGGTTTTCAGATAACATCGCTTTAAACATCCAGTCTACTTACAAATACGCTTTTGAAGACGAAAACCCAACGCACTTTCAACATGCCGCAGGTATTAAATTTGTATTTGGTGGAAAAGATACAGATGGTGACGGAATCTACGATAAAGATGATGAGTGTCCTGAAACTCCAGGTTTAGCAGAATTTAACGGATGTCCAGATTCTGACGGTGATGGAATTGAAGACCGTAAAGATGCATGTCCTATGGAAGCTGGATTAGCCGAGTTTGACGGATGTCCTGATACCGATGGTGATGGTGTTCCAGATCCTCAAGACGAATGTCCTACAGTTGCAGGTCTTGCCTCAATGAATGGATGTCCTGACGCTGATGGTGATGGTGTAAAAGATAGTGAAGACGAATGTCCTAATGAAGCTGGTCCTAAAGCAAACAACGGTTGTCCTTTCAAAGATAAAGACGGTGACGGTGTTTTAGATAAAGATGACCAATGTCCAGATGTTGCTGGTACCGTAGCAAATAACGGATGTCCTGAAGTATCTGCTGAAGTGATCAAAGAATTGAACGAATACTCTAAAACTGTATTGTTTGACCTTAACAAGGCTACAATCCGATCTGAGTCTCAATCAGCTCTAAATTCAATCCACGAGATTATGCACGAATATTCTACCACTATTTTCCACATTGGTGGACATACAGATAGCCAGGGTAGTGATGATTATAACCTGAAATTATCTAAAGAACGTGCTGCTTCAGTAAGAGAATACCTTGTTTCTAAAGGAATTCCAGCTAGCAGATTAACTTCTGAAGGTTACGGAGAAGCCCGACCAATTGCAACGAATAATACTGCTGCAGGAAGACAGGATAACAGAAGGGTTGAAATCTCTTTGGATAAAGATAAAGAAGTTAGAAAAACTGCAACAGACAGTACTTCTACGAATAACTAGTAAAAAAGTTTAAACTTTTTTTTGAAAACGCCCCGTTCTTACGGGGCGTTTTCTATTTTTAGCCTATGATATCTTTTATTTCTGAAATTCTTCAAAAGCTCCACAACCAAGGTGAGACTCTTTCTGAGATCTCTTTTATTTTACCCAGTAAGCGAGCTGGTTCCTTTTTAAGGAAGGAACTTTCTACTAGCATAAATCAGCCTGTTTTTTCTCCCACCATTTTAAGTATCGAAGAATTTTCAGAAAATATCTCAGGACTCAAAACAATAGATGCTACAACATCCTTATTCGAGTTTTATTCAGTTTATTTGGAGTTAACACCTAAGGAACAAACAGAGGATTTTGAAAGCTTCAGCAATTGGGCACAAACCCTGCTTCACGATTTTAATGAAATAGACCGGTATCTAATTCCCCCGGACTCTATTTTCAATTACCTGTCTGAGATTCAAGATATCAATCATTGGTATTTACAACCGGAAAAATCAAACCTGGTAAAAAACTACCTCCAATTCTGGAAAAAATTACCTCAATACTATAAAAGCCTCAAAAATAATCTGCTGGAAAAAAACCAGGGATATCAGGGGTTAGTTTACAGGCAGGCTTCAGAAAAAATTGAGGAATACGCTCAGGATAATTCACAAAAACATATATTCATTGGATTCAATGCATTAAATGCGGCAGAGCAACTCATCATTCAAAAAATGCTGGAATTTAATTCACAGATATTCTGGGATATAGATGAGGTCCATTTTCAGGATTGGGATCATGATGTCTCATTGTTCATGAGGGAATATGAAAAAACATGGAAATATTATATCGAGCACGATTTTGAGAAGCCTTCTGCACATTTTAATGCAGAAAAGGACATTGAAATAATTGGAATCCCAAAAAGTATAGGTCAGGCAAAATATGTGGGAGAGATCCTTGATAACCTAAGCCAGGAGCAACTCAACGCTACTGCATTGGTTCTAGGTGACGAGGGATTGTTGTTACCTATGTTAAATTCTCTTCCTCCTACTGTTGAAGCGCTCAATATTACGATGGGATACCCCCTGAAATATAGTCCTTTCGCTTCCCTTTTTGAAAAATTATTTGAGATCCTGAAACTTGAAAAAAACCAATTCTATTATAAAGATGTAGTTTCGATTCTAAGCAATCCCATCATTCAAAAAGCCACGAAGAACAAGTCAGATGAAGTGATAGGTCGTATTAAAAAAAATAATCTTCTTTACCTCTCTAAAAAGCAGATTATGGATTTCTTTACGGCCGAAGGAAGATCAATGATTTCACATTGCTTTATTGAAGGGAAAATCGCTCCCCTGCAAATCCTTCAGAACTTTAATGAACTTATCTTAAAAATTCGTGGACTGCTTCAGGAAGACACAGATGAGCTCAATCTTGAATTCCTGTATCATTACCATAAAGTTATGGAACAGCTAACAGAACTGGTTAAAAAGTATCCTCACCTTAAAACAACAGCTTCTCTGCAAAATTTTTACAAAGAATTAAGCAGCCTTCAAACGCTGGATTTTCAGGGGAAACCTTTTCAGGGGTTGCAACTTATGGGAATGCTGGAATCAAGGGTTTTAGATTTTGAAACCGTTATTCTCACCTCTGTGGATGAAGGAACGCTCCCCGCAGGGAAAAGCAATAATTCTTTTATTCCGTATGAACTTAAAAAGGCTTATAACCTGCCTACTTACAAAGAAAAAGATGCGGTTTACACCTATCATTTTTATCATCTTTTACAAAGAGCTAAAAAAGTGTATCTTTTACACAACTCCGATACCGATAGCCAGATGGGTGGTGAAAAAAGCCGTTTTTTGATCCAGCTGGAGATCGAAAAACATGCATTCCACAACATCAAAAATTCTGTCGTTGTTCCAGATGTTCCTATAATAGACAATCGACTGCAAAGCGTGCAAAAAACTCCGGAGATCCTTGAAAAGCTAAAGACCCTTGCCGAAAAAGGCTTCTCCCCTTCATCACTCACAACCTACATCAGGAATCCTCTGGACTTTTATATTCAATATGTGCTGGGCATACGGGATAAGGAAGAAGTGGAGGAAACAGTGGCACATAATACATTGGGAACTGTGGTCCATGAAACTCTAGAGGCATTTTACAAGCCGCTTGAAGGTAAGCATCTAAGCATAGAGCTCTTGGAGGAATTTATCCGGAAAACCCCGGAGGAAGTGATTAAAAAATTTAAAGCAAACTACAGTGAAGTTCCTCTTTCCACCGGGAAAAATTTACTGATATTTGAAGTGGTAAAACGCTACGTAACCAATTTTTTAAAAACCGAATTAGAGGAATTAAGATTCGGGAAGAAAATTGAAATACGGGAGATAGAAACAAATTTGAAAACGCCCTTGGTGATAAAAGAACTGGATTTTCCTGTAAATATTCGGGGAAATGTCGACAGAGTAGATGTTACAGATGGTATTTTAAGGATTATAGATTATAAAACCGGGAAAGTACTACAGAATCAGTTGGAAATAACTGACTGGGACCTGCTGACCTCAGATTATGATCACTATGCTAAACCCTTCCAGGTGTTGATGTACGCTACAATGTTGCTACAAGATAAAAATCCGGGATTAGCTGTGGAAGCCGGAGTAATATCATTTAAGAATCTAAAAGCCGGATTCCTGAAGTTTGCTGAAAAAGACAAACCCGGTCGTGGAGCGATAAAAAAAACGGCTTTAGATGATGTCATTTTGGAAAAATTTAAAGAACAACTAGAAAAACTAATTCTGGAAATATGCGATCCGGAAATCGCATTTAATGAAAAAGAGATAAAAACAGCGTATGGAGCTTATTAAGAAAACAAATATCCAAATTGAAGGAAGGCACAATAAACCAATTTTAACAGATTTGTTTTTCTCCGATGATGAAAAGCTGAAACCCGTAGTTATATTTTGCCACGGATACAAAGGTTTTAAAGACTGGGGACCCTGGGATAAAATGGCGGAGTTCTTTGCGGAGAAAGGATTTCTTTTCGTTAAATTCAATTTTTCACACAATGCCACTACCCCTGAAAATCCTACGGAATTTATGGATATTGAAGCATTTGGGGAGAACAATTACATCAAAGAGCTCGATGATCTTCAATCTGTAATTGACTGGCTTCTCCTGCCCGATTTTGACCATGGAACGCTCCTGGATAGTTCCAGGATCAATTTGATAGGTCATTCCCGGGGCGGTGGAATTTCAATTATTAAAGCAGCCGAGGAAAACCGAATTGATAAACTGGTAACCTTCTCCTCTGTGAGCGATTTCGGTTCCCGTTTTCCCGAAGAAAAGGTTTTGGAACAATGGAAAGAAAAAGGCGTGAGTTACATAGTGAATACAAGGACAAAACAGCAATTGCCGCATCATTTTCAATTCTACACCAATTTTAAAGAGAATGAAGAAAGGTTAACTATTTCCAGGGCCACAAAAAAACTTGATATCCCACATTTAATCGTTCACGGAAGCAATGACACCTCAGTTCCAATAAGCGATTCAGGAAAGTTATTTGAATGGAGTCCTTTTCCGGATCTTCTTCTGGTAGAAGATGCCGATCATGTTTACAATACCTCCCATCCCTGGAACAATAGCGACTTGCCAAAAGCCTTTAAACATGTACTCGATAAAACCCGGGAGTTTTTTGACACCGAAACGGAGTACCTCATAAAAAATTAAAGACCGAAAATAATACTATCTCGTGAACTTTAGAAGAAAGCAATAATGAAGTTAAATAAGATTTTACCACTTTAAATTTTTGTTTATCTTTGGATCCGAATTTGGGGGATTAGCTCAGTTGGCTAGAGCGTTTGGCTGGCAGCCAAAAGGTCATCGGTTCGACTCCGATATTCTCCACAAAAACCACTCTTTTCAGGGTGGTTTTTCAGTTTGATAAAAAATCAATTATGGAATTTAGATTTTATGGATGGGCAAGAGTTCTACTCTTAATTATTCCGTATTTAATAATTGTAGGTTTATTTCAATTTGGAGGAATGATTTTAGCCGGTGTAAATTACGATTACGATTCACAAATTGAAGAAACCTCCCTCCAGCGTTTAGTGGTACAATTCTCAAACTTATTCGGGAATTTCCTTGTACTGTGGATTTTCATGAAGTACGTCGATAAAGAAAAGTTTATTGAACTAGGTTTTCATATAAGGTCAAAATTAAATCATTTTATCGTTGGTCTTATTTTGGGAGCATTGATAATGTGTGTGGGTTATCTTCTTCTAGTATCTATTGAAGAAATTACATTTCAATCCATTTCCTTTAATTTTATTGAAATACTTATCTCATTAGGGATTTTTACAATTGTGGCTTTTGTAGAGGAAACTTTATTTAGGGGGTATGTCCTTAGAAATTTTATGAGGTCCTTTAATAAATATTTAGCCCTGCTAGTTTCCTCTTTTCTTTTTGCAGCCCTGCATGGATTCAATCCTAATTTTGATATGTTAAGTTTTTTGAGTTTATTTTTAGCGGGGATGGCTTTGGGTATTTCTTATATTTATACCAAAAATCTCTGGTTCCCTATAGGCCTGCATCTGAGTTGGAACTTTTTTCAGAGTATATTTGGGTTTAATGTAAGCGGGCAAAATTTTTATTCTTTGTTTCAAACACAAATAACAAGTGAAACCTTGCTAAATGGAGGGGAGTTTGGATTCGAAAATTCAATTCTGGGAATTATTGCTGAAATTGCCATTGTATTAATGATTTTCTTATATTTTACGTTTTGGAAACCAGGTAAAACCATTCCGGTATAAATATATTTCTGTTGAATTAGCGAAGCATCCTATGAATAAAATAAGACTTTCTGAAGTAAAGGATCTTCGGGAAATAAAATCCCTCACAGAGGCCTGTGCTGTTGCCATGCAGGAAAAAGGAATTTTTCAGTGGAATGAGCATTATCCATCCTTAGAAAAATTGCAGGCAGATATTGAAAAAAGAGAACTATTTGTACTTGAAGATCAGGGTAAAATCTTGGGAATTATTGTGCTTACCGGGTTTATGGACAGAGAGTATATTCCAATAAATTGGTTGACCAAAAACAGCAACAACCTTTACATCCATAGATTTGCGGTTCATCCATTGGTTTGGAGTAAAGGTTTTGGCCAAAAACTAATGGGTTTTGCTGAAAACTATGCCAGGCTAAATAATTTTGTATCTGTAAGACTTGATACCTTCAGTAAAAACAAAAGAAATCAACGATTTTATGAAAGCAGGGGATATCACAAATTGGGGGATATCTATTTTCCCAAACAAAGCGAAGATCCTTTTCACTGCTATGAATTAATTCTGTAGAATATCTTTAATTAATGTGCAGATAGATCAGGTAGAATAAAATAAAAAAAGCCACCATCCTTAAAAGAGAACGATGGCTTTATATTCAGCATTAATTCGCTTTTATTTCTTCCATTCCGCAATTCCGCCTTTGGCAGAATCTACGCTGATTTTATAATTTCCTCCTCCTGAAACGATCCAGCGAACTTTTACCGAATTCATTCCAGGAATATTTTCTACCAACATTTTCTCCGGATTCACTTTTTGTTCTTCAACCTTATTGAAGTCGGCATCTTTCACAATCATTCCGGTTACAACATTAGCACCGGAAATTGTAACATAATCCGGCCGTTCTATCTTATATTTAAGATCCTGACTACTGTGGGTGGGCATCAAACGTTCGTTATAAATTGTCGCGGTTATTTGCTTCAGGCCACCACCCAGGTTTTCCTCTTTAACATCCGTAATACTAATCTTTGGAGTATGATATGCGTGATATATGGTAAATGCCATATTTCTATGTGCATCCTGCTCCAGCAAAAATCCCGGATGTGCACGGCCAAAATTCTTTTTAAATCCGCCAACTTCAATTTTTCCGTATTGTGGATGATCAAATTCTGCCCAATCTACAAAGGCATCCCCAAAGGTTAAATACCTGTCTACCTTCATTTCCTCCTCTTGATTTCCACGACCTTCGTTTTGATGGAAATAAAGGTAAGAAACCATCAATTCATTGGTGTAAGTATAAACACCACGGCTTCCGTAAAACCAGTCCAATTCTCCTCCAAAAACAGAATAAAGATCTTTGTAAACCACCAAATATTTATAGCCAGGGATCATTTCCTCCCCTTTTTTTGCAATAGCATCATAGATTTCTATGTCTTCCTGGTTATAGGTATCCTTATCTTCCTCGGCTCCAGGTCCTCTTAAGATCATTCCTCCATAATTATGATAACTCTGCGCGCCTGCTATATTGGGGTGTTTCATCACAAATTCCATTACCGCACGGTTTTCCGGCAAACTAAAAGGATATTTATAGGCTCCCCGCTGTACATAATCCGGCTGCCATTTCCATCCCCAGTCGCGGTTTGGATCATAATAGCCAATTCCGTCTTCATTTACTTCCCCGTCCCCATCGGTATCTACCCCTTCATAACCTAACATTTCATATTCACCCTTTTCTTCAGCAGCAACCCTAATGAGTTTTCTATCATCCAGTTGATCTTTAATATACCTACCCGTAGGTGACTTCCGAATCATCATCGTGATGTGATTATCTTCGTTTAAATCATTAAACCCATCTTCCCCGGCTTCTCCGTCGCCATCATTATCAAGGACGATCATTCCGGATCTTGGAGAATGCGGAGTGTTGGGGTTATTCATATATTCATTCCGCGCATCCGGATTAATGGTAGGGTTGATGTAAAAAGTCTTATCCTGAAGCAGTTCTTTGATGAAATCAAGATCATCAAACATTTCGGTAAGATACCAGGCGGTATAAAGTGAAAATTCAGCTCCTTGTATTTCGTTGGAATGTATATTTCCATCAATATACATTGCCGGTTTTTTTGAAGGATCCCCTGTCTTGAAATCAGAGATCGTCAATAAATAGATATCTTTCCCTTGAAAAGATTTGCCAATACTTTCTAGTTTAGCAAGGTCGGGATGTGCCTTTGCAATTCTTTGCATAATATCCACTATCCCTTCATAGGTATAATACCTGTTCCAGCTTACCTGTACTTCCGGCTCATGTGGAGTACCAATAGCCCGAAAAAATTTCTCCTGTGCCACTCCCGTAGGAATACTCAGCAACAGACTGAAAAACCCTAAAATCGCAGTATTTCTTATATTTTTTAAATTCATTTTTGCCAAAAGTTAAAGTTTTACATTAATAGTTGCGTACCCCGTATGCGGCGCTCCTACTTTTATATTTGCTGTTCCTCCACCTTTTACGATCCAGGAAAGGGTCTCTTTTTCATAAGCTCCAAGTTTATCCAATAGCTTGATAGTATTCCCTGCAAGTAGGTCCTTTTTATCTTTATTTACGGTAACCTGTAATTTTTGAAGCCACCTGGAACGTTCTCCAAGTTCTGAATGTGTTGGAAGCGGGGAATTGTTAAATATATCTACGGTGATCCTGGTTAAACCTCCACTAAGTTTTTCAGTTTTTAAATTATGAAATTCCAGTTTAGGCTGAATTTCAGCGAGTTTCACTATAAAATTCGTATGATTTTCAGCAATGCTATCCACCATTCGGTATGGAGGATTTACCATTACAAAGGGTTTAATTCCACCAACCTCAACTTTTTGATTTGGGAAATCGGGGTGATTAAATTCTTGCCAGGCGATAAATACATTTTTTAGATCTTCCTTTTGTGCCCAGGCCAAAAAGTTGGTTTCTGGGGTAACTTTTACTTCTTTAATCTCTTTATTTTCTTCGATCATTGTGGAATCTTTGGTTTCTGCTTTAACCTCCGGCACCCACCATCCCGGAGTACTAAAACTCAATCTTCCAAAGTGAAAATAGGCCCATTGAAAATAATCTCCGTCTGTACCCTGATTTTCCTGATTGTAGGCTTTGTGTGGGATGGTTTCATTATAAATTTCTGAAACCATTTTATTGAGCTCCACATCCTTTTCCAACATAGAACTCACAACCCTTTTTTCTGCATCACTTTTATTGAATTTTAAAGGAGCTGAAAGATTATTGGCAGGACTGAAAGTTACAAATGCAAAAATATTCCATCGCTCGAACAGGTGATCCAGCAAAGCCCTGCTTTCTTTTTGCGAAACCGGGTAATCTCCGGCATAAGGCTCAAATGCCGGGAATTTGTAAGTCAGGCTCTTATTAAACGCGATCCCCTCTTCCGGATCCTCATTATATTTTTCATCTTTATCATTATCTATGCCTTCAGAAAACAGCCTGTATCGGGTAGTACTTTTACCATCATTTTCTGCTTTCACTAAAACCCGGGGATCCTTTTCGTGAGGAACATAGTCCCCTAGAGCACTTTCTACCCGAAACTTTGTTATAAATCCATCCTTATTTAAATCCTCATATCCATCTTCGCTCAATCTGCCATCCCTGTCGTGATCGATTTTTACCGAATTCCCTCTGCGTTCATATTTGATGTTGCTAAAATATTGCGAATAAGCATCCGGAGACATATTTGGAAAAACATAAAAGGTGGTAGTGTTCAGCAATTCAGAATGATCTTTCAACAATCGGTTTGCAACCTGTAACGCCAATTCGACACTTAGAACGTGATAGCCTTCCACGCCACCTGTAATAGCGATGGCCGACTTATTTTCAAGATCACCTTTTCCTATTTGAAGGGCCCAAATATCCTGTCCGCCTTCTGTTTTAGTAAGTGAAATTAATTTTGCATTTCCCGAAGAGGCCATTTGCTGCAATCGTTGTGCTACCTCCTGGTTTGTTGGGTAATCCTGCTGTGCGGTCGCTGAAAACATTCCGAAAAAAGCTACGGCAAACAGGCATATTAGATTTTGATTCATAGGGGTTGAATATAAGTATTGATACTAATCCTCCAAAAATAAGATTATAATTAAGCATTTCTAATTAATCTCGCTGGATTTCTCCCGAAAGCATCGCTCTGAAAGCAATTACTTATTTTATATTTACCGTTCAAATTTAAAGATTGTCTGCAATAAGTTTCAAAAATATCAACCGCCTTGCAATACCTGCAATTATTGCCGGGATTGCAGAACCTTTGATTTCTTTAACCGATATTGCCATTATAGGAAATGTAGATAAAAACCCCATCGAAGCTCTGGCAGCAGCTGGAATTGTTGGTTCTTTTCTTTCGGCCATTATTTGGATCGTGGCACAAACAAAAACCGCAATCTCTTCTATCGTATCCCAGCATTTAGGAGCAAATCGTTTACACGCGGTAAAAACCCTAATTCCGCAGGCGATCTATTTCAACCTGCTCTTCAGCATTGTGATCTATGCCACAACCGCTTTTTTTGCTGAAGCTATATTTTCTGCCTACAATGCCGAAGGCTTAATTTTAAGCTACTCTGAAGAATATTACCAAATTCGTGCTTTAGGATATCCACTTACCTTAGTGACCTTTGCAATCTTCGGGGTTTTCCGAGGACTCCAAAATACCTTGTGGGCTATGAAATGCAGCATCACCGGCGCCCTGGTTAATGTGGTTTTAGATTTTTTGCTGGTTTATGGTGTAGAAGATTACATTCCCGCAATGCATTTACAAGGCGCCGCATACGCAAGTCTCGCTGCACAAACAACCATGCTGGTCATGGCATTGTGGTTTTTCTTTAAAAAGACGCCCTTTCATTTAAAATTAAGTTTTAATATTAATCCACAGTTAAAAGGCCTGCTTCTCATGGCTGCAAATCTTTTTGTGCGCACCGCTGCGCTTAACTTTGCTATTTACCTTGCCAATGCCTATGCCACCGGTTATGGCAAAAATTACATCGCTGCCCAAAGTATCCTTATGAATATCTGGTTGTTTTTCTCCTTTTTTATTGATGGATATGCAAATGCCGGAAACGCTATTGGAGGTAGACTTCTGGGCGCCAGGGATTATAACAGCTTGTGGGAACTCAGCAAAAAGATCAGTAAATATTCAGTTTTTATAGCTTTTATTTTAATGGGGATTTGTGCTTTGTTTTACAATGAGATTGGGTTAATCTTTAATAAGGAAGAAAGCGTACTGGTACTGTTTTCTTCAGTATTTTGGCTGGTTTTATTGATGCAGCCGGTAAATGCCATCGCCTTTATGTTCGACGGAATTTTTAAAGGTTTGGGAGAAGCAAAATATCTTCGGAATCTTTTACTGGCGGCTACATTTTTAGGTTTCACTCCGGCATTGCTCATCGCAGATCACTTCGGAATGAAACTCTATGCCATCTGGATCGCTTTCTTTGTATGGATGCTTATTCGCAGCAGCGCCCTTGTGATTCAATTCCGGAGAAAATATTTGAAAAAGGAGATTTAGATAGACGCTCTAAGAAATAAATCTGAAGGATTTTTTTTGTGAAATCGATTAGAAGAGATCCTGAATCTTCGAGCTACAAATGCACGAATAAGAATTATTTAAAGCCGTCCAAATTTTAATTTAAGATACTAATTCTCCTTTTTATAAAAAATCCTGTATGCTTTTTATGAAAACCGATAGGGGTTAACTTAAAAATCAGTTAAATCCGGTGTTTGAAACAAGGATGAACCTTACTATATTAAGCATTATACTTACATTTGATAAAATTCAACATTTATGACCACCACTAGGGAAAACGGAAGTTTATATATAAGCATTGAGAACAAGATCGCAACAATTGAATTTGGACATCCGGCGAGCAATTCATTTCCTTCAGAATTACTGGAGCGATTAGAAAAAGGATTTCAAAAACTATCAGAAGATGAGAGTGTAAACGTGATAGTTTTAAAATCGGAGGGAGAAAAAGCATTTTGCGCAGGTGCTTCTTTTGATGAACTTGTGGCGATAGAGAGCATGCAACAGGGTAAATTGTTTTTTTCCGGTTTTGCCAATGTGATCAATGCAATGCGGGATTGTAAAAAGCTTATCATTGGCCGCATCCAGGGAAAAACTGTTGGTGGAGGAGTTGGACTCGCTGCGGCATGTGATTACGCTCTGGCAACCGAAGCTGCCTCGATAAAACTTTCAGAATTAAGCATTGGAATAGGACCTTTTGTGATCGCCCCGGCGGTAGAACGCAAAATAGGTGTTTCCGGGCTGGCAGAGCTTAGCCTGGCCGCTCACGAATTGAAAAATGCCTATTGGGCTAAGGAAAAAGGTTTATATGCAAAGGTATTCGACTCCATTAAAGAGCTGGATAATGAAGTTCTCCTTTTTTCAGAAAAATTGGCCTCTTACAATCCACAGGCATTGATTGAGATGAAAAAGATCCTTTGGGAAAATACTGCAAGTTGGAAAAATTTGCTTCACGAAAGAGCCGCCATCAGTGGAGAATTGGTGTTATCTGAATTTACCACAAAAGCTTTGGCTAAATTTCAGAAATAAAAACCTCGAGGAAATACCACCATAACCTTCTTTACATAATAGCTGGTTTAATTCAAAATATCAATTATTAGCATCACTTTTTCCAAAGCAAAAAAAAACTTTTAAAATGCAAAGGCTGGATTTTAATTTTTATCTTTTCTAAAAAAAAATTATGTTGTTACAATTAGAAATTCCAAAAGACCAACAAGCCACCGGAGAAGAGGAATGGCCTTTTAATTTAATAGATTTTATTACAGATAATGTCTGGTATCTCGGTGCACTCGTACTAGTATTGCTGATTTTCTTCTATGCGAGAAATTATATGAAAAAACATTAAATAATGACGCAAAACGATGTTCCTGTAAGCGAAGAAACCTATACTATTTTAAGTTTTTTAAGTGGGATGGGCTTGTGGCTAATCCTCGCCCTTGCACTAATTGGGGTTGTTTTATATAAGAAATTCAAAAAGTGATCAACGTGTTTTTAACCAACCTGTAATACTTAGCCGTGTTGTTTTAACAGGTTTTACCTCGTGTTCCAGCACCTGACTTTCAAAGATCACCACCCTTCCCGGAAAGGGATAAATACTTTTTGCAACCTCAACGCCATTTTCTTCTTTATAGATTACCAGTTCCCCACCATTTTCAGGTTTCCAATCCTCATCGTTTAAATAACACACAAGGGAAAGTTTTCGTCGGTCATCATTCTGAAAAGTATCCAGATGTCTTTTGTAAAAGGTACCTTCAGGATAAATGGCGTAATGAAATTCCTTCTGAAGGATTCCCAAAAAACAGGTTTTATTGAGGTATTCAATAAGTGCATTTATCTTTCCAAAAAAAAGCTGCTCCGCTTCGCCCGCATCAGATTCATTTATCCACATAATAAAATCACCCCGCACTGCTTTCTCAATGGTTTCATTCACCCTATTGCCAATAGCCGCTTTTTTAAAGCGTTCTTCCTCATATTTATTTAGAAGTATCGTTCTTATTTTACGCACTTCTTCAGAATCGAAAAAATCCTCCACGATACAATACTGATCCTCCAGCAATCCGGAAATGATCTTTTCAAAAAGCGGATTTTCTTTAAACTCCAGTTGTTCAAACAATTCGGAAGAGGAACTATCCATTATCTATATTTTAGAAAGCCGCCAAATATACTACAGGAAAGCTTTGGTTGTATCTTAAATTTCAGGCGATAAAAATCTTTATCTTTGCACCAAATAACGATTATGAGCACGATCAGGATCACCAAACAATTCTCTTTTGAAACCGGCCACGCTCTTTACGGGTATGATGGTAAATGTAAAAATGTTCACGGGCATAGCTATAAATTGAGCGTAACTGTAATAGGGAACCCAATCACCGATAAAACTAATGTAAAATATGGGATGGTGATCGATTTTGGCGATCTAAAAAAGATCGTAAAATCTGAAATTGTAGATCGATTTGATCATGCGACGGTTTTTAATAAAAATACACCACACATAGAACTTGCCAAAGAACTTGAAAAACGGGACCATAACGTGATTTTAGTAGAATATCAACCTACCAGTGAAAATATGGTAGTGGATTTTTCTGAAAAAATCAAGAGCAGGTTGCCAAATCATATTAAGCTACACTCGCTAAAGCTTCAGGAAACCGAATCTTCCTTTGCAGAGTGGTATGCAAGTGATCAGGAGCCCCAGGAGTAAAAAAGAGGTAATAAAAAAGGCTCCTTCCATTAAAAAGGAAGGTGTATCAATTTTCAGCAGAAGATTGATACAGAAGGGTTCTTTTATCAGCTCCTTATAACTTTAAGGTCTAAACCTAAATTATTTTATATTTACAGCTCAGACTAATTCTATGAACATCCCGGAAAGCAAAAAAATATATTTTTCAAGCGACAATCATCTGGGTGCACCTACACAAGAGGAAAGCAGGCCGCGAGAAGTTCGATTTGTAAAATGGCTGGATGAAATTAAAGAAGATGCAGCTGCTATTTTTTTACTGGGCGACCTCTTTGACTTTTGGTTTGAATATAAACATGTAGTTCCAAAAGGTTTTGTACGCACCCTTGGAAAACTTGCCGAAATTCGTGACAGTGGAATCCCAATCTACTTTTTTGTTGGAAATCATGATCTCTGGATGAATGATTATTTTGAAAAGGAATTGAATATTCCGGTTTTTCACCAACCAAAGGAATTTGAATTTAATGGTAAAAAGTTTCTGGTTGGTCATGGAGATGGTCTAGGGCCGGGAGATCGTGGATACAAACGCATGAAAAAGGTGTTTACAAATCCTGTTTCAAAATGGCTGTATCGTTGGCTACATCCGGATATAGGCGTTCCTTTAGCGCAACATTTATCGGTTAAAAACAAACTGATATCTGGAGTAGAGGATCAAAAATTCCAGGGCGAAGAAGGCGAATGGCTTATTCAATATTGCAGGCGAAAACTGGAAACTGAACATTATGATTATTTTCTTTTTGGCCATCGGCACCTTCCGCTGGAAATAGACCTGAATGGTACATCTACCTATATCAATTTAGGCGACTGGATTTCTCATTATACCTATGCTGTTTTTGATGGAGAAAAAACCAGATTGCAAAAATTTTAGAAGAGCAAACTATTTCCCTTAATGCTACCTGCGGGATAATCGTTTTAAAGGATTTAAAAAACGACTTCTAATTTAATTTTTCGAAACTTATAGCCACTCCTCCTCCGGCAACAAGCTTCAGTTTAACACTGTCCTTATTTGTAACTTTTTGTTCTCTAATTGAAATAGCTGTTGGATTTTTATCCCAATGAGCATCTTCTCCATCTTCATAAAATATCGCTTTAAAAGTACCATCCGGTAAGAAGTCTAAATTTACATCAAGATCTCTTTCTTCTTCATTGGTGATTGCACCCAAAAACCAGTTATTTGAGTTTCTATCTTCTCTGGCTATCGTTACAAATTCTCCAACTTCCCCATTTAAAACTTTGGTTTGTTTCCAATCTACAGCTACATCTTTAATAAATTGAAATGCAGGTTGTCCTTCATAATGCTCGGGGAGATCTGGTACCATTTGAATTGGGCTATAAATTACTACATATAGCGCAAGTTGCTGTGCCAGGGTGGTATTCACTTGATTATTGGGCTTAAATTCGTCAAATTTTATATTAAATATTCCTGGTGTATAATCTATTGGCCCCGACAACATTCTGGTAAATGCCACAATTGGAAGGTGCTCCGGCGGGTTTCCCCCATCGCTTGCCCAGGCATTAAATTCCTGTCCTCTTAATCCTTCTCTGGAGATAATATTCGGGTAAGTGCGCCTTAAGCCGGTAGCTTTTATGGGTTCGTGAGCATTTACAGCAATTTCATACGCGGCCGCCTTGATTGCCGCATTGTTGTAATGGTTAACCATCCATTGTCCATGATGATATTCTCCCTTCGGAATTATTTTGCCGACATATCCAGATTTTACCGAGTGAATGTCATACTTCTTCATCAAGGCATAGGCCGTGTCCATTTGCTTTTCATAGGTTCGTGGGGCAGCCGATGTTTCGTGATGCATCATCACTTCCACGCCCCTTTCTTTTGCATAACGTACCACCTCTTCCAAATCATAATCTGCATAAGGAGTCACAAAATCAAAAACGCCTTCCCTATCCTCAAAACCTATCCAATGTTCCCAGCCCGTATTCCAACCTTCAATCAAAACACCTTTGATCCCATGCTTAGCAGCAAAATCTATGTAATATTTGGCATTTTCAGTAGTAGCTCCGTGCTTTCCGTGAGGTTTAGATTGGGTGGTAAAGGTATTCATGTCTTGCTCCCCGCTCATATCCCAGGTAGATTTCCCCAAGTGCATTTCCCACCAAATTCCTACATATTTCATCGGTTCAAACCAAGGAATAGCTCCCAGCTTGTTGGGCTCATTAAGGTTTACAATCAATTTGGAATCTATAAGCTGTGTTGCTTTTTCTGAGATTTGTATCGTTCTCCAGGGGGTGAAAAAGGGAAGGCTTCGTTTTACTTTGTAATTTTGATTTTCAGAACCTACCAATTCACTTTGCATTAAAAATGTAGTGGTATCTATCTTTAAAGTCATTCCGGAATAATCCAGCAATGCGGCTTCGTGAAAACTTAAATGCAAGCCTTTGCCTGTACGCATAGTAACCGGGGTATTTACCGCATTCTCCGGAATATAGGTTTGTGCTAAATCTTTATGATCCCGTTTGCTTATCGCATTTATCTCGGAGAGTTTTGTAGCATTATATAAATGCTCGTAAATATCCCAATCTCCGGGTTGCCACCATACGTCGTGATTTCCCATCAATTGAAATTGAGTATTTTCATCGGTGATTAAGACTTCCTTTAGATTTTCCTGTTCTGGAAATTCATATCTAAATCCAAGTCCGTCATTAAAAACCCGTACCCAAAAATTGAGTTTTCGTTTTAAAACGGATTTTTCTTCCAGTTCTATCAACAACTGGTTGTAATTATTAACCACCTCCAGCTGTTCTCCCCAAGGCATTGACCAGGTTTCATTTTTTGATGAGATTTTAATATCTACCACCTTAAAATCCCCAGACAAGGCAGGAGCGTTCCTGAGTTCAAAACCTAGCAAAGAGGTGTCTATTATTTTTTCATTGTTGTGAAAAACCATATAATACGGTTTTCCCTCCAGGTTTAAATTGAATTCAAACCGAATGGGTTCTTCCGGTGCGCTTATTTTTAAAGGTGCGTCTTGAGCATGAAGCGCTACAAAGCTTAAAAAAATAGCCACAGTATTTAAATATTTCATGATAAAGATTTTATAGAACCTCAATTTACTAATTTTTAGGCTGAATTTTTTCCTTTAGTAAAATTTAGTATCGGCTAAGAACCTAAATCTTTCAATTTCAATTGCAGACTTACATTCCCATTCCATTCGTTTTCGTCAAGAGAATACACGGCATTGAATTTTTTCTTATCTGTGATGATTTCACTTTTATTCCCCAGGTTAAAGCCTATTGCATCGATGAATACGGAGGAATGAGTTTGTTTTACCCTGCATTTTAAGTGAAGATCATCCCCACCCACACATTTACCATAACCGGTATCCTTTAGGTTTTTGGTAAGAAATACCGGGGACATATTCCCGGGACCGTGAGGAGCGAATTGTTTCAGGATCCTATGGAATTTGGGAGAAATATCATCCAGTGCCAGCTCTGCATCTATAGCTATTTCCGGGGTTAGAAGCCGTTTATCTATGCTGGAAGCCACTACTTCCTCAAATCTTTGTTTAAAACTCTCATAGTGTGATTCCAAAAGCGTAAGTCCTGCAGCATATTTATGTCCGCCAAACTGCTCGATATACTCTTTACATCCTTCCAGTGCATCATACACATCAAAATCCTTTACCGACCGGGCTGAAGCAGCCAGCTTATCCCCACTTTTAGTAAAAACCAATGTGGGCCTGTAATAGGTTTCAGTCAATCTGGAGGCGACGATTCCAATGACTCCCTTATGCCAGTTTTTGTCATAAACTACTGTTGTAAACCGTTCTTTTTCCTGCAGTTCTTCAATTTGCGCAAGCGCTTCTAAGGTAATAGTTTTATCTGCATCCCTTCTGTCTGAATTAAAAGTTTCAATTTCTGAAGCAAAAAGATCGGCTGTTTCCTGATTTTCTTCCACCAATAAATTTACCGCATAAAGCCCGTGTTTCATCCTTCCGGCTGCATTAATTCGGGGCGCTATAATAAAAACCACATCGGTAATGGTGAGGGTTTCTTTTTTTATTTCTTTTATAATTGCCTTGAAGCCGGGGCGTGGTGCAACATTGATAACCCGCAAACCATGATAGGCAAGGATGCGGTTTTCTCCTGTAATTGGGACAATATCGGCTCCTATTGCGGTGGCTACAAGATCGAGATAGGGCAACAGGCTATCTATGGAATAAGCATTTTGGATTACCCAGGCCTGCATCAGTTTAAATCCAATCCCACAACCACAAAGCTCCTTGTAAGGATACTCACAATCTTCCCGTTTTGGATCCAGAACCGCAACCGCTTTCGGGATTTCTACTCCCGGCCGGTGATGGTCACAAATTATAAAATCGATATTTTTTTCGGTAGCGTACGCTACTTTCTCGATCGCTTTTATACCGCAATCTAAAGCGATAATTAAACCGATGTCATTATCGGCTGCAAAGTCTATCCCCTTATACGAGACCCCATAGCCTTCATCATACCTGTCCGGAATATATGTGGCCACATTGGGATAAAAAGTTTTTAACCAGGATGAAATTAAAGCTACACTAGTGGTGCCATCTACATCATAATCCCCATAAACCATAATATTTTCTTTTGAAGAAATTGCTTTCGCTATCCTTTCAATGGCCAAATCCATATCCTTCATTAGGAACGGGTCGTGCAGATCTTCCAGGGAAGGCCGGAAGAATTTTTTTGCAGATTCAAAATCTTCGATTCCCCTTTGTACCAAAAGAGATGCCACGGGAATTTCTATTCCAAGTTGTGAAGCGAGTTTTGTAACAGTTTCAGGGTTTGGTTTTGGTTTTAGCGTCCAGCGCATTTTCTATTAGGTTTATGTAGTTTAAGATACTAAAAGAATCTTATTTTTCCTCTAATGGATTCCCTTTAAATTGTATTCCATTCCATCCTGTTTTCGTGAAATTTCTAATATTCCGGTGATTGTCTTCATCTGGATTTTCAAGGACATCCTCAAAATAATATTTTCCGAAACAGGCAAGGGTGAAATACTCGCTTAGCCCCTGAAGTTTTGCAAAGGCAAAGATCTTACAGCTGCCGGTATTTTCACCAGTGGTATTATTTAGATCCCCGTTGGTGAATGCCGAAGGTGTAAATTTATAATGATCGTCAATAACCTCAATGGTTCTTGAAAATTCATTTGCTTTGGGATCTTGTTTTAAGGCAGTGATAAATTGGGAAGTGTCCATGGGTATCTTTTTCTGTGATCACCAATTAACTATTGGTTCACAATTAATTAATTGGTTGCTGCTTTTTGGAATCTAAAAACTCCCAAGTAGGAAAATGGTTTTATTTTTTCCCTGAAACCACTACTACAATCTCTCCTTTTGGAGGTTTTTGAGTATAGTGAGCCAAAACTTCGGCAACAGTACCACGAATGGTTTCTTCGTGCAGTTTGGTTATCTCTCTGGATACTGAAATGGGCCTGTTGGGGCCAAAAAATTCAGCAAACTGTGATAAGGTTTTTAGGAGTTTGTGCGGGGATTCATAAAAAATGATGGTGCGTTGCTCCTCTGCCAGCAAGGTCAATCTGGTTTGTCGGCCTTTTTTTACCGGAAGGAAACCTTCAAAAATAAATTTATCATTGGGAAACCCACTGTTCACCAAAGCCGGTACAAAGGCTGTTGCTCCGGGAAGGCAGTCTACTTCAACTCCCGCTTCTACGCAGGCGCGAACAAGTAAAAACCCTGGATCTGAAATGGCGGGGGTTCCGGCATCGCTTATAAGCGCAAAAGTTTCTCCGTTTTGGATCCTTCGCACAATAGTTTCAACCGTTTTATGCTCATTGTGCATATGATGGCTGTGCATAGGGGTATTTATATCAAAATGTTTCAGTAATTTTCCGCTGTTCCGGGTATCTTCTGCGAGGATATAATCTACCTCTTTCAGCACCCGTATGGCACGAAAAGTCATATCTTCAAGATTACCAATAGGGGTGGGGACCAAATATAATTTCGACATTTTCAGAAATAAATTTTCAGAAGGAATTTAAGATTTGAATTTATTTTCTACCAACTCCATAAATCTTTGCTCATACTCCTCTTTTCCGGCCCAGTTTTTATAATCGGGTTTTACCACCAGCTGAATAAATTTTTTCGCCTCGGTTACAGAATCAAAGGTATTAATTTGGGAAATCACCCGGTTATAATCGGCTGCTTTTCCATCAAAAAGATGACGAATAAAAGCCAGGCGCTCATTAAGTCCTATATTAATCCCATTCTTTAAACGATCGTTCAAAGATTTTGGCCGCTCTTCTTTATCCTGTTTTTTAACCGGTTCAAAATTTGGCAAATTATCATAATCTACGCCAATGTCCCGGAAATCCTTTTTAGATCCCGAGGGGGTTTCTGTAAATTTATCTAAACCGTTTTTGGAAAAAATAGTGTTGATTAAATTATCCACGTTTTGAGTTTCCGGTGGCATTTGTGCAACGATATCCTTAATCTTTTCTGTATTGGGTTCGGTGAGGGCATCGGAATCGTTGTATTCGGTTCCATCTGGCAGATACTCATCTTTTTCCTCCTTTTTATTCTCAACCGGTGCCGGAGTAGCAACCTGTTCAACTTTAGATTCTTTTCTATTCAACTCCTCTTCAGAAATTATATTTGAAGAAAAAGCCTCGAGATTTTTTTCGGTGAAATCTAAAACGGTAAGTTTTTCGTATAACTCAAGCACTTGTTGCTTTAAGTAAGAAGGGGAAATATCCTTATTGTTATTTAGAATTTTTGTTGCCAGATCTTTCAATTCGGCGTGCAATTTCTTTTTCATCTTGAACTGTATTTAAGTTATGAAGACTAACTGACCTAATTTGCTGCAAAAATTCTACCAAATTTATGTCGGTCCTGCCTTATTCATTTTTTCAACCTTATTTACAAATTTAAAGAACCATACCACTTAACCGGTTGTATTTTTAATAAATTTGTTTCAACTTTATGCAGATTAGGCATATTTCCTTTTCGGCATTGAAAATTACAAAATGTTTCTTGAAAATACAGTAAATCATAAAGAGCAATTTGGCTGGATAGAAGTTATCTGTGGATCGATGTTTTCCGGTAAAACCGAAGAACTCATCCGTAGGTTAAAACGCGCCAAATTTGCCAAACAAAAGGTGGAGATCTTTAAACCTGCTATAGATAAACGCTATCATGAGGAAATGGTAGTGTCTCATGACGCAAATGAAATTAGGTCTACACCTGTTCCATCTGCTGCCACCATTCGGCTTATGGCCGATGGCTGCGATGTGGTGGGTATAGATGAGGCACAGTTTTTTGATGATGAGATCGTTACGGTTTGTAATGACCTCGCCAATCGCGGGGTACGGGTAATTGTTGCTGGCCTGGATATGGATTTTAAAGGGAATCCCTTTGGTCCCATGCCTAATTTGATGGCAACTGCAGAGTATGTTACCAAAGTACACGCAGTATGCACACGCACTGGAAACCTTGCACAATTTAGTTATAGAAAAGCTTCCAATGACGATCTCGTATTTTTAGGTGAAAATGAGGAATATGAACCTTTAAGCCGCGGAGCTTACTACAAGGCGATGCTTAAAGAACGTGTTAAACAATTACCGGTAAACAATGCAGAAACCCTGGAACCCACCAAAAAATTAGATTAATGCCAAAAACGCGCGAAACTGTTCTTGAAATAGACCTTGGTGCACTTGCACATAACTATCGCTATTTACGTTCAAAAGTTCCTGAAAATGTGAAGATGATGGGCGTTGTAAAGGCTTTTGCCTATGGCAGTGAGGCCGGCGAAGTTGCTCATAAACTCAGTGAACTTGGCATTGATTATTTTGCTGTTGCCTATACTTCGGAAGGGATCGCGCTGCGGGAAGCCGGAATTAAAGATCCTATCCTGGTGCTTCATCCACAATCTGTAAATTTTGAAAGCATCATAGAACATTGTCTGGAGCTAAGTATTTACAGTGAATTTGTTCTGAAGGAATTCATAAAATCTGCTGAAAAACTTGGGATAAAAGAATATCCTATTCATATAAAATTGAATACAGGTCTTAACAGACTTGGTTTTGTTGAAAAGGAACTGGAAATGATTTTTGAGGCACTTTCCAATACTAAAGCCATTAAAATAAAAGGGCTGTTTTCACATCTCGCAGCCAGTGAAGATTGGCGGGAAAGGGAATTTACATTAGGGCAAATAGGGAAATTTAGAACGATGGCAAGGCTTTTTATGAATGCCCTCAATTATAAACCCATATTACATCTTTGTAATACGTCCGGGATCATCAATTATCCTGAAGCCAGCTTTGATATGGTACGCAGCGGAATTGGCCTTTATGGTTTTACAAACGATCGCGAAATCGACAAACAATTAAAGCCTGTAGGCACACTTAAAACCATAATTTCACAAATCCACCCTATTGAAAAAGGAGAAACTATAGGATATAACCGTGCATACAAAGCTGCCGGAACTATGAAAACAGCTACGTTGCCAATAGGTCATGCCGATGGGATCAACCGGCAATACGGGAATGAACGGGCCGGGGTTTTTGTGAATGGTCAATTTGCTCCCATTATTGGCAATGTTTGCATGGACATGCTAATGATCGACATCACAGGGATCACCTGTGATGAAGGCGATGAAGTCATTATTTTTGGTGGACCTCAGCCCGCTACCAAATTCGCTGAAAAAGGAAAAACCATTTCCTATGAGTTAATTACCGGAATTTCACAGCGAGTTAAACGAGTGATTAAACCTGAATAAATTTTTAACCTTTTTATGTAAATTGCTTTCAATTAACCCAAAACCAACCCAAAATGGGATTTTTTAAAGATTTTAAAACCTTTTTATTACGCGGTGATATTGTAGCTCTTGCTACTGCTGTAATAATTGGAGCAGCATTTAATAAAATTGTAAGTTCTGTAGTTTCAGATGTTATCATGCCAATTATAGGTCTCATAACAGGAGGAGAAGCTTTTTCTCAAAAATTTATTTCCCTGGATGGAAATTCCTATGAAAGTTTGGATGCCGCAATTGAAGCAGAGGCCGCTATTATTACCTACGGTAATTTATTAGATGCTATTATTCAATTTATTATTGTAGGAATCTTTATATTTTTAGTGCTTAGGGCATACGAAAGAACTAAAAAGAAAAAAGAAGCAGCTCCTGCAGCTCCAAAAGGACCCACACAGGAAGAATTGCTTATTGAAATTAGAGACGAATTAAAACGACAAAACAATTCAGGAAACATAAATTAGAAAAATTTTCTCACACAGGGGAATGATTATAGGGATGTTTTACATGTCCGTTAAATCAATAAAAAGTACGCATACCGCTACACTACTTATTTTTAATTCTAAACCCTTGCTTCGGCAGGGGTTATTTTTATAACAAAAATGACAATTGTGTTTAATTTGGAAGTATTGAATTAAAATTAAGCAAATGAAGGCTTTAAATAATATATTGAATAATACATTTGTAATTAGAAATAAAATACCTCGGTTTTCAAAAAACCTGTGAGGTTCAAAAAGTTAAACCACATGAAAGTAGCAGTAGTTGGAGCCACCGGGATGGTAGGCACTATAATTTTAAAAGTTTTGGAAGAACGCAATTTCCCCTTTACAGAATTATATTTTGTAGCCTCAGAGCGATCTATTGGAACCGAAGTAACATTTAAAAACAGAGCCCATAAGGTAATTGGTTTGCAGGAAGCTGTAGACCTAAAACCGGACCTTGCCCTGTTTTCGGCGGGAGGGGATACCTCTTTGGAGTGGGCACCAAAATTTGCCGAAAATGGTACCACGGTAATAGATAATTCTTCGGCCTGGAGAATGGACAAAACAAAAAAACTGATCATTCCAGAGATCAATGCCGGAGAACTTACTTCAGAAGATAAAATTATTGCCAATCCAAACTGCTCTACAATACAGTTGCTAATGGCGCTAAAACCTTTACACGATAAATACACGATCAAACGTGTAGTGGTTTCTACCTATCAATCAATTACAGGAACCGGGGTAAAAGCTGTTCAGCAATTGGAAAATGAATATCGGGGAGCAAAGGGAGAAATGGCCTATGCGTATCCAATTCATAAAAATGCGCTTCCACAATGCGATGTTTTTACAGAAAACGGTTACACCAAAGAGGAGATGAAGCTTACCAATGAAACCAAAAAGATCCTGGGAGATGATACTGTCCTGGTTTCAGCAACTGCCATAAGGATCCCGGTAGTTGGTGGTCATAGTGAATCTGTTAATATTCAATTTGAAAATGATTTTACCGAAGGAGATGTGCGAAGGATCCTGAGTGATTTTCCCGGGGTAACCGTGCAGGATAATCCCGAATTAAATACCTATCCCATGCCCATTTATGCGGAAGGAAAAGACGATGTTTTTGTTGGACGTATCCGTAGGGATTATTCGCAGCCCAACACATTGAACATGTGGATCGTAGCCGATAATTTAAGAAAAGGAGCTGCTACCAATGCGGTACAAATCGCTGAATATTTAGTGGAAAATAAACTTGTGTAATTATTTATAGGTTTTGTTAAAAGATAGAAACCGGCTTGTTCTTAAGGAGCCGGTTTCCTATATTTGCCATCCATGAAACAAATAAGCGCACATATAAGCACTATTTTAAGTATAGTGATATTGGTAGCAAGCCTTCTTCCGGCATTGCATGCGTTTGATCATGAGGCGTCTTCTAAAAGTGATACGGCCTTAACACAGGATTTCACGAAAGCATCCATAGATTGCGATTTATGCGATTTCCAGATCGCTAATACAGATGCTCCTTCAATATTTACATACAAGGTCTATCCTCCGCAAAAAGAATCGGTATATGCTATCTCTTTGGCAGAAACCGTAAACCTTTTTCCAAATCCATTATTTTCCCTTCGGGCACCTCCCGCAGTGCTTGTCTAAAAAAAATCAAATAAACATACTTTCTACTTAAGTTGATTTTTTTTCCGAATTAATCCCTTCTTTAATCAATCGATTTATTTTCTCTAAGAAAAAATCCCCATTTGTTTTAACAAACTGAGATTTTTTACTTAAAACAATAATTTATATGCGCTATAAAGTAATGATCTTACTATTACTAAGCAGTTTTCCCTCTATTTCCCAAAACTGTGATGTTAGTCTTTCTGGCAAAGTGATCGATATTCATGATGGCTCCATCTTACCTGGTGCTACATTAGTTATTTCGAACACACAGGAAGCCGTACAAACCAATCTCTATGGCGAGTATACTTTTTCCAATTTATGTGAGGGCACTTATTTTATTCAGGTTTCACACCCCTTGTGCCTAACAAGGGGTTTTACGGTAAAAATATCGGGGGATACCACTAGAGATTTCAAACTTGAGCATCATCTTGAGGAGTTAAATCAAATTTTAATTGAAGGCAAAACATTCCAAAATGAAACAGAAAGTATTTTTCAAAATAGGATATCCAGGGCAGCTCTTGATCGTTATAGTAGCGGTTCGCTGGGCGACGCCCTCAACAGTATTAGCGGGGTATCTTCTTTAAATACAGGGAATACGGTAGTTAAACCCGTAATTAATGGCTTGCACAGCAGCCGTGTAGTGATTATAAATAACGGAGTGCGCATGGAAGACCAGGAATGGGGTGCTGAGCATGCTCCGAACATTGATATTAATTCTGCAGGAAGTATAAGTGTGATTAAAGGAGCGGGTGCCCTTCAATATGGAGGAAATGCAGTGGGCGGGGTAATTGTGGCAAACTCCAAAAAAGCACCCGTAAAAGACACACTCTATGGCCAAACCCAATTTAACGCGGCTACCAATGGAAGGGGTTCTTCATTTACTTCTGAAATTACCAAGGCTTACAAAACGGGTTGGTATGGTTCTTTGCAGGGTACACTCAAACGTTTTGGCGACTTTCAAACCCCGGATTATGTATTGAGCAATACAGGGATATTTGAGCGTAATGCGTCCATAAGGTTTGGCCTTAACCAGTTTGATTATGGTTTTGAGGGCTATTATTCCATATTTAAAAATAAAATAGGAATCCTGAGGGCTTCCCATATTGGTGGGGCTCAGGATCAGGTTCGGGCTATTAATAGCTCCCGCCCTTTAATCATTGGGGAATTTGGTTATACCATTGAACCCCCAAAACAGGATGTGACTCATCATTTAGCCAGGGTAAAAGCCTTTAAGGAGTTTAATGGCCTGGGAAAAGCAAGCCTGCAGTATGATTTCCAACGAAATAACCGACTGGAATTCGATATTCGCCGAGGGAGTGATGCAAATAAAGCTTCCCTGGATTTGGCTTTGACCACCCATACCCTCTTACTCGATTTAGACAGCGAAGTCTCTGAAAATCTAAACTTAAAAACCGGTATAATGGCACGTTATCAGGACAATTTTGCAGATCCTGAGACAGGCGTGCGGCGTTTGATACCCGATTATGAAAAATACGAGTTGGGTGCATATGCAATTGTAGATTTTAAGATTCGGGAAAACTGGACGGTAGAAGCCGGGGGCCGCTTTGATTACACCTATATGGATGTTTTTAAATTTTATCGTTCCTCCTTTTGGGAATCGCGCAATTATGACGAATTGTTTCCGGAAATCGTGGTAGAGGAGTCCGGAAACCAACTATTGACAAATCCCCAATTGAATTTTTACAATGCATCGGCCACTGCGGGTTCCACCTATTCATTTGATGGTGAATATAAATTATTTTTCAATTATTCATTGGCATCTCGTGCCCCTAACCCTTCGGAACTGTTTAGTGAAGGCTTACACCACTCGGCCTCCCGTATCGAGTTGGGCGATTTGAGTTTCCAATCGGAGATATCCCATAAACTTGCTTTAACCTTCCAACGGGAAAATTCAACCTTTGGTTTTTCGATAAACCCGTATATCCATAGTATTAAGGATTTTATAGTTATCGAGCCTATAGAAATCCAACAAACCATAAGGGGTAATTTTCAGGTATGGGAATACCGCCAAACCAATGCCAGCCTACTAGGGGTTGATGTGGATGCTTCTTTGGCCTTTGCAAAAAACCTTCGGTTCAACCATCAGTTCTCGCTGGTGAAGGGGTACGATAGATCCCGAAACCAGGAGCTCATAGACATGCCGCCAGTTAACACCAAAAACGAGCTGGTCTATCAAAACCCAAAGATTTACAACCTTCGCCTGGCCTTACAAAGTGAATATGTTTTCCGTCAAAACGAATTTCCCAACAACAACTTTGAAGTCTTTTTGCCGGAAACTGAAACCACAGAACTTATTGATGTGAGCACCCCACCAAACGCCTACAATTTGCTCAATTTTAATTCAAATATTGATCTTAACACCACCTCAAAATCGAAACTCACGTTAGGATTAACGGTATCCAACCTGCTGAATACCTCTTACAGAAATTACCTAAACCGTTTACGCTTTTACGCAGACGATTTAGGTAGAAATTTTTTATTAAACCTTAAACTCAATTATTAATTTTTAAATTTAAAACAGATGAACAAATTCAAATTTTTAAGCGTATTATTTTTTTCAGGTCTTTTATTTACGGCCTGTTCCAGCGACGACGATGTTCCAGAACCCGTTAATGAAGAAGAGGTAATTACAACTCTTACCGTAAGTCTTTCCACCGATGGCAGCGCAACGCCCATTACCCTGATAACCCGCGACCTGGATGGGGATGGACCCAATCCACCAGTGATTACGGTTTCTGGAAATTTAGCGGCCGGTACCACCTATAACGGTACTATCGTACTGCTAAATGAAACAGTAACTCCACCCGAGAACATTACCGAGGAAGTGGAAGAAGAAGATGATGAACACCAATTTTTCTATACCGTTGGTAGCGGACTTAATGTCACTACCGAGTATGGAAACTTTGATGGCGATGGAAACCCACTGGGAACGAAATTTACCCTTATAACTGGCGCAGCTAGTTCTGGAACGCTAACGTTCACATTGCGTCACGAACCAAAAAAGCCCAATACCGGACTTGCTGATGCTGGAGGTGAAACCGATCTTGCAGCCTCATTCAATGTAACTGTAGAATAGGCAAAACTTAATTTTTTAGCCAAAAAGCCTCTTATTTTAAATAAATAGGAGGCTTTTTTATGGAAAAATTACAACCATATCAAAAAACATTGTAAAAAAACAGCGTGCAATATTCGCCATAAAAAATAGCCTTTTAGGCATACAGCCATTATTAGATCCTGAAAAATCCTCTTGTAAAAAGGAGCACGCTAAAATTTTATGAAACAGCTTTTTATAAAAAATTTGAAGATTGTTAAATTGAATAAAAAATTCCTATTTTTGGGCAATTACCTTATAAACCCTTCAAAATGAAAAAAATAATACCTGGCATTTTCGCAGTAGTAATTTTATTCTCCTGCAATAAAGATTCCCAAAAAAATGAAACCACCGCTTTGAACTATCCAGAAACAAAAAAAGTAGATACCACCACCAATTATTTCGGAACTGAAGTTGCAGATCCATATCGCTGGCTGGAGGATGACCGAAGTGCAGAAACCGAGGACTGGGTGAAAGCTCAAAACGAAGTGACTTATGGCTATCTTGAAGATATTCCGTATAGACAGGAATTGAATGATAGGTTGACAGAACTGTGGAACTACGAAAAATTAGGGGCCCCTTTTACCGAAGGAGATTACATCTATTTCTTCAAAAATGACGGCCTTCAGAATCAATACGTGATCTATCGTAAAAAGAGCCAGGATGCTGAAGCTGAAGTGTTTTTAGATCCCAATAAATTTAGCGAAGATGGAACTACTTCCCTGGGTGGATTGAATTTTTCTGAAGACGGTTCAAAAGCGGCCTACAGCATTTCTGAAGGTGGTAGCGATTGGAGAAAGATCCTTGTGATGGATACTGAAACAAAGGAAGTAATAGAGGATACTTTAATTGACGTAAAATTCAGCGGAGTTTCCTGGAAGGCTGATGAAGGTTTTTACTACTCCAGTTACGAAAAGCCTGAAGGCAGCGAGCTTTCAGCAAAAACAGATCAGCATAGGTTATTTTATCATGAACTTGGAACCAAACAAAGCGAAGACAAGATTATTTTCGGTGGAACCGAGGCTCAAAAACATCGGTATGTAGGAGGTTCAGTTTCTGAAGATAACAACTATTTATTTATTTCCGCGAGAAATTCCACTTCAGGAGGAAAGCTTTATATGATGGATCTTACCAAAAGCAATCCTGAGCTGGTAACGATCCTGGATCATGAAAAGTCTGATTCTTATGTGATAGAGAATGAAGGAAGCAAATTGTTTATAGTTACTAACCTTGATGCTCCAAATGGAAAAGTTGTCACAGTAGATGCCTCTAAAGCAACTCCGGAAAACTGGAAAGATTTTATACCGGAAACAAAAAATGTCCTTTCGCCTTCCTCAGGTGGAGGTTATTTCTTTGCAAATTATATGGTAGATGCGGTATCGCAGGTAAAGCAGTATGATTACAATGGAAAACTTGTGCGTGATGTGAAATTACCGGGAATAGGTTCCGCAGGTGGATTTGGCACTAAAAAAGATAAAGAGGAACTTTATTTTTCCTTTACAAATTATGTAACTCCTGGAAGTATTTACAAATACGACATCAAGGAAGGAACCTCAGAATTATACAACAAGCCAAACATTGATTTTAATCCTGACGATTATGAAAGCAAGCAGGTTTTTTATACTTCCAAGGATGGCACAAAAATCCCAATGATCATCACTCATAAAAAAGGACTGGAACTCAACGGGAAAAACCCAACGATCCTTTACGGTTACGGTGGATTCAATATTAGCCTGACCCCCTCGTTCAGCATTGCAAATGCAGTTTGGATGGAACAGGGCGGAGTTTACGCAGTTCCCAATTTACGTGGAGGCGGAGAATATGGAAAAGACTGGCACAACCAGGGAATCAAGTTGAAAAAGCAAAATGTCTTTGACGATTTTATAGCTGCCGCAGAATACCTGATCAAAGAAAACTATACCTCCAGCGATTATCTCGCTGTGAGAGGAGGCTCAAACGGGGGATTGCTTGTTGGTGCAACAATGACCCAAAGACCGGAGTTAATGAAAGTAGCATTGCCAGCTGTGGGCGTAATGGATATGCTAAGATATCACACTTTTACCGCCGGTGCCGGCTGGGCTTATGATTATGGAACCTCTGAAGATAACCAGGAAATGTTCGATTATCTTTACGATTATTCCCCAGTTCATAATGTGAAAAAGGGAGTGAAATATCCCGCTACATTAGTAACAACGGGAGACCATGATGATCGTGTAGTTCCTGCGCATTCTTTTAAATTTGCTGCCGAATTGCAGGAAAAACAAGCAGGAAATAATCCTGTATTGATAAGGATAGAAACCAAGGCAGGACATGGTGCTGGTAAACCAACTTCTATGATCATTGATGAATATGCAGATATCTTCGGATTCACCCTTTACAATATGGGCTTTGAAGTACTTCCCAATAAAGTAAATAAAAAGGTGAAAGGATAATTTTCCATCTTCAATTAAAATACAAAGGCCTCCTGAATAACTTTTAGGAGGCTTTTTTTATTTGATGTGGCAGTGGTTCAAACTACAGGAGTTAATAATTATCACGGTTTTACTTTTGTGATTTGATTTGGTAGAAACAAGTCGTATTTTTACAGCTAATTACTTGAATAGCAACCTTTATTTATGCTAAAAATTAAAAAAGTATCCTTCGCTTATGATAAAATTCCGGTTTTAAACAACATAAATTTTAGTGTTGAAGAAGGTGAAAATATCTCCATCATTGGATCAAGTGGTTGCGGGAAAAGCACTTTATTACAACTTATTTACGGCCTGCATCATTCCGACGGCAAAATATTCTGGAAGGAAAAAGAGCTTTTAGGTCCTAAATTCAATCTGGTCCCCGGGGAGCCATTTATCAAATACCTCGCTCAGGATTTCGATTTGATGCCGCCTTTAAGCGTAGAAGATAATGTTGGAAAGTATTTAAGCAATATGTATCCCATTAAGAAAAAACAGCGTATTAAGGAATTGCTGGAAGTGGTAGAAATGGAAGATCTTGCTAAGGCAAAAGCCAAAACCTTAAGCGGCGGCCAGCAGCAAAGAGTTGCGCTGGCAAGAGCCCTGGCCAATGAACCAGAATTGCTGCTTCTGGATGAACCCTTCAGCCACATTGATCATTTCAGAAAAAACAATTTACGCCGAAGACTTTTTGCTTATTTAAAGGAACAAAACATCACCTGCCTTACCGCAACGCATGACAGTACAGATGCGCTTTCTTTTGCCGATAAAACCATCGTTCTAAAAAATGGGAAAATTCACGCTAAGGACACCCCAAAGCAGCTTTATAACAATCCTAAGGATAAATATGTAGCTTCCCTGTTTGGAGATGTAAATGAACTTAGGTTGAAAGATCTAATTCCTTCCGATAAAAGCAGGAAAAAAGTGCTCCTATATCCACATGAAATCAAAATCGTAAGAAATTCAGCAATAAAAGTGAAGGTTCAAAATTCGTACTTCAAAGGTTCAAAATATTTGATCAAAGCACATCTGAACAATGATACTATCTATTTTGAACATACTGCTAAAATAGACCAGGGAAAAGAGGTTTTCATCGGGATTAAGGAGAAATTAATCGACACCAGATCCGGGAAATAACCAAAATGAGGGATCAAATCATTGAACTCAAAACCAATGATGGCCAAATTTATTCAACTGAAGTTATGCGGTTAATAATTCCGTTAAAACTGAAATCAGCTCCTACTTTTTTACCTAAAAGAGCCTGCGCCACGGGAGAATTTGCCCCAATCGCATAGAATTTTTCATTTCCATCTGAAATTTCGCCGGCAGGGATGACTATAAAATAATTGGCAGCAGAAGTTTTCACAAGGCTTCCAAGCTGTATAGTTTTAGCAGGAACTTTTCTCCCGGCCATTAGAAGGGTTTCCTCCAGCTTTCTAAATTCCCGTAACTGCCCGGTTAGTTTGTCAAATTCCAGATTGATCATTTCCCTGCCGGTTTCATATTTATCGCCGGCGCTGCTCTTGGATTCATTTTCTAGGGACTCTTCAAGGTCCTTCATAGCTGCTAAAATCCGATTAATTCGGTGATCCAGATAATTTTTACAGGCTTCAAATAGCTGTTCTTTCAAGGTTGAATATTTTAGGAAGACCGATTAATTTAATTCAAACCGGCCATAATTTTGCATTTGACGAACGATCCAGTTTTTGCGCTGATTGATGAAATTGCTGGCAGGATTTGCGCGGTATTGCCTTGGATTAGGTAAAATAGCAGCAATAGCAGCAGCCTCATAAGCCGATAGCTTTACTGCAGGTTTATTGAACCAGGCAAGGGAAGCAGCTTCAGCTCCATAAATTCCTTTCCCCATTTCAATGCTATTGAGGTAAACTTCCAGAATACGCTCCTTGCTCCAAAAAATTTCAATCATGAAAGTAAAATAAACCTCAAGCCCCTTTCGAATCCAACTGCGCTGAGGCCATAAAAAAACGTTTTTAGCCGTTTGCTGAGAAATACTGCTTGCCCCCCGAACGCGTTTTCCCCTTTTGTTTTCATCGATGGCCTTTTCAATAGCCTTTATATCAAATCCGCTGTGAGTCAAAAAATTTTGATCCTCACTTGAAATTACTGCAAGTTGTAAATGCGGAGAGATCTTGCTAATGGGAACCCAGTCATGTTGGATTGGCTCTTCCGGATTCTCAAAATAACGAATTGCCATTAATGGTGTAAAAGGCACGGGGATCCATTTGTACAAAATCACAAAAAAAATAGTAATTATAAAAAATCCCGCTATGAGCTTGAGTAAAAATTTTAATATTCTTTTCATATGTGTTCTTTTATTGTCTTTGGCTCTAGTTTAAAATAGGTATTATAGCCGAATTATCTAATTTTCGGTATTTTGACGCCCTTTAGGGGCGGGGTAAGGCAAAATGCCGAAAATTCAATTATTTTTACCCTGGCCCTAAAGGGAACAATTGAATTTTCTATATTCAGACCTACTTGAAACCTTCGGATTTTTCATTTTATTTTAAAATATCAACGCCAAATTAAACTAGAGCCTTGTCTTTCAATCGTCACATGCAATTCGCATATCTTCATAGGTGGATGTATCGAATACTCGTTAGGCTAATTTCATATTATTCAACCATTTCTGCTAATTCCATCCCTATCAAACTCCCAATGGCAACTCCCATTCCGCCAAGGCGAACCCCGCAATAAACATTATTGGATAGTTGTTTTACTATAGGGCTCTTTGTGCTGCCCACCCCCATTATTCCACTCCAACGATGATCGATCTCAAATGGAACATCAGGTAAGATAGTGGATTTTAAAAGAGCTTCAAGTTTGTTCTGAATACGCGCAGTTTGTTCCATTTCTGTGGTTTCCTCAGCTTTAAAATCCAGGTTTCTACCCCCTCCAAACAGTATTCTGTCATCTATATTTCTAAAGTAATAATAGCCCTTATCCAGGTGAAAGGTACCTTTTACTTTAAGATTCTTAATAGGCTTTGTAATTAGAACCTGTGCCCTGGCCGGTTTTACTCCTGAAATTCCCATTTTGGAAGCAAATCCATTTGTAGCGATCAATAACTTTTTTGTGTGGAATAGAAATTTATCTGTTTTCACCTCCACGGAAGTATCATTTTCTAAAACATCCTCTACTGTAATACTGTTAAGTATCTTGATTCCCGCTAAATGCACTTTTTGAAGCAGTGCCTCCATCATCTTCCCGGTATTTATTTGTGCTTCAAACTTGTTGTAAACCAAAGGTTCCTTTATATTCTTAAAATTGAAAATATTCGTTTTGGTCCCAAAAACTTCTCCTCCAAAAACCGGTTTTAATAGATCATTTACAGTTTTTATTTGGGATACACAGGATTGATATAGTTGTTCATCTTCAGGAAGAAAAAGTTCATACCCACCAAAACATTTGTAGCCTATGGCATCATCCCCAAGATTTTTTCGGAGCAATTCCAGGCCTTTTTTTCGTTTTTGAATGAGTTCTACAACTTCCTGTTCAGAGTGGGAATCAAGATCATCTAAAATTTCAGATAAGCTCCCATAGCAAGCAAAACCGGCATTTTTGGTACTTGCGCCATTGGGTAGAAATCCTCTTTCCAGGATTAATATCCTTGAATCAGGAAAACGATCCTTTAAATGAAGCGCAGTATTTAAGCCTACAATTCCGCTTCCCACGATGGTATAATCTATATTTGATAGCCAGGATTGGTATTCCCAGTAAGAAAGGTTCATACACTTGATTTAAAAATGAAAATTACGTAAAGTTTTGGAGACTTTTTAACCAGACTTCATAGTTTATACAAACAGAACTTTTAGGTATGGGAGATTAAATATTATATGATAAAAAACAAAATCCCGGCAGATTTTAAATCTGCCGGGATTTTGTTTTTTAATTCTATCCCACTAGTGAATCTGGTTTGGGATACCAAATTTTCTATTCCGCTTTTATAGGATTCATTTTCCAGGATTCCATAAACTTGGTGGTATAATTTCCATCGATATAATCTGGATGATCCATTAACTGCCTGTGGAATGGAATAGTTGTTTTCACTCCTTCTATCACAAATTCATCCAGGGCACGTTTCATCTTATTGATGGCTTCTTCCCTGCTTTGGGCTGTAGTGATCAACTTCGCAATCATAGAATCATAATTTGGAGGAATTGAATATCCGCTGTAAACGTGGGTATCTATTCGTACTCCGTGTCCTCCGGGAGCATGTAAATTGGTGATCTTTCCCGGGGAAGGGCGAAAATCATGGTAAGGATCTTCTGCATTTATTCTACACTCTATAGAATGCAATTGTGGGAAGTAATTTTTCCCTGAAATTGGCACCCCTGCAGCAACAAGGATTTGCTCTCTAATAAGATCGTAATCGATAACCTGCTCTGTTATAGGGTGTTCCACCTGAATTCTGGTGTTCATCTCCATAAAGTAGAAATTCCTGTGTTTATCTACTAAAAATTCTACAGTCCCTGCTCCTTCATATTTTATGTACTCCGCAGCTTTTACTGCTGCATCTCCCATTTGTTTTCTTAACCTGTCGGTCATAAACGGAGATGGAGTTTCCTCTGTAAGTTTCTGGTGACGTCTTTGAATTGAACAATCCCTTTCTGAAAGGTGACAGGCTTTTCCTGTGCTGTCCCCTATAATCTGGATTTCAATGTGGCGCGGCTCAAGAATGAGCTTTTCCATATACATCCCATCATTACCAAAGGCCGCACTTGCTTCCTGGCGGGCAGAATCCCAGGCGTTGCGAAGATTTTCTTCTTTTAGAACCGCACGCATTCCTTTACCTCCACCACCAGCGGTCGCTTTTAACATAACGGGGAATCCCATCTCCTTAGCGAATCTCGAGCATTCCTCAAAATCTTTCAATATACCATCTGAACCTGGGATACAAGGAACTCCTGCGGCCATCATAGTGGCTCTGGCAGAGGCTTTATCTCCCATTTTGTCGATCATATCCGGGCTCGCACCAATAAATTTTATATTATGTTCCTGACAGATTTTCGAGAATTTGGAATTTTCAGAAAGAAAACCATAGCCGGGATGAATTGCATCTGCATTGGTAATTTCGGCAGCGGCAATTATACTTGAGATCTTTAAATACGATAAATTACTTGGGGGAGGGCCTATACAAACAGCTTCATCTGCAAACCTCACGTGGAGACTTTCGGCATCGGCAGTAGAATAAACTGCCACGGTTTTAATACCCATTTCCCTACAAGTCCTGATTACGCGCAATGCGATCTCACCTCTGTTGGCAATTAATATTTTTTTAAACATACCTATATAGTATTTACTGAAGACGTAACGTTAAATTCTTTCAAGCTGCTATTAAGAAGGATCTACTAAAAATAAAGGTTGATCAAACTCTACCGGAGAAGAATCATCAACAAGCATTTTTACGATTTTTCCTGAAACTTCGCTTTCAATTTCATTAAATAATTTCATCGCTTCAATCACACAAAGTACATCTCCTACTTTTATACTATCCCCTACCTCAACAAAAACATCTTTATCCGGGGATGGTTTACGGTAAAACGTTCCAATAATTGGCGATTTTACGGTTATATATTTCGAATCTTCTACTGCTGGTTGTTTTGTTTCAGCGGCCGGACTGCTGCTTTCCTGCGATGAAGGAATGGCAGGTTGTTGCTGTTGTCCCTGCATTTGCTGCTGCACTTGTCCACCCATAGGATATTGTTGAATATAGGTGGTTTCCTTATCATCAGATCCTGTTTTTATGGTGATCTTTATATCGTCCATTTCAAGTTTTACTTCACTGGCTCCTGATTTTGCCACGAACTTGATTAAATTCTGAATTTCTTTTAAATCCATAATAGTATAGCGTATTGGTTTATTAAGAATTATAAGCCCATTTAAGATAGATAGATCCCCAAGTGAATCCTCCTCCAAATGTTGCAAAAATTAAATTATCTCCTTTTTTGAATTGTTTTTCGAAATCGCTTAACAACAATGGAAGTGTTGCAGAAGTAGTATTTCCATATCGCTGAATGTTCATAAGTACCTTTTCATCTTCCAGGTTCATGCGGCTTGCGGTAGCACCAACGATTCTTTTATTGGCCTGATGTGCCACCAACCAATCCACATCGGAACTGCTAAGGTGATTCCTTTTCATTATTTGTTCACTGATATCTGCCATATTGGAAACAGCAAATTTGAAAACGGTTTTTCCATCCTGTGTTACATAATGAAGTTTTTTTGCCACGGTAATTTCAGAAGGCGGCATTAAAGATCCACCCGCCTCAATTTTAAGGGCTTCCCTTCCTATACCATCACTTCGTAGGAGTTCATCCTGAATTCCGAAGCCTTCATAGTTGGGTTCAAACAAAGCCGCACCGGCTCCATCTCCAAAAATGATACAGGTAGTCCTGTCGGTATAATCAATTATAGAAGACATTTTATCGGCTCCTATGACCAGTATTTTTTTATATTTCCCAGATTGAATGTAGGCTGAGGCAGTGGACATTCCGTATAAAAACCCGGAACAGGCAGCTTGTAAATCGTACGCAAAAGCATTTGTTGCACCTATTTGAGTAGCAACATACACCGCAGTTGCAGCAACAGGGAGATCCGGGCTAACGGTAGCCACAATTACAAGATCTATTTCTTTTGGGTCTAATCCGGATTTATCGATCAAATCCTGAGCGGCCATAATAGCAAGATAGGAAGTCCCTTTGCTGGGATCCTTTAAAATTCGTCGCTCTCGTATGCCTGTCCTGCTAAAGATCCATTCGTCATTGGTATCTACCATTTCTTCCAACATCTTGTTGGTCAATATATCTTCAGGGACATAACCTCCTACAGCGGTTATAGCTGCCGTGATTTCATTCATAAAATCAATTTTATACACTATACAGCAGCAAAGTTCTGCTTCTTTAACAAAAACGTAAAAAACTACTGCGAATTGGGGTGCAAAATAAGGACTTTTTAGGACTTATTCAACTTAAAACAAAAAACTCCCACTAGTAAATGTGAGAGTTTAATTTGTACGAAGCGATTGAATTATGCTTCTACTTCTTCGGTGTTATCAATTAGCACCTGGCCACGGTAATATAATTTACCTTCATGCCAATGTGCCCTGTGATACAAATGAGCCTCTCCTGTTGTTGGATCTGTGGCTATTTGTGGAACAGAAGCTTTATAATGTGTTCTTCTTTTGTCTCTTCTGGTTTTAGAGGTTTTTCTCTTAGGATGTGCCATTGCTACGGATTATTTATCGTTTAATAAGTTTTTTAATTTATTCCAGCGGGGATCTATATCTTCCCCATTTTCATGCTCTTTAATATCGTCCACTTTAGGACTTAATTCTTCCAACTTTTCAAGTACTTCAGATTTCAGGCTCCCGTCTATTACCCCGGGATGAATTCTTTTAAATGGAACAGATAATACAATCAATTCATAAATGTACTGAGCGACATTTAATTGATATTCCGAATGTGGAAGGATCAATAAGTCCTCATTGTCATCGTTAAACTCATCTCCAAACTTTACCACCATGATCAATTCTCCGTTTACAGGTTGATCGTAAGGTTCATTGGTGAGATCACAATTTACATTTACCATTCCGGAAGCCTTTAAAGTAAGCTCCATCATTGTTGGTTTTTTATCGAACAGCAAATCGATTTTTACATCGACGCTGTTAAATTCATCGTATTCAAAATGTTCAAAGAACTCCTTATCTATTTGATACTCAAAGGTATGCTTTCCTTGTTTCAACCCTACAAAAGGGATTGTAAACGCTTCTAATTTCTTCATAACATCGTCTATTTCGAGCGTCTGCCCTTTGGAAAAGGCAGGTGCAAAGATATAAAATATAATGAATTATCGATCTTTTATAAACAAATAGTTGTTTATATCTTTTTGCTCTGTTTTCTCAAGGGATCTTTGGTTAGTTTTTTATACTCCTTCCGGGTTTTAAAAATCTCGATAGCTTTAAAAACAGCCTCTTTAAAGGAGTTGATATTCGCACAATTTTTACCTGCAATCTCAAAGGCAGTTCCGTGATCCGGGGAAGTTCTTACTTTTTTTAATCCCGCGGTAAAATTCACTCCTTCTCCAAAGGAAAGCGTTTTAAACGGAATGAGTCCCTGGTCATGATACGATGCTATAATGGCATCAAAATTTTCGTGATTTTTAGAGCCAAAAAAACTATCGGCCGCATACGGGCCAAAAACCAAATATCCTTTATCTTTTAACTTCTGAATGGTGGGCTTTAAAATAGTTTCATCTTCCTGCCCTATCAATCCATGATCTCCACTATGTGGGTTTATCCCCAAAACGGCAATTTTAGGCTTGGATATCCTGAAATCCTGCTGAAGGGTTTTTTGTATCGTTGTGATTTTCTTCTCTATAAGCTCAGGGCTTATTATCTGGGCAATATCTTTCAGCGGAACATGGTCTGTTAACAAACCTACTTTCAAATTGTCTGTGATCATGAACATCAGGCTATCTCCCTGCAGTTCCCGGGCAAGATAATCTGTATGGCCTGGAAATTTAAATTCTTCAGACTGGATCGTATTTTTATTGATAGGGGCAGTTACCAACACATCAATTTCGTCGTCTTTCAAGGCTTTTGTAGCAGCCTGGAGTGATTTAAACGCATATTTTCCGCTTTCGGGATCTTCGGCTCCAAAATTAATCACCACATTTTCCTTCCACACATTGATCACATTCACTTTTCCATCTATTGCTTCAGAAACCTTTTCAATTCCCTGAAGGTTGATAGAAAGATCAAAATGCTTTTTTAGAAAACTCAGGGTTTTAACGGAGGCAAAAATAATGGGAGTACAAAAATCCAGCATCCTGGAGTCATCAAAAGTCTTTAGGATTATTTCACCACCAATTCCATTTAGATCCCCAATACTAATTCCCAATTTTATCTTTTGCGCAGACTTCATATTCTTTCCCCTTTTTTATTTCTATTTTTACATCACAAATGTAAGAATAATCCAAACATATGTTTACCGGAATTGTAGAAGAAATAGGAGAAGTACTTGAAACCGTTCCTGAAAATGGAAATCTTAATTTAAAGATCCGGGCAAAAATGACCCCTGAATTAAAGATAGATCAAAGTGTTTCGCATAATGGAGTTTGCTTAACAGTGGTTGGGCTGGAAAATGCCATTTATACCGTAACCGCCATTAAGGAGACTTTGGAAAAAACAAATTTGGGAGCTATAAAGGCAGGGCAATTTATCAACCTGGAACGCGGAATGCAATTGGGAGCCAGGTTGGATGGACATATTGTACAGGGTCACGTGGATCAAACCGGAATTTGTAAGCATGTAACAGAAGAAGATGGCAGCTGGATCTACACCTTCGGGTATGATCCAAAAATGAGCAATATCACTATAGAAAAAGGATCAATAACGGTTAATGGTGTTAGTCTTACGGTGGTGAATTCAAAATTAAATGAATTTAGCGTTGCCATCATTCCGTATACTTATAATAACACCGTATTTAAATATATTCAGAAAGGGGATAAGGTCAACCTGGAATTTGATGTGATTGGAAAGTATGTAAAAAGGCTTACAGAGCTTGCTTAAGCAGTCTTTCTAATCCTTAACAGGTAAATTCCCAAACCAAGACCCGCAATCAGCAAAATAGGAAGATGATCATTAATTGGCAATCCTACAGGAGGAGGAGGACTAAGAGAATTTTCAGTTGTGTCCGACATTTGAGGCTGCGGTAAATTATGAGTCTGCGAAAAGCTACTTATCGTTAAAAGACAAAATAGTGCTGACCAAAATACAAATGAAGAGAATATTCGTTTCGTTAAAGCGCGAAAAACACTTCCAGGTTCGCAAAGGCCTCTCTGCCCAAAAGAGCTAAAGCTCATGGAAAACAAGAGTGCAAAAAGAAATACTATTCTTTTCATAAATAGGTTAAATGGATCTGGGGAATATAAATATATTTCAAATGCTAATGATATTCAAAACATTTCGATTAAAAGGTGCCTTTAGTCGACAAAGAACTAAATCCCAAATTTATCCACATTCAAAACAAAACTAATCTTTATAATTCAATTACAAACAATTTTTAATCAGCTGTTTATATCTACGTAGATTAGGCAGGAAAAGTTTCATTAACAATAATCTTTTAAAACATTCAGAAATTTCAAACCTAAACAAACATCCTTTACCTTCATTTCCCTATATAAAATTGGTCAGCGCGGATTTGAAATCCGCGCTATCCGCTTTGTTTTTCGAACAGTCCCGGGTATTAAGATACTCTGTTTTAAAGAAATTTTGTTCTCTTGCTTTACACCTTTAATTTGTTACCTCCTTACTTCACTACTCCGGTACTTCTCTACTCGTCCTTTTTTTGTTTCACTGTTTTTTTTTCGGTGTTTTACGACTTCGGCTTCCCTTAAGAAAATGATCTCTTCTGTAATGTTAGTCATCAGATCTCCTATTCTTTCCACCTCCTTTATCACCGAGAAAATCAACATAAACTGTTCTATTAGCTGCAGGTCAGCTTTTACCTCTTCAGAAATAATTCTTATCGGTAGTAGGTATTATTGTTTTTTCCAAAACTTGGTATAAAGTGTTCTGTCAAGATTTACGATCTCAAGTTTGATGTTTTTAAACTTAGCAGATTCCTTGAACTCGTCGATGATTTCATAGATATCATGGTGTATGAATTTTGCATCACTCCCATCAATTACCAAGTGCGAATCTTCGGGTAAGTGATCTAAAAAAAGCATAATATCGGCTTTATTTAAGAAGGTGGTTTCCTGGGCAAGTCTAAGCACGCGCTTGTTTTCCGATTCCTTAATCACTTTTTCATCGTTGATGTAGGCATTTTTATAATTATCTCTAAGAATGAAAAATACTGCAATGGTACCACCCACCATTATACCCGTAATAAGATCGGTAAACATCACTACCAAAATTGTAATGATAAATGGTAAAAATTGTTTTTTACCTTGCTTAAATATCTGCTTGTAAATACCAACGCTGGTAAGCTTATAACCAACCACAAATAAAACTGCAGATAATGCCGCTAAAGGGATTAAATTTAAAAGCATTGGGATGGCAGCAACACACAGCAGCATAATAACACCATGTGTTATGGTAGCAGTTTTTGTTTTAGCACCGGCGTGAACGTTTGCTGATGTTCTTACAATAACAGCGGTTATTGGTAATCCACCCACAAAACCCGCAACTATATTTCCAATACCCTGAGCTTTAAGCTCTCGATTTGTTGAAGTTCTTCTTTTATACGGATCAAGTTTATCACCCGCCTCTGTACTTAAAAGTGACTCTAAACTCGCAATAAAAGCAATCGATAAAGCGATAGTGTAAACATCTACATTTCCAATTACTGAAAAATCCGGAAATTGAAAGAAATTTGCGAATTCACCTATTGAATCTGCAACAGGTAAATTCACCAGCTGACTGGAATCCAAGGCGAAATCTGGCAAATAAAATTTAAAAAATTCATTTAAAAAGATACTAATAACCACAGCGGCTAATGCAGATGGGAAGAATTTAAAAAATGTAAATCGTTTTAATGCTGGACGATCCCAACCAATTATTATTATTAAGGATGCGATAGTTATGATAGTGGCGCCATAACTTATTTCCTTAAATATTTTGAGAAGCTCTGTAAAAGTATTGGTTCCATCATAGTTTTGAAAAGATTCAACTCTTTCAAAAGCGCCGGCTACTCCAAAAGCGTGCGGAATTTGCTTCAGGATCAATATAAGCCCAATTGAAGCAAGTATCCCTTTAATCATAGCATTAGGGAAAAAGTAAGCTACCGTTCCTGCTTTTAAATATCCTAAGGCTATTTGCAAAAGTCCGGCAAAAATAACGGCGACCAATACCGCTTCAAAACTACCAAGAGTTTGAATAGCTGTAAATATTATCAAAGCTACACTTGCAGCGGGACCACTAACATTGATACTCGAGTTACTCGAGAAACCCACTACAATTCCACCAATAATTCCGGCAATAATTCCCGAAAAGAGCGGAGCTCCAGATGCTAAAGATATTCCCAGACACAGTGGCAGGGCAATAAGAAATACTACGAGACCTGCAGAAATATCGGTTACAAAATGTTTTTTAATGAATTCAATATTTTCTTTCATATGTAGATGTTTATTGTTTTTTGGTGGTCTCCCGATATCTAGCTATCGGAAGTAATTCGCATATTTTTCTCGGTGTTTGTATCGTATTTTTGTTATGCTCATTTCATATCTGAATATTTAAAAATATTAGAGTTTAATCGTTACTTCCATCAGGATTATCTGAAAAATCTGTTTTCCAATACTGCTAAAATTATCATCGGATACCAGAAGTAAAGTTTTGTTTCCATTGGGGAGATCCGGCCCAAAAGTCATTCCTTCAAGATTGAAAATGATATTCTCTTTTAATTGTTTTCTTACACCTTTGGGGGGGAAAACGAGTTTTTTTGTTGCCGCGGTAT
>NZ_JH594606.1:1841234-1841347 GCF_000243235.1 Gillisia limnaea DSM 15749
TTTTCTCAAATTTTCGATGTTCAAAGTATTGCTTGCATTTCTGGCATCAACGTCAAAGATCCTGACGGTATTGCCATTTGTTCCGTGTCCGGCAGAGAAAGCTCTTTCCAGCA